>CAZIAS010000066.1:0-1847 GCA_964536825.1 uncultured Alistipes sp. | reverse complement strand
TGCAAGCATTCGAGTTGCAATACTACGAAGGGACATTTGCGCCTATGGACTACGTCAGCAGGCTCGAAATCAGGGATGGCAGCGACTGCACGGAGGGGATAGTCTCGATGAACAATATACTCTCGCACCGCAACTATCGTCTCTACCAGGCAGGCTACGACCAAGACGGCGAGGGTGTGACCCTGTCTGTTGCATACGACCCCTACGGCATCGGAGTCACTTATGCCGGATATCTTGCGCTACTACTCTCGATGCTCGGCTTCTTCTTGCAGCCGAACAGCCGTTTTCGCGCTCTGCTGCGACATCCTGCACTCAAACGTACAGCCGTCGTTGTGGCGGCACTCTGCTGCTCACTCTCCGCCTTTGGCGAGGAGAGGATGCCCCAAACCCTACCACGCGATGTGGCGGCAAGGTTCGGCGACCTGCATATCTACTACAACGACCGCATCTGCCCATTGCAGACCTTCGCCAAAGATTTTACTACGAAGCTCTACGGAAAACCGACATATCGCGGTTTGACGGCAGAGCAGGTGGTTACGGGTTGGTTCTTCTTCTATGACGATTGGAAGCGTGAGCCGATGATTAAAATCAAGGGTGGCGAAACACAGCGACTGCTCGGCATCGAGGGCAAGTATGCCCGCCTTACCGACTTCGCCTCGGTTGATGGTTACAAACTCGACGATGCATTGCGTGGCGAGGGTGTTGCAAACCGCCGAAATGCCGAGGCGGCAAACGAGAAGTTCAACCTGGTAAGTATGCTCGCTATGGGCAACCTGCTCAAAATATATCCGTATCGCGACAGTGAAGGTCTTGTTATATGGTATTCGTTGGCGGACAAACTCTCCTCCGAGGTACCATACGACCAATGGCTCTTTATAGGTCGCAGTATGAATCTCGTGGCGGAGAAGATTATGCTCAAAAAGTACGATGAGGTATCGTCGTTGCTCGATAAAATCGGCAGATATCAAATAAACGAGGCCGGCGACGTGTTGCCTCCGTCGTGGCGTTTCGAGGCGGAGAAGTTGTACAATTCTGCCAATATCAATCGCCCGCTGGCGATGACGTGCATAACGCTCGGGATTGTCTTCTTCCTGATATACTGCCTGGTATCCTCGCTGCATAGCGGCAGGGGCAGGTGGCTCAACATCGCGCTCGCCGCAGGCCTGGGGGCTGTATTGCTCTACCTCACGCTGCAAATCGTCCTGCGATGGGTTGTGAGCGGTCACGTTCCGCTCTCGAACGGATTTGAAACTATGCAGTTTATGGCGTGGTGCAGCGCATTGATTGCGCTTTGTACGATGCATAAGTTCCGTATGGCGCTGCCTTTTGGCTATCTGTTGTGTGGCTTTACGTTGCTTGTGTCGATGATGGGCGAGGCGTCACCACGCATCACGCAACTGATGCCCGTCTTGCAGTCGCCACTATTGAGCATCCACGTCGTAGTGATTATGATTGCCTACTCGCTGCTTGCCTTCACTATGCTGAATGGCGTTACGGCGTTGGTCCTGCGCTATACGAAGAGCAACTATCACGAGGAGGTCGAGTATTTGCAGGTGGTAAGCAATATAATGCTCTATCCGGCGGTTTTTCTCTTGACGGCAGGCATCTTTATCGGCGCCGTGTGGGCAAATATCTCGTGGGGCCGATATTGGGGATGGGACCCGAAGGAGGTGTGGGCGCTGATTACTATGCTGGTCTATTCGGCAGCCATACACTCTCGGTCGATGACTCTGTTCCGACGACCGATATTCTTCCACTCGTTTATGATTGTGGCTTTCATCTCGGTGCTGATAACCTATTTCGGTGTCAATTTCCTGCTCGGAGGTATGCACTCTTATGCATAAAAC
>CAZIAS010000065.1:0-1885 GCA_964536825.1 uncultured Alistipes sp. | reverse complement strand
AGGGCCCTTGCAAAGAGCTGCACTCGGCAAAAGTTGATAAATCAACTAACTTTTGTTTTTCACACCTTCGTCTGCGAGTAAACTCGCGCCGTAGGTATAAAAAAACAAAAGATGTCGAAAAATCGACATCTTTTGCCTCGTTTACTCTTTGCGGAGAGAAGGGGATTCGAACCCCTGAAACGCTTTTGACGTTTACTCGCTTTCCAGGCGGGCCAGTTCAACCACTCCTGCACCTCTCCTCAATTATCGGATGCAAAGATATGACTATTTTACGAATTTAACAACTCGATATTCCACAAAGAGCATCTCGCAAAAGAGTTTTATACTCCCAAAAATACATTTATTGAATATTATACATATATTTGCATCTACATAATACAAAACAATCAAAACGTATGAAATTGAGAAATCTTTTTACAGTGCTCATCTCTGTATTTGCACTGTTTGCGGCAAGTTGTTCCGACATTAACGAGAACGGAGGTTATAGCGGCTATTCAGATATGAATTTCGAAATCGCGATCAGCAACATTACCGCCACAGGTGCCGTTGTCAAGGTCACTCCCGACAACAATACCACTTTATACTACTTTGACAAGGTCGAAAAATCGGTTTATGCCGGCTACAAAAGCAACACAGAGTTTATGCAGGATATGATTGCCAATCTGCGCAAGCATTGTTCTTCATCGGGCACATCAATCGTGGAGAGCATCTCGATAGGCGAGAATCAACGCACTTTCTCCGGAGAGCTCACACCCGACACAGACTACTACATCTTTGCATTTGGCGTCGATTCGAAACTCAATCCCAAGACAAATCCCACACTCAAAGCATTCCGCACGGGAGAGGGCAGTGGCAGTGACAACAACGAAGATGGCGGAGATAACGGAGGTGGCGAGAGTTCGGACAACACCTTCTCCATCAATGTCAGCGGAGGTCTTATAACCATTACGCCAAGCAATAACGACCCCTATTTCTGGACTATTGAAGAGAGCGATTACTACGCAGGACAGAGCGAGTCGTTTATTATAAGCGACCTTATCGAGTATTACTCTGCTGACGACGGATTGCAATACTACATTGCATCGGGCGAGGATTCTTACGATTACAGCGAGGTATTGACTGCCGGCAACAGTTATACGATTTATGTCTTCGGATATGACAACACACCGACCACCGGTTTGACACAATACACATTTACCTATGCCGGCGACGGAAGTAGCAGTGGCGATATCTCGACCCCGACGGGAGATATTGCTATGACAACTCTGGCGGTGTGGGCATATTACTATGGCGACTACTACGAAAACGGCGCCAATAATTGGAATATATATTTGACAAACAATACCGAGGAGATTTGCGTAGAGTGTTTTACAAATCTAAATGCCTCTACCCCCGTGGGCTCATACTCCATAGTAGCCTACTCCGAGAGCGGAAATAAGGTCGGCGATGCTCTTGCCGGCGAGATTAGCGAAGACGGATACCTACTCCCCACATACTATACGGCATACAACAGCTCCGACGAGTTGGAGATATACGCACTGATAACTTCGGGCTCGTTAAACGTAACTGCCAATGGCGACACCTACACGATGACAGCAAACTTTATCGATGAGGATGGCAATAAGATTACGACCAACTATACAGGCGCCATATCTATCGAGCAGGGAGAGCTCGCAGAGGAGCAGTCGGCAGTAAAGAGTCTCCACAAAGATCGCTATGCCCGCAAGGCTCTGCATCGATTCAGCTCGGCAGCATCGCTGCAACCGATAAAGAAGAGTGTCAGAGATGCCCGCATCAAGAGATAGTCGCTAATTCGATTACAATAAGTACAAGAGCCTGTCTAACAAGTTTTTTGTTAGGCAGGTTTTTGTATATAATAAAAAGT
>CAZIAS010000064.1:0-2710 GCA_964536825.1 uncultured Alistipes sp. | reverse complement strand
AGCCCGACGACACGGTGCTGATTATCGGTGCGGGACCGACGGGAATCTGCACGCTGCTCTGTGTGATGTTGAAGCAGCCAAAGCATATCATCATTTGCGAAAAATCGCCCGAAAGAGCCCGCTTCGTGCGCGAACATTATCCGAGTGTAGAAGTTGTCGCGCCGGAGGATTGCATCGCCACAGTGCGCCAAAAATGCGAGCGTGGAGGGGCTGATGTTGTGTTGGAGGTTGCGGGAGCGGAGGATACCTTCCACCTGGCGTGGGAGTGCGCTCGCCCAAATGCGATTGTGACAGTTGTGGCGTTGTATGATAAGCCACAGATACTGCCACTGCCCGATATGTACGGCAAGAATCTGACCTTCAAGACGGGCGGCGTGGACGGCTGCGACTGTGCGGAGATTTTGAGCCTCATCGAGGCGGGCAAGATTGACACCACGCCACTAATTACGCACCGCTATAAACTCGCCGACATCGCCGATGCGTACCACCTGTTTGAGAACAAGCTGGACGGCGTGATTAAGGTGGCAGTGCAGCCGTAGGAATAAAAATAACGATGAATTTACCAGAATTTAGGAGGCAAACATACTGAGCGATACATCAAGGTTTGCGAGAGAAGAGAAAAAGTTTCGGCTTTTTCTCTTTTTATTTCATAATATTTTATAACTTTGTGGGAAATGATTAAATACTTTCTATATGAATCGCATAAAAGAGGTCCTCGAAGAGCGCGGAATTAAACAAACTTGGCTTGCTGAAAAGCTTGGCAAGAGTTTCTGCATGGTGAACTCTTATGTCTGCAATCGTCGTCAGCCAAGCCTCGAAGTACTCTTCGAGATAGCCAAGATTTTGAATGTTGATCCCAAAGATTTAATTGCGAATAAGGAGTAATTATGGCAGTCAAAAAATCTGAACTATATAGCACGCTATGGAAATGCTGCGACGAGCTTCGTGGTGGTATGGATGCAAGCCAATACAAAGATTATGTGTTGGTTATACTTTTCGTGAAGTATATCAGCGACAAAAGTCGTAGTGATGCAGCATTTGATATTGAAATCCCCGATGGTTGTTATTTTGAGGACTTTGTTGCACTCAAAGGTAATCCCAATATCGGCGAGGAGATAAATAAAAAGATGCAGAAACTTGCTGAGGCCAATCAACTTGATGGTGTATTTGTTGCTGACTTTGACGACGAAGCAAAACTCGGCAAGGGTAAAGATAAAGTTGAAACGCTTAGCAAACTTATCGCTGTCTTCCAGAACGAAAACCTCGATTTTAGCAAGAACAGAGCAGCTGATGATGACCTTATTGGCGATGCCTACGAGTATTTGATGAAAAACTTTGCTACCGAAAGTGGTAAGAGCAAAGGTCAATTCTACACCCCTGCCGAGGTTAGCCGTGTTATGGCGAAGGTTATCGGCTTGAGCAATGCTAAAAATGGCAAGCGCACAACTATATACGACCCTACTTGTGGCTCTGGCTCGTTGCTATTGAGGGCTATGTGCGAAACGCCAGAAGGAGCAACCGTTTATGGTCAGGAGAAGGATAATGCCACTGTCGGTTTGGCGAAGATGAATATGATTCTTCACAACGAAATTTATGCCGACATTAAGCAAGGTGACACTATCAACGACCCACAATTTAAGGACGATGACCAGCTTAAAACATTCGACTATATCGTTGCAAACCCACCATTCTCAACAAAATCGTGGTTGAAAAGTGCCAAAGCGGAGGATGAATATAAGCGTTGGGGTGAAGGTATAAAGATTGGCATTCCGCCAGAGAAGAATGGCGACTATGCCTTTTTGCTTCACATTGTTCGCTCGCTGAAGCAGACTGGTTGCGCTGCTTGTATCTTACCTCACGGAGTGCTGTTCCGTGGCAATGCAGAGGCGCAAATCCGTAAGTATCTCGTTGCTGAGAAACGATATATTAAGGGCATCATCGGTCTTCCTGCCAACCTATTCTTCGGCACTGGAATCCCCGCTTGCATCATTATCATCGAGAAATCGGAGGCGGCAGGTCGTAAGGGCGTCTTTATGATTGATGCCAAGAGTGGTTATATTAAGGACGGTGCCAAAAACCGCCTACGTGAGCAGGATATCCGCCGCATTGTCGATGTATGGCAGTCGCAGCGTGACGTACCCCACTTTGCTCGCTTTGTGCCTATGGAGGAGATTGAGCGCAATGACTACAACCTCAATATCCCTCGCTATGTTTCCGCCCCCGATACCGAGATATTGCAAGATATCGATGCACACCTCTATGGTGGGCTGCCTAAGCACGACATTGACCAACTTGCGACATATTGGGATGTATGTCCATCGTTGCGTAGCGACCTCTTCTTGGAACATCCTTCGCGCGAAGGATACTATTCGCTCAATTGCGAACAGGATGCCATTCGTGACACCGTTTCTGCGAATGCTGATTTCCAAAAACAGATCGAGGTGTTTAAGCGTAGTTTCGCCGATTGGTGCGACAAGCATCGTGGCGAACTCAACTCACTTGCTCAGGGCTTTGCTCCCAAGACGCTTATCGAGCAACTTGGCAACTCGCTGTTGGAAATTTTTGGTGCTGACAGGTCGCTTGTCGATGCCTACGATGTCTATGACTGCCTGATGAACTATTGGGGCGAGACGATGCAGGACGATTGCTATATGATTTCGTCTGGTGGTTGGACGGTGCAACTCTATACTCCGCAACCCACATCTAAGAA
>CAZIAS010000063.1:0-3047 GCA_964536825.1 uncultured Alistipes sp. | reverse complement strand
ACATTCAAAGGTATCGAAAACAATACCCGCAAGACCTGCGAGGCGGTGTAGCGTGTGGAAGATGCACCATTGCCTCCCCATTATCCATAGTTCCCCCACCACATCCAAAGGTATCGAAAACGATACCCGCGAGATCGGTGTGGGGGGGGGAAAACATTCGGACTTGCACTCTAAATGGCAGTCGTTCGTTTGCACTCACTTAATGGCATTCACACTCCGAAGAGTGCTTAATAGCAAAGCAGATAACTTCTTATTTGTTGCTATTTAATGCCATTCAGCGACAAATGTCGCTTATAGAGATTTATCTTACGTATGATTAGAAATTCACGCCTACTCTTACACAGAATGAGTTAATTCGGGTAAAAATTGATAGTTCAGCATCAAAGTCATCTTTCCTATCAAAATAATAATCTTCCTTGACGGAATTGACCATCTTAAATGTTTGGTGCTGGAATCCCATACTGAAATTCAACAATTTATATCTAAATCCCACTCCTAAATCGAAGTAAAAACCTCCGCGAGTTTTAAGAGAGCTATAACTTTCGAGATATTCGTCGTAGCCATCTACTCGAATCTCCTCTGTTTCTTTGGCATAACCGTCGAAAGAAGAGCAGCATCCAACCGTTCCTCCAAGCCCAAGGTTAAGATATGGAGTAAAATTTTTATTTACGGGGTACATAAATTTAAAATCTGCAAAAATTGGCAATATTACGGCATCCCAACGTGCAATATTCTTATCGGAGACTCCTATATCCAGCCACTCGCGCGCACTCTTCGTTTTACCATAATAGTATTGTGCTCCAATGCCGGCACCTATAAACAGATAAGGACCAATATCAACTCCGTGAATTGTTTCAAATAACGGATGCGAAAATACAGTAACCAATTCTTTTGCATCTTTACTATCTGGATAGGTGTAATCCTCTTCTCCTGCACTATCAGTGTATTCTGCACCCCAACGGAATCTATTTCCCGTAATGGCATAACCAACATTAACCTCTCCCCTATATTTAGGAGTCCAATCAATTACACTCTTCGTTTTGGGTTGTTTTCTGGATGAACTAATTTTAGTCGGCCGTTGCAAAGTCTCCTTTGTTATTTTTTCGACATCGGAGATTTGATACACAAACAGACTACCATCGGCAGTTTGGATTTTAATGGTCTTCCCCGGCACCTGCTCCATAATGACACCTCGAATTATAGAGCCATTTTTCAGATAGACAACCTCTTCCAATTGTTGTGCCGACACATAGAATACCGAGCAGGCAACTGCACACAAAGTTAGTAATACTTTTTTCATAATAGTTGAGTCTCTTGCCCGCCAACCCCGAACGCGCGGTTAGTATAAACAGAAAGTGTGAGGTTGATTAGTTTATCTGAATGGAGGTTCTGGAATACCTATGACCAAATAAACATACCCCACACTCG
The DNA here is from genome assembly GCA_964536825.1 of uncultured Alistipes sp. Classification (GTDB taxonomy): domain Bacteria; phylum Bacteroidota; class Bacteroidia; order Bacteroidales; family Rikenellaceae; genus Alistipes. The sequence continues at coordinate 1,619 of CAZIAS010000063.1, read as the reverse complement.
TATCTATCTACAAGTATGGGGCAAAACACCCCTGTTGAAGAATCAATACAGAGTGACGAGTGTGATGCTCTCCTTGGTCATTGAAAATTTTCCAGATTTCCATTCAAGGATAAAAGCTAATACACTTTCATCAATAATATGTCTGCAATCCGAAGACTGCTCTACAAAGTTAGAAATAAATTTTGAATTTTGAATTTTGAATTTTGAATTATTTTGTACTTTTGTCGCGGTCAATAACAAGAGTACAAAATATGGCAGGTTCGAACTTTGTAGATTACGTTAAGATTTTTGCTCGCTCGGGACACGGTGGAGCAGGCTCGGCCCACTTCCGCCGCGAGAAATTCGTCGCTTTCGGAGGGCCCGATGGTGGCGATGGAGGCAAGGGTGGCAGCATCATTCTGCAAGGCGAGAGCCAATATTGGACTCTGATTCATCTCAAATATCAGCGTCACCAATTCGCCGAGGATGGAGAGTGTGGTTCGGGAGCGCGCTCGTCGGGCAAGGATGCCAAGGATATCATCATCCCCGTACCACTCGGAACCGTTGCCAAGCAGGTATTTACCGACGAGGAGACCGGCGAGACCTACACCGAAGTTGTTGGCGAGGTTACCGAGCAGGACGAGCAACTCGTTTTGCTCAAAGGTGGTCGCGGAGGTTTAGGCAATTGGCACTTCAAGACTGCCACAAATCAGGCTCCGCGCTATGCACAGCCGGGCGAAGAGGGTGCCGAAGGCACGTTTATTCTCGAATTGAAGGTCTTGGCAGATGTCGGACTTGTCGGCTTCCCCAATGCGGGCAAAAGTACGCTGCTGTCGGTTGTTTCGGCAGCAAAGCCCAAGATTGCGAACTACGCCTTTACCACTTTGGAGCCCAACCTCGGAATTGTCGAGGCTCGCGACCACAAGTCGTTCGTTATGGCAGATATCCCCGGAATTATCGAGGGTGCGCACGAGGGCAAAGGCATTGGTACACGTTTCCTGCGCCATATCGAGCGTAATTCGGTGTTGCTCTTTATGATTCCTGCCGATAGTGACGACATTCAGCACGACTACGATATTTTGCTGGGCGAGCTCACGCAGTACAACCCCGAATTGCTCGACAAGCAGCGACTGCTTGCCATTACCAAGTGTGATATGATTGACGAGGAGTTGGAGGAGCAGATGCGTCCGCTGCTGCCGAAGGATATCCCCTCGGTATTTATCTCGTCGGTCAGCGGTTACCACATTACCGAGCTCAAAGATATGCTTTGGAAGGCTCTGCACGAGTAATTTCGCACATTTCCGGTCAAAACAACAAATCACTCTCTGCGATTATGCGGGAGTGATTTTTATTTTATCGGGAACAATATCCCGTATAGTATTGTTCATTTCGAAAATGTTTTCTAATTTTGTAGAGTCGAGTGGCTTATGCTGCTTGGCAGACATATATTGATGGAAGTGTATTAGCTTTTATCCTTGACTCGAAATCTGGAAAATTTCATTCACAACAAGGGAAGCAGCACGCTCATCACCTCGTATTGGTATAACTTTGGGATTGTTACCCGACACCAATACAGGTGTGGGGTATTGTTTATTTGTTGTGATGGTTTCCAGAGCCACGAGTCAGATAAATATCAGCCT
>CAZIAS010000062.1:0-3701 GCA_964536825.1 uncultured Alistipes sp. | reverse complement strand
GACGAGAACTTCGACGTGATTATCAACCCCGAGAAGGGCGACCTCGAAATCTGGCGCAACCGCGAGGTTGTAGCCGACGAGGATTTGACCGACCCCGTATCGCAAATCTCGCTCTCGGAGATTCAGAAGATTGACTCTTCGTACGAGGTGGGCGACGAATATACCGACGCAATCGGCTTTGAGCAGTTCGGACGCCGCGCCGTACTCTCGTTGCGCCAGAACCTCGCATCGCGCATCATCGACCTCGAAAAGGCAAACATCTACGACAAGTACAAGGAGAAGGTGGGAGATATCGTTTCGGGCGAGATTTATCAGGTCTGGAAGAAGGAGGTGCTCATCCTCGACGACGAGGATAACGAACTTCTGTTACCGAAAGCAGAGCAGATTCCGGGCGACTTCTACCGCAAGGGAGATACCATCAAGGCAATCGTGAAGAGTGTCGAGATGAACAACAACAATCCCCGCATCATCCTTTCGCGCACGGCCAACGAATTCCTCGAACGCCTGTTCGAGCAGGAGGTTCCCGAGATTTTCGATGGTCTGATTACCATCAAGGCTATTGCCCGTATCCCGGGTGAGAGAGCCAAGGTTGCCGTAGAGTCGTACGATGACCGCATCGACCCCGTAGGCGCTTGCGTCGGTATGAAGGGTTCGCGAATCTACACCATCGTAAAGGAGTTGCACAACGAAAATATCGACGTTATCAACTATACAACCAATCCCCAGCTGATGATTCAGCGTACGCTCAATCCTGCAAAGGTTTCGAGCATCGTTATCGACGACGAGAAGAAGACCGCAGCCGTCTATCTCAAACCCGACCAGGTTTCGCTGGCTATCGGTAAGGGTGGTTTGAACATCCGTCTGTCGAAGATGCTCACAGGATACGACATCGACGTATATCGTGAAATCGAGGAGGAGGACGTTGCTCTCACAGAGTTCTCTGACGAAATCGAGAGCTGGATTATCGACGCTCTAAAAGAGGTTGGTTTCGACACCGCAAAGAGCGTACTCGAACTCTCTGCCGAGGATGTCGCATCGCGCGCCGACCTCGAATTGGAGCAGGCAGAGAAGGTTATCGCCATTCTCAAAGCAGAGTTCGAAGAGTAACTAACCTAACACGAAAAACAGAGAGGAGTATTTATGGATAACGAAAAGAAATTAAGGCTCATTCAGGTTGCAAAAGAGTTCAAGGTGGGTTTGAACACCATCGTGGATCATTTGCAGAAGAAGGGCATCGCAACCGACGGTACGCCTAATACGAAGGTAACCGCCGAGATGTATGCCATTCTCGAGAAGGAGTTCGGAACGAACCGAAGTTCGGGGAATGAACGAAATACAATCCGCGAAAAGATTTCGCAAAAACAGGCAACAATAACCATCGACTCGGCAAAGCAGCCGGCAAAAGAGGCAGAGGAGTTGGTCGTAAAGAGCAATGTTATCAGCGTCAAGGATGAGGTGCAAAAGCCGAAGATTCTCGGCAAAATCGACCTCAACCCGAAACCTGCTGCAAAGAGGGAGGAGCCGAAGGCAGAGGTAAAACCCGAGCCCAAACCCGAACCCAAGGAGGCTCCTGCAAAAGAGCCGAAAGCACAGGTTGAACCCGCAGAGGTTCCCACAGCAACTCCAAAGGCAGAGGCTATCGAGAAGGTTGTCGAGCCAAAAGCAGAGCCCGCGAAGAGCGAGGCTCCGCAGGCAGAGAAGAAGGCAGATAACGTCTTCCGTCCTTCGGTCAGCACGCTGGCAGGTCCCCAGATTCTCGGCACGATGGATGTCTCGGGAATGGTTCCCGGCGGCAAGCAGAAGCGTAAGCGTTTGAGCAAAGAGAAGGTTGATGTCAATAAACCCGGAAATCAGCATCAGGGTGGCAAGTCCCAAAAGGGCGGACAGCAGAACAACAACCAGAATCAGCACAACAATCAGAACGCACAGGCCAAGCAGGAGAAGAAGAATAAGAAACACAATAAGGCTCCGAAGCCCGTTATTCGTCCAGAGGTAAGCGACGAAGAGGTTTCGAAGCAGATTAAGGACACTCTGGCTCGTTTGACGGCGAAGGGTGCCAAGAATAAGGGCGCGAAGTATCGTAAGGAGAAGCGTGAGGCTGTTGCCGAGCGTATCAACGAGGAGATGGAGCGCACAGAGCAGGAGCGCTCGATACTCAAAGTTACGGAGTTCGTAACTGTGAGCGAGTTGGCTACGATGATGAACATCCAGCCCACGCAGGTCATCACAGCCTGTATGAACCTCGGTTTGATGGTGTCCATCAACCAGCGTCTGGATGCCGAGGCTTTGGCTGTGGTTGCCGAGGAGTTCGGCTTCAAGGTAGAGTTCGTTTCGGTGGAGATTCAGGAGGCCATCGAGAGCGATGCCGATGCCGAGGAGGATTTGCTGCCCCGTCCTCCCATCGTTACGGTTATGGGTCACGTTGACCACGGTAAGACTTCGTTGCTCGACAATATTCGTAAAACCAACGTCATCGAGGGCGAGGCAGGAGGTATTACCCAGCACATCGGTGCTTACAGCGTCGAGCTGAACGGACAGAAGATTACCTTCCTCGACACTCCGGGTCACGAGGCATTTACCGCAATGCGTGCGCGTGGTGCAAAGATTACCGACGTGGCAATCATTATCGTGGCTGCCGACGACAGCGTGATGCCCCAGACTATCGAGGCTATCAACCACGCACAGGCAGCAGGCGTTCCGATGGTATTCGCCATCAACAAGATTGATAAACCGGCTGCAAATCCCGACCATATCAAGGAGCAGTTGGCAGGAATGAACTATCTGGTCGAGGATTGGGGCGGTAAATACCAAAGCCAAGACGTCTCGGCAAAGAAGGGTCTTAACCTCGACAAGCTACTCGAAAAGGTACTCCTCGAAGCGGAGATGCTCGACCTGAAAGCCAACCCCAACAAGAAGGCACAGGGCGCAATCATCGAATCGACGCTCGACAAGGGTCGCGGTTACGTTTCGACAATTATGGTCCAGAGCGGTACGCTCCGCATTGGCGACGTTCTGCTTGCAGGAACATACACGGGCCGTGTGAAGGCTATGTTCGACGAGAACGGCAAGAAGGTTTCGGAGGCGGGTCCTTCGACTCCCGTACAGGTACTCGGTCTGAATGGAGCTCCGCAGGCGGGAGATGCCTTCAACGTGATGGAGGACGACCGCTCGGCACGCGAGATTGCCAACAAGCGCGAACAGTTGCAGCGTATGCAGGGCATTATGACCCAGAAGCACGTTACGCTCGATGAGATTGGCCGCCGTATCGCTATCGGCTCGTTCAAGGAGCTCAACATCATCGTCAAGGGCGACGTGGATGGTTCGGTGGAGGCTATGTCCGGCTCGCTTATCAAACTCTCGAAGGAGAGCGTGCAGGTCAATGTCATTCACGCTGCCGTGGGTCAGATTTCGGAGTCGGACGTGCTGCTTGCTGCTGCTTCGAATGCCATCATCGTCGGCTTCCAGGTTCGTCCTTCGGCTACGGCGCGCAAACTTGCCGAGCAGGAGGAGATTGAGATTCGTCTCTACTCGATTATCTACGATGCCATCAACGACATTAAGGATGCAATCGAGGGTATGTTGGAGCCCGTGATGAAGGAGGAGATTGTCTGCTCGATTGAGGTACTCGAAACCTTCAAGATTTCGAAGGTCGGCACCATCGCCGGCGGTATTGTGCGCGAGGGTAAGATTTCGCGCCATAC
>CAZIAS010000061.1:0-4223 GCA_964536825.1 uncultured Alistipes sp. | reverse complement strand
GTTTCTCGCCCTCAATTTAATACTCAAAAAGCGCCACTTTTGGCATCATTACCGTAACCTTTAACCCTATTTACCAACAAGGGCTGTCGCGACACAAAGTCGGACAGCCCTTGTCTGTTATAGATTTGGTCGAGTCTATCGAGCGAGCAACTCAACATCTGCCTTGGCTCCGACAACGAGGTTGTCGTAGTCGCGCAGACCTGTACCACCCGGGATAAGATGACCGCAGATAACATTCTCTTTGAGGTTTTCGAGCGGATCGCGCTTACCCTGGATTGCAGCCTCGTTGAGCACCTTGGTAGTCTCCTGGAACGATGCAGCCGAGATGAAGCTCGATGTCTGCAATGCCGCACGAGTGATACCTTGGAGTACCTGATTCGAAGTTGCAGGAACGATATCACGAACCTGTACGGGCTTCATATCACGACGTTTGAGGCTCGAATTCTCGTCACGCAACTTGCGAACCGAGATAATCTGACCTGCCTGAACGCTGGTCGAATCGCCGGCATCGGTAACAACTACCTTGTCGTAGAGTTCGTCGTTCACGTCCATAAACTCCCACTTATCGACTACCTGGTCCTCGAAGAAACGGGTATCTCCCGGATCCTCAATCTGAACCTTGTTCATCATCTGACGAACGATAATCTCGAAGTGCTTGTCGTTAATCTTCACACCCTGCATACGATACACCTCCTGAACCTCGTTCACGATATACTCCTGAACCTTCGTGGGACCGAGGATGCGCAAGATATCGCTCGGAGTGATTGCTCCGTCCGAAAGCGGCATACCAGCCTTCACAAAGTCGTTTTCCTGAACGATAATCTGACGCGACAGGGGCACGAGATAACGCTTAACATCGCCCTGCTTCGAGGTGATGACAATCTCGCGATTACCACGCTTAATCTTACCGAACGTAACCTCGCCGTCGATTTCCGAAACGATTGCGGGATTCGACGGGTTACGAGCCTCGAAGAGCTCGGTAACTCGCGGAAGACCTCCGGTGATATCGCCTCCCGACTTACCTACGGCACGCGGAATCTTGATAAGAATATCGCCCGCCTTAATCTTGGCGTTATCCTTGACCACAACGTGAGCCGAAACAGGCAGGTTGTATGCCTTAATCTCTTCGCCCTCCTTGCTTACAATCTTGATAACGGGGTTCTTCGTACGGTCCTTGCTCTCGATGATAACCTTCTCCGAAAGGCCGGTCTGCTCATCGCGCTCGTCACGATAGGTAACACCCTCGATAACGCTGTCATAGACAGCCTTACCATCGTGTTCGGCGATAACAACTGCGTTGTAGGGATCCCACTCGCAAATCAGATCTCCCTTCTTGACCTCGGCACCATCCTTCATAAAGAGGGTTGCACCATAGGGCAGGTTGTGGGTATAGAGAACGATATCGGTCTTCGGATCGACAATTCGGAACTCCGACTGACGCGAAATTACAAGGTCCATAGCCTCGCCCTGCGAGTTCTTGCCCTTGATAGTGCGCAACTCGTCGATTTCGAGGCGACCCTCGTATTTCGAGATAACATTGGTCTCGACCGTTGTACCACCTGCAACACCACCGACGTGGAACGTACGGAGCGTAAGCTGCGTACCAGGCTCTCCGATAGACTGTGCAGCGATAACGCCGACAACCTCTCCCTTTTGAACCATACGCGCCGTTGCAAGGTTGCGACCATAGCACTTCGCGCAGACACCGCGACGAGCCTCGCAGGTAAGTACCGAGCGAATCTCAATCGATTCGAGCGGCGACTTATCGATAGCCTCGGCAATAGTCTCGGTAATCTCCTGACCGGCAGCGCAAAGCAACTCGCCCGTAATCGGGTGGATAACATCGTTAAGTGCCGTACGACCCAAAATTCTATCGTAGAGAGTCTGCACCACGTCATCATTACGTTTGATAGCCGTAGCGGTCAAACCACGCAACGTACCGCAGTCATCCTCGTTGATAATCACATCCTGTGCTACATCGACCAAACGACGAGTCAGATAACCTGCATCCGCCGTTTTAAGTGCGGTATCGGCAAGACCCTTACGCGCACCGTGGGTCGAGATAAAGTATTCTAGCACCGACAGACCCTCTTTGAAGTTCGACAAAATCGGGTTCTCGATAACCTGCTGACCTCCCTCAACACCCGACTTCTGGGGCTTCGCCATAAGACCACGCATACCCGAGAGCTGACGAATCTGCTCTCGCGAACCACGCGCACCCGAGTCGAGCATCATATACACAGGGTTGAATCCATCGTTATCATTTACCAACGTATCGATTACTACCTTCGTAAGTTTTGAGTTGATATTGGTCCAAACGTCGATAATCTGGTTGTAACGCTCGTTGTTGGTAATAAGACCCATATTGTAGTCCTCCATAATGGCGTCCGAACGATCGTAACCCTCCTGAATGAGAGCCTGCTTCTGCTCGGGTACGATTACCGCATCGAGGTTAAACGACAGACCTCCGCGGAATGCCATCTGGTAACCCATATTCTTGATGTCGTCGAGGAATGCTGCCACCTTATCGGCACCCGCCTTCTTCAATACGACTGCAATGATATCACGCAACGAACGCTTTGTCAGCACCTCATTGATGTAGCCAACCTCCTCGGGAACAACCTGATTGAAGAGGATACGTCCGATGGTTGTCTCTTTGAGCATCTCGACACGCTCACCCGCCTCGTTGAAGTCGTAAACCATACACTTAACGGTTGCGTGCAGTGCTGCACGACCCTCGTTGTAAGCAATGATAGCCTCCTCCGGACCATAGAAGGTCAGACCCTCACCCTTGACACCCTTACGGGGCTTGGTAATATAGTACAGACCGAGGACCATATCCTGCGACGGCACCGTAATAGGCGCACCATTCGCCGGATTGAGGACGTTGTGCGAACCGAGCATCAACAACTGTGCCTCCAAGATGGCGGCATTACCCAGCGGCAAGTGTACTGCCATCTGGTCACCATCGAAGTCGGCGTTGAACGCCGTACAAGCGAGCGGGTGCAACTGCATTGCCTTACCCTCGATAAGTTTGGGCTGGAATGCCTGGATACCCAGACGGTGAAGCGTCGGAGCACGGTTCATCAATACCGGATGACCCTTTATGACGTTCTCCAAGATACCCCAGATTACGGGATCCTTGCGGTCGATAATCTTCTTCGCCGACTTCACGGTCTTAACGATTCCGCGCTCGATGAGCTTACGGATAACAAACGGCTTGTACAACTCTGCCGCCATATCCTTCGGAATACCCATCTCGTGCATCTTCAACTCCGGACCCACGACGATAACCGAACGAGCCGAGTAATCAACACGCTTACCGAGCAAGTTCTGACGGAAGCGACCCTGCTTACCCTTCAACGAGTCCGAAAGCGATTTGAGCGGACGGTTTGACTCGTTCTTCACGGCATTGCTCTTGCGCGAGTTGTCGAACAGAGAATCGACAGCCTCCTGCAACATACGCTTCTCGTTGCGGAGAATAACCTCCGGAGCCTTAATCTCGATAAGACGCTTCAAACGGTTGTTACGGATAATCACACGACGATACAAATCGTTCAAATCCGATGTCGCGAAACGACCACCATCCAGCGGAACAAGCGGACGCAATTCGGGAGGAATAACCGGAATTACCTTCAACACCATCCACTCGGGACGGTTCTTGCCCTGCGATGCACGGAACGACTCGATAACATTCAACTGTTTGAGAGCCTCGGTCTTACGCTGCTGCGAAGTCTCCTTCGAAGCTCTATCGCGCAGTGCATACGACATCGAATCGAGATCCACCTGCTGCAAGAGGGTGTAGATTGCCTCGGCACCCATCTGTGCAACAAACTTGTCGGGATCGTCATCCGACAACGCCTGATTGCCCTTCGGCAGAAGAGCCAACGTATCGAGATACTCCTTCTCCGAGAGAGTCTGCAAGCGCTCGATACCGTGCTCGGCAGCTGCACCGGCATTGATAACCACGTAACGCTCGTAATAGATGATTGTTTCGAGCTTCTTCGAGGGGATACCGAGCAGATAGCCGATTTTCGAAGGCAACGACTTGAAGTACCAAATATGAACCACAGGCACAACCAACGAGATGTGACCCATACGCTCACGACGCACCTTCTTCTCGGTAACCTCCACACCGCATCGGTCGCAGACGATACCCTTATAGCGAATGCGCTTGTACTTACCGCAGTGGCACTCGTAATCCTTTACGGGACCAAAGATAC
>CAZIAS010000060.1:0-4731 GCA_964536825.1 uncultured Alistipes sp. | reverse complement strand
CCGATAAGTTGTCCGCGTTTGACCTTTTGGCCCTCTTCGACGAGGATTTCGTTGAGGTGGGCATAACGGGTCTTGTAACCGAACTCGTGGTTGAGCAGAACTTGTTTGCCGTAGCCGACACGACGACGACCGATGTCGGTATTCTCGACAATCGCATCTCCCGAGGCATAAACCGGAACCCCTTTGGCGCACGCCATATCTACGCCCTTGTGGAATTTACGACGTTTGTAGATGGGGTGGTAGCGCATTCCGAACGAATAGAGCGCTTTGAGTTGCAGTCGATCGATGGGCCATATTGCGGGAATTGCCGACGAGAGGTTCTCTTTGTTCTTGGCGAGAATCTGCAACTCGTCGAACGACACCGATTCGAGGTAAATCTGTTGAGCCAGAGCATCCATAGCCTGCCACGTCGAGGTCATCAGCTTCGAATATTCATCTCCGTCAAGGTGTGCATACTTCGAAGCGGGATACGGCTCGGCAACGATGTTGGATGTGTCCGACGAGAAGAGTGCGCGATAGACGTGATTGTCACGGTGGCGAATCTCTCCCAATCGGCGTTGTGCGACACGAATTTTCTCATTGAGCAGTTCGTATTTCAGAACCAATTCCCTATTCTCGCGTAGGATGGAGTAACTCTTGGGTGTGTAGAAGAACTGCGAGAAGATGAAATTGACAAGCGAAATGAGAATAAATCCTATGAGGATTTTGCGCAAAAAGGTGTAGGTACGCAGACGAACCGTAACCGCATCGTTGTCGGTTGCGGTGCTTATAGGTCGGTTTGTACTCTCTTTTTGCTTCATTTCGTCAAATTAAACGCAGTTTAATGATGCAAATTTAGCGAAAATATGTATTTTTGCAACTTGATTTGATAACGAAATAATTGACAAATAAAGTATATATGGAATCTAACAAAATCAGACAGGCTTTTCTCGACTTCTTCGAGAGCAAAGGTCACACAATTGTTCCTTCGGCTCCGATGGTCGTAAAGAACGACCCGACATTGATGTTTACCAATGCGGGAATGAACCAGTTTAAGGATATCTTTCTTGGTAATGCACCTCGCAAGTATCCCCGCGTAGCGGATACGCAAAAGTGTCTGCGCGTGTCGGGTAAGCATAACGACCTCGAAGAGGTGGGTCACGATACCTATCACCACACAATGTTCGAGATGCTCGGCAATTGGTCGTACGGCGACTACTTCAAGAAGGAGGCTATCGCTTGGGCTTGGGAGCTGCTGACCGAAGTGTATCATCTGCCGAAAGAGCGTATGTACGCAACGGTATTCGAGGGTAGTGAGTCTGACGGAGTTCCCTTCGACCAGGAGGCTTATGACTATTGGAAGCAGTACCTGCCCGAGGACCACATCATCCGTGGTAACAAGCACGATAACTTCTGGGAGATGGGCGAGACAGGTCCTTGCGGTCCTTGCAGCGAGATTCACTTCGACTTGCGCGACGAAGAGGAGGTTGCCAAGGTGTCGGGTCGCGAGATGGTCAATATGGGCCACCCGCAGGTTATCGAGATTTGGAACCTCGTATTTATGCAGTTCAACCGTAAGGCTAACGGTTCGCTCGAACCGCTGCCTTCGAACAATGTCGATACGGGTATGGGCTTCGAGCGTCTCTGTATGATTATGCAGGGCAAGAAGTCTAACTACGATACAGACGTATTCCAGCCGACGATTCAGCGTATCTCGGCGATGTCGGGCAAGGTGTATGGTGCTGACGAGAAGACCGATGTGGCTATGCGTGTTATCGCAGACCACCTCCGTGCCATCTCGTTCTCGATTGCCGATGGTCAGTTGCCCTCGAATGTGAAGGCAGGATATGTTATTCGTCGAATCCTGCGCCGTGCGGTACGCTACGGATATACCTACCTCGGCTTCAACGAGCCGTTTATCTGTAAGTTGGTGGCAGTGCTTGTCGAGCAGATGGGCGCACAGTTCCCCGAACTCAAAGCGCAGCAGACGCTTGTCGAGCGCGTTATCGAGGAGGAGGAGAGTTCGTTCCTGCGTACGCTGGCTACGGGTATCAACCTGTTGGATGGCGTGATTGCCCAGACCAAGAAGGCGGGCAAGAGTGAGATTTCGGGTAAGGATGCCTTCCTGCTCTACGACACATACGGATTCCCCATCGACCTTACAGAGCTTATCGCCAAAGAGCAGGGCGTGGGTGTCGATTTGGAGGAGTTTGGCAAAGAGTTGCAGGCGCAGAAGGAGCGTTCGCGTAATGCTTCGGCTGTCGATACCGATGATTGGGTGGAGTTGTTCCCCATCAAGCAGAGTGAGTTCGTTGGCTACGACCTGCTGACGGCTCCCGTGAAGATTGCACGCTATCGTCGTGTGACCTCGAAGAATAAGACTTCGTATCAGTTGGTATTCGACCAGACTCCGTTCTATGGCAACTCGGGTGGTCAGATTGGCGATACAGGTTATATCGAGAGTGCAAACGAGCGACTCGATATCGTTGCCACCGAGAAGGAGAATGGTCTGATTATCCATATAGCGACCTCGTTGCCGGAGAATCCCGCTGCGGATTTCACCGCTGTGGTCGATGCCGAGCAGCGTCAGTCGGCTGCAAATAACCATACGGCGACCCACTTGATGCACGAGGCACTGCGCAGCATTCTCGGCTCGCACGTCGAGCAGAAGGGTTCGCTCGTGACTCCGGGCTACCTGCGTTTCGACTTCTCGCACTTCCAGAAGGTTACGCGTGAGGAGTTGCGCGAGGTGGAGCGCTTGGTTAATACTGCGATTCGTGCCAACCATCCCCTCGAAGAGAATCGCGAGGCTACGAAGGAGGAGGCAGAGGCAGCAGGTGCAATGATGCTCTTCGGTGAGAAGTATGGCGACAAGGTGCGTATGGTAAAGTTTGGCACATCGGTTGAGTTGTGCGGAGGTACTCACACCTCGGCTACGGGTAATATCGGAATGTTCCGCATCGTGAACGAGAGCGCAATCTCGGCAGGTGTTCGCCGTATCGAGGCTGTTACGGGTAGTGCAGCAGAGGATTTGGTGTATGCTGCCGAGGATATGATTCAGAAGATTGGCGAGACCCTGCATAATGCGCAGATTATGCCCGCAATCAAGAAGTTGGTTGAGAGCAACGAGTCGATGATGGCCGAGGTGGAGCAGATGCGTAAGGAGCAGGTAGCCACCTTTGCGGATAAACTTATTGACAAGGCTGTTGAGCGCAACGGCGCAGTGTGGGTAACATTGCAGACCGATAAGACGGGAGAGTTCGCGAAGGATTTGGCATACGCTATGCGTGTGCGCTCGCCGAAGTTGGTGTTCATTCTTGGCTCGACCTATGGCGATAAGCCGATGCTGACGATTATGTTGGGCGATGATATTGTTGCTGCCGGTGTTAATGCCGGTGCTGTTGTCCGCGAGGCTGCAAAGGAGATTGCAGGAGGCGGTGGCGGTCAGGCATTCTTCGCAACGGCAGGTGGCAAGAATGTTGATGGAGTACAGGCTGCAATCGACAAGGCTGTGGCTCTTATCGAGGCTCAATTGAAGTAGATTAAAGGTGTAAATGACAAAAAGCAATAAAAATATGGCACAGAAAGTATTATTGATGATTCTTGACGGCTGGGGCGAGGGTAATCACACCTCCTCGGACGTTATCTATACGGTTCATCCCGAGTATATCTCGGCAATGACCGAAAAGTATCCCCACTCGTTCCTGCGTACCGACGGCGAGAATGTAGGTCTGCCCAACGGACAGATGGGTAACTCGGAGGTGGGTCACCTCAATATCGGAGCGGGTCGTGTGGTCTATCAGGACCTTGTGAAGATTAACCGCGCTTGCGCCGATAATTCGATTTTACAGAATCCAGAGGTTGTGAAGGCTTTTGAGTACGCGAAAGCTACCGGAGCGAATGTTCACTTTATGGGCCTTGTGTCGGATGGTGGCGTTCACTCGTCGATTGAGCACCTCTACAAACTCTGTGATATTTCGAAGCACTACGGCATTGAGAATACATACGTTCACTGCTTTATGGATGGCCGTGATACCGACCCGAAGAGTGGTAAGGGATTTATCGAGGCTTTGGAGGCGCATATGGCACAATCGACCGGTAAGATTGCCTCAATCGTTGGTCGTTACTATGCAATGGACCGTGACAAGCGCTGGGAGCGTGTGAAGGTTGGTTACGACCTTCTCGTAAATGGTGTTGGCGAGCCTGCGACCGATATGGTTGCCGCTATGCAGAAATCGTATGACGAGGGTGTAACGGATGAGTTCGTGAAGCCGATTGTCCGTGTAGGCGAGGATGGCAAGCCCGAAGGTCAGATTAAGGCCGGCGATATGGTTATCTTCTTCAACTACCGTAACGACCGCGCTCGCGAGATTACCGTGGCACTGACACAGGAGGATATGCCGGCAGAGGGTATGCACACACTGCCGCTCTACTACTGCTGTATGACCCCCTACGATGCCAATTTCAAGGGGCTGCACATCCTCTTCGATAAGGAGAATGTGAACAATACCATTGGCGAGTACGTTTCGTCGCTCGGTTTGCAGCAGTTGCGTATTGCCGAGACCGAGAAGTATGCACACGTTACCTTCTTCTTGAACGGAGGCCGTGAGGAGAAGTTTGGTGGCGAGGAGCGTATCCTCGTGGCATCGCCGAAGGTTGCCAACTACGATTTGCAGCCCGAGATGAGCGCATACGAGGTTGCCGATAAGTTGGTTGGCGCACTCGATGAGCAGAAATACGACTTTATCTGCC
>CAZIAS010000059.1:0-4738 GCA_964536825.1 uncultured Alistipes sp. | reverse complement strand
TCGCCCTCAATTTAATACTCAAAAAGCGCCACTTTTGGCATCATTACCTTTGTTTTTATACTTCGGTGCAAGTTCTCTTGCAAACCGAAGGTATAGAAACAAAATATTTGCGTAGCAATATTCTTGCGAAGATTTGTTTTAAGTGCCCCTGCGGCAAGCAGTACAGGAAAGGCGTTAAGCGTAGCAGGCGAAAAGCCTGCGAGTAGCCAATCCTGGTACCTCGACAAAACAAATAGGTGCTTACATACAAATTACACCACATCAACCTTTAACCGCTGATAGAGGTAGTTACTCGCGGCGATACGCCGCGTTTGCAAATCTGACCCTTCCCTAAATCCCCTTCTCGGGAGAGGACTGGGTCGCTCCGCTCCGAAAAGCGGTACAGAATCACACGGGTGTAATTTCGTATATAAGAGCCTATAAATAAATTCGACCACGACTGATGTAAATCAGTCGTTTTTTTATTGCTCTTCCTTAATCTTCTGCAATTCGTACATTCTGTCGCGATAGCGGGCAGCAGCAAGGAAATCGAGTGAGCGGGCGGCTCGTTCCATATCGGATTTCGCCCTCTCGATAAGTGCGTCGATATTTTCGCTTGCAATATAATTCTTGCGAATATCAGCTGCCATAGGCATCGTTCCGTAGTGCTCCTCTTCGATGGGATAGACCATATCTCCGCGGAATTTAGACTCTCCGCCGAGTAACAGGCTCTGTCCCGTTCCACTCTTCTGCGCACGGCTGGGCAGCATTTCGTGCTCGATATTGTATCTAATCTGCTTCTCTCTGCGACGGTTGCTCTCCTCGATGGCAACTCTCATCGAGTCGGTGCAGTTGTCTGCGTACATTATGACATTGCCGTTTGCGTGACGGGCAGCACGACCTGCAATCTGTGTTATCGAGCGTACATTGCGTAAGAATCCCTCTTTGTCTGCATCGAGAATTGCCACCAACGAGACCTCCGGAAGGTCCAGACCCTCACGCAGTAGATTAACGCCGATAAGCACGTCGAACATCCCGGCACGAAGGTCTTCGAGAATCTGTACCCGTTCGAGCGTATCCACATCGGAGTGTATGTAGCGATTGCGAACACCGACGCGGTCAAGATATTTCGACAACTCCTCTGCCATACGCTTGGTTATGGTGGTAACGAGTATCTTGTCTTCGCACTTGATACGCTTGTCAATCTCTTCGAGCAGGTCGTCTATCTGATTAAGCGTGATACGCACTTCGAGTGGCGGGTCAATCAGGCCTGTCGGACGAATAAGCTGTTCGACGACAACTCCTTCGCTGCGGATAAGTTCGTAGTCTGCGGGTGTTGCGCTGACATATATTGTTGTGCGTGTGAGGTTTTCGAACTCCTCGAATCGTAAAGGACGATTATCCTTGGCGGCAGGCAGACGAAATCCGTACTCTACAAGATTCTCCTTGCGGGCACGGTCGCCACCGAACATTGCGCGGACTTGTGGTATGGTTACGTGGCTTTCATCAACAACGAGCAGAAAATCTTCCGGAAAATAGTCCAAAAGACAGAAAGGACGAGTGCCTTCCGCTCTGCCGTCGAAGTAGCGCGAGTAGTTTTCGATGCCGGAGCAGTAGCCGAGTTCTTTAATCATTTCGAGATCATATTCGACACGTTGTTTAAGTCGTTGAGCTTCGGTAGGACGCCCTTCGCGTTCGAAAAAGGCAATCTGCTTGCCGAGGTCGAGGTATATCTGCTGTACAGCACTGTTTATGCGCTCCTTTGTGGTGACAAAGAGATTTGCAGGAAAGACGGTTATCTGTTCGATGCTCTCGAAACGCTGACCTGTCACGGGGTCGATGACCGAGATGCTTTCAACCTCGTCGTCAAAGAACGAAACACGGTAGCAGTTGCCGCCGAAACTCGGCATAATATCAACCGTGTCGCCCGTTACGCGGAAAGTTGATGGGGTAAGTTCCCGCTCGGTACGTGTATATAGAGCCTCTACCAGACGGTAGAGGAAATGTTTATAACTGACAATGTCGCCTACCTTGATTTTTATCGAAGTGGCGTGAAAATCGTGAGGATTGCCTATGCCGTATAAGCACGATACACTCGATACGACAATCACGTCGCGTCTGCCCGATAATAGGGTAGATGTTGTGCTTAAACGCATCTTCTCGATTTCATCGTTAATCGAAAGGTCTTTTTCGATGTAGGTATCAGTCGAGGGAAGGTACGCTTCGGGCTGATAGTAATCGTAATACGAAACAAAATACTCGACGGCATTCTCCGGAAAGAAGTTTTTGAATTCTCCGTAAAGTTGAGCAGCGAGAGTTTTGTTGTGACTTAAAACGAGTGTAGGACGATTGAGGTCGGCAATTACATTGGCGATAGTGAAGGTTTTGCCCGAACCTGTAACACCAAGCAGGGTGTTATAGTCCGAACCCTTGCGTATGGCTTTGATTAGTTGGGCAATCGCCTCCGGTTGGTCGCCGGTTGGTTTGTAATCAGATGTCAGCTTAAAGTCCATAATCTGCAAATTTATAATACCGAAGCCTAAAATCAAAATCCACACATCGATTTTCGTGCTGAAAGAGATAAAATCTTTGGTTATGATGAAAAATTACAACATAAATTATTACTTTTGTGCTTATGATTGACAGAGCCACCATAGACCGCATTTATGCCGCTGCCGATATCGTTGAGATAGTCAGCGATTACGTCACGCTTAAACGTAAGGGTACAAACTATCAGGCGTGCTGCCCATTCCATAACGAAAAGACTCCGTCGTTTGTCGTATCTCCGGCAAAGGGCGTCTATAAGTGCTTTGGTTGTGGCAAGGGCGGTAATGCCGTTACCTTCGTTATGGAACACGAGAATCTGACCTATCCGGAGGCTCTGAAAATCGTTGCAAAGAAGTATGGTATCGAGGTACAGGAGAAGGAGCTTACCCCCGAGGAGCAACAGCGCAACGACAATCGCGAGAGTATGTTCGCGCTGAACAGTTGGGCGGCAGATTACTTTGTAAATTATCTCCACCACGAGGTCGAGGGTATGAGTGTCGGTATGTCGTACTTCCGTCAGCAGCGAGGTTTCTCCGACGCCACAATCAAGAAGTTTGCACTTGGCTTCTGTCCGTCACGTGGCGATAAGATGTCGAAAGATGCGCTCGAATCCGGATATCGCGAGGAGTTTTTGACCTCGACAGGTCTTTCATTTAAGCGAGAAAGCGATGGCGCGTTGCGTGACCGTTTCTATGACCGTGTAATCTTCCCTGTGCATAATATCTCCGGTCGAGTGGTGGCATTTGGTGGTCGCACACTCCGCACCGATAAGAAGGTTGCCAAGTACCAGAATTCGCCCGAGAGCGAAATTTACAGCAAGCGAAACGAACTCTACGGCTTATACTTCGCAAAAAAAGCGATTCAGCAACAGGAATTCGCTATTATGGTCGAGGGTTATACCGATGTTATTTCGATGCATCAGGCAGGAGTCGAGAATGTCGTTTCGTCATCGGGTACGTCGCTAACAATCGAGCAGATTCGCCTTCTCAAACGCTTTACGCGCAATATTACCGTGATTTACGACGGAGACTCTGCGGGTATTCACGCCGCCGAACGAGGTGTCGATTTGATTCTTGCGGAGGGGTTAAATGTGCGAGTGGTTCTCCTCCCCGAGCCCGAGGACCCGGATTCGTTTGCCCGAACTCACAGTGCTGATGAGGTACGTGATTATATACGCTCTAACGAGGAGGATTTCCTCTCGTTCAAGGCGAGATTGCTACTCGAAAAAGCGGGTACGGACCCGATTAAGCGCTCGGCTGTGATTACCGATATGGTAGAGTCTATCGCGCTTATCCCCGACAATATTCAGCGTACGGTCTATATTGCCGATTGCGCTCGTATTATGAATATCGACGAGAATGTGCTGATAAGCGAGGTTGCGCGCAAGCGTATGCGTTCAGCGGGTGCCGATGCCGAGGGGGATGAGTTTATACGTCGCCAACAAGCGCAACGACGTACCGAGCAGGCTCAACAGCAGAGTGTGACACAGGTTGCTGCGGCCGAAGGTGCGGTGGAACCGGGTAGCAGCATAGATTCGCTCGAACGCGAATTGTCGAAATATCTGCTCAAATTCGGACATCGCTATTTCTCGTTCAAAGAGGGCCGAAATATCGTAAAGATGAATGTTGCTGCGGAGATTCTTCGAGATCTCGATGTCGATAATATACAGTTCGAAAATAGGGCATATAACGAGATTTTGAACCTCTATCGTATCCTTTGGAAAGAGATGGGCGAGGGTGTCGAGATTCCGGCAAACAGTTTTACCAACCATAGCGATCCGGAGGTCTGTAATGTGGCTGTCGATTTGTTGATGTCGGACGATAACTATGTTGCGAGTGAGATTTGGCGCAAGAAGGACGTTCATATCGAGAGCGATGAAGAGATGCTGGCAGTAGGAGTTCCAAAGTCGATAATGCTCTATAAATCAAAGATTATCGAACGCTTTATTGCAGAACTGAATGCGCAACTTGACTCCGGAATAAGCGAGGATGAACAGATTGACATAGCTCGTAAGGTGTCGATACTCAATCAGCATAAAGTCGAAATAGCCAAGAAGTTACAGCGTTCGATATTGTAACGCGCTGTGCGTGTATGTTTGACGAGGCTTGAACTCGTGGGTGCCGATGCACCCACAGGGCAATATTTACATTCCTCCCGAAGAGCCTGTCTAACAAGTTTTTTGTTAGGCAGGTTTTTGTATATAATAAAAAGT
>CAZIAS010000058.1:604-5663 GCA_964536825.1 uncultured Alistipes sp. | reverse complement strand
GTTGTAAAATCATATGGCAACTGTAAGATGCGTGAGTAATAATTTGAGAATTAAGTAGATATATAAATTTGGCAAATCTTAGGTTGATTTACGCCGAGTAAACTACGCTTTTTCGGGCTTCGCAGTCCTAAAAATCCCTCTTGTTAGACAACTTCTCTTATTGTTAGACGATTTCGTTTTTGATTGCGCGGAGAGAAAAGGGTTCCAGCTTTCAAACCAGCGTCGCTGACTTCCCCTGCCGTTATTTCAGCAACAGGAATCCCATATAGCAAGCGATGATGCAGAGTGCGCAGAGCGTGCGCACAAGCCACCCCTTGCATTTGAGCATCGGAACCGTGAAGAGCGTTGCCACGGCACCGAAAAAGAGCAACTTCACAACATTGAAATCCGAATAATCATAGACCTCTCCGCGGCTGAACAGGTCGGCCGTACAGAGCACCAGAAAATTGAAGAGATTGCTGCCAACGATATTTCCCACAGCGATATCGTAGCTGCGCATACGCACCAACGCAATGGTCGATGCCACCTCCGGTAAAGATGTTGCCACGCCCAAGAATATGGCACCGGCAAGTCCCTCGCCAAGATTATAGGTCATCGCAATATCATCGGTAACATAGGTCAATATGATACTTGCAAAGACAATAACCACAGCCGAAAGCACAAACCGACAAACGATTTGGCGCAACGTCAGCGTTACAGGCTCTTCGTCTTCATCCGTCACAGCCTCTCCACTCTCGCTCGCCAGATGTCGCACCGCCAGAGCATAGATTCCGACAAAGACAAAGGTTATTACGTTAATGGTCAGCAGTTCAACATCCAGAACACCGAAATAATCGAGCAACATAACCCCGTATATCAGAATCATATATAGCGCCACGATTATATTTCCACGACCTATCTCTGCGTGACGGAACGAGCGTATTGACAGCAAAATCAACATTGACAGCATCGCTATATTAAATAGGTCGCTACCGAGGATATTACCAATACAGAGAGCCGGTTTATCGAGAAAAATCGTTGCCGAAAGACTCGTAAAGAATTCAGGCAAAGAGGTCACTGCCGACAACAAGACTCCTCCAAGGAAAGCCCCCGACAACTTGGTTGTACGGTCAAGCTGGTCGATATAGTGCGACGCCTTTATGGCTGCGAAGACCACTATGGTCGCCACAACCGCATATTCCAAAAGGAGTATCATCTTATCTTGCTATCTCTTCGTTTTGGAGGCAATCACGCTATCGATATAGGCGCGAATTTTCGGGGCGGGGTCCTCCCAACCTTCGGGCTTGATAACCTTGCCATCCTTGGGATTGTAGTGAGGCTTGCCGTCGGGCCACAACTTCGCCATATTAGCCTTCTGAACGATATCGAAGAGTTCGTCCGCTTCGAGCCCCATCTCGACCAATGTACCCAATGCGAAGTACATCAGGTCAATCATCGCATCTGCCTGTTCGTAAATCGAATCGGCAATCAAGAACTCGGCAACCTCTTCGTTCATCCACTTACCACGGCTCAACGCACGCTTGCGATCAATCATTCGAGGTTCCTCGGCTACGGGGTGACCAAACTTTTCGTGAAATTCACGAACATCATTCCACTCTTTCTTCATCTTAAAAATTTTTATTTGTCGCAAATATAAGCCTTTTCGACGGAATACGATTATATTTTTCAGCGAAAAAACATTATATTTGTCAAAATTTAACTCAACAACAAGACCTACTTATATGAAGAGATTACTTTTTCTTGTACTGTTTTTAGCATCAGCCGTATGCGCCTCGGCGGAGAATTACACCCTATCGACTCCGCACAACACTCTGATTATCGAGGCGACGACGGGGCAACAACCCCTATTCCGCTACTATGGTTCCACTGCGACTCTTGATGAAGCGGCTGCCATCGGCAAGGCAACAAACTGCAACGCCTTTCCCGCATTCGGATTTCGTACCGACCTGCCCTTTGCAGCGTTGGTCAAATTCCACGACGGCGACAATGCGGTAAATCTCGTTGTCGATGGTGTCGAACAGAGTTCGAACGAGAAAGTATCGACATTGTGTATCACGCTGCGCGACACGGCACATCCTCTTCGTGTAAAGTTGTACTACACAGCATTCAAAGATTGCGATGTTATGAAGTTCTCGACCGAGTACATCAACGACGGTAAAAAGAGTGTTGTTCTGCAAAAATATATGTCGGCAGTCCTGCCTCTCATCTCAAAAAAATGCACGCTTCTATCGCTCTATGGCGACACCAAAAACGAGAGTAACGAGCAAATCGAGACACTTGGCTACGGGACCCGCCTGCTCACTACGCAGCAGGGCAACCGCACCTCTTACGATGTTCATTCATCGTTTATGCTCGCCCTCGAAGATGAGATGAAAGAGGATTGTGGCAATGTCATCGCAGGTTCGCTCTTGTGGGGAGGAAACTTCACTATCGAGTTCATCAACTCGCCATTCAAGAAGTTGCCGATGCTTGTTATGGCAGGCATCAACCCCGTTGCCAGCGATTATACACTCGCTCCGAAAGCGACGCTCAAAACTCCCGAGTTCATCCTTACCCATAGTAAAAAAGGTAAGGGCGAAGCTTCGCGCACACTACACTATTGGGCTCGCAACCACCAGGTTCTTGACGGTACCAAGCTACGCGAGGTACTGCTCAATTCGTGGGAAGGAGTCCATTTCGACACCACACAGGAGAATATGGAGACTTTGGCGAGCGATATCGCCGAACTCGGTGGCGAGATGTTTGTTATGGACGACGGCTGGTTCGGCAATAAATACCCGCGCAACAACGACCGAAGTTCATTGGGCGATTGGGAAGTGTGCCACAAGAAACTGCCCGGAGGCATCGGCTCGCTTGTCAAGATGGTCCACAACAAGGGTATAAAGTTCGGAATCTGGATTGAGCCCGAGATGGTTAATATCGAGAGCGAGCTCTACGAGAAGCATCCAGACTGGGTACTGCGCCACCCCGTCATTGAACCACAGCCCGGTCGAGGCGGCGGACAATTGCTGCTCGATTTGACCAACCCGAAGGTTCAGGACTTTGTCTTCGGAGTGGTCGATAAGTTGATGACCGAGCACCCCGACATCGACTACATCAAGTGGGATAACAATATGTCTATGCACAACGCATCATCGCAATACCTGCCGTTGAGCCTTCAATCGAATCTGTCGGTAGATTACAACCTCGCACTGACCAAAATCTTACAGCGCATCCGCAAGGCATATCCCGAAGTCATCATCCAGCTCTGCGCTTCGGGAGGTACGCGATTGAACTATGTCTATATGCCCTACTTCCAGGAGGTTTGGGCCAGCGATATGACCGACCCGTTGCATCGACTCAAATTGCAGTGGGGTTCGCTAAACTTCTACCCGTCGAACATTTTGGCGGCACACGTCTGCTCTCACCACAACAAATACACCCAACGCCACATCCCGCTCAAATTCCGTTTTGACGTCGCGTCGATGTGTCGCCTCGGTGTCGAGATGGTTCCGGCAACTTTCACTACTGTCGAACGAGAATTTGCCAAGCGTGCCATTGCCGAATACAAGAAAATTCGCCCGACAGTCCAGCAGGGAGATTTGTACAAACTCATCTCGCCATTCGACGGCGAACGCGACTATGCAGCATTGATGTACGTCGATAACGACAAGGCTCGTGCCGTGACGATGATTTATCGTCTGCTCTACACACACGAGATGCCCCACCGCATAATCCGTATGCAGGGTCTCGACCCCAATCGCCAATACCGCATCCGTGAAGTTGCCCCCGAAAAGGAGAACGAGCGACTCTCGATAGAGGGCAAGACGGTCAGCGGAAAGTTGTTAATGGAGGAGGGCATAGTAATCCCCGAGCTCACACGCCGCGTGAAAGGCAACCGCCCCATCAGCGACATACGTGAGAGCAACGACTACCGCAGTGTCATTCTTGAACTTATTGCAGAATAGGCCAAAAGAAGTTTTACCTATGATAAAAAATGCCCAATTTAAGTGCAGTTCCGAGCGCATTTCGCAGGTTCCGAAGGACTCCCTGCGCGACGTCGCGTTCATCGGGCGCAGCAATGTCGGCAAGTCCTCGCTGATAAATATGCTGACCGGACACAAGGGTTTGGCAAAGGTGTCGGGGACCCCGGGAAAGACCAAACTTATCAACCACTTCTTGATTGACAACAGTTGGTATTTGGTCGATTTGCCCGGGTATGGCTATGCCCGCACATCGAAGAGTCTGCGTGGCGACTTCGCTAAAATCATTACCGACTACGTGCTACGCTGCGAAAAGATGCATCTGCTGTTCGTTCTGGTCGATGTTCGTCTTGAACCGCAAAAGATAGACCTGCGCTTTATCGAGATGCTGGGCGAAAACGGAATCCCGTTTGCCATTATCTTTACCAAGTGTGACAAACTCTCTGCCACGCAGGTACGATACAGCATCGAACGCTACCGCCGCACACTCTCGGAGCAGTGGGAGGAGTTGCCCGATATGTTCGCATCATCGAGCAGCAATGGGCGCGGACGCGAGGAGATTATCGACTATATCGAAAAAAGTTTGGAAATTGTTGAAAAATAGTCGTCAGGGTATCGTTTTTGTCGTATTTATAGTATATCTTTGCTGTCAGATTATACCAAATTAAGGCTATGGCTATCCATAAAATCAAATTCTTTACAGGTCGCGCATCGCGATATCTGGCTGAAAAAATCGTAGAGAGCTACGGTACAACCCTCGGAAAATGTGATGTTTTGCAGTTTAGCGACGGCGAGTTCCAACCCCGATTCGACGAGTCGATTCGCGGCTGCACGGTCTTTATCATCCAATCGACCTTCCCGCCGATGGATAATCTTATGGAGTTGCTGATGATGATTGACGCAGCACGTCGCGCATCGGCATATAAGGTTATCGCTGTAATGCCCTACTTCGGCTGGGCTCGTCAGGACCGCAAGGACCGTCCTCGCGTACCTATTACCGCCAAGTTGGTGGCAAATATGCTCGTTGCAGCTGGTTGCGACCGTGTTATGACGATGGATATTCACGCCGACCAGATTCAGGGCTTCTTCGATGTTCC
>CAZIAS010000058.1:0-594 GCA_964536825.1 uncultured Alistipes sp. | reverse complement strand
ATGTTCCGGTTGATGGTCTTTACGCAAGCGGAATATTCATTCCTTACATCAAAAAACTCGGCATTGAGGATTTGTCGATTGCCGCACCCGATATGGGAGGTGCAAAGCGCGCAAGCAACTACGCCAAGGCTCTTGACGCTCCGATTATCATCTCTCACAAGACCCGTGCAAAGGCGAATGTAGTCGGCAGTATGACCGCTATCGGCGATGTTGAGGGTCGCAATGTGATTATCGTGGATGATATGATTGATACCGCCGGTACGATTTGTATGGCAGCAGATATGCTTATGGCTCGCGGAGCAAAGAGTGTTCGAGCTGCAATTACCCACCCCGTATTGTCGGGTCAGGCTTACGAACGTATCAACGCCAGCGCACTCGAAGAGGTTATCGTAACCGATACTATTCCGCTCAATAAGGAGAAGGACCTGCACAAATTTACCGTATTGTCGGTCGCAGATATCTTCGCTGACGTTATCGAGCGCGTACATAATTATAAAGAGATTTCGTCGCTCTTCTTTAAGTAATCGAGAGCATTTCAAACGGTAATGATGCCAAAAGTGGCGCTTTTTGAGTATTAAATTGAGGGCGAGAAAC
>CAZIAS010000057.1:0-5894 GCA_964536825.1 uncultured Alistipes sp. | reverse complement strand
GGCTTCGCAGTCCTAAAAATCCCTCTTGTTATACAACTTCTGTCAAAAGAGCGTGCCCAAGAAAACTTGGTGGGCACGCTCTTATGAGTCTGATTTCGTAAGAGCAACTTTTATCGCTTTGAGACAATTTCGGCGAGCGTTTTACGCTTTTTCTCTGTCGGGGTGTCGGTGGGGTAGCCGATGGGAATAATAGCAACAGGGTAGAGCTCTCCTTTGAGATTCAGGACTTCCGAGCAGAGGTTCGCATCAAAATTGCATACCCAGCAGTTTCCGAGCCCCTGCTCCGTTGCGGCAAGGCAGATATGCTCGGCAGCGATGGCGGCATCAATATCTGCGTGGTCGTGTCCGTCCATCTTGCGTTTCCACGACTGCGCACGGTCGGCACAGACTACAATGTAGAGAGGTGCGCTGCGGAGCCATTCGCGTCGGTAGCACTCTGCAACGCGGGCGCGCATCTCGTCACTCTCGACAACTACGAAATGCCACGGTTGAAAATTGACTGCCGAAGGAGCCAGACGCGCACATTCGAGCAGGTACTCTATCTTCTCACTCTCGACTTTACGGTCGCTGTATGCTCTTGTTGAGTAGCGACTTTGAACAAGTTCTAAAAAATTTTTCATATATCGTTTTTGTGTTTTGTAAATCGTTTATTCTGTCGTGTCGAGCATAAATTTCCCGATAACGTATGCTACTCCATCCTCCTCGTTGCTTTTTGTTACAAAGTCGGCAACGCTTTTTACCGGTTCACAGGCATTGTCCATCGCTACGCCCAATCCTGCATATTCGACCATATGTACATCATTGAACCCGTCTCCGCAGGCTATCAACTCTTCGCGTGAGCCTCCAAGGTGGTTGAGTAGTATCTCGATGGCGCGTGCCTTATGCAATCCCTTTGGCATCACTTCGAGGAAGTACGGCTCCGAACGAAATATGCTCAAATCCTCTCCAACGGAGTCGTTAAGAACCCTCTCCAACTGCTCCAAGATTGCAGGCTCGCCCGAAATCATACACTTCGGTGTCTGCCAAACAAACTCGTCAAGCAGGCTCTCGGTTTTGTGGAAGTGCATATGGTTTAATTCGCACTCAATGCGAATCCACTTTGTGTCGGGGTCATCGCACCAGATGACACCCTCGTGGTACATAGACATCTGGACTCCATATTCGAGCGCGGTGCGATAGATGTAGGGGATATGGTCGGGAGCTACGTGGAAATCGAATATTTTTCTGCCCGTTGCACTTTCGAAAATCTCGCTTCCGTTGTAGGCGATGATATATCCGTTTTGGAGGTGGAAGTCAATCATATCTGCCACCCACTGCACGCCGGGCGTCGGGCGCCCCGATGCGAGGATTACCGCCACGCCCCTGTTTTGGGCAAGGTGGAGCATTTTGCGCGTGTAGTCACTCACCTCCTTGCGGGAGTTGAGAAGTGTTCCGTCGAGGTCGAGTGCCAAAAATCTGTATCGCATAATAAAAGCGGTCTTAACAGACCGCAAATATACAAAATTTTGGCAAAAAGGAGGGCTAATCGTCAATTTCGAGAATCCTGCCGGAACTGTCGAATTCGACCTCCAAACCATTGTCGAGTTTCGTGTCGTAGTTGCCTCTGTCGAGCGATAGCTTGGTAATGACACGGCCCGGGAAGCGCTTTTGGAGCGTGTGTAGCAGGGCTTCGGGAATGATGGCTGTCGGTAGCGCCTTTCCCTTGCCGTCAATCTCCTCCCACGAACCCTTATGGTCGAATTCGATGACGTATCCGCTTGCGAGAGTGACCTTGTACTCGGTATTCATAAAATCGACATCCTTCGTGGCGTAAAGAATCTCACAATTCGGAAAGGCGTGTTTGATGTATTTGCGAGCCGCTTCGGGGAGCGATTTAACTTCAACGGGAGTGTCGTCAAGTGTTGCCGCCGAGATGCCGATGGTCGCTGACACGGCAAGAAGAGTGATAAGTAACTTTCTCATAGTAATCAAATTTTGTGGTTAAACTTTTAATTACAGATTTGCAAACTCTGTTCCAAATAAAAACGTCGAATTTGTAGAAAATAGTATGCATCATTGTTTAGTTTTGCACGATTTTCAAATAGTTTTCATACTTTTGAGGTGTTAAATGCGAAAATTATGATGAATACAGCCATAGGAGTAATACTTCCGTTCATCGGAACAACACTTGGAGCCGCAATGGTATTTCTTCTGCGTGACGAGATTCCTCCGCGTCTGCAAAAGATGTTACTCGGCTTTGCATCAGGTGTAATGATGGCTGCGTCTGTCTGGTCGTTGTTGCTCCCATCGATTGATATTGCGACCGAGCAGGGGATGACTGCGTGGCTTCCGGCAGCGTGCGGTTTTGTAGGTGGTATGCTCTTTTTGCTGCTGCTCGATACACTTATCCCTCACCTGCATATCAACTCGGACGAGGCGGAGGGTCCTCAATCAAAACTCGGTCGCTCGGCCAAATTGATGCTTGCAGTCACTCTGCACAATATACCCGAAGGTATGGCTGTCGGAGTCGTTCTGGCGGGAGCTATGGCCGAGGGAACAGGCATAACTCTCGCAGGAGCGATGGCTCTCTCGCTCGGAATTGCCATACAAAATTTTCCGGAGGGCGCGATAATCTCGATGCCACTCAAAGGAGAGGGTAACGGCAAAGGTAAATCCTTCTTATATGGTATGTTGTCCGGTATCGTTGAGCCGATAGCGGCGGTTGTTACGATACTCCTTATCGAACATCTGTTGCCGACGCTGCCCTTCCTGTTGGCATTTGCTGCAGGAGCGATGATATACGTCGTGGTCGAGGAGTTGATTCCCGAATCGCAGAGCGGCAAACACTCAAATATTGCAACCATCGGTGTTGCTGCGGGATTTACGCTGATGATGATTCTCGATGTAGCCCTCGGATAGACGACAAAGATGCAAGAGTTAAATTTATAAATCGAAAAAATATGGATTTCAGATATGCACTCAACGACCGACCCAAATGGTCACATCTGCTGCTCTACGGTATTCAGTGGCTGCTCATTTCGATTCCCGTAGTGCTGACAAGTACGTTTATCGCTCCTGCGGGCGAGACGATTGCCTATACTCAAAAACTCTTCGGCATTATGGGTGCCGTGATGGTGGTGCAGGCTCTGTGCGGTCATCGTCTGCCGCTGGTTGCAGGTCCCGCAGCAGCGCTGCTGATGGGTGTTCTCTCTGCGGTGTCGCAGGGTTGCTCGCAAAGTGCAATCTACACCTCGATGATTGTCGGTGGGCTCTTCGTTGCCGTTGTTGCTGCGAGTGGAGTGATGTCGCGCCTGCAACGTCTGTTTACTCCGCGCATCGTTATTTCGATACTGCTATTGATATCTTTCACGATAACCAAGCCGATTCTTGGTTTGCTATTTTCGGACCCTGCGCATTTGCAACTCTCATTCTGGTTCTGTCTTGGATGTGTGATATTGATGGCTGTGGCGAACAATCTGCTGCGAGGAGTGTGGAAATCGACCGTGGTTATGTGGGCGATGCTTTTGGGCAGCATTGTCTATTATGCCTTTGTGGGATTCCCGTCATCTATTGCGGCTGATACTCATCGCTCGACTCTCTTTATGCAGAAGTTCGAATTGGATTGGGGTGTCATCGTGTCGTTTGTCTTCTGTTACGTGGCATTGCTTATCAATCAGGTCGGATCGGTGCAGTCGCTCGGCAATATGGTCGGAGCGGACGGTATGGAGCGCCGCAACAAGCGGGGTATGATTCTGGCAGGATTGGGTAATATGTTGTCGGGCTCGATGGGTGTCATCGGACCGGTGGACTACTCGTTAAGCCCGGGTATTGTGGCATCAACATCGTGCGCATCGCGTTATACGGTTATTCCGGCAGGCGTGGCGATGATGCTCCTTGCGCTCTCTCCTTCGGCAGTGGGAGTGCTGATGTCGATACCGGCACCTGTGATGGGTACGGTGTTACTCTTCCTGATGGGTACGCAGCTGGCAGCAGGTTTCGAGATGGTGCGTAGTACGGGCAGTGTTACCGAATTTCGACACGGAATGATTATCGCCATACCTCTGCTGTTCAATGTGATTATGACCTTTGCTCCCGCAGAGGCGGTTGGTGCAATCCCCGAACTAATACGCCCGATAGTCGGCAACGGTTTTGTTATGGGAGTGATAATAATCTTGTTGTTGGAACATATCTTCTTGCGCGACAAGAGATAAGGCATCAGATTCCAAATGTCAGGGGCTGCCCAAAGAATTACTTGGGCAGCCCCTGTTTTTTGAACGGAACAGTGTTGCTAATGTTTTACTTCCGCAGTCTGTTCGGGGTTGTGCTTGTACTTGAAGACGAATGCGAATACGATCGCTACCGCCAATGCGTAAGCTGCGAAGATAAGCCACGTGGTGGACCATCCCTCCATCATCTCCACTCCTTGCGAGCCGTTATAGACGAACTTATTTACCACAGCCTGTGCACCGAGGGTTCCGATGGTCGCACCGACACCGTTGGTCATCATCATAAAGAGACCTTGTGCTGACGAACGAATCTTCTCGTCGGTCTCGTTATTCACGAAGAGTGAGCCCGATACATTGAAGAAGTCGAATGCCACGCCATAGACAATCATCGAGAGAATAAAGAGCCATACTCCGCCTCCGGGGTTACCCACACCGAAGAAACCGAAGCGCAATACCCACGCAAACATCGACATCAGCATCACATTCTTGATGCCGAAGCGCTTTAAGCAGAACGGAATCAGCAGGATGCAGAGGGTCTCCGACACTTGCGAGAGCGAAATCAGAATGTTGGCGTGCTGTGCACCAAACGTGTCTGCAAATTCGGGAATCTTGCCGAAGTCGGTAATAAACGGATTTGCGAAGCCGTTGGTAATCTGCAACGATACTCCCAGCAACATCGAGAAGATAAAGAATATCGCCATCTTCTTCTGTTTGAAGAGTGCAAATGCTTTTAGTCCGAGAGCTTCGGCGATATCTGTCGAACCGCTATTCTTGCTTACGGGACACTTGGGCAGGGTCATTGAGTAGAGTCCGAGCATCAAGCCCAAAGCTGCGCACTGCAAGAACTGATAGGCATTGGATTGGAAGCCTGCGATATCGCAGCACCACATTGCGCAGATAAAGCCGACGGTGCCCCACACGCGAATCGGCGGGAATGCCTTTACCGTGTCGAGTCCTGCACCTTCGAGTGCGCTGTAAGCCACCGAGTTCGAGAGGGCGATGGTCGGCATATAGAATGCGACGCTCAATGTGTAGAGCGTGAAGAGCGTACCAAACTCTACCTGCTCGGCGGAGATTGCGTAGTAACCTGCGGATGCCATAAACGCAGCTGCGAGCAGGTGGCAGCCTCCAAGAACTTTTTGAGCCTCAATCCACTTGTCGGCGACGATTCCGACCAATGCAGGCATAAAGAGCGAAACGATACCCTGCACAGCATAGAAGATTCCGATTTGGGCGCCAAGACCGATACCTGCGAGGTATGTTCCCATCGAAGTGAGGTACGAACCCCAGACTGCGTATTGCAGGAAATTCATTGCCGTAAGGCGTAATTTTACATTCATATCATCAAAATTTTAGGTTGAAATCGAAAAATATTTTAGCAAATATACAAATTTTTCGAAATTTTCTTTGCAGATGAAAAAATAAGTTCTACTTTTGCACTCGCAAACCAGCATTGGGCTATGGTGTAATGGTAACACTACAGATTCTGGTCCTGTCATTCTAGGTTCGAATCCTGGTAGCCCAACATCGTCCGCAGGCGAGTGATACACAGCACAGAGTAGCGTTCGTAGAACGGACAAAAGAACAAGAGGCGTGTGAGTTTACTCATAAACGCCTCTTGTTTTTTGTTTATATCCGCAAGGATGCTCTGTGCTGTGTATCCGAGCCGCCCCAGATGAAACGGCACAA
>CAZIAS010000056.1:0-6094 GCA_964536825.1 uncultured Alistipes sp. | reverse complement strand
AAATATATAGACAATTACATTTTTACCCAAGCGCCGCTTTTGGCATCATTACCAAGGTTACGGTTATCCTATTTCAACTCGTTGAGCCACTCTTGTGCGTAGGCATCGGAGGGCATTCGCAAATCGCCACGCGGCGAGAGCGACACCGAGCCAACCTTCGGGCCGTCGGGAGCCGCCGAACGCTTGAACTGCTGCGAGAAGAAACGACGGATAAAGACCTTCAACCAATGGCGAATCTCCGTATCGTCATAGAGCCCCCTGAATGCGTTCTGTGCCAGAAACTCTATCTTTGCCGGCGAGAAACCGTTGCGCAGGAAGTTGTAGATAAAGAAGTCGTGCAGGGCGTAGGGGCCCACCAAATCTTCGGTCTTTTGCGCAATGTTTCCATCGCTGTCGGATGGCAGCAACTCGGGACTTACGGGTGTCGCGACAATATCGCGGAGCGTTGTGCGGACCTTCTCGTTTGCGTCGTTCGCTGCACACCACTCGACAATCTTGCGCACCAAGGTCTTGGGTATCGAGCAATTCACATTGTACATCGACATCGAGTCGCCGTTGTAGGTCGCCCAGCCGAGTGCCGCCTCGCTCAAATCGCCCGTGCCGATAACTATGCCGCCCTCTTTATTTGCCAAATCCATAAGTATCTGCGTGCGCTCGCGGGCTTGCGAGTTCTCGTACGCAGCACCTCGCTCCTCGGGGTCGAGTCCGATATCGGTAAAGTGTTGTTCACACGCCTTGCGAATCGTAATTTCTCGCATCGTGATACCCAACTCGCGCATCAGCGTCAGTGCATTCTGGTAGGTGCGGTCGGTGGTACCGAATCCGGGCATCGTAACTCCGATTATCCCCTTGCGATCGAGGCCGAGCAGGTCGAATGTTGCCACGGTTGAGAGCAGTGCAAGTGTTGAGTCGAGCCCTCCCGAGATGCCGATGACGGCAGTTTTGCAGCCGATATGCGATAGTCGTTGAGCTAAACCTGCCATCTGTATCGAGAAGGTCTCGCTGCAACCTTCATCGAGGTCCTTGGGGATAAATGGCGCAGGTTCGATTTCGCGCTCCAATGGGCTTTCGGGTTGTTTGAGGTCGATATGCAGTATCTCGAAACGGTTGTCGAGATTGATAAACGACGTATGGCGACGACGCTCGTTGAAGATGTGCTCCACATCGATATCGGCCACCGTGAGTCGCTCCTCGCGGATAAATCGCTCGCGGGCGGTAATGATGGTGCCGTTCTCGGCAATGATGCCGTTACCCGTAAAGACAAGGTCGGTCGAAGACTCTCCAACGCCCGCCGAGCAATATACGTAGCCGCACAAGGCGCGTGCCGACTGCTGCTTAATCAGCGAACGCAGGTAGGTGTGCTTGCCCAGAATCTCGGGAGTTGCCGAGAGGTTGAATATCAGCGTGGCGCCCGCCAATGCCATATCCGACGAGGGCGGAGCCGGAACCCACAAATCCTCACAAATCTCTACTCCGAATCTTACGCCGTGAACCTTGAAGAGAAGGTCTGTACCGAAACGCACACTCTCGCCACAGATTACAATCTCGGTATTGCGGATGTCGCGACCCTCCGAGAACCAACGGCTCTCGTAGAACTCCGAGTAGTTGGGGATGTAACTCTTCGGGACGATACCCTGAATCTTGCCGTTGGCGATAACCACGGCGCAGTTGTAGAGATTGTTCTTGTAGTATATCGGCATACCGACAATCGACACTATCGGCTGCGGATTTGCAAGCAGATATGCTAACGCCTCATCTCCTGCCTGCAAAAGTCTTGATTGAAGGAACAGATCGCCGCAGGTGTAACCCGTAATCGAGAGCTCGGGGAATACCACAATGCTCACACCTCGCTCCACAGCCTCTGCCGTCATTCGATTGATAGCCTCTGCATTGGCCTTGCAATCGGCAACAAAAACTCTGGGCGTTGCCGCCGCCACCTTTACAAATCCGTATCTGCTTTTCATATTATTAGCTTTTAGCCATTAATCATTGGCTCTTTGTCTTCGCAAATTTAGTAATTTTTCACCCATAATACTGCGCGTGCTAAAAATAATTTATATATTTGCATTTGGATTGCGGAATACGCAGTCTTAATAGATGGCATTTAGGCTATTGGTTTGCAACGAAAACGACCAATTTTAAGAGCAAACACACCAATAGGCACGATGAATGCCCTCGCTGTATGGCGTGGGTTGTGCTTATGTGTTTGTAGGTGCTTGGTCGTACCTCGTTGCAGTAGGTCCAAT
This sequence comes from uncultured Alistipes sp., assembly GCA_964536825.1. Classification (GTDB taxonomy): domain Bacteria; phylum Bacteroidota; class Bacteroidia; order Bacteroidales; family Rikenellaceae; genus Alistipes. The sequence goes on along the minus strand of CAZIAS010000056.1, from coordinate 3,848 downwards.
CCACGTTTCTCGTTTTGGTTAAACGGTTGCCATCTGACGGCAAAGAAATTTCGTTTAACTAAAACTTATTTATTATGAAGACAAAATTTTTCCTTTTGTGTGCGCTCTTTGCGCTGGTATCGACAAGTGTTTCGGCACAATTCTACAATTGCAAAAAGGTGGCTATTACCGAGGTTGTCGATCGTAGTGAGAGAGGGGACCTCTCGCTCGGAACCAAGACCTTTATCCGCAGTGCATTAACCGATGCCATTACCAACTCGGAAGGGTATGAGGGATATACCTCAATCAGTTTTACGCAACTCGAAATGAACTTCGATCGCACGGGTAATATCTCCTCTGCAACGCTGACCTATGTAAAGAAGCAGGAGATGTCGTATATTTTGGTTGCCGAGGTTACTCCGTTGGATAAATCGACCGCTTTGATTAGTGCGCGTATTGTCGAGACATCATCGGGCCGCATCGTTGCATCCTCTTCGGTTCGTACACCGGCACATCCCGACTACCTGCGCCCGGCGTGCAACACTCTTGCATATAAGTTGGTTGGAGCAATCTAAAAACTTCGCGTAACGATGAATCGAAAAGTTTTTACCTATTTGTTCTTGTGCGTGGCGATGCTCTTCCCGAGTGTCGCTGCGGCACAAGGACTTTCTGTTTTTGCTAAACAAAAGGTTGTAATTGCCGATATTATTGATAAAAATGATCGAGAAATGAGTACCGCAATTAAAACACTGATTGTTCAGGGTTATAGGGATGCTCTCTACGATTCGGCAGATTATGAAGTATATGATATAGACATCGAAGGTGTCAAAAAGCAACTAATAGCAAGCGGACAACAACCTACGTTTACGAATATCTGTAAAAGAATTGGCGAAAATGCAGATTATATAATTTTTACAAGTATAAAGAGTAGTTCCTCTGCTATTGGCTCCCAGTCACAGAATGTGACAATTTATATATCAACATCGCTATATCGCATAAAGACAGCAACGGAGGTATTGTCGGACTATGATAGAGCAGAGCCAACCGAACAATCCGTATTGTCGATATCATCGCAACTTATATCGAGAATGTTGGGTATAAGAAAGACTGCCCAATTTCGTCCGCAACAATCTTACCAGCAACCAAGTTACCAGCAATCCTATTCTCAAACTCCGCAACCGTATGTCGAGAATGCGAATTGCGGTTTGAATATGAAGATGATATATGTTGAGGGTGGCACCTTCACTATGGGAGCCTCCTCGGAGCAGAGTGGCGAGGCCGATAGCGATGAATCGCCTACGCATAGTGTAACCCTCGATTCGTATTATATTGCCGAGTGCGAGGTTACACAGGCGCAGTGGCAGAAGATTATGGGTAATAATCCATCCTGTTTCAAAGGCGATAGTCGTCCGGTCGAGATGGTTAGTTGGAACGATGCTCAAAACTTTTGTCGCGAATTGAGTGCGATAACAGGCAAGACCTATCTGTTGCCAACCGAGGCGCAGTGGGAGTATGCAGCACGCGGAGGCAAACAGAGTAAGGGTTATAAGTACAGTGGCAGTTATGCAATCGATGCCGTTGCTTGGTACGATGGCAATAGTGGCAGTGCCACACATCCGGTCAAGCAGAAACGAGCAAACGAGCTCGGTCTGTACGATATGAGCGGAAATGTATGGGAGTGGTGCAGCGATTGGTATGGGTCGTATAGCTCATCAAGCCAAAACAACCCTACGGGCGCGGGTTCGGGTGAATACCGCGTGTTGCGTGGTGGTAGTTGGAGCTACTGTGCGCGGTACTGCCGTACTTCGGATCGTGGCGGCAATACTCCTTCGTACCGTGACGACTACTACGGATTCCGTGTGGTGTGTCTTCCATAGTTTAATAATGCCATTTGCAGATGGCGAGCAGGTCAAGCGAAGAAGACCTGCGAGTGATGCAAATGGCACGATTTTTTTGGATTATGCAAATTAAGATATTTGACATTCTCGCATCAGCACCAGAGCACGATATCGAGGTCGTAAACAAATTTATCAGAGCACATAAAGTTGTTGATATCGATCGGCAATTTTATGTATCATCCGATAACATAGGACATTGGTCGTTGTGCATCACATATCTTCTTCCTGCAACGTATCAACAGCAAGATGGCAAATTTGAGAAGCGTGAAAAGGTGGATTATAAGTCGGTGTTAAGTCCTGAAGATTTTGAGAAGTTTACCAAATTGCGAATGATTCGTAAAAAGTTGGCCGATGACGATGCGATACCGGCATACGCGGTTTTTACCGATTCGGAACTTGCTCAAATTGCACAACTGCCTGCGATTGAGGCTAAACTGCTAAAACAGATAACGGGCATTGGTGACAAACGTATTGCCAAATACGGTAATCTTATTTGCGAAAAATTTAAGGAGACCGAGATGTGAAACGAGAGGGGGCTCTGATGCCGAGAATTGTGGATATTGACAATCTGATGCTGGCATTCTGCAAGGCGCGCTGTGGTAAGAAAAATAGGCAGGAGGTGGTGGATTATTCTCTGAATGTTGTCGATAATTTATTGAGCCTCCGCACTCGGCTGATAGATGAATCATTGAGGGTAGGAAATTATCACTATTTTGAGATATATGACCCCAAAAGACGAAGAATATGCGCTGCGTCTTTTGAAGAGCGAATTGTGCATCACGCTGTAATGAATATTTGCAAGGAGCGATTCGAAAAACATTTGATATATGATACTTATGCCACCCGAGAGGGGAAAGGTGTCTATGCTGCAATAGATCGGGCCCGGGTGGCTATGGTTAAGTATCCGTATGTGGCAAAGTTGGATGTTAGAAAATATTTTGACTCTATCGACCACACAATATTAAAGTCTAAATTGCAACGAATATTCAAGGATGCTCAATTGTTACGATTGTTTGATGCGATTATTGATTCGTACCACACCACACCCAATACGGGTATTCCGATTGGAAATCTGACGAGCCAATACTTTGCAAATCATTATCTGTCAAATCTCGACCATTACATTAAAGAACAACTGAAAGTGCCCGCGTATGTGCGATATATGGATGATATGCTCCTGTTTGCCGATAGTCGTGCTGCGCTGAAAGTGACTGTCGATAAGGTAAAAAGTTATCTTGCCAACAATTTGTCATTAGAGTTGAAACCCATACAAATCGTAAATGCAGGCAAAGGTGTGTCATTTTTAGGTTATACACTTTTGCCTCACAGGATTCTGCTAAATGGGCGTAGCAAGTTGCGATTTGCCCGAAAAATGCGTGAATACACTCTGTTGTTGAAGAGCGGAGTGTGGAGTGATAGAACATATTTTCAACATATACAGCCTCTTCTGGCCTTTACCCAAAAGGCATACACGCATAAAATGCGTGAACGACTGTGTGGGATTGTGTAAGTTTGAAAACGGTTGGCAATTAAACGAGGACTGTCGCGTGTTGCGTGGTGGTAGTTGGAACAACAATGCGCGGAACTGCCGTACTTCGAATCGTGACAACAATACTCCTTCGAACCGTAACGACAACAACGGATTCCGTGTGGTGTGTCTTCCATAGCTTATGGCCGATGGATTTCGAGCCTTAAACCAATTGTCTACCGTCCACTCCTTTCCCAAGGATGGAAAAAGAGAGATGTATTCTCCGAAATAGCAGTGATAGTAGCAAAAGCGAACTCTCTGCACTCATTCATTATGGTAATGATGCAAGGGTAGCCCCAAATCACGAGCCTGTCTAACAGTTTTATGTTAGACAGGCTCATTTTAATGAGCGACAATCAATTATCAATTATCAATTGTCAATTGTCAATTTGCGCAGTTCTACTTCGCCCAGAGTTGTGCAAGATTGATGATTACCTTCACAG
>CAZIAS010000055.1:0-7325 GCA_964536825.1 uncultured Alistipes sp. | reverse complement strand
AGTAGAGCGAACCGGGCATCGAGTCCTTCGAAGGAATCTGGTCCATACGGTTCGACACGATAGCCAATGCGTCGGCATAGAGGGTCATATCGGTCAGGAGCACCAGCACCTTCTCGCCCTTATCCACTGCGAAGTACTCGGCAGCGGTAAGTGCCATATCGGGAACGAGCAGACGCTCCACGGGAGGATTCTCGGTGGTGTTTACGAACGATACGATGCGGTCCAAAGCACCTGCGTTCTCGAATACCTGTTTGAAGTAGAGGAAGTCGTCATTGGTAAGACCCATACCTCCGAGGATAATCTTATCTGCCTTTGCACGCAGAGCCACATTCGCCATCACAGCGTTGTAAGGCTGGTCGGGGTCGGCGAAGAAGGGAATCTTCTGACCCGACACGATGGTATTGTTGAGGTCGATACCTGCAATACCCGTAGCGATAAGTTCCGACGGCTGCTTACGCTTGAAGGGGTTTACCGTAGGACCGCCAATCTCGCGTGCCTCGCCCTCAATCTGCTCGCCACCTTCGAGCGGCTCGCCGTATGCGTTGAAGAAGCGACCTGCCAGATTGTCCGAAACCTTCAACTTCGGCGGCTCGCCGTGGAATACCACCTCCGAGTCGGTTTTAAGACCTTCGGTGCCGGCGAAAACCTGCAATGTTACGTTCTCGCCCATAATCTTTACGACCTGTGCCAACTTACCGCCTACGGTAGCCAACTCATCATTACCCACGCCCGAAGCTTTGAGCGTTACGGTCGCCTTGGTAATGTTGTCGATTTTTGTATATACTTTCTGAAATGCTCGTGTTGTCATAGCGCGGAATTATTTAGCTGCTTGTTCGTTTACCATTTTCTCTACCTGTGCCTTGTAGTCGTAGAACTTCTCGGAGTTCCACTCTGCGTAGTTCATCTGACGGAAGAGGTTGATGAGCGACTTGAAGAAGCGTGAACAAGCCTCGAAGTCCTCGAACTCGAAGTCGTGATGGCAGACATCGAGAACCATCTCATACATCATCTTCTGACGCTCAATCGGGCAGTTAGCGTCGATATCATCGAATGCATCCTGCTGCAAAATTACGAAGTCGATGAGCTCTCCCTTCCAGAAACGCTCGTGGTAATCTACGGGTACACCGTCATCGCCGAGAATGTTAATCTGGTCGTTAGCCTCCTTACCGCGCTGTACGATGGTCTTGCCCTCATAAACGATATCGACCCAATCCTTCTCGATATGTTCATCGAGGTACGAGCGGATTTCGGGATACTCCAAATACTTCGAGTACGAATCAATCGGGTCGATAGCGGGGTAGCGCTTCGAGTCTGCACGACCCTGCGAGAGGGCGTAGAAGCAACGCGCCGCCTTCTTGGTCGATTCGGTCACAGGCTCTTTGAGGTTACCACCCGCAGGCGATACCGTACCGAGGAATGTTACCGAACCGGTCTCGCCATTGGTGAGCTTTACCAGACCGGCACGAGCGTAGAAGTTCGAGATGATTGCCGAGAGGTCCATCGGGAACGCATCCTGACCCGGCAACTCCTCCAAACGGTTCGACATCTCACGCAGTGCCTGTGCCCAACGTGAAGTAGAGTCCGCCATAACCAGGACCTTCAAACCCATCGAACGGTAGTACTCGCCGATGGTCATACCCGTATAAACCGACGCCTCACGTGCGGCAACGGGCATATTCGAGGTGTTACAGATGATGATGGTACGCTCCATAAGTTTGTGGCCGGTGCGGGGGTCGGTCAGTTCGGGGAACTCTGCGAAAATCTCCACAACCTCGTTTGCACGCTCTCCACACGCCACGATGATGATAACATCTGCATCAGCCTGCTTCGAGATGGCGTGTTGAAGCACCGTCTTACCTGCACCGAACGGACCGGGGATAAAGCCCGTACCGCCCTCTGCCAACGGGTTGAAGGTGTCGATTGCACGAACACCTGTCTCCATCACGCGCGAAGGACGAGGCTTCTCGGTATAGCAGCGGACCGCCTGCTTGACGGGCCACTTCTGTACCATCGTGATATTGTACTCGTTGCCGTCAGAGTCGGTAACCACTGCAATTGTGTCGGTCACTTTGTACTCGCCAGCCTCGGCAACGCTCTTTACCGTGTAGTTGCCCGTCATAATGAATGGAACCATAATCTTGTGTGATACCCACTGTTCCTGAACCTCTCCGAGCCACGAAGCGGCGCTAACCTTATCGCCGACCTTTGCCAGCGGCTTGAACTCCCACGTCTTCTCGAAATCGATAGGGTCGGTTACCGAACCACGCTCGATGAACAGGCTGTCCATCTTTGCCAAGTCGTTCTGCAAACCGTCGTAATTCTGCGACAGAAGACCCGGAGCCAACGTCGCTTCGAGCATATGACCCTCGAACTCGACCTTGTCGCCGACTTTCAGACCGCGCGTACTGTCGTACACCTGTACATAGGCGTCATCGCCTACAACTTTGATGACCTCTGCCATCATCTTGGTATCACCGCAATGAACGAAACAGATTTCGTTCTGACCCACCGCGCCGTCAGCATTGACAATCACGATGTTCGAGATGATACCCTTAACAAGTCCTGTTGTTTTCATATTTTGCTGTTATTTATTTATCAAATCTTTACCGTCGAGGTCGGCGAGCAGGCGCTCGAACATTGCGCGACCGTGACGTACATCCAGCACGCTCCAACGTGCCACCATATTGACCTTTACGAGGTATGCCATCACTGCATTGATGTTGAAGTAGTCGAACGTCACAAGTTCGCCCGCCTCGTTCCAACGTATGAGGTCTATTTTACGCTCCTTTTCGAGCAGGTTCTGTTCGTCGTTTACAGCGGCGATGACTCCATCCACGAAGGCATATTCGCCTCGCAGGCCAAAGTCGGCAGCCGAACTGCGTTGCAACTGCTCCACAACATCGCCCTCGCCGATGGTCACCTCCTCAATGGGGCGTGACTGCGAACGTGCAACGGCTGCGGCAAGGATGTTGCGCAGGGTGCGGTCAAACGACGACCACTCGCGCAGAAAACGGCACGACGAGTGAGAGCACTCTTCGTAGTAGGCCTCGAAGAGCGACTTCTCGAATCGTTTGCCGACATCAACACTCTCTGCCTCCTCGCCTTCGGGATTCGCATAGGCGCGAATCACATCGGCAATGCGACGAGGGAGTTGTGTCGGGTTTGCCATCTCTGCCTCAATCTCCTCGTGCGAAAGGTTTCCAAGCGCATTGTGAGCCGAACTTCCGTTTCGCAGGTTGATGAGATTCTCGCAATCGTAGTAGGTGTAGAGCAGACGCACGGCTGCGGCATCGCCCTTCGATATGACCTCCAAAATCTCTTCGACAATCGCCTTGGCGTCGAAGCCTTTGGTGTCGGCATCGAGAGCATACTCTTTCAGTCCGGCTACGAGTGCGTAGTAGTTATTTGCAAACATAACGGTTATGCCTTAATAGAGCATTTGTGAAACCTTCTCGCGGAGATACTCCTTAAACAGAGCGTCGAAACTCTCGTCCGAGAACGAGATGTAGTAGCCGCCATTCTTGGCGCCCACCTTGAAACCGCTCTTGACCTCGTTCGAGTAGCCAACCTCGATGCCTGCGGCGAGGAGCTCTTTTGCGCTCTTCTCGAAAGCGGCAGAGAACTCTGCTTTGCGAGCCTCCGGCAGCAGAGCGTTCAGCTCAACCTGCGAAGCGGCACCGTTCCAATTGCGGGCAACTTCGAGCAGCATCTCCTTGACGAAAGCTGCATCCAGAGTTGCGCTCTTCACAGCCTCGGTGGTGCTCTTTGCGATAATCATCTCGGCAATCTCCGACTTGATTTTCGCCACAGCCTGCTTGCCAGCAAGTGCAATCTCGGTCATTGTGTTCTTTTCGATATCCTCGGCCTTGCTCTGTGCTGCTTTGACGACAGCCTCGGCCTCGGTCTTCGCCTCTGCGAGAATCTTGGTAGCCTCGGCTTTCGCCTCTGCAACCATACGCTCGCCCTCGGCACGACCCTTTTCCAGACCCTCTCCGTAGAGTTTTTCGGTCAGTTCTTGAAGTTTGTTTGCCATAGTGTTTTGTATGTTGTTATTGTTTGTTGTTTGTTGATTTTCTGCAAGTTTGGACACCCTTCTTCAAATGTCGCGCAAATGTACTAAAATTTCGCCTTAATACCAAATATAATAGGGGAACAATTGCGCTTATCGGAAATAATATTTGAGGGTTAGAATACCAAAAGCCGAGACAAATCATTTATCATCTCGGCTTTTGGTGCTATTGAACATTCTGTTTGACCGTTATTGGTGTTGCGGACGGAGCAGGTCTTGGACAACCTTTACGGGCGAGAATGTCGAGATGGGAACATCGACAAATATCGTATTCCAACGCGCCATCGCTCCATTCCAAAGTCCCGGTAACTCCTGCGCACGCAGTTCGCGACCTCCGCTCGACTTTGAGGAGATAAATCCTGTTTCGGGGTCGGTGTATTGCGTGAGGTCAAACTTCGAACCATCGGCTCTACGCACTCCACAGACCAAATCCACGGGGTTGAAGTGGGTTGCAGACTTCATCAGTGGGATATCCTCGGGCGAAATCTGGCTCGACTCCGCAATCTGTAATGATTGTGTTCCGTCGGGGTTGGCGACCCAGAACGGGCCTCCTCCGGGCTCGCCCTCGTTGCGCACCATTCCGCAGACGCGAATCGGGCGGTCGAGAATCGAGCGTAGTAGGGTAGCATCATACTCTTTCGGAAGTTTTACACAAAGTCGTTGCTCAACAAAGTTTGCGACTTTTTGAACATCGGCAGTGCCGTTGTTCAATTCGTCCAAAAATCGAGAAGCCTCCTCTTGCAGTGCAACGAGCACTCCCGCCAAAGCCTTTTTGTAGGTCACGGTATCTGCCTTACGGGCGTCGGTTGTTACGTTGTCGATATTCTTGACAAAAATGATGTCGGCATCAATCTCGTTGAGGTTTGCGATGAGCGCTCCGTGACCTGCGGGGCGGAACAGCAACTCTCCGTTTTCGGTACGGAAGGGGGTGTTATCGGGATTTACGGCAATGGTGTCGGTCGAGGGTTTCTGCACCGAGAACGATATCTCATACTTCACGCCGAAATGCTCTTCGTAGCTCTGAATTTTCTCGTCAAGCAACGAGCGGAATCCCTCGATATGCTCCGGTGAGACGGTAAAGTGAATCTTTACGACGCCATTCGATGCGGCATACATTGCCCCCTCTGCCAAATGCTCTTCGACAGCCTTGCGGTTGCCTTCGGGGTAGGCGTGGAATGTGACAAGTCCCTTTGGCTTGGCTCCATAGCATAAACCGCTCTTGACGATGGCATCAACTTTCGCCTTGTCGTCGGCATCATCGCCCACAAACTTCTTTAATTCGGGGTAGAATGCGAACTTGTCGAGGTTCTCCAAGAGGCGGTCGATGCCGGCACCGCGCTTATCCTCGTTTACGAACTCGAAGAGCTCTTTGAACATTCGGGTGGCAGCTCCCGATGCGGGTACAAATTTCTGAATTTTGAGATTCGGGGCTTTTTCTTCGTAGCAGGCAACGGCTTCGGCGACCTCTTCGGGAGTGAGTACCAAAATGCCATCTTCGGGGGAGGCTGCTGCAACTACTTTCAGATAGGGGAATCCCTTTTTGAAGTTCTCAATTTGACGCTCAACCTGCTCGGCGGTAAGACCGTGACACTCGATTTGCGCCCTCTCTTTTTCGGTAAACATATCTTCGATTCAATTATTGGTTGCTTTGTCTTCCAAAGTTAAGAAAATATTTTCTAACTTTGCAACAATGATAAGAGTTTTTGAACAAGCCGACCTGCAAGGTCGCAACAGTTTTCACGTGGCGCAATGCGCTGCCCGCCTCATCGAATTTGACAAGGCGGAGGAGTTGCCTGCCATTTTCGAACAATATCGACCCGAGGAGTGGATGGTGTTGTCGGGAGGCAACAACATTCTCTTTACTCGCGATTACGAGGGTACGCTGATAACCCCCTGCGGATGCGGTGTTGAGGTGGTGTTCGAGAGCGAGCAAGAGGTAGTGGTCGAGGTCGAAGCGGGTCTCGAATGGGACGATTTGGTGCAGTGGTGTGTCGAGCGCAACCTGTGGGGAATCGAAAACCTCTCGCTTATCCCCGGAAAGGTCGGAGCTGCGCCGGTGCAGAACATTGGGGCGTATGGAGTCGAGGCAAAGAATGCAATTCGTTCGGTCACGATGTTTGTTCCCGAGAGTGGAAATTTTCTTACGCTGGCAGCAGAGCACTGTGCTTTCGGTTATCGTGAGAGCGTCTTCAAGCAGAGTCTTCGCGGGAAGGTAATAATTACCTCTGTGAGATTCCGTTTCGGCAAGGTGCCGGCACCGATTCTCGGCTATGGCGATGTTATTCGCGAAGTCGAGGCGAGGGGTGGTGCGACGTTGCAGAATATCCGCGAGGCAATCTGCGATATCCGTCGTTCGAAGCTCCCCGACACGGCGCTTCTGGGCAATGCCGGCAGCTTCTTCAAAAATCCGGTAGTTGATGTCGAGGTGGCGGAGCGTCTGCGTGCCGACTACCCCGAAATGCCGCTCTATCCCGTTGCGGAGGAGGGGAAGGTAAAACTCGCGACGGGCTGGCTTATCGATAAGGCCGGATTGAAGGGTTATCGTGAGGGTGCCGTCGGTGTACACGAGCGTCAGGCTCTGGTTCTGGTTAATCACGGAGGGGCAACAGGTGGAGAGGTTATAGCCTTTGCCCGAATGGTGCAGGAGCGTGTAAAAGAGCGTTTCGGCATTGAGATTGCCCCCGAGGTAAATGTTTTGTAATCGATTTGGCGGATTATGGCAACTAACGACCGCACGCTCGTCGAGCGTTTTCGTAAATATGTGAGCGATAACGAACTCTTCACTATGGACGACCGTATCTTGCTGACGGTCTCCGGCGGAGTCGATTCGATGGTTATGCTCTCGCTCTTCACGGAGTGTGGCTACAATGTGGGTGTTGCGCACTGCAACTTCTGTCTGCGTGGGGTCGAGAGCGACGAGGATGAGGCGCAGGTTGCAGAAGAGTGTCGCAAGCGAGGTGTTGTCTGCTACAATCGCCGATTCGACACGCAGGGCGAGATGGAGCGCACGGGCGAATCGATGGAGATGGCGGCACGAAGACTTCGTTATACGTGGTTCGATGAACTCTGTGCCGAGCACGGATATACGGTTATTGCTGTAGCGCACCATATTGACGACTCCATCGAAACCTTCTTTATCAACCTGCTGCGCGGTACCGGATTGAGGGGTTTGACCGGCATCACGACCCACCGAGGAAATATCGTGCGTCCGCTGATGTTTGCCACGCGCAAAGAGATTTCGGAGTATGCCATCTCG
>CAZIAS010000054.1:0-7450 GCA_964536825.1 uncultured Alistipes sp. | reverse complement strand
CCCCATAATCCCCATAATCCCCATAATCCCCATAATCCCCATAATCCCCATAATCAAAAAAATTCCTCCCCTGTTTTAGGGGAGGTGCCCAAAGGGCGGAGGGGTCTAAAAAAAGCTAATGGCTAACGGCCAATGGCTAATGGCCACCCTTATCTCCTTTTCAAAAAAACAGACACTTTTATAGCACCGGAGCAAAAAATATAAAAAATTATGGATTGTAAATTGTGAATTGTGAATTGTTTTGTATCTTTGCACCGCCGAGCGCCACAAGGCTCGGTTGTCGGACCCATAGCTCAGTTGGTTAGAGCAGCGGACTCATAATCCGAAGGTCGTGGGATCATGCCCCTCTGGGTCCACAAACAACAAAACCGTCTAACTCGCAAAAGTTAGACGGTTTTTGTTTGTCCTATCCTCAATGTTTAGATAGAGATATCCTTAATCTCGAATTTGATGATACCTGCCGGCACGGTTACCTCGACAACCTCGCCCTTCTTCTTTCCAAGCAGAGCCTTGGCGATGGGGGTTCCGATTGCGAGTTTGCCCTCGCGCAGGTTAGCCTCATTCTCCGAAACGATGGTATAGGTAACCTCCTTGCCGTTATTGTGGTTAAGAAGGGTAACCTTACTCAAAATCTGCACCTTGCTTTTGTCGATTTTCGTCTCGTCGATAACTCGCGAGTTGGTCAAAGTTTGCTCCAACTGCGCAATGCGCATCTCCAACAGACCCTGCGCCTCACGCGCTGCATCATACTCTGCATTCTCCGACAAGTCGCCCTTATCGCGAGCCTCGGCGATGGCAGCTGCTGCCGCAGGACGCTCGACCGAACGCATATGGTCAAGTTCGTCTTTAAGTTTTTTGTAACCCTCTGCTGTGAGGTAGATAATTTCGTTTGCCATAATTTTATACTATTTTATTACTCTATTTCTCGTTTTGGCGACACAAAAAAAATTAAGAACTCCGACTCCACGCCGAGAATCGGAATCCCACCTTGTATTCGTAGGCAAAGGTAAGGCTTATTTTTGAATTTGCAAATTATTTTTGGCACAAATCGTGCCCGCGATACGAGTGATATGGCTGTAATTATTACCATATATATCGTTGTAGTCGTGGTGCTGTCAATCGACGCTCTGATGCGCGAATCAGAGCCTTACAGGGCGATGTGCCGTGTGGCCGCACTCGTAGCGCTGCCCATTGTCGGCGTGGTGCTATACCTGCTTGACGGGCAGCGTCGCCGTGAGTATATCGGTATGCCGGCATCCCCACAACACGATATCGCCACCCTTCGGGAGCGGAGCCTTGCCCGCGTGGTCGGCAGTCGATGCAACGAACCCGTAACACTCTGCAACTCTGTCACTCCGCTTCATAATGCAGACAAGACATACTCCGCCCTGCTACGCGCCATTCAGCGTGCGCAGAGGTCGATTCTGCTCGAATACTACATCTTTATCGATGACCGTTTGGGACGTGCTTTGTGTGAGATTCTCGAACGTAAGGTTCGTGCCGGAATCGAGATTTGTATAATTTACGACGATATAGGCTCGTGGCATTTGCATCGAAGTATGGTACGTCGCCTGCGTCGGGCAGGAGTGGATATTCGACCCTTCAAGCCGTTTCGCTTTCCGTGGTTCCGCCGAGGGGTTGCACGTCGCAACCATCGTAAGATTGCTATCATAGATTCAAGAATCGCATTTACGGGAGGTATCAATATTGCGAAAAGATACATCGACGGGAACTCTCTCGGCCGATGGCGCGATGAACATCTGCGCATCGAGGGCGATGCCGTCAATCGACTGCATCGACTATTTGTCGAGGATTGGAAGTCGTGCGGCGGCAATCCCGACAGGGTTAGCTGGCACGACGGCAGACATAATATCGAGAATTATCTGCCCGTACAGATTGTGTATAGCGACGAGTGGCACTCGCGTGACGCCCTGCTCGACACATTTACGGCAGCGATATTGCGTGCAGAGCGAACAATCCGCATTGCAACCCCCTACTTCATCCCTCCGCGAGAGCTCTTTAATGCCATACGCATAGCTTTGGCAAGCGGAGTAAAGGTTGAGTTGATGATTCCCGAACACGGAGATTCGAGATTGACAGCCGCCATCTCGGAGGAGTATGTACGCCGCATAACAAAGGCAGGAGCGAAAGTCTTTCGTTACGATAACGGATTTCTGCACTCCAAAGTGCTGATAATCGACAATCGGATAACCTCAATCGGGAGTGCCAATCTCGACTACCGCAGCCTTTGCGAAAATTACGAGGTAACAACCCTCATATACGACCGTGATGTTGCCCTCGGATTCGTCGAGCAGTTCGAACGCGACAAATTGCAGTGTTGCAGCGATGCGCCTCAACACCGAGGCTCGGTTGTGTATCAACGCTTTACAGACGGATTACTTCGACTTCTATCTCCCCTGTTATAGTCTATCGTACAACCTCTATAATACTCTGTTATGAAAAGATTTTTACCAGCTTTTATTCTACTCCTGACTCTGGCAGCCACGGCATCGGCACAAAGATTCCGTGTCGGCGTCCGCGTAGGCGTCAATGCTATGGACTTTTCGCTGCCAAAGATAGATTTTGCCGACCACAGCGTGGTAGGAGGCAACACAAAAATAGGTTTCGAAACGGCTCTGATTGCACGCCTCAACATCACGCGGCATCTCCATTTGCAGGCGGAGTTTGAGTATGGTCGCACGGGATATCAGATTCGATATGAAGGCTCCACGCTTGACCGAAACGTAAAGATTCACGCCAATCGTATCGAGGTGCCGTTGATGCTGGGTGTAACGGCAGGTCCCGTGCGCCTGTTCGGAGGAGCCTTTCTGCGTATCGCCCACAACGAGAGAAGCGAAGCCCCTGCCTTTGTCGAAATCGGGTTTAACGACTCCGATGTAGGCATTATGGGAGGTTTGGGAGTCAATATCCGCAAATTCTTCGTCGAGGCACGCATATCGGGATATCCGAAATCCTCGGTCAAAACCACCGTAGAGTCGCAGGGTGCCCGCCAGACCGTCAGAGTCGGACGCAATATCCGCTACTCATTATCGACCGGCTTTTTCTTTTAGTGCTACCGAAGAGCGACATCGTCGAAGACTCTTCGCAACCCTGCACTACCCTTCTACTTCTCGGCAACCGGAAACTCCGTCATATAGACTAAATGTTCCAGCGGACGCAGGAAGTTGCGTTTGCCGAGCTTGGGAGAATAGACATAGCAGTCGAGCGTGAATACGCGATTAGTTGCGGTATCGACCGTCGAGAAACTAACGAACGGTCCTCCCATAAAGTCGTTGGCAACATCCCACAAACCACGCATCTCAACCCACAGACGACCCTCGATGCGTACCATTCGATAGTCGGGCTCATACTCGCCAAGAGTGGTCATATACGAACCGTCGGATGGACCCGGAATCTTCGCGGCAAACTTGTTGCGTGCAGCAGTCAGAGCCTTCAACGATAACGACTTGGGACCCTCGTAAGGATAGGTGTAGATGAAAAATCCCTGACTTGCGGTCGGAAATTCGTACGATGCCCACAGGAAGTCATCTGTCGCGTTGCGCAGCGAATACCCATTCGGAATATGCATCTTGACGCCGAACTTTTCGAAAATAACATCTTCCAACTCCTTTACGCCAAATTTTTTACCGAATTCTATTGTACGGTCACGCTCCGCCGCCTCCAATACGTGAAGCAGATTCTCGCTGTTCTCCGCCAACAGAGTTGTCAGCGCCTTCTCGGTCGGAGCTTGCGCCAGAATCATAACCTGCGGCTTCGAAGTTACGTCATATTGCACTCCGATTCCCGTATTCTCGACCGTCGGATCGACGAGTAATTTCAGCACATTACGATGGCGTTCAAGCAAATGCTTAAAATCATCAGGTGCAACACGCAAAACATCGAACAAAGGTTCATATTGGTTGATGGTGGGCACGGGCTGCTGCAAAAAATAACGAAGTGTATCACCGGCAGAGCCCTCCCAGACACTATTTTTGCAGACTACGACAAGTTCGTAAGGAGCACCCTGCGAGGTGCGGCCATCGCCCGACAAGCGATGAAATGCATCACATCCGACCGTTGCAATGGCAACAATCCCGATTACCAATATATGCAGATACTTTTTCATATTCATATCCTCTTTTTTTAATTTTACACCCGTCAAATATACGAAATATTTGCCGAAATCAGTTTTTTTAGTCGAAAGTAAGATATAATTGCCGATTTTTTTCTTAAACGTGCGGTAAATATTATCTTTGCGGCGAAATTATTTATAAGGTATATTATGGAGATTAATGAGATGTTCAAGAGTGGTCTGTGGCAGAGCAAGATAGACGTTGCCAATTTCGTACAGACCAATATTACGCCCTATTACGGCGATGCTTCCTTCCTGGCAGGACCTTCGGAGCGTACGTTGAAAGTTTGGAATAAATGCCTCGAAGCAATCGAGGAGGAGCGTGCCAACGGAGGTGTTCGCTCACTTGATAATAAGACCGTATCTACAATCACTTCGCACGGTGCGGGATATATCGACCGTGAGAATGAGCTTATCGTAGGTTTGCAGACCGACGAACTGCTCAAACGAGCAATCAAGCCTTTCGGAGGAATCAACGTCGTTGCCCGTGCCTGCAAAGAGCAGGGAGTCGATGTGGACGAGAAGGTAAAAGATATCTTTACCCACTACCGCAAAACTCACAACGACGGAGTTTTCGACGTTTATACTCCCGAGATTCGCGCGTTCCGTTCGTTGGGATTCCTTACGGGTCTGCCCGATAACTATGCGCGTGGCCGCATCATCGGCGACTATCGTCGTTTGGCTCTCTACGGTATCAACCGCCTGATTGAGGCAAAGCAGGAGGATTTGAATACCCTGCTCTCGCCTATGACCGATGCAACCATTCGCCTTCGCGAGGAGGTTGCCGACCAGATTAAGGCGTTGAAGGATATGCTCGTTTTGGGCGAGATGTACGGTTTGGATTTGAGCCGTCCCGCAACCTCGGCACAAGAGGCCGTGCAGTGGGTGTATATGGCTTACCTCGCAGCAGTAAAGGAGCAGGATGGTGCAGCAATGTCGCTCGGAAACGTATCGTCGTTCCTCGATATCTACATTCAATACGACCTCGACAAGGGTAACATTACCGAGGAGTTTGCACAGGAGCTTATCGACCAATTCGTAATCAAGTTGCGAATGATTCGCCACCTGCGTATGCAATCCTATAACGACATCTTTGCCGGCGACCCGACCTGGATTACCGAGGCTATCGGCGGTCGCTTCAATGACGGTCGCACAAAGGTTACCAAGACCTCGTTCCGCTTCTTGCAGACGCTCTACAACCTCGGCCCCTCGCCGGAGCCCAATATGACGGTGCTTTGGAGTCCGGAGCTGCCGGAAGGATTCAAGAACTTCTGCGCAAAGGTTTCGATTGACACATCATCGGTGCAGTACGAGAATGACGACCTGATGCGTGAGGTACGTTTCTGCGACGATTACGGTATCGCCTGCTGCGTATCGTATCAGGCCATCGGCAAGCAGATTCAGTTCTTCGGTGCACGTTGTAACCTGGCAAAAGCACTGCTGCTGGCAATCAATGGCGGTCGATGCGAGATTACGGGTACGCAGATGGTCAAGGGTATCCCGACTCTGATGGGCGACCTGCTCAACTATGAGGAGGTGCTCTCGAACTACAAGAAGGTTCTCTCGGAGATTGCCCGCGTATATAACGATGCGATGAATATCATCCACTATATGCACGACAAGTACTACTACGAGAAGGCGCAGATGGCACTTATCGACACCAACCCCCGAATCAATCTGGCTTATGGTGTTGCAGGTCTGTCGATTGTGCTCGACTCGCTGTCGGCAATCAAGTATGGTAAGGTTTCCGTTAAGCGTAACGAACTGGGTCTGACCGAGTCTTTCGAAATCGAGAAGGAGTTCCCGATGTTCGGAAACAACGACGACCGCGTCGATCACCTTGGTGTCGATCTCGTTTATTTCTTCAACGAGGAGTTGAAGAAGCACCCGATTTACAAGGGCGCACAGGCTACGTTGTCGCTGCTGACCATCACTTCGAACGTGATGTACGGTAAGAAGACCGGCGCTACGCCCGACGGTCGCGAGAAGGGCGTTGCTTTTGCTCCGGGTGCCAACCCGATGCACGGACGCGACAAGTGCGGAGCCGTGGCATCGCTCTCGTCGGTGGCAAAGCTGCGCTACCGCGACTCGCAGGATGGTATCTCGAACACATTCTCGATTGTTCCCAAGTCGCTGGGTGTCGATGAGGCCACCCGCGTGGAGAACCTCGTGACGATGATGGACGGCTACTTTACGAAGGGTGCTCACCACCTCAACGTGAACGTACTCAATCGCGAGATGTTGCTCGATGCAATGGAGCATCCCGAGAAGTATCCGCAACTGACGATTCGCGTTTCGGGATACGCCGTAAACTTCACGAAGTTGAGCCGCGAGCATCAGTTGGAGGTTATTTCGCGTAGTTTCCACGAGAGAATGTAAATCCTTACAAAGGATATCAAAGGCTGTTAAAGGTTGTTAGGGGGAATTAGTGTTTCTGCACACCCTTAACAACCTTTAACTATCAATTTTTAATTTTTAATTTTGAATCTGTGAAATTAAAAGTTCATTCATACGAGTCGCTCGGCACATTTGATGGTCCGGGATTGCGCCTTGTGGTATTTTTGCAGGGCTGTAACTTCCGATGCCTCTACTGCGCCAACCCCGACACCATCGACCCCAATGGAGAGGCTAAACCCACAGATATTGAGCATATTGTCGATATGGCTGTGAGCGAAAAGCCTTTCTTCGGCAAGCGTGGAGGTGTGACTTTCAGTGGCGGAGAGCCCACAATGCAGGCCCGGGCATTGATTCCTCTCGTGAAACGCCTCAAAGAGCAGGGCATTCACGTCTGCATCGACACCAACGGCTCGATATGGAACGAGTGGGTCGAGGAGCTCTTCTCGATAGTCGATTTGGTGCTTCTTGATGTCAAGCAGCACAACCCCTCGCAACACTGCCTGCTCACAGAGCGCAGCAACGAGCAGACTCTGCGCACGGCAGCGTGGCTCGAAGAGCATAAAAAGCCATTCTGGATGCGATATGTTTTGGTTCCGGGATATAGCGACAGTGAGGCAGATATTCGCGCTTTGGGCGAACACTTCAAGGATTACAAAGCATTGGAGCGTGTCGAGATTCTACCCTACCACACACTCGGAGTGCATAAGTATGAGGCTATGGGACAAGAGTATAAGCTCCAAGATGTCAAAGAAAATACACCCGAGCAGTTGGAGCGTGCCCGCAACCTCTTCGAGGAGTACTTCGACACGGTATTTGTAAATTAGTTGCAAAATCAGGAGAATATTTATTATTTTTGGAATAATCTTATAATCCGCTAAGAATAAAAAGTTTATGCGGAAAGTTCAAGAACGAGGTAATGAG
>CAZIAS010000053.1:0-7714 GCA_964536825.1 uncultured Alistipes sp. | reverse complement strand
GGCATGAATCAAATCCCGATCATCAACGCGGAAGTGAGTTGAGTGAGCAGTACTCAAACTTGCCGTGAAAGTTCATACCTCCGGCAAAGATATTGGGGCAGGGGAGTCCCATAAACGAGAGTCTTGCTCCGTCCGTACCTCCGCGAATCGGGCGAACGATAGGCTCGATGTCTGCCTCGCGCATAGCCTCCAAAGCTTTGTCGATAACCTGCGGATGCGGCTCGACCATCTTACGCATATTGTAGTATTGGTCTTTGAGCGTGAGGGTCAGCACCTCCTTGCCATACTTGTTGTTCAGCATACCAACGATATCGTGTATCCAGACCTTCTTTGCCTCGAACTTCTCGGCGTCGTGGTCGCGGATGATGTACGAAATCTGTGCCTGCTCGACCGTGCCGCTGATGCCCACGCAGTGGTAGAAGCCCTCGTAGCCCTCGGTGTGCTCGGGACGCTCCTGTGCGGGGAGCAACGAGTTGAGTTCGCAGGCTACCTGGATAGCGTTAATCATCTTGTTCTTGGCATATCCGGGGTGTACATTACGACCCTGAATCGAGATTTTAGCCGAGGCTGCGTTGAAGTTTTCGTACTCCAACTCGCCCTCGAAACTTCCATCCATCGTGTAGGCAAAGTCGGCACCGAAGGCTGCGACATCGAAGAAATCGACTCCGCGACCAATCTCCTCGTCGGGCGTAAAACCGATGCGAATCTTGCCGTGCTTAACCTCGGGGTGCGAGAGCAGATACTCCGCAGCGGTCATAATCTCCGCTACGCCGCCCTTGTCGTCGGCACCCAAAAGGGTAGTGCCGTCGGTGTGAATCAGCGTGTGGCCTACAAACTTCTTCAACTCGGGGAACTCTGCCACGTGCATTGTGAGGGCATCGTTCAACACGATATCCTCCCCATCGTAGCACTCGATGATGCGAGGCTTCACATCCTTGCCGCTCATATCGGGTGCGGTATCGACGTGGGCGATAAATCCGATTACGGGAGCATTTTCGCATCCCTTGCTTGCGGGAATCGTTCCCATTGCGTATCCATATTTGTCGATTGACACTTCGGTCATCCCGAGTGCCTCCATCTCCTCGACCAACATATTCAGCAGGTCAAACTGCTTCGTCGTCGAAGGGAATGTTTCACTATTTTCGTCACTCTGTGTATCCACAGCAACGTATTTCAGAAATCTCTCTTTCAATTCCATAATTTAATTTTTTTATTTTATGCGGCATCTTTCGCCTCTTCTCGCCTGCCCCAAATGGGAAATACCTCTGTATGTCCCATCTGTGTCAGACTTCGTTCGAGTTGCCTATCTTCTTTATTCTTATTGTAAATTTTGAATTTTGTTCAAGTTATTCTTCTTTCTTCGCTTTCAGCGTGTGAACGGTAAAATAGACAGCCAGAGCAATGTACATTGCCAGAGCCAGCCACTCTGCGCCATTCGATGCTGCCCACTCGGTCATAAACATATCCACGCCTGCGAATTTGAGCACCGCTGCGACAACGCCCATCAGTGCACCACCGGCGATAAAGCCCGATGCGAGGAGTGTTCCGCGGTCGAAACGAGCCTTGTTGAGTGCCTCATCCTTCGAGCGGTTGGATACGAACCACGCGATGGCGCCACCCGCTACGAGCGGAGCATTGAGCGACATCGGGATAAACATACCGAGCGAGAATGCCAATGCCGGCACACCAATCCAATTCAGTACCAATGCCAACACGGCACCTGCAAAGTAGAGTACCCACGGGGTTTCGCCACCCTCCATCAGCGGGCGGATAACGGCAGCCATTGCATTTGCCTGCGGAGCGGTGAGTGCGTTCTCGCCCACGAAGCCGTAGGTCTTGTTGAGGATAATCATCACTCCTGCTACGGTTACTGCCGATACGAATGTGCCGAGGAACTTCCAGGTCTCCTGCTTGCGAGGGGTTGTGCCGAGCCAATAGCCGATTTTAAGGTCGGTAATGAAACCGCCTGCCATCGAGAGTGCCGTGCAGACCACGCCACCGATAATCAGGGCAGCGGTCATACCCGTCTTGCCGTTAAGACCAATCGAAACCAACACGAGCGAACTCAAAATCAGGGTCATCAACGTCATTCCCGATACGGGGTTTGTGCCGACAATAGCGATTGCATTGGCTGCCACCGTGGTAAAGAGGAATGCAATAACGAAGACAATCAGCAGTGCCACGATGGTGTGGAACCAATTACCCAGGACTCCGAATTGGAAGAATACGAGCGTCGAAACGAGTACGGCGATGATTACCGAGAGAACAACCTTCATCGAAAGGTCGCGTTGTGTGCGCTCAATCTTCTCCTCCGATTTCTTGCCACCGAGCTCTTTGACGGCAAGACCTACGGCCGACTTGATAATGCCTGCCTGCTTGATGATGCCGATAAGACCTGCCATAGCGATACCTCCGATTCCGATGGGGCGACCATAAGCCTGGAAGAGTTGCATTGCGCTCATCTCTGCCGCCTCGGCCGAAGCGTAGCCCACGAGCGGAACGATTACAAACCAGACAAGACACGAACCTGCGGTAATGATGACGGCATATTTCAATCCGATGATGTAACCCAGACCGAGCAGGGTTGCTCCCGTATTCATCGAGAACTCGACCTTGAACTTATCTGCCACGGTCGTACCCCAAGCGGTCATCTTGGTCGAGATATTTTCGGCCCAGGCGCCGAATGACGACACTGCAAAATCATAAAGACCGCCGATTACGCCGGCAACAGCCAACAGTACGGTCTGCTTACCGCCCTTCTCGCCCGAAACGAGTACCTCGGTGGTTGCCGTAGCCTCGGGGAAGGGGTATTTGCCGTGCATATCCTTAACGAAATATTTGCGGAACGGAATAAGCATCACGATACCGAGCACGCCTCCGAGCAGTGACGAGAGGAATACCTGGTAGAAGTGAGCCTCCAAACCGAGAATGTAGAGTGCCGGCAGGGTAAAGATTGCACCTGCGACGATTACGCCCGAAGAGGCTCCGATAGATTGTATGATTACGTTCTCGCCGAGCATACTGCGCTTCTTGCCTCGCAGCGAGCCGAAACCTGCTGCCAAGATGGCAATCGGAATTGCCGCCTCGAAGACCTGACCAACCTTCAATCCGAGGAAGGCTGCTGCTGCCGAGAAGATTATTGCCATAATAACACCCATCGTTACCGAGTAGGGTGTGACCTCTGCGGGTGCCGGTTCATTCGGCATTAAAGGTTTGTACTCTTCGCCTGATTTAAGTTCGCGGTAGGCGTTTTCGGGTAGTGAGTTGTTTCTCTGATTATTCTCCATCTCTTTATCTTGATTTATAATTATTCCATCTTGAAAATAGCCACGCAGAAGGGTTTTATCGTGAATGTGTGCCCATCCTTGCTGCTCTTGCATTTGGCGAGTCTCTTGTTATTGCCGTAAATCCACTGTGCTTTTTTGCCGAGCGGTGCGGTCGAACCGCTAACCTCACGTTTCGAGGGATTGAAGACCACGACATACTTCTCATAGCCGAGCGTACGGCTGTAAATCATCGGATAGGGGTTATCCATATCGCCCACATATTTCCAATCGCCGGCAGTGCCGAGGGCGGGGTGTGTGGTGCGCAGTTCAATCAGACCCTTTACATAGTTAAGCACCGAGTTGGGGTTGTTCTGCTGCTCCGCAACATTCGGGAATGTGGATGCCGGATCTATTGGTAAGAAGAGTTTTGTGCAATCTTCGACCGACGAGAAACCTGCATTTGCCGTGGAATCCCACTGCATCGGGGTACGGCACGGCGTGCGGTCGCGACTCGAAAAGCTGCCCTCCTTCGGACAAGTATGTTCCAGATTGCGCATACCAATCTCCTCGCCGTAATAGACAATCGGCGGTGCGGGTAGCGTGAGGAAGAATGTGAGGGCAATCTTCTGCTCCTCCGGAGTGTTGCGATTCAGACGATTGAGGCGCCAGATGTCGTGGCTGCAAGTCGGCATCGAGGCGTAACCTCCGATAGTACGGAAGTCGTTATAGACCTTCGCATAGACCTCCATCGGCTCACGCAGGTCGCCCTTGCCCTCCGGATTGAAGTAGGTAATTGTATGGTTGGCGCGGTCGTCGGTCTCGCAGAAGAGGGGACGATAAATCTTTCCGCCCGTGTTGTTGTGAATCAGCAGGTCGATATTAAATCCCGACGAGAGGGATTGCTTGGGGTTCGACCACTCCGAGAGCATAATGTTTTCGGGATATTTCGTATTGTACCACGCGAAAATCTCATTCCAAAGACGGATTACACCCTCTCTCTCTTGATTGTCGTTCTTGACCAACGACGATGCCATATCGACACGAAAACCGTCGGCTCCGTGGTCGCACCAATAACCGATGATGCTCTTCAACTCCTCGCGAACAGCCTTCGGACCCGGAGCATCGTAGCCCTGTTCCCATTCGTTGGCCGGATTGGGGTTGTGATATCCATAGTTTAGCGAGGGCTGGATATCGAAGTAGTTGGTCAGGAAATAACCATCGCGCGGTAAATCTCTATCTATCCAACCGCCTCTTTTGTTTGATGATGATTGAGCCGGCTTTACCGATTTTCCTTTGGTCCAGATAAAGTAGTCGGAGTATTTGTTCGGCTCTGCCTTGCACGACTCCTTGAACCAAGGGTGCTTATCCGAGGTGTGACCCGCTACGAGGTCGAGAAGGACCTTGATACCCTTCTGGTGGGCCTCCTTGATAAGGGCAAACAACTCTTCGTTTGTGCCGAATCGGGGATCCACCTTATAGTAGTCGGTAATGTCGTAACCTCCATCCTCCCACTTACTTTCGAAGCAGGGCGACATCCAAATACAGTTGAATCCGACACTGCGGATATAGTCCAATCTCTGACGGATACCGTTCAAATCGCCTATACCATCGCCGTTCGAATCCATATAGGACGAGGGGTAGATGTGGTAAATCACTGCATCTTTCAACCATTTGGGCTGCTCTTTTGCGGATGCCGCGAACGACACAACTGCCAATGCGATAGCGCAAATAAATTTGATAGGTTTCATACTCTGTGTTATAGTTTGTTGATTATCTTTTCGAGTGCCATTCCGCGCGAGCCTTTGAGTAGAATCGTACGACCGCGCAGAGTGTTTATTGTGAGGTACTCGCCAAGGTGTTCTGTGTTGCGGAAACACTTGACATCTGCCGCCAGAACTCGCGCTGCCGCCTCGAAGGCGGGACCTACGGTAAAAATCTCGGCATCTTCGATTCCAAGAGCCTCTTCGAGTGTGCGCTGATGCTCTTCGGCACTCCACTCGCCGAGTTCGAGCATATCGCCCAAAATGAGCAGTTTATTTGGCCCCTTTTCGGTGCGCATATTGCCAATAGCGGCAGACATACTTGACGGATTGGCGTTGTAGCAATCGACAATCAACGTATTGCGACCGCTATCGACCCTCTGTGAGCGGTTATTGTCGGGTTGATAGTTGGCAACAGCATCGGTTATGCGCTCTTGCGGAATGTCGAAGAATTGACCCACAGCAATTGCTGCGGCTATATTGGCGTGGTTGTACTCCCCTTCGAGATTGCTGTGCACACCATCGGCAATGGTTCGCGAGTAGTGCTCGACCACGAGATTCTCCCGCTCGCCTGCCATAATCATAAGTGTCGCATCCTCGTCGGGAACAAAGGCGTGTCCGCCATTATCGGCGAGAAAATCAAACAGCTCGCCCTTGCCCTGTCGGACTCCTTCCTCGCCTCCAAAGCCTTCGAGGTGGGCGCGGCCGATGTTGGTAATGATGCCGAAATTAGGCTCGGCTATTGATGCCAGCAGTGCAATCTCGCCACGCGCACTCGCTCCCATCTCGACCACGCCGAATTCCGTGTCGCGCGTCATCGAGAGCAGTGTCAGCGGAACTCCGATGTGGTTGTTGAGGTTGCCTCGGGTGGCATATACTTCGAATTTCTCTGCCAGAACGCGACTGACCAACTCTTTGGTTGTGGTCTTGCCATTACTGCCGACGATGCCGATAATCGGGATGGCAAGACGACGGCGATGCTCGCGAGCAAGTTCCTGCAATGCTACAAGAGAGTCCTCGACGCGGAATATACGCGCTGCGAGGTCCGGTCGCTCTGCAAGAGGTGCATCCGAATCGGTAACGGCATATTTAGCACCTGCATCGAGAGCTTGACAGACAAAACGGTTGCCGTCGAACGAGTCGCCACGCAGGGCGACAAAAAGAGAGTTCTCGCCCACACGACGTGAATCGGTGGTCACTCCCGAACACTCGTCAAAGAGGTCATATAGTCGGTCGATATCGTTCATCTGGCGCTGTTGTTAGTCGTGTTTGCCGCCGAGGTTGAAACGCACCTCGTCAATATATTCGCGAATGTGCTGCTCCTCGCCACGAGGACATATCATCAAAATATCGTCCGTATCGACCACGATATAATCGCGCAGACCGTTGATTACGGCAACCTTCTCCTTCGGGAGCGAAACGATGCAGTTGCGGGTGTCGTAGGTAAAGCAACCCTTCTCGGGCTTCACATTGGCGTATTTATCTTTGCGTGAGAGTTGGTAGAGCGAACCCCACGTGCCGACGTCGCTCCAACCGAAATCTCCACAACGAACATAGACATTGTCAGCCTTCTCCATTACGCCGTAGTCGATAGAGATTGAACGGCACTGCGAGAATACCTGTTCGATAGCCTCCTTCTCGGCGTCGGTGCCGTATGCATCCGAGATTCCGCCAAAGAGAGCGTGGTGTTCGGGTAGGAACTTCTCGATTGCAGCGATGATATCCTTGACCTTCCAGATGAAAATACCCGAATTCCAGAAGAATTCGCCACACTGAACAAAGGTCTGTGCGAGTTCGAGATTGGGCTTCTCGGTAAAGCACTTCACACGGCTGATGGTGTTGGTGTCCGATTTTTGGATATATCCGTATCCTGTCTCGGGACGTGTGGGAGTCAGGCCGACAGTCATCAGTACATCGTTTGTGTCGATGAACTCCAACAGTTCTGTTGCTATGGAGCGGAACTCATCCTCTTGCAGCATTATGTGGTCTGCCGGAGTGACAATCATCTTCGCCTCCGGGTTGAGCTTGCGCAACGAGTATGCCGCATAGCAGATGCAGGGAGCCGTATTGCGACCGATAGGTTCGCAGAGTACCTGTTTTTCGGTAAGTTCGGGCAGATGCTCCAAGACCAAATCCTTGTATTGGGCATTCGTTACAACCAGAAAATTCTCCGGCGAGACCAACTTTGCAAAGCGTTCGTAGGTAATGCGTAGGAATGATTTTCCTGTATTGAAGATGTCGAGAAACTGCTTGGGCATCGAACGACGGCTGCGTGGCCACAGACGTGCTCCGCCACCGCCTGCCATAATTACACAATATACGTTTTTATCCATAAATCATTCTGAATATTTATAATTATACAAATATACAGAATAAGATTATAATATCAAAGGTGTAACAAGAAAAAACTTTACCAGAGCCTTTCACTCCGATAAAGTTAATACTCTTGCCGAGCACTTACTCTCCCGCCCTGCTTGGGAGGTTGATGAGCAGGAGGGTGGTCAAGCCCGCCTGCCCTAAATGTTACTGTAATGCTTTACATTCGCCGCACTTGCCGGTGGGGTTAATAAAGTGTAATACTCTTCCACACGAAATTATTCCACCATCTATTGGTACCAATGTTCGGCTGATACTCTGTTGCGGCATTCACTTGTTCTCTATGCAGAACAAGATCACAGAGACCACCAT
>CAZIAS010000052.1:0-8000 GCA_964536825.1 uncultured Alistipes sp. | reverse complement strand
CACTCGAACCCACTTCTCCCGCCTTGATGCGCTGCTTGAAGTACTCCATCGAGATGTAGGTCCACATATCGCGCGCGAGGTCAATCAATATGGTATTGATACGCTTCAACGCATCGAAAATCGCGGCAAGGTTGTCGTAGTGGTCAATCTGGGTGGTGTATTGTGAGCGCGACAGACCGAGGCGCTCGTTCACGAACTTGTTGGCAAACTCTGCCCAATCGATTGCGGGATATGCCACGTGATGAGCGTTAAAGTTGCCCGTTGCGCCACCGAACTTCGCCGAGATGGCGATATCGAGCAGTTGCTCGAACTGCTCGTCGAGACGCTCCACGAAGACCAAAATCTCCTTGCCGAGGGTTGTCGGCGAGGCGGGCTGTCCGTGGGTATGTGCGAGCATCGGGATTCCCTGCCACTCTTCGGCGAGCGACGAGAGCGTTTCAAGCAACTCTTCGAAGAGGGGGATATAGATATCCGTCATCGCCTCTTTGAGCATCAGCGGCTGCGAGGTGTTGTTGATATCCTGCGAGGTCAATCCGAAGTGGATAAACTCGGAATGAGCCTCCATTCCGAGCCCTGCGAGCTTCTCTTTTATGAGATACTCTACCGCCTTCACATCGTGGTTGGTAGTCTTCTCTATCTCCTTTACGCGCTCGGCATCGGCAACGGAGAAGTTGCGATAAATGTCGCGTAAAGTGTCGAAAATGGAGGAATCGACACCTGCAAGTTCAGGCAGGGGAAGTTCGCACAGAACGATAAAATATTCAATCTCCACACGCACACGATAACGAATCAGAGCGTACTCGGAGAAGTATTCAGCCAGAGGTTCGGCTACTCGACGGTAACGACCATCGACAGGCGAAATTGCGGATAGTGATGTAAGCATAGTGTTCTGATTTTGGCTCAAAAATACAAAATAATAATGAAACCTGCCACTTTTTTTGTACCTTTGCAAAGGTTTTGTACATAAACGTGTAAAAATCACAGTGTTTTTATAAACGAATATAGAGAATGAACTTTTTGACAACTCTGCTGAACAGCATTGCAGAAACATTCAGACGCGCACCCTGGTTTTGGATTATGACGATTATTATCGCCATCGCCGCGCCATCGCTGTTCGGATATCTGTTGTATGCGATTTTAGCTTTGGTGTTGCTCTTTCTGCTCTCGATGGCAATCTTTGCGTGGCGATTGCGCCGCGTTGAGCGCAATTTGCACGAGCAGTTCCGCAAGGCGGGCGAACAGGCAGGACATCAACAATATAACTACCGCTCATCGCGTCGCAAGGCCGCAAATGAAGGCGACGTAAGCATTCACGCTACGCCGGCAATGCCCGAGAAACGCATCAACGACGATGTGGGCGAGTATGTCGATTTCAAAGAGGAGAAAACTAACGATAAATAGAGAAACCCGTGTTTAAGATTTTCGAACAGATAGGTCGCTACTGCCAACTGATGGGCAAAGTATTTGCGCGACCCGAGAAGCCGGCGATTTATCGTCGTCGCATAATGTACGAGATGGAGGCGTTGGGCTTCAATTCGATAGGTCTGACTGCCATTATCTCGGTCTTTATCGGCGCCGTTATCACCCTCCAAATGGCCATCAACCTCGAATCGCCGTTTATTCCCAAATATCTTATCGGCTACGCCACTCGCGAAACGATGATTCTCGAATTTTCATCGACGGTGGTGGCATTGATTCTTTCGGGCAAGGTCGGTTCAAATATCGCATCCGAGATTGGAACGATGCGTATTACCGAGCAGATTGATGCACTCGAAATTATGGGTGTCAATTCGGCGTCGTACCTGATTCTGCCCAAGATTGTGGCTACGGTGGTATTCTTTCCGCTACTCACGCTGTTGAGCATCATCATCGGCACCATCGGTGGTTACATCATCGCAGCAACCACGGGCATTATGATTCCGGCACAATACATCGAGGGTCTGTTCTACTGCTTCAAGACCTACTCGATAGTCTATTCGCTGATTAAGATGGCGGTATTTGCCTTTATCATTACCTCCGTATCGGCATTCTGCGGCTACTATGCCAAGGGTAACTCGCTCGAAGTGGGCAAGGCCTCGACCCGTGCCGTGGTAACGGGCTCGATTGTTATTATGCTATTCAACCTTATATTAACTCAACTCCTGCTGACGTGATTAAAGGCGAACACATATCCAAATCGTTCGAAGGGCGCACGATCCTCGACGACATCTCGGTCGAATTCGAGACCGGTAAGACCAACCTTATTATCGGCCGCAGCGGTTCGGGCAAGACCGTGCTGCTGAAAACTCTGGTCGGACTGCACACCCCCGACGAGGGCCGTATATTCTATGACGACGTCTGCTATACCGACCTCGGATTCACGGAGCGTAAAGCGATTCGCAAAGATATAGGTATGATTTTTCAGGGCGGAGCACTGCTCGACTCTTCGACCGTTGTCGAGAATGTCAAATTGCCGCTCGACCTCTTTACCAACCAGAGCGAAGAGGAGAAGCTCGCACGAGTCGATTTCTGCCTGCGTCGCGTGAGGTTGGAGGGTGCCGACCACCTCTACCCCTCGGAGTTGAGTGGCGGTATGATTAAGCGTGTGGCCATAGCTCGTGCCATTGTGCTCAATCCGCGCTACCTCTTCTGCGACGAACCCAACTCGGGCCTCGACCCGCAGACCTCGGTGGTTATCGACAACCTGATTCAGGATATTACCCGCGAATATAACATCACAACCATCATCAATACCCACGATATGAACTCGGTGATGGAGATTGGCGAGAAGATTGTTTATATCCACGAAGGTCGCAAGTGGTGGGAAGGGTCGAAAGATGATATTCTGCTCGCCGACAATCGTGAATTGAACGACTTTGTATTTGCTTCGGCAATGGCAAAGCGAGCCAAGCAAAAGATTACCGAATAGAGGGTTTTTGTTCAACAAACGGACATTTTGAGCGAATAAATAACCCCCAAAACGGCTAAAAAAGTAAAAAAACTCGGTTTTTGCTTGCGTACTTTATACAAAGTATATATTTTTGCGTGATTGAAATAACAGAAGATTTTTTCACTAACAATAAAAGATTAAAAATTATGGCAACTATTAAGATTGGTATCAACGGTTTCGGTCGTATCGGACGTATGGTATTCCGTGCAGCTTGCACACAGACTGACAAGTATGAGATCGTCGGCATTAACGACCTCTGCCCGGTAGATTACTTGGCATATATGCTTCGTTATGACACGATGCACGGTCAGTTCAACGGCACTATCGACTTCGACGTTGAGAAGAGCCTCCTTATCGTAAATGGCAAGGCTATCCGCGTAACCGCAGAGCGCAACCCCGAGGATTTGAAGTGGAACGAGGTTGAGGCAGAGTACGTAGTTGAATCGACAGGTTTGTTCCTCACCGCAGAGAAGGCAGAGGCTCACCTCAAAGCCGGTGCAAAGTACGTAGTTATGTCGGCTCCTGCAAAGGATAAGACTCCGATGTTCGTATGCGGTGTTAATACCAACACTTACGCTGGTCAGACTATCGTTTCGAACGCATCTTGCACAACCAACTGCTTGGCTCCCATCGCAAAGGTGTTGAATGACAACTGGGGTATCGCTGACGGTTTGATGACTACTGTTCACGCTACTACCGCTACCCAGAAGACTGTTGACGGTCCTTCGTTGAAGGATTGGCGTGGTGGTCGTGCTGCTGCCGGCAACATCATTCCCTCTTCGACCGGTGCTGCAAAGGCAGTAGGCGTAGTTCTTCCCGAGTTGAACGGCAAGCTTACCGGTATGGCATTCCGCGTTCCTACTTTGGACGTATCGGTTGTTGACCTTACCGTAAACCTCGCAAAGCCCGCTACCTACGCAGAGATTTGCGCTGCAATGAAGGCTGCTTCGGAGAACGAGTTGAAGGGTGTTCTCGGTTACACCGATGAGGACGTTGTATCGTCGGATTTCCTCGGCGACGCACGCACTTCGATCTTCGATGCAAAGGCAGGTATCGCTCTTACCGACACCTTCGTTAAGGTTGTTTCGTGGTATGACAACGAGTGGGGTTACTCGAACAAGGTTCTCGACCTTATCTCGGTTATGAAGGCTTACAACAAGTAATAAGTCAATTCATACATAACGAGAAGGCTGTCCAACCGATGGGTTGTGACAGCCTCTTTTTTTTGGGTAATGATGCCAAAAGATAGTCCTACGGTACGGGGTCATAGCCACTGCCACCCCACGGATGACAACGCATAATACGCTTGAATGTCAGCCATCCGCCCTTGATGACTCCGTGCTTACGCAGCGCCTCGATGCCGTACTGCGAGCAAGTCGGAGTATATCGACACGCAGGGGGTGTGAGCGGAGATATACAGGTCTGATAGAATCGTATCAGCAATATGAATGGCAGGGCTGCAATACGCCTACAAATCATCAGCGACTGTTGCAAGAATTTTCCGAACTGCATTTTCGATGGTTTTATAATCGGCCACCTCTTTCGAGGAGTAAATCAATGCCATATCGACAGATGCCGCCTTTTCGCAGTGATGCAGGATACTCTTATTTAATCGGTAAGCCTCCTTGGTGCGTCGGCGCAACAGGTTTCGAACATTGGCTCGCTTGTGATTCTTTTTGGGAACCGAGAAGAGAACTTCAACCGAGAAACGGTCGTCGCACTCGGCGAACACAACGTAGCGAAACGGATACACAAATCCGCCGCTGCCATCCTGAAAGAGTCGGCGGACAGCTCCGAATGAGCGCAATCGTTCGCTATGTGGCAGTCTAAAATCGGACATCTTCGTCGGCTGTACAGGTTGTTCTGTGTTTAGACCCCGTGCGGTAAATTCTTTACTTCTTGTCGCTGCTCGACGAGCGTGAGCGTGATTTCTTGGCAAGCTTGCTCTGCTGTGTGCGGATAAACTCCTCCTTGCCGCTATCATCTTCTATCTCCACAGGGGTAATCTTCTCTCCCTTGGCAATCTTCGTACAGAAGATATCCACAGCCTTGGCAAGCGACGGAGCCTCGGGTGTCGGAGCATTTGCAAGCACCTCCATACCGCTCTCAACAGCCTTGCGCAGGGTACCCTGTCCGAATGTTGCAATCACGGGGAGATTCTTGGTGTCGAACTTCTCGACGATGGTCATAATATCCCACGGCGAGTAGAGCAGCAACATATCGTAAGAGTTGATATCGAGACCATCAACATCCGCAGCCACCGTACGCGCAAGAATTGCCGGAGTAAAGTTGATTTTCAGCGTAAGCAGTGTTTCGGGAAGTTCGGGCTTGTGAGGCTCGCTCAATGCCAACATAAACTTCTCGTCCTTATGCTTAACTATCAATTCGATAAGTCCCTTGAACGAACCATCGGCAAATGAGATTTTACGTTTGCGATAGACGATATACTTCTGCAAATAGAGGGCTATCGCCTCGGTGGTGCAGATATATTTCATCGTTTCGGGAACGGTCACTCGCGACTCCTCGCAGATACGGAAGAAGCTGTCGATGGTGGTACGCGACGTGAATATCACGGCCGTATGCGACAAAATATCGACACGCTGGCTGCGAAACTCTTTTGCCGAGACTCCCACAACCTTAATCAAAGGGTTGTAATCTACCTGTATCTTATGCTTCTGCGAAAGTTCGTAAAAAGGGGATTTTTCTACTACTGCGGGGCGGGGTTGCGAAATTAAAATTTTGTTAATCTTCAACTCTCTATCTCTTTATATTGTTACTAACTTCTTACAACAAGTGCCCATATCAACGACAATGGGAACACTTCGACGGCGCAAAGGTACAAAATCCAATGAAAAATCGGAATTTTTTTACCAATAAAGAGTGCAAGTGTCTCTTTTATAAATAGAATTACCAGAATAACACACTCGACAACAAGGATTATATTCCAAACATCGGAGATATTTTGTGAGGAGAGTATGCCGAGCAGAAAAACCGGCGACATCACTATCGCTGCAACGGCAAAATATGCCCGTTTAAGGTAGAGCAATGCCTCAATGGTGTCGTCGTTGCGAGTCACTCGGCCTATGATGCGCAGCAGAGCCTGCTCAAACAGCCAAATGGCGACTATCGCGGCCACGACTCCCGCAGTTGCCGCCACCGAGAGCCAAGGTTCGGGTATATCGAGCCCATCGGGGAGCCACGCGGGGAGATATTTTACCAACAGCAGGGTAACAATAAAGACTCCTATGAGCAATGCCGTGTGCATAAACGAACGAGTCATTACCTCATCTCGGTGTCCCGACGAGTAATCATCGGGCAGGCGACTACGCAACATTCGCGAAAATATCGTAGCGATGCCACGCCTGTTGCGAGCAGCAAAGGAGATTGCAATAACAAGCAGAACGACCGCCATAACCTGAAAAAAGGTATCGCCGATGATAGTCGCCGTTTTAGCGGTATTGATTACACCCTCGACAGCCGCACTCTGCGCACCGAGGATATCGGCAACCGACACCTCATTGACGGGTATCTGCATTGTCATCTCCACGGACATCGGCGTCTCCACTCTGTTTGCAAGTGTATCTGCGACGTTATACGTTGCCATCTGCTCCATAAGTTCGTTTGAGTGTTATGCGAATATTTGTACCCTTGCCTATTTCGGATTCGGTAACTGCAATACGACCACCGTGATACTCCTCGACGATACGTCGCGAGAGTGAGAGTCCAAGACCCCAACCGCGGGTTTTGGTTGTAAATCCGGGTTCGAAAATGCGTTTCCAATTATTTTTGGCAATACCCTTACCCGTATCACGCACATCTATCCAGACCCGTTTTTCGTCAGAGCCTATACAGACCGTGATATTACCGTGTCCCTGCAATGCGTCGAGGGCATTCTTCATCAGATTCTCGACTACCCATTCGAAGAGCGCGACATTGAGATTTGCCCGCACAGGAGCGGTTGCCAAGCCATTATAGTCGAGGGTCACATTACGCGGAATACGCTTGCGGAAGTACATCACCGACTCGCCGACAACCTCATTGACATTCGCCGAGACGAGGGTTGTTTCCGAACCGATTTTCGAGAATCTGTCCACAATCTTCATCAGATGCGTCAAATCCTTCTGCATCTCATTCACTGCCTCGGGATCAACTCCTTGCGCCCGCAAGTACTCTATCCATCCGAGCAGTGACGATGTCGGCGTACCAAGCTGATGGGCAGTCTCTTTTGCCAAACCTATCCAGACACGATTCTGCTCATCCTGCTTTGTCGAGCGGAAGGTTATGAATATCATCACTCCAAAGATTATGATGACCATAATCTGAATATAGGGGAAGTAGTAGAGTGATTTCAGCAACCGCGATTGTCCGTAGAAGATAATATGGTTATGTTCGTTGGTCCACCAGAACCGAACAACAATCGGAGTATTCTCTCCGGCAAATTTATCGAGGAGACGTCGCAGACGCTGCGGATTATCGAGCAGATGGTCGGAGATAAGGTGCGACGAGATGACGTTGAGATTCTCGTCGGTAATGATGAAGGGAATATTGTTGCGATTATTGACAATATTTGCAATCAGAGGATCGCCCATATAATCTCCCATAGCATCCCTATTGACTCGCTCCATTGCTCGTGCCCACAACTCGACGTCGTGCTGCTCCTTCTCGCGCAGATGTCGCGCCATATCGTTCGTAAAAAGCAACGACACAGCAGCTATGGCAGCACCAATTACGATTGCCACCACGCGGTTGCGGAAAGAGAGTATTTTACTGATACGTTTCATCGTCTGTTTGGGCGAACATTCGGGTTCGGTGTCGGCTATTTGCGACGAGTGTCACGAGAAGAGAGAATCTCGCGGTACTCGTCGAGGTTATTGAGCAATCTTACGGCCTCTGCCACTTCGCGGTCGTTGGTCAGCGAGTGCTCGGCGGCCCCCTCCGCATAGTTATAGCGCATCACGATATGGCTGTTAAGGCTCTCGATGATATCATCCCGATAGGTACGCAGATTACTCTCGGTATCATCTTTCAACCGCTGCTCTATGTCGGCAATCTGTTGGGCAAACATCTCATC
>CAZIAS010000051.1:0-8459 GCA_964536825.1 uncultured Alistipes sp. | reverse complement strand
TCCGCAAGGATGCTCTGTGCTGTGTATCCGAGCCGCCCCAGATGAAACGGCACAACAGAGCCACAGGCTCGTGCCGTAACGTCGGAAAGGAGAGATTGCGCAGAGAAAAGGTATTTAAGGGCAGTTAAGGGCGTTAAAGACGTTAAGGGAGCGCAATTAAGATTAAAAATTATTGAGCCTGTCTAACAAGTTTTTTGTTAGGCAGGCTCTCATAATGCGACATCCTATTTATATAGGAGTTTATTTGAGCATCTTGTCGATTAACGCCTTGGTGCTGGGCTTGTGTCCGCGGAAGTTTACATAGAGCTTCATCGGGTGCTCCTTGCCGCCCTGCGAGAGGATATTGTCGCGGAATGAGTTGGATACCTCGCGGTTGAAGATGCCCTTCTCTTGGAAGAGAGAGTATGCATCAGCCTCGAGCACCTCTGCCCACTTATAACCGTAGTAGCCTGCGGCATAACCTCCGGAGAAGATGTGAGTGAAGGCGGTCGCCATAGCCGTACCCTCGACTACGGGCATAATCTGCGTAGGAGCCATCGATTTAACTTCAAACTCGACAATGTCGCCCTTGTAAGGCTCTTTGAGCGTATGCCAAGCCATATCGGTCATACCGAACGAGAGCTGGCGTACATTTGCGTATGCGGCAAGATAGTTCTGTGCAGCGATAATCTTTTCGACCAACTCGGCGGGGATAGGCTCTCCCGTCTCGTAGTGCTTTGCCCAGAGGTCGAGGAACTCCTTCTCGGTTGCCCAATTTTCGAGAATCTGCGATGGGAGTTCGACAAAGTCGCGATAAACACTTGTTCCGTTGAGCGACTCATACTTGCCTACGCCGAGCATTCCGTGCAGTGCGTGACCAAACTCGTGGAGGAAGGTCTCCAATTCGTCGAATGTGAGTAACGAAGGTTTGGTGTCGGTCGGCTTGGTAAAGTTCATCACAAGCGATACGAGAGGACGGGTCTCGACGCCATCTACAATCTGTGCGCCACGGAACTCCGTCATCCACGCGCCGGCACGCTTCGATGCACGAGGGAAGAAGTCGAGGTAGAGAACAGCCTTGAAGTTGCCATTCTCGTCTTTAACCTCGTAAGCCGTTACATCTGGATGATATACAGCGATATCTTCGCGAGGGGTAAAGGTCAAACCATAAAGACGGTTTGCAAGCATAAATACGCCCTCCTTGACGCTCTCCAATTTGAGATAAGGCTTCACGAGTTCGTCGTTCAGCGCGTATTTCTCGTGCTTGTACTTCTCGTTGTAGTAGCCCCAATCCCACGGTTGCAGGTTGCCGTCGAAGCCGAGCGAATGAGCATACTCATTGATGGTTGCATAGTCCTTGTCGGCATACTCTTTCGTTGCGTCGAGCAGCTCTTTGAGGAAGTTGTTTACGGTTTCGGTATTCTCCGCCATACGATTTTCGAGAACGTAATCTGCATAGCACTCATAGCCGAGCAGGTTCGCGATTTTCAGGCGCAACTCGGTGATGCGCAAAATGTTTGCGCTGTTGTCAAACTCTCCGCCGAGCGCACGCGAATTGTATGCTTTCCAAAGTTTCTCTTTCAAATCGCGCTGCGACGAGTAGGTTACGAAGGGAACATAGCTCGGAGCCTGCAATGTCACTGTCCAACCCTTCTGTCCGCGAGATTTTGCTTCGAGAGCCATACCCTCCTTTACGAAGTCGGGCAACTCGGCAACCTTTTTGGGGTTGGTAATGTTGAGAGCAAAAGCATTTGTTGCCGCGAGTGAGTTCTGTCCGAATTTGAGAGTGAGAGCCGACAACTCGCTCGTGTATTCACGATAGAGAGCCTTCTGCTCCTCGGGCAGGTCGGCACCGCTGCGGGCAAAACTTTTGTAGGTATCTTCGAGCAACTTCTTGTCCTCTTTCGAGAGGCACCATCCCGGATTCTCATAGACAGCCTTCACGCGGGCAAAGAGTTCGGGATTGAGCGAGATG
The DNA here is from genome assembly GCA_964536825.1 of uncultured Alistipes sp. GTDB lineage: Bacteria > Bacteroidota > Bacteroidia > Bacteroidales > Rikenellaceae > Alistipes. The sequence goes on along the minus strand of CAZIAS010000051.1, from coordinate 6,505 downwards.
TCGTTCGATAGTTCGGTAAGCTTGGGCTGAACTTCGAGTGCAATCTTCTGCATTTGGTCGGAAGTGTTTGCCGACAAAAGATTGTAGAATATGCCCGAGATGCGGTCGAGCAGAGCTCCCTGACGCTCCAATGCGACGATGGTGTTCGCGAAGGTCGGCTTTGCGGGATTGCTGACAATGGCATCGAGTTCGGCACGCGAAACGGCAATGGCAGTATCGAATGCAGGCAGATAATCTTCCAACTTGATTTGGTCGAACGGAGGCGTTGCGAATGGGGTATCCCACTCTGCAAGCAGCGGGTTTGTGGTGTCGATTTCGGGGAGTTGAGCAACCGGCATCGTGTTGTCGGCGCAACCCACCGCGAATGCTGATACAGACATAAGCATTACGATTTTGTGAGTTAATTTCATACTGATATTCTCTATTATTTAATGTTTGGTTTGTTACTCTTCGTTTTCACTTTCGTTTTCGCTCTCTTGCTCCGGCTCATTCCACAATCCGCGAGCTTTGAGCAGGGGAGTTTTATCGGGGTCGGCACCGCGGAATGCGCGATAGAGATTCATTCCGTCATCCTCGCCTCCGCGAGAAAGCACCTCGCGACGGAAGCTCTCGGCTATGCGGCGATCGAAGATGTCGTTGCTCTGGCGGAATGCCTCAAAGGCATCTTTGTCGAGAACCTCTGCCCAAATGTAGAAGTAGTAGCCGGCAGAGTATCCACCGTCGAAGATGTGGCTGAAATAGGTGTAGCGATAGCGCGGTTCGATTTGCGGAATCAGACCACGTTTCTCGTTCAGCACGTTGTATTCGAATGCCTCGACATCAATCTCGTCTTTATATGTATCGAGCGAGTGTATTTCGAGGTCCGAGAGAGCTGCTGCTACCAACTCGGTGGTCATAAATCCCTGATTGAAGAGCGAACTGCGACGCAGTTTCTCGACAAGCGATTGGGGGATAACGTCGCCCGTACGGTAGTGTGTGGCGTATTCCGAGAGCAGAGCCGGTTCGAAAGCCCAATTCTCCATAATCTGTGAAGGGAGTTCGACAAAGTCGCCTTCGACACCCAATAGTCCGCGATATTTCGTATCCGAGAAGAGGAAATGCAGTGCGTGACCGAACTCGTGGAAGAGCGTACCAACTTCATCTATGCCGAGCAGGGCCGGAGAACCGCTTACGGGACGAGTAAAGTTGCAGACAATGCTGACTACGGGCGGAATACGCTTACCCTCGGCGTCGTACATCGGCTCACGATAATACCCGCACCAAGCTCCGGCGCCCTTACCGTCACGCGGGAAGTAATCGAAGTAGAGAACTCCGAGCAGACTTCCGTCTTTGTCGAGAACTTCGAATGCCGAACACTCCTTGTGATATGCCGGAATCTTTACAGGGCGGAATGTTATGCCGTAAAGACGATTGGCGAGGAAGAATATTCCGTGACGGACATTGTCGAGTGCAAAGTAGGGTCGCAGCATCTCCTCATCCACCGAATAGTTACGACGGCGTACCTTCTCGGCGTAGTACCACCAATCCCACGACTCGAATGTGGCTGTCGAATCGTCGCGACGAAGAAGTTTCTCCATCTCGGCAAGCTCTCCCTTGGCGCGTTCGAGTGCGGGCTTCCAAATCTCGTCCAACAACTCATAAACAGCAGCCTTGTTCTGCGCCATCTGATCCGAGATGACGTAGTCCGCATAGCAATCGTAACCGAGCAGGTGTGCCTTCTCGGTACGCAGGCGGATGAAGTCGTTAATCAACTCCTTGTTATCGTGCTTGTTTCCATTGTTGCCACGGTTGAGGTAGGCTTTGTAAATCTGCTCGCGCAGGTCGCGCCTCGACGAGTAGGTAAGGAACGGAATCCAACTCGGCTTGTGGAGTGTGAATACCCACTTGCCCTCGTGGCCTCTCTGTGCAGCCTTTTCGGCCGCTGCATCACGAACATTTGTCGGCAGACCGTCGAGGTCGTTATGCGACAATACAAGCTCGAAGTCGTTGGTCTCGGCGAGCAGGTTGCTGCCGAACTTTACCGCCGTGAGCGACAACTCTGCGTTAATCTTTTTGAGTTGCTCCTTCTTTTCGGGCGAGAGGAGTGCTCCGGCACGAACAAAGTCGTTGTAGCTCTTTTCGAGCAGACGCAGTTGCTCGGCATCTAAACCCAACGCTTCGCGTTTGTCGTAGAGGGTCTTAATCTTCGCAAAGAGCGCATCGTTCATCAGGATTTGGTCGTAGTGTGCCGCCAACAGTGGCATCATATCCTCCTCGACCTCTGTGAGATTGTCGTTCTTCTCGGCGGCGCAAATCATCTCGAAAGTAAGCGATATGCGCGAGAGGAGTTCGCCCGAGCGATCGTAAGCGAGCATTACATTGTCGAATGTCGGCTCGTCGTTGTTGGCAACTATGGCATCAATCTCGGCGAGGTGTTGCGCCATAGCGTATTTCAACGCCGGAGCATAGTGCTCATCGCGGATTTGGTCGAAAGGCGGAATGCCGTAAGGGGTGTTCCACTCCTCGGTCAGCGGGTTGTTTACGGGCTGTTTTACCGTGTTGTCGCAACTCGAAAGTGTCATAGTCGTAGCAAAGAGTGCAATGGTTAATAATCGTTTCATTCTGCTAAAATTGTTTATTTAACGCCAAAGATACAATAAATTGTATCTATATCCTCACTCCGAGTCTAATTTTTTTGCAATTGATGCTCAATTATTGGGGTTTTAGTGGGGTGTATGACGATAATTTTTTAACTTTGTACGGTCTAAAACCACATTTACGATTTATGCAACTATTCTATGCTCCCGATATTACGCTGCCGCTCTACACACTCGGAGAGGAGGAGTCGAAGCACTGCGTGAGAGTTTTGCGTTTAGGTGAGGGTGACCGTCTGCACCTGACCGATGGACGTGGCGATATGCACCTCTGTGAGGTGGTCGATGCACATCATAAGCACTGCACGGTGCGCGTCATCTCGACCGAACACGAGTTCGAAAAGATGCCCTATCGTTTGGTTATGGCAGTGGCCCCGACCAAAAATATCGAGCGATTCGAGTGGTTCTTGGAGAAGGCTACCGAGGTGGGAGTTAGCGAGGTGGTGCCTTTGGAGACGGCTCACAGCGAGCGCCGCACCATCAAGCTCGAGCGCGAGCAGAAGGTCGTGACCGCAGCAGTTAAGCAATCGCTCAAAGCGTATCATCCTCTGTTACACGATATGACCTCGTTCCGCAGATTGCTCGATATGCCCTTCGAGGGTCGCAAGTTTATCGCCCATTGTGGCGATGCGGTGCACGGAAAGACCTACCTGCCGACGGCCATCACGGCGGGCGAGAGTGTGATGATTCTTATCGGTCCCGAGGGGGATTTCTCGCCCGAGGAGGTTGCGGCTGCGGTGGAGTGCGGATTCGAGGAGATTACGCTCGGTCATCAGCGCCTGCGCACCGAGACGGCTGCGGTGGTGGCCGTGACTATGGTGGCAGTTGTGAACGGAGTGGCAAATCAGGTGTAATGCCAGATAATATTCTATAAATTATGGTAGCACTTACGATTATTTTTGGAGTCCTGGGAGATTGTCTTCTCTCGGTCTTGGTCGGAATCCTGGGCAGTAAACGCAATATAGGCTTTGGTTGGGCTTTTCTGTTGAGTCTGATTTTTACACCCTTTGTCGGGCTGATTTGCACGCTTATCTCCGACCCTCTGCCACAGGGTGCACCGAATCGCTGGGGATGCCTCGGCGTGGTGGTTGCAATCCTTGGCTTTATCTTCCTCGGAATGTTTCTCTTTATGCTGCTGGGAGGGTCGTTAGCTATGCTGACAACCGTTTAGAGTATGTGGTAGATAACCACTCCCGCCACTGCCGAGAGTACAATCATCAATATCGGATTGACTTTGCGCCACGAGCCGAGAAGTGCCAATCCGAAGAGCCCCCAACTCCACACATCGATAAAGCTTGCCTCCTCGGGGCTCGCGGGGAACATCAGCAGCAACGCTGCCGAGAGAATCATTCCCAAGACCACCGGTTTCATACCTGCCACGACTCCCGCGACGTAACGATTTGCGTGCAGGCGTAGGAAGAATCGTGTGAGCAGCACCATCAGTGTCATTGCCGGCAGACAGACTGCCACGGTGGCGATAATCGAGCCCCAAACTCCCGCCACGGTGTAGCCAACGTATGTGGCGGAGTTTATGGCTATGGGACCGGGGGTAATCTGCGATATGGCAACGATGTCGGCGAACTCCGCAGCTGTCAGCCATTCGTGCTGCACGACAATCTCATTCTGGATAAGTGACAACATCGCATACCCACCGCCAAAACCGAAGAATCCGATTTTTAGATAACTTATAAAGAGTTCGAGCAGTATCATCGGTGGTCGGATTTAGAGGTTTGAGTTGTTGCATAGACATACACTGCGCCTGCGACGGCACCCGCCACAAGTAGTACAATGGGCGAGAATCCGAAGTACCAGATGGCTACGGCAACCGCTGCGGCAATCGCCACCATCCACCACGCCATACCGCGTGCCAGCCCGATGACCGGAGCCACTATGAGCGCAACAACAGCAGGACGCATCCCCTTAAATGCGGCATCGACCACAGGATTGTGGCGTATGTCGGCAAAGAATATCGCCAGCAGCAAAATTATCGTAAACGACGGCACGACAACCCCCAAAACCGAAGCTGCGGCACCCCGATAGCCCTGCATCTTGTAACCCACGAATACAGCGGTATTGAGTGCAATGGGGCCCGGTGCGGATTGAGCAAGGGTCAGCATATCGAGAAAATTCTGCTTGGCAATCCACCCGCGTCGCTCGATGACCTCACGCTCGATAAGCGGAATCATCGCATAGCCGCCTCCGAAAGTGAAGAGCCCGATTTTGAAGAATGACCAGAATATTTGCAACAACTGTTTCAGCATACCTGAATGTCGGTTTTGTCGATTTGTTGAGGCTTATTATCGCTCGAATCTGTAATAGACACCCAGCGGCAACTGCTTGTGGTGCTTATCCTCGAAGTAGAGTTCGCCGAACTGCTCTGCGCGCGGCGAGCCGAAGGCTTGGTGCATTGCCGTGCGTGCAAGCATTGCCGACAAGCCCATAGAGTAGAGGTTCAGCACGACAAACGAATCTTTATCTTCGAGCAGTTGGGCGCAGCACGCCAGCATCTCGCCGATATTCTCCTCCAAGACCCACTTCTCGCCGTTGGCACCGCGACCGTAGGCGGGAGGGTCGAGGATTATGCCGTGGTAGCGGTTGCCGCGACGTACCTCGCGATTGACGAATTTGAGCGCATCTTCGACTATCCAGCGCACACCGTCCAGGCCGCTCGACTCCATATTTTCGCGAGCCCACGTTACCACCTGCTTGACCGAATCGACGTGCGTAACCTCGGCTCCTCCGGCTCGTGCCGCAAGGGTGGCACCGCCCGTGTAGGCGAAGAGATTCAGCACCTTCGGCGTGGTTCCCTTCGCTTTGAGAGCCTCGCAACGGTCGTAAATAAACTCCCAATTTGCGGCCTGCTCGGGGAAGATGCCGACGTGCTTGAACGATGTGAAGGCCAAACGCATTTTGAGCGACATCCCGCGGTAGTCGAATCCCACCGACCAGCGCGAGGGGACGTGGGGCTTGAACTTCCATTCGCCACGCTCCTCACTACGTTCTTCACGCAGGAACGAGGCATCAGCACGCTTGCGCCACTCCTCCTCCGAGAGCGACTTGCGCCAGATGGCTTGCGGCTCGGGGCGGCGAGTGACGTACTGCCCGAATCGTTCGAGCTTCTCGAAATCCCCCGAATCAATCAGTTCGTAATCGGTCAGGCTCGGTGTAAGTTCTTTTCGCATAGTCTTAAAATGACGTTAATGGCGATTAATTAATTGATAATTACTCTGCAATACTTTGTTTAATTTTGAGTTCTAATAATTCTTCCTCAAAGTTAGGGGAGGTGGCTGAAAGCCGGAGGGGTCTGTTTTAGGTTACTCTTTTTGTAACTGTTTTGTTTTGATTTCTGTAATAACATCTCTTATTTCTGAAAGCACTCCCTCTGAATGGCAAAATACTAACTTGTTTTCGAATCGTAACGTGCGTATGTTGTGTTCACGGTGTAAGTATTCGGTGCGTATGTAGTCAGATTCATTTCCTTGATATGTGGTGTGATGCTGACCATCAAGTTCGATGCATAAACCTATTTCCGGACTATAAAAATCAAGCACATAAGGTCCTATGCTGAATTGCCGACGAAACTTAACACCCTCTACCTGTCGTGATTTTAGCATAAGCCATAGAGTCGCCTCGGCACTAGTGGCGTGCGTACGGAGTTCTCGGCGGAGTGAACCTTGCGGTGGTTGATTATGTGTTCGATTCTTCATAATTATCAATATCTTTACAGACCCCCTCCCCCTTCGGGTACTCCCCCTAACTTCGGGGGAGAATCTTTATTATTTTCTAATTCCTCCCCAAAGTTAGGGGAGGTGGCTGAAAGCCGGAGGGGTCTGTCCCTCCATTTGTTTAATTATTCGCTGATGCAAAATTAA
>CAZIAS010000050.1:0-9024 GCA_964536825.1 uncultured Alistipes sp. | reverse complement strand
ATGCGCTTGTACTTACCGCAGTGGCACTCGTAATCCTTTACGGGACCAAAGATACGCTCGCAGAACAAACCATCTCGTTCGGGCTTGTAGGTACGATAGTTGATGGTCTCCGGTTTAAGAACCTCACCGCTCGACTGCGCCAAAATCTCCTCCGGCGATGCCAGACCGATGGTGATGCTGTTGTAACCACCGCTATGCGATTTATTGTCTTTATTGATTGACATATTTTATCTCTTTTTTCTGTTTCTTACACCTATCGTTTATTACTCCAACTTGACCGACAGAGCCAAACCGCGCAACTCGTGCAACAGCACGTTCATTGCCTCCGGAATACCCGGCTTCGGAAGGTTATCGCCCTTGACGATAGCCTCGTAAGCCTTCGCACGACCCATAACGTCGTCGGACTTGATAGTCAGAATCTCTTGAAGGATATTTGCCGCACCGAAGCCTTCGAGTGCCCATACCTCCATCTCTCCGAATCGCTGACCACCGAATTGTGCCTTACCACCAAGCGGTTGCTGCGTAATGAGCGAGTATGGACCGATAGAACGTGCGTGCATCTTATCATCAATCATATGACCAAGTTTGAGCATATAGATTACGCCCACCGTAGCCGGCTGGTCGAAGCGCTCGCCCGTACCTCCATCATAAAGATAGGTACGACCGCTGCGAGGCACGCCTGCCTGTGCCGTGTAGTCGTTAATCTGTTCAAGCGAGGCGCCATCGAAGATAGGCGTAGCGAACTTCAAGCCCAACTCACGACCTGCCCATCCGAGAACAGTCTCGTAAATCTGACCGAGGTTCATACGCGAAGGCACTCCCAGCGGGTTCAGACAGATATCCACAATCGAACCATCTTCGAGGAACGGCATATCCTCATCGCGAACAACCTTCGCAACGATACCCTTGTTACCGTGACGACCTGCCATCTTATCACCTACCTTCAACTTACGTTTCTTGGCAATATAGACCTTCGCCATCTGGATTACTCCGTTGGTCGGGATATCATCTCCGTTGGTCAGGTTATAACCCTCGCGTTTGATGGCTGCATCAGCCTTCTTCCACTCGATGGTGTAATTATTGATAGTGGTCTCAATCAACGAGTTGAGATGCTCGTCCGAAGTCCAATTGCAGGTGCCGAGATTCAGATAACCCGTTGCCACTCCTGTCTTCTCATCAATGGTCTGACGCGAAATCTCGTCAAGCATCTTCTGCGAGAACTTCGTACCGGCTGCGTAGAGCTCTGCACCGAAGTAATCGGTAACTCCGGTCGTAGTCTTACCCTGTACGAGCGACCACAACTTCGAAACCAAACGCTTCGTGAGTGCTGCAACCTGCTCCGAGAACTTCGCATTGAGGTTTTCGAGAGCCTGCTTCTCGCTGTTGCGATTCTTCTTCGACTCCTTGCTTGCGCGGCTGTACAACTTTGTGTCGATAACAACGCCGTGCAACGAAGGCTGTGCTTTGAGCGATGCATCCTTCACATCTCCTGCCTTATCGCCAAAGATTGCGCGGAGCAACTTCTCCTCGGGCGAAGGATCGCTCTCGCCCTTCGGAGTAATCTTACCGATAAGGATATCGCCCGGCTTCACATTTGCACCGATACGGATGATACCGTTTGCATCCAAATCCTTGGTTGCATCCTCGCTTACGTTCGGGATATCCGAAGTCAGCTCCTCGACACCACGCTTGGTATCGCGTACCTCCATAATATACTCATCGACGTGTACCGACGTAAAGATATCCTCACGCTGGATACGCTCCGAAATCACGATAGCATCCTCGAAGTTGTAACCCTTCCAGGGCATAAATGCGACCTTCAAGTTGCGACCCAGAGCCAACTCTCCGTTTTGCGTCGAATAACCCTCGGTCAGAATCTGACCCTTGGTTACCTTATCGCCCGTCAAAACCGTAGGCTTCAACGTAATCGAAGTATTCTGGTTGGTCTTGCGGTAGCGAGGCAGATCGTAGGTGGTAATCTCCGGCTCGAACGAGCAGATCTTCTCCTCCTCGGTGCGCTCATACTTAACCTGAATCTTGGTTGCATCTGCGAATACGACATCGCCATCGCCCTCGGCTACAATCTGGATACGGCTATCCGAAATCATATCCTTCTCGATACCCGTTCCGACAATCGGAGCCTCACTTGTTACCAGAGGTACTGCCTGACGCATCATGTTCGAACCCATCAACGCACGGTTAGCATCGTCGTGTTCGAGGAACGGAATAAGGCTCGCTGCAATCGAAGCAATCTGGTTCGGAGCAACGTCCATCAAATCCACCTGCTGTGCCGTAATCACGGGGAAGTCGGCACCCTCACGAGCCTTGATGCGGTCGGGCTGCAAGAAGTTACCCTCGTCATCGATAGGCATATTCGACTGTGCCACAACCTTACCCTCCTCCTCTTCGGCAGAGTAGTAACGGATATGCGAATTGTCCATATCGATTTTTCCGTTGGTAACGGTACGATAGGGAGTCTCGATGAAGCCCATATCCGAAATCTTTGCATAGACGCAAAGCGACGAGATAAGACCGATGTTCGGTCCCTCTGGCGACTCAATAGGACACAGACGACCATAGTGCGTGTAGTGAACGTCACGAACCTCGAAACCTGCACGGTCACGCGACAGACCGCCGGGACCGAGTGCCGACAGACGACGCTTGTGCGTAATCTCCGCCAGCGGGTTAATCTGGTCCATAAACTGCGACAACTGCGAGGTTCCGAAGAACGAGTTGATTACGCTCGACAAGGTCTTGGCGTTAATCAAATCTACCGGCGTAAATACCTCATTGTCACGCACATTCATTCGCTCACGGATGGTACGTGCCATACGCACGAAGCCTACCGAGAACTGATTCGACAACTGCTCGCCCACGGTGCGTACACGGCGGTTCGAGAGGTGGTCGATATCATCCACATCAGCCTTCGAGTTGATAAGCTGAATCAGATATTTGATAATCGCAATGATATCCTCGCGAGTAAGCGTACGGATTGCCGGATCGATATCGAGGTCGAGCTTCTTGTTGATACGGAAACGACCTACATCTCCCAAATCGTAACGCTTATCCGAGAAGAAGAGTTTGTCAATCACATCGCGAGCCGTAGCCTCATCGGGTGGCTCCGAAGCGCGCAGCTGTCTGTAAATATATACCACAGCCTCCTTCTCGGAGTTACACGGATCCTTCTGCAATGTGTTGTATATAATCGAGAAATCGGTACCCGACGGATTCTCCTTGTGCAGGAGAATTGTCTTTGCACCACTCTCGATAATATCATCGATATGGCTCTCTTCGAGCACGGTCTCGCGATCGACGATGACGCTGTTACGATCGATAGATACCACCTCTCCGGTATCCTCATCCACGAAATCCTCGACCCAAGTCATCAATACACGCGCTGCCAACTTACGACCCACGGCCTTTTTCAGATTGGTCTTGGTAACCTTAACCTCATCCGCGAGGTCGAAAATCTCCAAAATCTGACGGTCGTTCTCGAAGCCGATGGCACGCAACAATGTAGTTACGGGCAACTTCTTCTTACGGTCGATGTAAGCATACATCACGTTGTTGATGTCGGTAGCGAACTCAATCCACGAACCCTTGAAGGGGATGATACGTGCCGAGTAGAGCTTCGTGCCATTGGTGTGCATCGACTGTCCGAAGAATACGCCGGGAGAACGATGCAACTGCGAAACAATAACGCGCTCCGCACCATTGATGACGAACGTACCGCGCTCGGTCATATAGGGAATGGTACCGAAATAGACATCCTGTACCACAACGCCGAAGTCTTCGTGCTCGTCGTCGGTACAGTACAATTTGAGTTTCGCCTTCAAAGGCACGCTATACGTCAAACCACGTTCAAGACACTCCTCAATCGAGTAGCGGGGCGGGTCGATGTAGTAGTCGATAAACTCAAGAACGAAATTGTTTCTTGTGTCGGTAATGGGGAAGTTCTCCTGAAACACCTTGTAGAGACCCTCGTTTTTACGATTCTCTGCGGTGGTGTCCATCTGGAAGAAATCCCTGAATGATTTGAGCTGTATCTCCAACAGGTCAGGATAAGGCACTCTATTCTTGACCGTGGAGAAGCTAATTCTCTGTTGTTGTTTTGTTGTGGACATTCTTGAATCCAATTATATGTAGTTTTCTTAATTGCCTAGAAAAACTTTCGTAGCCGATACAGACATCTCTCGACTCTGCATCGATTTGCGGAACTGACAGGCTCTTTTTCGCATCACAGACCCACCTAACCCGTCAAGCCTGTATGCACCCATTCCGTTATCCGCGCAATGCTCTCGATGTAAGCACATTACACCCCGAGAGCATCCCTTGTCTTATAGGATTAAGCACAGCTCCTTATCGGCACTCTTAATCCCTAGACCAAAAAGGGCATAGAGCCACCACTGCTTTGTGGTAGGCTCTACACCTGAATAGTCTGATGTTTCGTGAAGCGAACTATTTGAGCTCAACCTCTGCACCAGCCTCTTCGAGTTGAGCCTTAACCGACTCAGCCTCCTCTTTCGATACACCCTCCTTAACAGCCTTGGGTGCACCATCAACCAGTGCCTTTGCGTCACCAAGCGAAAGACCTGCGAGGTCCTTAACTACCTTGATAACCTGCAATTTTGCCTGACCTGCGCTTTTGAGAATTACATCGAAAGTCGATTTCTCGGCAGCAGCAGCCTCACCTGCAGCAGCAGGAGCAGCAGCAACTGCAACAGCTGCAGCAGCCGGCTCAATACCATACTCCTCTTTGAGGATGGTAGCCAATTCGTTTACCTCCTTAACAGTCAAGTTTACCAACTCCTCTGCCAATACTTTTACATCTGCCATAGTTGTATAATTTTTTAAGTTTTGTTTGTTTTTAGATTAATTGTTTCTTTCTTCCAGTGCCTTAACTATACCGGCAACCTTCTGACCTGCATTACCCTGCAATGCAGAAATAACATTCTTCGCGGGCGATTGGAGCAATGCAACGATGTCGCCGATAAGCTCCTCGCGGCTCTTGATGTTACAAAGAGTGTCAATCTGGTCGTCGCCAACATACACACAACCCTCTACGTATGCAGCCTTCAATACGGGCTTGTCGTTCTTCTTACGGAACTCCTTGATCAATACGGCAGGGGCTTTGCCTGTCTCTGCGAACATTACCGAGGTCGAACCCTCCAATACCTTTACCAAATCAGCATCTGCCTTCTCAACGCTTTCGAGAGCCTTGCCAAGAAGCGTATTCTTCACTACTACCAACTTGATGTTGCTCTCGAAGCACTTGCGACGCAATGCTGCGGTCTGCTCGGCATTCAAAGCCTCGATGTTGGTAATGTAGAAGTGAGGATACGCGTTGAGCTGCTCTACGAGGTTGTTGATTACAACTGCTTTTTCTTCTCTTGTCATCTCTTATACCCTCCTTCTTATTTAGTGTCAATTGATTTGGGATCCACCTGTACACCGGGGCTCATAGTTGTCGAGAGATATACACTCTTAACATATGTTCCCTTTGCAGCAGACGGTTTGAGTTTGATAATCATTCCCAGCACCTCGTTCGCGTTATCCACGATCTGCTCTGCCGAGAACGACACCTTACCGATTGAGGTGTGTACGATACCGAACTTATCAACCTTGAAGTCGATCTTTCCGGCCTTCACATCCTTCACAGCCTTACCTACCTCCATAGTAACCGTTCCGGTCTTGGGGTTCGGCATAAGACCACGGGGACCGAGGATACGACCAAGCGCACCTACCTTACCCATTACGTTCGGAGTACAGATGATTACATCTACATCGGTCCATCCCGACTTGATCTTATCTACATACTCGTCCAAACCTACGTAATCGGCTCCCGCCTCCTTTGCCTCTGCCTCCTTCTCGGGAGTACACAATACGAGAACTCGTACAGTCTTACCCGTTCCGTGAGGAAGCGTTACAACGCCACGAACCATCTGGTTAGCCTTGCGAGGATCTACGCCTAAACGCACGTCGATATCTACCGAAGCATCAAATTTCGTAAAGGTTATTTCCTTCAGAAGAGCGGCAGCCTCTGCGAGCTTGTAAGCCTTGTTGGGCTCAACCTTTGCGTAGGCAATCTTTTGATTTTTTGTCAATTTACTCATCTTCGTAATTCAAATTACATATTAGGAAATTCACCGACTACGTTGATACCCATACTACGCGCAGTACCGGCAACCATACGCATTGCAGCCTCAACGGTGAAGCAGTTCATATCAGGCATCTTGTCCTGTGCGATCTCACGAACCTGCTCCCACGTTACCTGACCTACCTTGTTTCGGTTAGGCTGTGCGGAACCGGTCTGAACCTTCGCTGCCTCTTTGAGCTGAATGGCTACGGGTGGCTGTTTAACGACAAAATCAAACGACTTATCGCTATAAACCGTGATGATGACTGGAAGAACCTTACCCGCCTTGTCTTGTGTACGTGCGTTGAACTGCTTGCAGAAGTCCATAATATTGACTCCCTTGGAACCCAACGCCGGACCTACCGGGGGAGAAGGATTGGCAGCACCACCTTTAATCTGCAACTTAATAAATGCAGCAACCTCTTTTGCCATAGTTTTCCTTGGTTAATTATTCTTTTTCTACTTGTGTGAAGCTCAACTCCATCGGAGTCTTGCGGTCGAATATCTTCACAGAAATTGTGAGCTTCTTACGCTCATTATCGACACTCTCAATAGTACCTTGGAAGCTTGAGAATGGACCGTCTGTAACCTTGACAGCCTCGCCTACAATGAACAGAACCTCGCTCTCCTCCTCCATCTCGTTCATCTCATCGACACGTCCGAGAATACGACTCACCTCTTGTGGACGAAGCGGAGTCGCCTTCATCTGACGGCTGTCCTCCTTGGTATCTCCCAAGAAGCCCAGAACGTTCGGAGTATTGCGAATGATAATCGGAATTTGCCCTACGAGAGCCGCCTCTATCAAAACATAACCCGGATAAGATACCTTCTCCTTCGAGACTTTCTTGCCATTGCGAATGGTATAGACTTTCTCGGTCGGAATCAGCACCTGCGATATATAGTCTTCAAGGTGGTTATGACGAATTTCGGCCTCGATATACTCTTTGACCTTATTCTCTTTACCACCTATCGCACGGACTACATACCACTCTTTTTGAATCTCACTCATCTCTTTTAACGGATTTGATTAACGACCCAAATTAGCTAATGTCTTGTATATTGCAGCCATAATGTTCTCAAAGGAGAGGTCCATAGCCAACACAACGATCGCGAAAAGTAGGGAAGCAACCATAACAACTATCGTCGAACTTTGAAGCTGGCTAAATGAGGGCCACGACACTTTGTTAACAAGCTCGTTATAGGACTCTTTGAAGTAATTAAACATATTCTTATCGTTTTAATCTTGCAGGAGCAGAGAGATTCGAACTCCCATCAACGGTTTTGGAGACCGCTATTCTACCCTTGAACTATGCTCCTAAATTAGGGGCGGCGAACCGCCCCTTGGGTTATTTGTCGTTGTTGAAATTACTCAACGATGTTCAACACCTGACCTGCACCTACTGTACGACCACCCTCACGGATTGCGAAACGCAGACCCTCGTTGATAGCCACAGGATAGATCAGAGTTACAGTGATGGTTACGTGGTCACCCGGCATAACCATATCTACGCCCTCCGGAAGAGTGACCTCACCGGTTACGTCCATAGTACGGAGATAGAACTGGGGACGATACTTGTTGTGGAACGGAGTGTGACGACCACCCTCTTCCTTCTTCAACACGTAAACCTCTGCGGTGAACTTGGTGTGGGGCTTAATCGAACCCGGCTTCGCAACGACCATACCGCGCTTAACCTCCTTCTTATCAACACCACGCATCAAGAGACCTACGTTGTCACCAGCCTCACCCTCATCGAGCAGCTTGCGGAACATCTCAACGCCGGTACAAGTCGAAGAGATCGACTTCTCACCAAGACCGATAATCTCAACGGGATCACCAACGTGGATGATACCAGTCTCGATACGACCGGTTACAACGGTACCACGACCGGTAATCGAGAATACGTCCTCAACAGGCATCAAGAACGGCTTCTCGTTCTCACGCGGCGGAATGGGTACGTACTCATCAACGTGTGCCATAAGCTCCATAATCTTCTCCTCCCACTGGGGCTCGCCATTGAGACCACCAAGAGCAGAACCGCGAACGATCGGGCAGTTCTCATCGAAGTCATACTTTGCCAACAGGTCGCGAACCTCCATCTCAACGAGGTCGAGCATCTCGGGATCATCAACCATATCGCACTTGTTCAAGAATACAACGATACGGGGAACGTTTACCTGCTTTGCAAGAAGAACGTGCTCGTTAGTCTGGGGCATCGGACCGTCAGTTGCAGCAACCACGAGGATTGCACCGTCCATCTGCGCAGCACCGGTAACCATATTCTTCACGTAGTCGGCGTGACCCGGGCAGTCAACGTGAGCATAGTGACGGCTTGCAGTCTGATACTCAACGTGCGAAGTGTTAATCGTGATACCACGCTCCTTCTCCTCGGGTGCGTTGTCAATCGAGTCGAACGAACGAAGCTCCGAAAGACCTGCCTTTGCAAGAACAGTGGTGATTGCAGCAGTAAGAGTAGTCTTACCGTGGTCTACGTGACCGATAGTACCGATGTTTACGTGCGGTTTCGAGCGGTCAAATTTTTCTTTTGCCATAGTGATATAAGTTTTTAATATTATAAAAGTACTTTCGCTTTTAAGTTTTAAGTTTCAATTTTATTCGCAGATAAACGGGCAATCCGCCCCACTCAACCGCATCCTCTCGGACTCGGTTTCAAGGCGTATCGCTCGTCCATCTTCGTTGAGCGGAAGACGAGGCTCAAACTCGCGACCCTCAGCTTGGAAGGCTGATGCTCTATCAACTGAGCTACTTCCGCAAAAATAAACCGCATCGAAGCACCACTTCCGTCCGTGACGGTTGCAACTCCAATCGGCTTTGTGTGGGAAGAGATGGATTCGAACCACCGAAGGCGTACGCCAGCAGATTTACAGTC
>CAZIAS010000049.1:0-10281 GCA_964536825.1 uncultured Alistipes sp. | reverse complement strand
GAACCTGGGACCCCCTGCTCCCAAAGCAGGTGCGCTAACCGGACTGCGCTACACCTCGAATGCGGTCGCAAAGATAAAACCTTTTTTCGGTTTCTCCAAACAAAAAAGTCGCCCGATAAATCGAACGACTTCATATTACATCATTTTATTTAGCAACTACTCCCACTCGATTGTTGCACTCGGTTTCGGCGAGAGGTCATAGCACACTCTGTTCACATTGGGAACCTCGGCAAGGATGCGGGCAGTAATATGCTGCAAGACATCCCAATCTATCGGTTCGATGGTTGCCGTCATCGCATCAATTGTATTTACGGCGCGAATAATCACTGTCCAATCAAATGAACGCGCATTATTCTTCACGCCCACCGACTTAAAGTCGGGCACTGCCGTAAAGTACTGCCAAACCTTCTTGTCCAAGCCCGCCTTGGCAAACTCCTCACGAAGGATGGCATCCGACTCACGCACTGCCTCCAAACGATCGCGCGTAATAGCGCCCAAGCAACGAACGCCAAGTCCCGGACCGGGGAACGGCTGACGATAGACCATCTCGTATGGCAAGCCCAACTCCAAACCACAAGCACGAACCTCATCCTTAAAGAGTTGCTTCAACGGTTCAACGAGTTCAAACTGCAAGTCATCGGGCAGACCTCCCACATTGTGGTGCGACTTTACCATCTTTGCAGTCTTCGTACCGCTCTCGATGATATCGGGATAAATAGTACCCTGGCCAAGGAAATCGATACCATCCAACTTGCGGGCCTCCTCCTCGAATACTCGAATAAACTCTCCACCGATAATCTTACGCTTCTGCTCGGGGTCGGCAACTCCGTCCAGCCTTGTCAGGAATCGCTCCGTAGCATCCACATAGATAAGGTTGGCACAGAGTTGGTTACGGAACACCTCGACAACATTCTCGGACTCGCCCTTGCGCATCAGACCGTGATTAACGTGTACGCAAACCAAATTGGAGCCGATGGCTTTGAGAAGCAGAGCTGCCACTACTGACGAATCGACACCACCCGACAACGCCAAAAGGACCTTACGGTCGCCAACCTGACGACGCACAAGTTCCACCTGGTCATTTACAAAGTTTGCCATATTCCAATTTGCCTCCGCCTTGCAAGTCTCAAAGACAAAATCTTTGAGAGCTGCCTTTGCAGCCTCCTCATCCGATGTGAATTCCGGCAATTTAACCTCACAGAGAGCCTTCGCGTGGCCTGCGGCAATTACGGGAATACCCGCATTGTATATTGCGTGATTGACATCTATCTCAACTCCGTCGATTACGTTATTAGGACCGCCATTGATTACTACACCCTTCACATTCGGCAGAGCCTTCAACTCTTCGACTGTGATATCGTGGGGGTAGATTTCGCTATAAACACCCAATGCACGAATTGCTCGAGCCACCACAGTGTTTTCGTGGCTGCCCAAGTCTAAAATTACAATCATATCCTGTTTCATAATATTTTGTATATGAATTTATTAGTTAATCTTACAAATTACCGAACTTACACCTTTAATCTTTATTACAGTTTTGCCTTTATTGTTTCTGGTGTTCAAAGTCTTTGCATCTCCATAAATCACTTGCAAAGACAACTCTTCTTGTATGGTCATCTCCGCAGCAGCCTCTCGTGGATTCAAGACAATAAGATATCGTTCGTTATCATCGAATCGCTCATAAACCACCGGATAAGGCTGATAAGGGTCACTAACCATCCGCCAACCACCGATATTGCCAAGAGCCTTACTTTGTGAACGCAACGACAATAAGCCACGAGTCCATTGCAACATCGACTTTTCGTCGCGTTCTTGCGATTCCACATCCGGACGCCCCGCGGAGTTATCAACCGGAAGATATAACTTCGAAGGTTCACAAGTCGAAAAACCCGCAGTCGCACCCGCACCCCATTGCATAGGAGTACGCTCCGCCGAACGGTCACGGCTACCCTCAATCATCGGCACTCCATCCATCGAACGCATACCAATCTCCTCGCCGTAATAAACAATTGGAACCCAAGGCATTGTAAGAAAGAATGTCATCGCTGTCTTCAATTCTGCCACAGATGAGCGTTGCATTCTATTGATACGCCACGTATCGTGGCTGGATGTCGGCATACAGGGAAAACCGTGTCCTTTGGTTGTTTCATACATTTTCTGGAACGGCACCACAAAAGTGTCAAAGCGCCCCTTTCCTGACTTATCCAACCAACAATCATTGGGCGGATAGAGGCCCGTCTGCTTATCTGCATTACGTTTTGTGTTGTAAACGAGGTCACGATACATAGTCTTTCCACAGCCATTGTGGCGAATGATATCGATATCAAACCCACACGAAATCGCCTCTATCGGGCTTGACCACTCGCTTAAAAATATTGTGTCAGGATAGTGTTCATTTTGCCACGAGAATATCTCATTCCACAATTTACGCACACCATTAAATTCCGCATCATCGCCCTTGACAAGTGACCACGCAAGATCGCACCGAAAACCATCTACCCCCTTATCGAACCAAAACGAAAGGATATTCTTAATCTCCTGGCGAACGGCTCTCGGCCCGGGGGCATCGTAGGAGTGCTCCCACGGATGTTCTGGATTTGGATTAAGATATCCATAATTTAGAGCAGGCTGAACATCGTAATAATTCATCAGATAGTACCCATTGCGAGGGTAATCGTTATCAACCCAATCGCCCTTGTCTTTCGGATTTGGTTTTGCCGGCTTCGTTGCTTTGCCATTAGTCCAGATATAGTAATCGGCATAGTGCCCATTCTTATCGCCAAAGGCAGACTCCTTAAACCACGGATGTTTATCAGATGTGTGCCCCGCAACAAGATCAAGACATATACGAATTCCCTTTGAATGGGCGTCATTAACGAGATTTACCAAATCGGTATTTGTCCCAAATCGAGGGTCAATCTTATAGTAGTCTGTAATGTCGTAACCACCATCCTCAAATTCGCTACAAAAAATTGGACTAATCCATATAGTATTGAATCCTACACTCTTCACATAGTCCAACTTCGAGCGAATACCCTCCAAATCTCCATATCCATCGCCATTGCTATCCATATATGAAGAGGGATAGATATGATAGATTACAGCGTTTTCGAGCCATTTCGGGTAGGTATATTGTGGGAATGTAACGGAAGCATTGGATGATAACTCCACTGCCAACATCAACACCACTAGCAGATATTTAATCAGTCGCTCCATATACCTATTTTATAATTATGTAAGACCTACCCGAGTGTCGGGTAGGTCCCTTTTATTATGCCGAATAGTTCGGGGCCTCGCGTGTAATTGCCACATCGTGAGGATGGCTCTCGCTCATACCCGACGCCGTGATGCGAATAAATTGCGCCTTCTGCAAAGCCTCGATATCCTTCGCTCCGCAATAACCCATACCCGAACGGATACCTCCGACCAATTGATAAACGGTCTCGCTCAAAGTACCCTTGAACGGCACGCGAGCAACGATTCCTTCGGGAACGAGCTTATTGACATTAACCTCCTTGCCCTGGAAGTAGCGATCGGCAGAACCTGCCTTCATCGCATCAATCGAGCCCATACCTCGGTAGCTCTTGAACTTACGACCATTATAAATAATAGTCTCGCCCGGAGCCTCCTCGGTACCTGCAAACATCGAACCGCACATCACACAATCGCCACCGGCAGCCAGAGCCTTTACCAAGTCGCCCGAATAGCGCAGACCGCCATCGGCAATAACCGGCACGCCACTACCCTGGATTGCACTCGCAACGTCATAGATTGCTGTAAGTTGCGGCACTCCGACACCCGCGATGATTCTGGTCGTACAAATCGAACCCGGGCCGATACCGACCTTCACACCGTCTGCACCCGCATCAACGAGCATCTTTGCAGCCTCGGCTGTCGCGATATTACCTACAACTACATCAAGCGCAGGGTACTCCTGCTTGATTTTGTGCAGAGCATTCACGATATTGGCAGAGTGACCGTGAGCAGAGTCCAATACAACGGCATCAACCGACTCATCGACCAACGCCTTCACGCGGTCCATAAAGTCGGGAGTAATACCGACTCCGGCAGCCACACGCAGACGACCTTTCGAATCCTTGCAGGCATTCGGATGGTCCTGAACCTTCGTGATGTCCTTATAGGTAATAAGTCCCACCAAACGACCTTCGTCATCCACGACGGGCAGTTTCTCGATTTTGTTATTGAGCAGCACCTCCGAGGCGTGTTCAAGCGCAGGGTTGTGCGTAGTTACAAGTTTCTCCTTCGGGGTCATAACCTCCTCAATACGGCGAGACATCTCGCGCTGGAAACGCAGATCTCGATTGGTTACGATACCGATAAGTTTGCGGTCATCGTCCACAACGGGGATACCGCCAATCTTATTTTCGTGCATCATCGCCAGCGCATCCCCCACCGTATGCTCTTTACTGATGGTAATCGGGTCGTAAATCATACCGTTCTCGGCGCGCTTCACGCGACGCACCTGCGCAGCCTGCTCGGCAATCGACATATTCTTGTGAATAACGCCGATACCTCCCTCACGAGCCAATGCAATAGCTAACGACGCTTCGGTCACGGTATCCATCGCAGCGGACACAATAGGTATGTTCAGACTGATATTACGCGAAAAACGGCTTTTAAGACTAACCTCACGCGGCAACACTTCGGAATAAGCGGGTACAAGCAACACATCGTCAAAGGTAAGACCTTCTGGCTGCACCCTTTCATTGATAAATGACATAGGGCTTATATTTTTGTTGCTCGCAAAATTAAGCATAATTTTCGGTTTCCACACTATCCTACGCCTTTTTTTTTAACATTTTTTCAAGAAAAACAAAAGAGCTGTCACAACCCGATGGTCGGACAGCTCCTCACTTCAAAACGAGAGCCCCAAAAGTGAGGCTCTCGACTATCGCATAACTCCTAATTATTTAGGCATTTATATACGAAATTACACTCGGCGTGGTTTTTACCGCTTTTCGGAGTCGTAGGCGACCGAATCCCCTCCCGAGAATGGGATTTAGGGGTGGGTCAAACCTGTAAACTCGGCGTGTCGCAGCAAGCAACTACCTTCATCAGCGGTAAAAGGTCGAAGCAGTGTAATTATGTATATAAGTACCTTTATTTAATATTGGGGTTAAGTTGATTCCACTCTGCAACGGGGGGAAGTACGCCAAGTGCGATAACCTCATCGCGCAATGCACAGAGGTGCTCGTAGCTCTTTGCCAAAGCAGCCTCCTCTTCGGGAGTACCCTTCAACTCTTTGAGCTGGCAACCCTCGGCAGTCAGTGAAGTCTCCCAAGCCATCATAATATGGTCGAACTTCTCATTCGAAACATAGGTACCTGCGGGCCAACGGAACGGCTTACCACCCATAGCGGCTGCAATCATCTCAATCGACACATACGAAGGCGACTGGAACGACGAGCGACCACGCAGGTTGATAATGTTGGCACCACCCTTGGTTACCTTCTCCTGAATCTCTGCCCACTGCTCTGCGGTCAAAGCGTCGGTGCCGATAATCTCGGTCAGAGGCTTGCCCTGAACCTTTGCAGTCGATGCATAAACCGCCATTTGCTCTCCGTGACCACCATAGGTACGGCAGTTCTCCACCTCGTCAAGCGAAACACCGAAGTGCTTTGCGAGTTCGCTGCGAAGACGAGTCGAATCGAGACCTGCGAGAGTAGTTACCTGCGAAGGCTTCAAACCCGAATAGAGCAGAGTGATAAGACCCGTAATATCTGCGGGGTTGAAGATGATAACGATGTGCTTAACATCGGGGCAATACTCTTTCACATTCTTACCGAACTCCTCGGCAATCAGAGCATTACCTTTGAGCAGGTCCTCACGGGTCATACCAGCCTTACGAGCTGCACCACCCGAGTTTACGATATACTTCGCACCGGTCAAAGCCTCCTTAATATCCGAAGTGAAGGTTACATTCACGCCCTCGAAACCGCAGTGATAGAGCTCCTCTGCTACGCCCTCCAAACCGGGAGCATAGGGGTCATAGAGGCAGATGTTGGGAGTCAGACCCATCATAATGGCAGTCTGTGCCATATTCGAGCCAATCATACCGGCAGCGCCGATAATCGTCAGTTTTTCGTTTGTTACAAAGTTCATAATTCTTAAATTTTAATATGGTTAAACATTGTTTATAAAAATTTCTCTTAAAACTCCTCCCCTGTTTTAGGGGAGGTGCCACAGGCGGAGGGGTCAATCAAAGACTCTTCTATCCGCTGCAACACTCCTTCCAAATTTTTCCACACTTCCGAATTCTCAAACCGTATCACTCTAACACCTTGAAAATTCAAATATTTTGTACGAATAAAATCTATATCTGCACCACTTTCGGTATAGTGGGGTCTGCCATCAAGTTCTATCGCAAGGCGCTGTGAAGGAGAATAAAAATCTACTACATACGGGCCTATCGAGAATTGCCTGCGCCAACGCACTCCGTTATGCTGCTTCCCTTTTAACATTGACCAAAGCCTTGCTTCGGCAGGTGTAGCATTTTTGCGCAACTCTTTTCGCAATTCCAACTTTGAGGGATGGTTGTTACATTGATAATCATAACCCCTCTGGCTTTCAGCCACCTCCCCTAAAATAGGGGAGGAGTTGTTTATACCTTTGTCTAATTGCACGATACTAACATCTTTCGATATCTATCAATATCGTCAGTAGTTGCTAATTACTATTTATTCATTTTCGCCCACGAATCTTTGAGCGTAACCGTGCGGTTGAAGACAAGGTGGTCGGGTGTCGAGTCGGTATCGGGACAGAAGTAGCCTACACGCTCAAACTGAACGGTCTTGCCAATCTCCTGCTCTGCCAATGCCGGCTCCAACCAAGCCGTCGTCTTGACCATAGATTCGGGATTGAGATTATCCTCCCACGAGGTTTGACCCTCGCTTGTATCGTTCGGGTCCTCGGTACGGAAGAGCGGGTTGAAGAGGCGCACCTCTGCCTCCACGGCGTGTGCTGCCGACACCCAATGAATTACGCCCTTCACACGGCGGCCGTCGCTCGACGAACCGTCACCCGACATCGGGTCGTATGTACAGCGTAACTCAACAACATTGCCTTCGGCGTCTTTGATCACCTCCTCACACTTGATAAGGTAGGCATAGCGCAGACGCACCTCGCCACCCGGCTGCAAGCGGAAATACTTCTTCGGAGGATTCTCCATAAAGTCGTCACGTTCGATATAGAGTTCGCGGCCAAACGGCACTTCGCGCATACCTGCCGCCTCATCTTCGGGGTTGTTCACAGCCTTGCGCATCTCGACCTTACCCTCCTCCCAATTGGTAATCACAACCTTAATAGGATTCAGTACCGCCATACGACGCTCGGCAACCTTGTTCAAATCTTCACGCACGCAGAACTCCAACTTACCGAGGTCGATTACGTTATCGCGCTTGGCTACACCCACCATCTCGGCAAATGCTCGCACCGAAGCGGGCGTATAGCCCTTACGACGCAGAGCGCAGATGGTCGGCATACGCGGGTCATCCCAACCCATAACCACACCCTCGTTCACGAGTTTGAGAAGGTTACGCTTCGACATCATCGTATAGGTAAGATTCAAGCGGGCAAACTCGTACTGATGCGAGGGGTAAATCTCCAAAGCCTCGATAAACCAATCGTAAAGCGGACGATGCACGTCAAATTCGAGCGTACAAATCGAGTGCGTAATCTTCTCTATCGAGTCACTCTGACCGTGAGCATAGTCATACATCGGGTAGATGCACCACTTATTACCCGTGCGGTGGTGCTCGGTATGGAGGATTCGGTACATAATCGGGTCACGGAAGAGCATATTAGGGTGCGCCATATCAATCTTGGCACGCAGCACCTTCTCGCCATCCGCAAACTCGCCTGCTCTCATTCGCTCGAAGAGGTCGAGATTCTCCTCCACGGAACGGTTACGCCACGGCGATTCGGTACCCGGCACCGAAACCGTACCACGACCTTCGCGAATCTGCTCCTGTGTCTGGTCATCAACATAAGCCAGACCCTTCTTGATTAGCTGAACAGCCCACTCGTAGAGTTGGTCGAAGTAGTCCGACGCATAACGCTCGACTGCCCATTGGAAGCCAAGCCACTGAATATCACGCTTAATCGAATCTACATACTCGACATCCTCCTTCACGGGGTTGGTGTCATCAAAGCGAAGATTGCACAGACCTCCATACTTCTTCGCCAATCCGAAGTTGATGCAGATACTCTTTGCGTGTCCGATATGCAGATATCCGTTCGGTTCGGGCGGGAAGCGGGTCTGCACTCGTTTTTCGCCCTTTGCAATAGACTCTTCGATAATCTCTTCAAGGAAGTTCAACGACTTCTCACGTGTTTCATTGGTCACTGTTGCCATATTCTATATATCTATTTCTTGTGTTTGTTTTTGTCGTAAATTGTCGGGGCGAACCTCGCAGCGATACCAACAAGCTGTTGGCACAGCAACTTCTCTCCTGCATATTGCAGCACCATTTCGGCCCTTACCGAGAGCTTGTCGCGACAGAACAAACGCTCGTAGCCGATGCCCGTACGGTTGTAAATTTTTCGGGGGGGGGAGAATAGGATATCGCCCGTATATAGGCCGTCAGCATACTTTCTACCATCCACTCCGACAGTATTATAGAGTGGGAAGAGTTTTTCGCCCACATAGAGATTATTGTCGATAAATACCCCCCATTTCGAGATTCGCACATAGAGTTCGCCACCCTTCGGGGTCAGCCATCCGTCATCGGTACGGCGATCGCGTTGCAGGCTTTGCAGATAGCCCAGACGTACATCAAAATCGAAGAAAGCACTAAACTTCGCCCCAAGCCACACGTTCGCAAGGGCATTATCGACCACATTCCCACGAAATGTCGAGCGATTAGCGTAGTGCTGCAACGAGAATGTCAATCCCGCATTAAACCACTTGGCGAACGACCCTCCGACCGAGGTTAAGACTCTAAATTTCTCGCGGGTATCGGGGGAGTAGAGTCCATCCCAATCAACGGCCAATTCTGCAAACATACGCTCCGAGCGATAGTGTCCGGCAACGCCTTGCACAGTCCCGTTGTAAATCAGTGTCGAATCAGAGAAGAAGGCTCGCGAATAGTGTCCGATAAGTTCATCGCGCTTGAATATGCCGGCATAAGCACCCCAATTCTTGTCCTTATAACGGTAATACGCGACCAACCTCGCATCATTCAAAAACTCTTTCGAACCAAAATCTTTGAGTAACTCGGCACCCGCAGCCACCGAATGGCGCCCCTCTTTTCCCCAACGGTAACCGAGGGTCGGTACCAATTTCACGGCAAAAATCGTTCGCGAATAGCCGACCGAGCTGCCGGAGAACTCTGTATTGTCGAAATGAGTCGAAAGTTCTCCATCGAAGAAGAGAACCTCATTCTCCTCGACAGAAGATTGGCCGGTCGCCTTTATCACAGACGCAACCTCCTGACCCTGCGCAACATATAGCGTCAGAGTCAAAAGCACAACAAGTATCGACAATCCTTTTTGCATCTGTTTTTCGATATCCTTCGGGCATAATCCGCCCAAATCAACCTCAAAAATAGTTAAAATATTTTGATTTTTCTTACTTTTGCAGCAAAGAATCGCAACAATGAGAAAAATTACCAATGCCGAACTCAACCGTCCCTCACTCGAAGAGTTCGCCAAGCAGAAAAAAACACCTATCGCAGTGGTGCTTGACAATGTCCGCTCGGCACAGAATGTAGGCTCGTTCTTTCGTACGGGCGACGCCTTCGCCATCGAGCATATAGCCCTTTGCGGTATCACGGCAACGCCTCCGAATCGCGAAATTCACAAGACGGCTCTGGGTGCCGAGGAGAGTGTTGCTTGGAGTTACTACCCCACAACCGCCGAATGTATCGAGCAACTGCGCAACGATGGGTACCGCATAATTGCCATCGAACAGGTCGAAAGAGCCGTAATGCTCGACCAATTTCGCGCCGAGGAGGGCATAAAGTATGCCGTAGTCTTTGGCAATGAGGTGCTTGGTGTCGAACAGTCGGTGGTCGATATGTGCGACGGCGCCATCGAGATTCCTCAATTCGGAACCAAGCACTCACTGAACGTCTCGGTCAGCGGTGGCGTAATTTTGTGGGAGATATTTCGACAAATAGGCATTTAACAATCCGAATTCACACTTCATATAAACAGCAAAAACGAAAGGTTGCCAACGATTTGTAAAATCGGGCAACCTTTTATGATGGTAATGATGCCAAAAGTGGCGCTTTTTGAGTATTAAATTGAGGGCGAGAAACG
>CAZIAS010000048.1:0-10328 GCA_964536825.1 uncultured Alistipes sp. | reverse complement strand
CCAAATATATAGACAATTACATTTTTACCCAAGCGCCGCTTTTGGCATCATTACCCTTTTATTCAAGCTCCACTTTTGCAAAGTTATCGTGCGCAGTATTTACAGATGTCGCGAAAGCCGAGCAACAGTTCCTTGACCGCCATTCTGCGCTTGCCTGCAATCTGCAACTCGCCTATTTCGATCTCGCCGTCGGCACAGCGTATGCGAATGTAGTTTTTGCCGTCGCTCGAAATGTCTCCACACGAGCCGCGCTCCTCTGTGGGGATAAATTTTGCCGAGAAAATCTTTGCCGTGAGCGGCTGTACCCCTTCGCCGTTCATCGGTGTCCAAGCTGCCGGATAAGGGGATAGCCCGCGTACAAAATTGACGATGTCACGACCTTTGCAACTCCAATCGATGCAGCAATCCTCTTTGAAAATCTTGGGTGCAGGGCGTAGTGTGCTCTCGTCTATGTGCATCTGCTCCACGGGCTCGATATCTCCGGCTGCAATGTGCTCGACCGTATCGATGACCAACCCCGTGCCGACCTCCATCAAGCGGTCGTACATCGTGCCTATCGTATCATCCTTGCCTATTGGAACGCGAATTTGACCAATAATTCCACCCTTGTCGATTTCGTGGTTCAGCAGGAAGGTTGTCACGCCGGTTTCGCTCTCTCCGTTGATAATTGCCCAATTTATGGGTGCTGCGCCACGATATTGAGGCAATAGCGAGGCGTGGAGGTTGAAGGTGCCGAAGGTCGGCATCGACCAAATAACTTCGGGTAGCATACGAAATGCGATGACAATGCCCAAGTCGGGACGCAGAGCCTGCATAGCTTCGATAAATTCGGGGTTACGCAACTTCTCGGGTTGCAGAATCGGCAAACCCAATTCGCGAGCCGCCACTTTGACGTCACTCTCGTGCAGACGCTGACCGCGACCGGCAGGCTTGTCGGGCGTGGTAACTACGGCAACGACGTTGTAGCCTCCATCGACAAGCGCACGCAGCGAAGGTACGGCAAACTCGGGCGTGCCCATAAAAACTATGCGTAAATCCTTGGCATTCATATATTTCATTGTTGTGCTTATGTGCATAATTACACTACATCAATCTGGAAGCTCGGTCGCCTTCGGCCTCGAAAAGCGGTAGTGGTGTAATCCCGTAAATAAGAACCTTCATCACTACTACTTATGTTTACGGTTGAGTTGTTCCTGCCACTTCTTGGGCAGACGGGCAATGAGCAATTCCTTGTAGTGTTTGTAGCGACCGTAGTACCAATCGGTATCGAGCAACGAAGAATCGTTCGTTGCCTTGTATGTCAGGTAGATTGCTATCGGAGCGAGGATTATTGACGAGATCCACATTCCCATCAACGAACTCCACTCGCCCTCTCTCGCCCACTTTTCGCCCGAGATACTGATAATGTAGTAGATGACAAAGAAGATGACCGAGATAACAATCGGCATACCCAAACCTCCCTTGCGGATAATTGCACCGAGAGGAGCTCCGATAAGGAAGAATATCATAATAGATACGGGGAATGCCAACTTGCGATGCCATTCGTTTTTGCTGCGATAGAGTTGGTTGAGAGCCTCCTTGGCGGTAGATTCGTCGAATGCAAACATATTTCGCGAACTCTTGGCGGCATTACGGGCAGACTTCCATATATCGTTCTTCGAACGAGTCGATAAATCGGGTATGGAGTCAATGGCAAAGCTCTTGTAGCGGTCGCTACGGTCTATGTAGAGAGAATCGCCCTCCGGTACAAGAATAGAGTCGTCTTTGCGGAAAATCTGCTGTTTGAGCAGTGGGTTATAGGAGTTCGCCGTCGCATCATTCACCATCAGGTCGAGCGAGTCGATGGCACGCTGCAACTCCTTGATGTCGCGTGTCTGGCTGCTACCTCCGAATGAGTTCTCGTCCGAACGCTGAAAATCAAATCCCTCCATCGGAATCGTGCCGTCTTGTCGGTCGAAGACGTGGTGTCGCAGAGTGCTCTGGGTGTACCACTTGCTGTTGCGTGTCTGCTCGTATGTTTCGCCGTTGAAGAGCGTAACCAACAAAAACTTCTTATCATCCGATAAACGAATGTATCCCGAGTCGGCAATCGTTGTGGTCATATTGCCGCTGGTGTTGCGGTTGTCGTAGATAAGCACTCCGCGCAACAGGTTGGTTTTGGGGTCCTGTTTTTCGACGCGGATACTCATATTCTCGATACCATTAAAGAAGAGCCCGTCTTGGAACTCGATAGTCTGCTTCTGCTGACGGATATCGTATATGATGCTGAACATCTTGCGGTTGGCGTATGGCACGAGGTCGTTGATGATGAAAAAACCTGCCACAGAGATAATCCCGACCACGATGACTAACGGTTTCATAATCTGTGGTAGCGACATTCCCGCCGACTTCATCGCCAGCAACTCGTAATTTTCGCCGAGGTTACCCATCGTCATAATTGCCGCCAATAGCATTGCCAACGGCAGACCCATCGTAATCATATTGACGGTGGCGTAGCAGATAAGCTCGATGATGACCATAGCATCAAGACCCTTGCCGACCAATTCGTCAATATAACGCCATACGAAGTTCATCATCAAGACGAAAATCACGATGAAGAAGGTCATAAGCATTGGACCTAAATAGGCTTTCAGAACTAATTTGTGTATGGTTTTCATCGGCTCGGTTTCGAGTTTTTGCTGCGCAAAGGTAATAGTTTTACCGTAATAAGCGCAAAAGTAAGCATAAATATTATGGCAGGACCCGACGGAACCTCCAAAAAATAGCTCGCAACGACGCCGGCAACGCTTGCCACGGCTGCAATAATTGCACTCCAAATGGTTATTGCACGGTACGATTTCGAGAAGGTATTCACTATGACTACGGGCATCGTGAGCAGTGAAATCAGCAATACTATGCCCATAATCCGTATCGATAGGACAATGGTTACGGCGAGCAGTGCCGACATTGCATACGATACGATTTTGGTGTGAACGCCCTGGCTGCGAGCGTAATCACGGTCGAATGCAACGTACATTATGGGGCGTAACCAGAGAATCGCGCCGAGTAGTGTGGCGACAGTCAATAAGGCAAGAGCGATAACATCCCCTCGTGTGACGGTTATGATGCTGCCGAACATATAACTCGACAAATCGCCAGAGGTGTATCCTGCACGAAGGCTCATAAATAGTGCGCCGACAGCCATTCCGAATCCCCAGATGATGCCGATGGCGGAGTCTTCGCGGATTTTGCCTCTTGAACTCGCCCACTCGATGCCAAATGCCGAAGCTACGGCAAAGAGCATTGCCCCGAGGATGGGGTTAGCACCGAAGTAAAATGCCAAACCGAGTCCGCCGAATGAGGCGTGAGTAATTCCGCCTGCGAGGAATACCATCCGTCGGCAAACTATGTAAGTGCCTGCAATACCGCATAATACGCCCGATAGAACGCACGCTGCGAGTGCGTTCGAGAGATAATCGAAACGTAGTATGTCGGCAAAAAAATCCATCTGGCAGTAAATTTGAGCGCGTAAAAATACACTTTTTTATCCTATTTTACTCAAACTTTTCCGACTTTCGACCATTTTTCGTACCTTCGTGGTGATTTTTTATACGAGAGATATGCACAGAGTAAGTTTTCATACGCTTGGATGCAAACTCAACTTTTCGGAGAGTTCTACCCTTGCCCGCCAATTCGAGGAGGGGGGATTTGTTCGTGTGGCTCCGACCGAGGAGGCCGATATTTGTGTTATCAACAGCTGTTCGGTAACCGAGCACGCCGATAAAAAGTGTCGAAATATTATCCGCAAACTCCACCGTCGCAATCCTTCGGCAATCATTGCTGTCACGGGTTGTTATGCACAGCTTAAACCCTACGAAATTGCGAAGATTGAAGGTGTGGATATTGTGTTGAGCAACAACGATAAAGGCGATTTATATAAACGAGTGGTCGAACTTGTCGAACAGGGGCGTGTGCAGCAGGTTTTCAGTTGCGATGTGGAGCATCTGACGCGTTTTTTTGCAGCCTTCTCGTCGGGCGACCGCACCCGTGCATTTTTGAAGGTGCAGGATGGCTGCGACTACAAGTGTGCCTATTGTACGATTCACTACGCTCGTGGTTCGAGTCGCAATATCCCGATTGCCGAGATTGTGGCACAAGCGGAGCGGATTGCCGCTGCGGGTCAGCGCGAGATTGTCATCACGGGTATCAATACGGGCGACTTCGGGCGTACGACGGGCGAAAAGTTTATCGACCTGCTTCGTGCGCTTGACGAGGTGGAGGGTATCGACCGCTACCGCATATCCTCTATCGAGCCGAATCTGCTGACCGACGAGATTATAGCCTTCTGTGCATCTTCCGAGAAGTTTCAGCACCACTTCCACGTGCCGTTGCAGAGTGGTTGCGATAAGATTTTGGGCGCTATGCGTCGCCGCTACACCTCTGCGAAGTATGCCGAGCGTATTGCCGAGGTACGGCGTCTGATGCCCGATTCGTTTATCGGTATTGATGTGATTGTCGGCTTTCCGGGCGAGAGCGAGGAGGATTTTCAGGCTACCTACGACTTTTTGGCAACGATTAAGCCCGCCTTTATCCATATCTTCCCATTCTCGGAACGCCCCGGAACTCCGGCTGTCGAGATGCCTGACAAGGTGTCGCCTGCGGTCTCGGCAGAACGGGTAAAACGCCTCGAAGAGTTGTGTGCAAAGTTGCATTATGAGTTTTGTTCGCAATGTGTTGGAGAAGAGGATGTTGTATTGTTTGAGAGTACTATGCGCGGCGGATTTATGACGGGATTTACGGGCAATTACGTCAAGGTAAGAGTCCCATACGACCGCTCGAAAATCAATACTCTTTGCCGTGTCCGCATTACAGGGGTTGAACCTTCGGGTGACGCCGTTGGCGAGATTCTTTGATGGCGATATTGTGAATTGTGAATTATTTCTTAATTTTGCATAAAATTAAGCTTATTATGAAGGGAATCCGCAAGAGAGTTTCGATAGGTTTTTTGAGCATCGTGACGTTGCTCTTCTTCTCGGGTATGGTGTCGCTCTTCGAGTTGGGGCATTTGAGTACCGATGCCGAGGTTATACTCGACCGTAGCCACCGCAATATGGAGTTGGCAAAGGATATGCTGACTGCGCTCCACGACCAGAGTCGTGCCGTTGCCGAGGTTTCGGTGCTGGATGATTATAGTGGAGATTCGCGTTGCCGCGAGGGTTTGATAAAGCTCGAAAACTCGCTTGCCGCAGCGTACGACCTCTCGAAAGAGAGTGCTCATCTCGATTCGCTGACTGTAACGGTAACGGAGTTGCGTCGTTTGACAGGCGAGATGCTTGCGTCGCAAAGCGATACCCTACCGTCGAGTTTTGACAGGGTGTGGTATGAGGAGGTTTATAACCCCGTGTCGGAGAAGATGTCGAAGCAGATTAACGACTATATGTCTGCTACCCACGAGGGTCTTACTCCGCGTGCCGAGCAGTTGAGCCATAACGCCTATCGCGCAGTTATGCCGGTGCTGATATCGCTGATAGTGATGATTGCTATCGTGCTGATGCTCTATTACTTCATTACGATTTACTGCTTGAATCCGATTCTTGCGATTCGAAAGTCGCTTGCCGAGTGGTTGGAGTTCCGCCTGCCCTTTGCGCCCAAGTCGGAGTGTCGAGACGAACTTCTTGACCTGAAAGAGGATATCGAAACACTGATTAACCAATCGAAACAGAACAAGGCTTAACGGATTATGCGACTTTACGTCATATTGCGATATTCGGGATTGGTGATGCTCTTCGCTGCGCTCTTTATGGCTGTGGCGGCGGTTGTGTCGTTCCTGAATGGAATGGACTCGTCGTTCTATCCGTTGGTACTGTCGTCGCTGCTGACGGCGCTGTTGGGATTCTTTCCGATGATTTTCGTGCCCAAAATCGAGCAGATAACCAATAAGGAGGGCTTCTGTATCGTGGTCGGCTCGTGGATTATGGCGTGCGTGGTCGGAATGTTCCCGTATGTAATGTGGGGTGGCGAATTTACGCTTGTGAATGCCTGGTTCGAGAGTGTGTCGGGATTCACGACTACGGGAGCGACCATCCTGAAAGATATTGAGGCACTGCCGAAGGGATTGATGTTCTGGCGTTCGTGTACGGCGTGGTTGGGCGGCGTTGGTGTTGTGATGTTTGCGCTCGTTATTCTGCCCTCACTCGGCAAGACGAAGATGACTCTTTCGAATGTCGAACTTTCGTCGCTGGCGAAGGATAACTACCGCTACCGCACGCAGCAGATTGTGCGAATCTTGATGGTGGTCTATCTCGGGCTGACCGGTATTACTGCCCTACTGCTCAAATTATCGGGTATGGGGTGGTTTGATGCGGTAAATCACGCGATGTCGGCTTGTGCCACCTGTGGTTTCGGAACCCGCAATTTGAGTATCGGGTTCTACGATAATCCCTATATCGAACTGATACTTATGGGTGCGATGATACTTTCGGGTATTCACTTTGGTTTGATATATGCGACCATCGTCGGCAAATCGAAGAATATCTTCCGCTCGGAGGTTACCCGGACCTACTTCTCGATTATCGTCATCGGTTCGTTGCTGTTGGCATTGAGTCTCTACTTCGGACACGTCTATCCCGATATACTTTCGTCGTTGCGTCACGCATCGTTCCAATTCGTGTCGCTGCTGACAACTACGGGATTTTCGACTGCCGATACCAATCTGTGGACCACCTTTGCAATTTTGATACTGATATTTGCGTCGGTTGTATGTTCGTGTGCCGGCTCGACGTCGGGAGGTGTGAAGATTGACCGAGTCCTGCTCTTTGCCAAGATGTTTAAGGCGCGTATGCGTCGTCAGCAACACCCCAATGCCGTGATACGCTTGAAGGTTGATGGTGTGATTCAGGAGGGCGAGATTCTCAATACGGTAGTCATATTTATGGTTACCTACATAGCGTTGATTTTTGTCGGCTCGGTGGTTAATGCTCTCTTCGGGTTGGATATGATGACTTCGGTTTCGTCTGCAATTGCCTGCCTGGGTAATGTCGGACCCGGATTTGGCGAGGTCGGTTCTATGAGTAATTATGCAGCTCTTCCCGCGGTGTTGAAGATTCAGGATGCATTTCTGATGCTGATGGGCCGTCTTGAAATATTTGGATTTATACAACTCTTTTTCTTGAAATGGTGGCGATAAGAACTATATTGGCGTTGGCTCTCGCTCTTACTATCTTTGTACTTCCGGCACAGGAGGGTAAGCCTAGTGTCGCAGGGCTTGAAGGTAATAAAGACTATTTGGCACTGCTTGCACAAGATGAGGCTTTGGGGACCAAGTCCGATTCGCTGACGTTGATAATATCGACATTGCGTGAACAATTTGTTGAACAAAGCGACCGTCGCAAAGAACTTTCGGAGGAGATTCTGCGCCTCGAAGCAGAACTTTTTGCCGTGCGTGGCGAGCGTAACCGATTGGCAGATAAGATTAACAAGGTCGAGCAGGAGTGGATTGTAGTCAATATAAATAATCAACCGGTGCAATCCCGACCCGTCGTTGAAGAGGAGGTTGCGGTGCCAACCGATACTCGAAAATATGCCGATTTGACCAGAAATGCCTGCTTTGCAACACTGTTGTCGTCGGGAGATTATGCCGCACTGCGTAAGGCGCAGCGTTACGAGGGCGTGGCAGCGCAGTTGCTTGTGGCATACGAGGAGTGTCATAGTTCGCTCTCTTTGTTGAGGGAAGAGTATGTCGCTACGGATAATGAGGGGGCGGCAGATAGCTTGATGACCCTCTTTTTGAATCGTCAGTCGGAGTGTAATATGATTGCCGATTCGTTGGCAGCAACGTGGAGTTTCGTGTTTGATAACAAGACTTATATGTACGATCTTCTTTTCGATAAGACGGGTCGTCACGATATGTTGCAGCGTGCAGAGAACAGCCGTTTTGTAATGCGTCAGAGTATCGACCGCGAGCGAGGAGTCTATGCTTCGGATGTGCCGTTGGATTTTGCCTTCCAGAAGCGCTGCGTGGTTGATTACGAAATCGATGTGGCGACGGCTCTCGGTCTGCATACTGCCGCAGATTCTCTGTCTCGCGTGCGCAAAGCGTTGGATGCTGTGCGTTACGACTTTATGCCGGTCGAGATAAAGCGCCGTTACTTCTTGGACTATGTACCGTTGGAATTCTCGACAAAGTATGTTTATACATCGAAAAATCCTCTGCCGGAATGTGTCGTCTATGAGAATGGCGAGATGTATCGTATCAAACTTGGTGAGTTTGCCGAGCGTCAGCCGTTGTCGAAGTTTCGCGGATTGGAGCCCGTGGCATATCTGCGTTCCGAAGATGGTAAATGGCTCTACTATGCGGGCGGCTACCCCACGGTTGAAGCTTTGGAGAAACATTTGCAGACCGTCAAGAAACTCGGATTTCGTTCGGCTGATGTCGCTGCGTGGATTGACGGAACTTATGCAGGAAGTCGTGAGGCAATCGAGAAGTTGAAGAGTAAATCCTATACGGTCGAGATTTTGGGCGTCACTACCCTGTCGGAGAGTGTTCGCCGTGCGATTGCGCAGATGTCGGAAGGTAACGAACTCTCTCGCGTGGGTAAGGATACCTACTTGGTTACCGGTTTCCGTTCTCGTGAAGCGGCGGAGTTGGTTGTGAGAAGTATCGAGTCGGCAGACTCCTCGCTCAAAGTCGGCATCTCCGAGGTGCAGTAATAGTGTCGTATAGTTCGCTAAATTGCGTTGAAATTTGTAAATATGGTTAGAATTTACTAACTTTAACGAGTTAAACGATTTGTGTTATGTTTTATATCGTTCTGTTGATTCTGTTCGGAGTTCTCTTTTTGGTAGCAGAACTTCTTGTGATTCCCGGCTCGGTTGTCGGGGCATTGCTTGCGCTTGTGTGTTATGGAAGCGCGATATATTTGGCATTTACCGGCTATGAGACTCTCGTGGGAGTGGTCGTTATAGCGGTTATTCTGTTGGTTTCTCTGCTTTCGACGGTTGTGTCGTTGCGTGCCAAGACGTGGCGCAAACTCTCGTTGCAGCAGGAGATCGAGTCGGCGAGTATGCCTCTGCCGGAGGAGAAGGTTAAGATTGGCGATTGTGGCGTTGCACTTTCGCGTCTGTCGCCGGCGGGAAAGGTGGAAATCGGAGATGCAATCTATGAAGCTCGCTCGATTGATGTCTATGTCGATCAGCGTTCGAAGGTTGAGGTTGTCGGTTTTGAGAATTTTACGGTAATAGTGAAGAAAATTAACTAAAACTCTATCAATATGGATATGAATATTGCAATTATTGCATTGGTGGCCTTCTTGGCGTTGGTTGCGCTGTGGCTTATCTTCTATTTTATTCCTGTGGGATTGTGGTTCTCGGCGTTGGTGTCGGGTGTTCACGTCAGCTTGTTGCAACTCGTGTTGATGCGCTGGCGTAAGGTGCCGCCTTCGGTAATCGTGTCGTCAATGATTGAGGGTACGAAGGCGGGCTTGAAGCTTAACGCCAACGAGTTGGAAGCGCACTATTTGGCGGGAGGTAATGTTGTGAATGTTGTACACGCTTTGGTGTCGGCACAAAAGGCACGTATTGCTCTCGATTTTAATATGGCAACGGCTATCGACCTTGCGGGTCGTGATGTGTTTGAGGCGGTGCAGATGTCGGTAAATCCGAAGGTTATCAATACGCCCCCTGTGGCTGCGGTGGCGAAAGACGGTATCCAGCTTATCGCCAAGGCTCGTGTTACGGTTCGTGCGAACATTAAGCAGTTGGTTGGAGGTGCCGGCGAGGAGACTGTGTTGGCACGTGTGGGCGAAGGTATCGTGTCGTCAATCGGCTCGGCCGATTCGCACAAAATGGTGTTGGAGAATCCCGACTTTATATCGCGCGTAGTTCTCGAAAAGGGTCTGGATGCCGGTACTGCATTCGAGATTCTTTCGATTGATATTGCAGATATCGATGTTGGTAAGAATATCGGTGCGCAGTTGCAGATGGATCAGGCAGATGCCGACAAGAATATCGCACAGGCAAAGGCAGAGGAGCGCCGTGCTATGGCGGTAGCGCTCGAACAGGAGAATCGCGCAAAGGCCGAGGATGCTCGTGCAAAGGTGATTTTGGCAGAGGCAGAGGTGCCGATGGCAATGGCAGAGGCGTTCCGCAACGGTAATCTTGGAATTATGGACTATTACAAAATGAAGAACGTGATGGCAGATACCTCGATGCGCGAGGCTATCGCCAAACCGAAAAAGTAACTCTGCGTTAAATTCAAAAAAATAGGCTGTCCGACCTGTGTGTCGTGACAGCCTGTTTTTATTGGTAATGATGCCAAAAGTGGCGCTTTTTGAGTATTAAATTGAGGGCGA
>CAZIAS010000047.1:0-10656 GCA_964536825.1 uncultured Alistipes sp. | reverse complement strand
TCTTCTGGTAGCGCAACTCCTTGTGGTTACCCACGAGCGGAACCATAATCTCAACCTTCACGTCGATGCCGGTAGCCTTCACGTTCATAGCAGCCTCGATGATTGCGCGAGCCTGCATCTCGGTAATTTCGGGGTAGGTGTTACCCAGACGGCAACCACGGTGACCAAGCATCGGGTTAACCTCGTGCAACGACTCTACGCGAGCAACAACCTTCTCGAACGGAATGCCCATCTCCTCGGCCATCTCACGCTGCTCCTTCTCGGTGTTGGGAGCAAACTCGTGCAAGGGCGGGTCGAGCAGACGTACGATTACGGGATAGCCCTTCATAGCCTTGAAGAGACCCTCGAAGTCGCTGCGCTGCATCGGGAGCAACTTGTTGAGTGCCACGCGACGACCATCCTCATCATCCGAGAGAATCATCTCGCGAACAGCCTTGATACGGTCGCCCTCGAAGAACATATGCTCCGTACGGCAAAGACCGATACCCTCGGCACCGAATGCGAATGCCTGCTCTGCGTCACGCGGAGTGTCGGCATTTGCACGAACCTTCATACGGGCGTACTTGCCTGCGAGGTCCATCAACTGACCGAAGTCGCCACTCAAATCGGCAGCCTTGGTAGCTACCTGACCGAGGTAAACCTCACCGGTCGAACCGTTGAGCGATACCCAATCGCCCTCCTTGATGGTATAACCATTAACCTTGATGGTGCGAGCCTTGTAATCGATTTCCAACTCTCCGGCACCCGATACGCAGCACTTACCCATACCACGAGCAACAACGGCTGCGTGCGAGGTCATACCGCCACGTGCAGTGAGGATACCTGCTGCGTCGAGCATACCCTTCAAATCCTCGGGCGAAGTCTCGATACGAACGAGGATAGCCTTCTGACCGCTCTCGTGGAATACCTTCTCGGCATCCTCTGCGAAGAAGACAACCGGACCTGTTGCTGCACCCGGCGATGCGGGAAGACCCTTGGTCACAACCTTTGCATTCTTGATGGCAGCCTTGTCGAATACGGGGTGGAGCAGCTCGTCGAGCTTCGCGGGCTCACAACGGAGAACAGCGGTCTTCTCGTCGATAAGACCCTCGCGGAGCATATCCATTGCAATCTTAACCATTGCGGCACCTGTACGCTTACCGTTACGGCACTGCAACATCCAGAGTTTGCCGTCCTGAATGGTAAACTCGATATCCTGCATATCGGTAAAGTACTCTTCGAGGTGGTGCTGAATGTCGTTCAACTCCTTATAAACAGCGGGCATAACCTCTTCGAGCGAAGGATACTTCGATGCACGCTCCTCCTCGGAGATGTTCTGTGCCTTTGCCCAACGCTTCGAACCCTCGATGGTAATCTGCTGGGGAGTGCGGATACCTGCAACCACGTCCTCGCCCTGTGCGTTGATAAGATACTCTCCGTTGAAGATGTTCTCGCCGGTAGCAGCGTCACGCGAGAAAGCAACACCGGTAGCCGAGTTGTCACCCATATTACCGAATACCATTGCCTGTACGTTTACTGCCGTACCCCACTCTGCGGGGATGTTGTTGAGCTTACGATAGAGGATTGCGCGCTCGTTCATCCACGAACCGAACACTGCGCAGATTGCACCCCAAAGCTGATCCCACGGATTGGTCGGGAACTCGCCACCGGTCTGCTCCTTGATGGCAACCTTGAACTTCTTAACAAGCTCTTTCAGGTCGTCGGTCGTAAGGTCGGTGTCGTTCTTCACGCCCTTCTTCTCCTTCTGCTCCTCGATAAGTACCTCGAACGGGTCCTCATCCTCTTTCGATGCGGGCTTCATACCGAGAACCACGTCACCGTACATCTGTACGAAACGGCGGTACGAGTCCCAAGCGAAACGGGGGTTGCCCGAAAGCTTCGAAACTGCCTCGACAGCCTCGTCGTTCATACCGAGGTTGAGGATGGTGTCCATCATACCCGGCATCGATGCGCGTGCGCCCGAACGAACCGAAACCAAAAGGGGCATATCCTTGTCGCCGAATTTACGACCGGTAAGAGCCTCGATACCCTTCATTGCCTTCTCGACCTCGGGACGAAGAATCTCAACCATCTTCTCGCGACCGTTTGCATAGTACTCCGAGCATACGTCGGTAGTGATTGTGAATCCCGGGGGAACGGGGATTCCGATGAGGTTCATCTCGGCGAGGTTTGCACCCTTACCACCGAGCAGTTCTCTCATTTTGCCATTACCCTCGGCCTCTTTGTTACCGAAGGTATAAACTCTTTTTACGTTTGCCATAATTGACTAAATGTTGATTATTTGATAGTTAAGTGTTTGCATACACATAGCGAAATACAAAGATACAAAAATTTTGTTCAAAAACAACAAATTTTACCACAGATAACAAAATATTGGCAATTTTCTGCCGTTCCCGCCCTTGTATCCCTCTCTGTCAAAGGTGGAGTCGGGCTCTCCGTCATCGTTCAACAGCCAACGTCGGGCATAGATGTCACAATGGCTTTCGAGCCGTTTATCGACCAGAATCCTGTCGAACATTCTCCATACCCCGCGATGAACCACATTGCCGTGCCCCGCCTGCTCTGCTCTCGACGTGGCGTCGGTCAGAGCGAGGTCTTCGTACCTGCTGCCATACATATCGCCTGCCACAACGAGAAATCGTTGGGGATTGAGTTCCCTCTCTTGTGCAACAAGCGTTGCAAGCAGGCGCGAACGATGCGTCAGCAGAAATGTAAACTCCCTGCCGCCGACCGTTGCATCGACAAGCAGATAGTCAAGTCCGCATTCCACACGTTCGGGAAATAGTACATCGCCAAAATAGAGCAGTGCGAAATCCATACCATCCAAGCGGTTGAGTGTTCGATGAATGTACGAATAATCGCCTTTGCAGCGGGAGACTATGTCGCGCACGACCTGCTCATTCTCGACTCCGTAGAGTGCCACGACGGGTAGAGCCATTGAATCAATGAGTGCTGATATGCCATTGATTTTGTGGTCATAACGCTCTTGATTCCATCGATTGCGCCCTTCGGGTGTGAAATCCCTGTCATCATAGAACGATGAGGGTTGGGTGTCGTATGCTCTGTCCACATCATAATAAGCGAATCCAACCCTCGGTTGAGCCGAGAGTTGGATTGTGAATGCTGTCATTATGAGCAGTAGAAGGGTGCGCATAACTATTTGATGCCGTATTTTTTGAGAATCTTCTTGATTGTGGGAAGATAGGTATTGATAAAGTTGTCGAAACCGAGGTCCGTGGGGTGTGCACCGTCGATGGTGCCGTCATTGTCGCTGCTGGTAATATTTTCGGCATCGATGAAATGGACATTCTTGTATTTTTTCTCCATCTGCGGCATCAACTCACGAACGGTTTCGCGACGCTCGACATTGAATTTGCGCCACGACTCATTGAACATCGCATCCTCACGCATATGTGTCTGCATAAAGATGAAAGGTTTGTTGGGATGAGCTGCCGTAATGGTCTGGATAAAGGGTTCCAAGCGCTCGCGAATCTCCTTCGGAGAGGGGTTCGAGAAGGCGTCAAAAAGATAAGCGTCAGCCTCTGTGTTGGCGATGATTTTTGCAAATTCGGGTTGCAACTTACACTCTCCGCTGAAACCGAAGTTGATAAAGTCGAATCCCGTGTAACGACTCATACGAGCCGTATAGGTCATTCCGGGACGGCTTGCCGAGGCTCCGTGAGTTACGCTCGAACCGTGCGTAAGAACCTTGAAGGTGTAGGGCGAGTCGATGCCGGCGATGGTTGTACCGTCGTCGATGCCGATTTGCAGAGTTGTTACTTCGCACCACGCGGGCAGGTAGAGCATACACTTTTTGGTGCCCTCGGGCATATTCTTGGCAATCTTGAATGTAGATTCGCTCTTGTCGTATTTGCCGGAGGGACGACCCACGCCTGCAAATACCCATTTGCCATCCTTCTCGATGTAGAGGTCAAGACCGCGTTGCAGAATCGGCGTCATATTGTTACCCATACCCCTGGGTGCCCAAGCCCATTTCGCCGTAATATTGCGGCTGTCGGTCGAGAACATTACGTAAAGACCGGTGGAGAAGCGACACATACCCTCGATGTTCTTGTTAGGTACGGGGTAATTTGTGTAGTTGAAGCGGGCATAGGGATTGCTATCCGATTTGAGAGTATAGCCACAGATGTTTAGCTCCGAAGCATTGACGTACTTCATCTCCTGTGCCACAAGGGTTGTTACGAGCGACAATGCGATGATTGTCAGGATTGTTTTGAGTTTCATAGTGTTGGTTTTATGAGTTTTGTTGTCTATTTCTCAATTACGCCCGAGCCGACAAGTTCTTCGCCATCGTACCACGCTGCGAACTGACCTGCGGCGATGCCTCGTTGTGGTTCGTCGAAGAGTATGTAAGCCCCCTCCTCGCGAATGAAGAGAGTTGCTTGTTGTAGCGGCTGGCGATAGCGGATTCTGACTGCGAAACGAGCGCTTTCGCCGACGGCCATTTGTCGTGTCGGATTTATCCAATGGATATCTTCTGTCTTGATTTTTAGTGCCTTGCGGTATAATCCTGGGTGGTTGTCTCCCTCGCCGACATAGATTACATTCTGTTCGACATCCGTGGCGATGATAAAGAGCGACTCCTTGCGACCGCCGATACCCAAGCCTTTGCGCTGACCGATGGTATAAAAGTGAGCCCCCTTATGTTCGCCAACCTTTTTGCCGTCGCGTACGGTGTAGTGCCACGGCTCGGCGAGTGCTGCGAGGTCATCCGTCGCTATCTCTCGGTTGTACTTCGGCCACTCGGGCTTGATTTCGTGGATGTTACCCTTTGCGGCTTTGAGTTTCTGTTGGAGAAAAACGGGCAAATCGACCTTGCCGACGAAGCAGATGCCCTGCGAATCTTTGCGCTTGGCGGTGGCGAGGTGTTGCTCTTCGGCTATGCGACGCACCTCGGGCTTCTCGATATCGCCGATGGGAAACATAGCGTAGCGCAACTGCTCCTGCGAGAGTTGGCAGAGGAAGTAACTCTGGTCCTTGTTCTTATCGGCTCCGGCCAGCAGTTTGTAGATGCTCTGGCCATCGGCTCCGACCTCCTCATCCTTGCGGCAGTAGTGACCCGTGGCAACGAAGTCGGCACCCAACTTTTGAGCCTCCTTCAAGAATACGTCGAATTTTATCTCTCGATTACACAAAACGTCGGGGTTGGGGGTGCGACCCTGCTCATACTCCGAAAACATATACTCAACCACGCGGCGGCGATACTCTTCTGACAAATCAACCACGTGCAACGGAATATCTAATCGCTTGGCTACCAACTCTGCAAACACCCTGTCGTCGTGCCACGGACAGTCGCCTTCGAGCGTGCCGGTCGTGTCGTGCCAATTTATCATAAAGAGCCCCACGACGTCATAGCCCTGCTCTTTGAGCAGATAGGCGGCGACCGACGAATCGACACCTCCTGAAAGACCTATAACCACACGTTGCGCCATTGCTGTTTCTGCATTTATAAATTATAGTTCGAGCAACCCTTCGGGCAGCACCATCCTGATTGTCTGACCCTCGAAATCTATCGCTGCGATAAACTCCTCGGCAGCCGGCACCAAAGTCTCCTCACGCCCCTCGAAGGTGATGCCGAAGAGCGGATTGACCTCGCTGTCGTAGAAGTCTGTGACCTTGCCGCGCAGGCCATTCGCCGTAACCGTAAAACCAATCAGGTCTTCCATATAGAACTCGTCATCTCTGCGCTCCTGCTCCTCGATAAAGAGCTCACGACCGACAAATTCTCCGATGCGTTTCGGGGTGTCGAGGTCGGCAAAGACCACACGAGCGCCATTGGCTCCGTGGGGTACGAACTCGTCAAACCAAAGAGGCACAGCGAGATTATCCGCCATAACAAAGAGCGGATCGGACTTCGGGTCGAAATCTTCGGGCAGGGTGGAGTAGAGATTCAGCAATACGCCTCCCTCGGTGCCGAAAAGTTTGGTTATACGTGCTACTGCAAGCATAGATTTTGCTCTCGTGTTTAACTTTTCGTCAAAATTACAAAAATATACTGTAAATTCTCAAATGAAGACAAAAAAAATAATAGTCCGTACGGGGATTTGCCGCACGGACTACTTCTTTGTGACAGATTGTCGGATTAGTTCTTTGGAACGAAAATACCGAAACTTGCGCAAGCCGTATCGGCTGTCTCGTCGGTCAAGGCAGAGCCCATTCCTACATTAAATCCGCGATAGTTCCAATCTCCCCACCAAGCGTCATCAACCACTGTGAATTCCGCAGAAACATTGCCCGGACGTGTGGTCGGTTTCGTGTCGAGAGCCACCCAACCTTCGGGACGGTACGAGTGTCCGTTGATTACCACGATAACCGAGCCGTTGGGGATTTCGCTCTTCTCGAAAATCTGGGTTGCAACAAACATTGGAGCAGTAGTTGCACTGAAATTGACATCCCTTAACTGCGAAGTTGTGTAGTTTGCAGTCTCCGAGGTGCTGTAATAGTAAGCGAACTTCGTCCACTCGATATCAAGTTGAGTGTACTCTTCGTGGTTGAGTCCGTTATCCACAAGTACTTGCTGCAACGGCGTGATTACGGAATCCTTCG
Organism: uncultured Alistipes sp.; assembly: GCA_964536825.1. Lineage (GTDB taxonomy): Bacteria > Bacteroidota > Bacteroidia > Bacteroidales > Rikenellaceae > Alistipes. The sequence goes on along the minus strand of CAZIAS010000047.1, from coordinate 4,089 downwards.
GAACGAAGATTGCAAAACACTCGCACACAGCCTCCATCTGTTCTGCGGTCAGTTCGGGTCTTCCGTCGAGAGCGAGGTTAAATCCGCGATAGTTGTAGGTACTCCACCAAGTGTCATCAACCTCCACGAATTGCGCTGAAACATTGCTGGGGCGAGTATCCGGTGTAGCGTCGAGAGATTCCCAAGCATCGGGGCGATACTGATAACCGCTCTTCAAAACAAGCAACGAGCCGTTGGGAATCTCGCTCTTCGTGAAAATCTGGGTTGCTGCATATTTTAGTGCAGTGCCGGAGGTGCCTGTATAAAGTTTCGAAGGATTTGTTGCCGAGCCTGTCGAGTTGTAGTAGGAGTAAGGCTGTACTTCCAATTCGAGAGCCACGTAGTCGTTGATATCCTTGCCGTTCTCGGCGATAATCGCTGCAAAAGCAGCAATTTTCGGAACGAAGATTGCGAAACTTGCGCAAGCCGTATCGGCTGTCTCGTCGGTCAAGGCAGAGCCCATACCTACATTAAATCCGCGATAGTTCCAATCTCCCCACCAAGCGTCATCAACCACTGTGAATTCCGCAGAAACATTGCCCGGACGTGTGGTCGGTTTCGTGTCGAGAGCCACCCAACCTTCGGGACGGTACGAGTGTCCGTTGATTACCACGATAACCGAGCCGTTGGGGATTTCGCTCTTCTCGAAAATCTGGGTTGCAACAAACATTGGAGCAGTAGTTGCACTGAAATTGACATCCCTTAACTGCGAAGTTGTGTAGTTTGCAGTCTCCGAGGTGCTGTAATAGTAAGCGAACTTCGTCCACTCGATATCAAGTTGAGTGTACTCGTCGGGGTTGAGACCGTTCTCTGTGAGAATCTCTTCGAAACTCTGCTCGGGTGCTGTGGTGTAGGTTGATGCGGTTACCTCGAAGGGCTTTGCTATTGCATTGTTCGCAGCCTCCTTAATTGCGGCCAAAAGCGAATCCGAATAGGTGTATGCCGACGGAGTGTAGGTAATATTCTCCAAATCACATCCTGTTAAAGCCTTTGCGAATGTCAGCGCAGCGAGATAGCGACCAATGTCGTAAGAGAGATGGTAACCGTCACGAGTAATGGTATCGCCGACATAACTTGTACGCATATTCTGAATAGCCGTACCGTTTGGAATAATCTTCACAAAGTTGCTATCGGTCACAATGCGACTCTGTACGGCGTTAATAATGGCGTTGTACATCGTCATCTGGTCCGAATCGTAGTTGGGGAATGAATTATGGGTCGAATCGCCCTGATATGCCCAAGTCATATGCCACAAAAGTTCGGCATTGGGGCAGTTTTCGGTCACGATATTGATAAGATTTGCCAAATAGGGGTCGTACGAAGAAACTATACCGGACTTTCCGCTTACCTGCTGCATTGTGATATAATCCCAATCCTCGTCTGTGAACGCATTGTGCGGTGCATACGAAGAGGTAGTAACCCATTCGCCGGTTGTGTTCTTATAGTATGTATAACCTGCCGTGTTGTCGGCAAAATACGAAGCGTGAGTTTCGAGCGAGCAGCCTCCCTTATAGATATTGCCGAGTGCTATGTCCGTATAACCGGCATCGGTCAGAATGCCGTGGAGATATTGCATTGCATCTACCGAGAAACTGTTGCCGATAGCGAGAATCTTGATTGATTTCTCGATAGTTACAGCATCGTTCAGCGTTACGCCGAGAGTGTTCTTCTGCGTGGTCGAGAACGATAACTCCTTGCCTACGGCATCGATGGTTTTGGTAATGGTCTTGCCGTCGTCGGTCTTGACCGTAAAGACAAGTTTGTCATCTGCCGCCAATGTGATGGGCGAGGTTACGAACCAAGCTTTGAATCCATCTTTCAATGCGGGTTTGTCGGTCAGGGTAACGGTTACCTTATTGGTATCTGCGCCATAGAAATAGTCTTTGCTATCGGTAATCTCAACGAGGTCGGCATCCACATACTTTGCGCCATCCTCGTTGGGCTGGATGTGCATATTACCTGCGAGGAACTTGTCGTTACCTGCCGAAACCACTTCAAATGATACGGAATTGACCTTTGCATCCGATGCCACCAACTCGGCATTGGTAACGGTGTAGGTAAATTCGCTGATGGCAACCATTCGGTGGAAGTTGAAGTTGCCCACGCTCTTCTTGCCGGCTGCAATATCATCTTCGGTAATTGTAATCGACATATTGTCGGCAACCAAAATGTCTGCCGATTTGTCGAAGGTCGAGGTCGATGCGCTCTGCTTTGCAGGAAGGTTTATGCTATAACGTGTTGCAACGCTACCTTCATACTGAACATCGAGTGCCGTCGAGGGAGCAAATCCCTGTACAATAGCAGTACCTGCCGTTAATGTGTTAGAGTTGTGTGTAAATGATGCGATGCGCGAATCGTTTGCATCAATCGAGGCTGTCAGAGCCTGTGCCGAGGCGTTGATAATAACGCTTGCCTTGTCGCCTGCCGACCACTTGATATCCTGCAATGTTGCATCGTACTCGGTGCGTGATGTGTTGTCGGCTACAACGGTGAGTTGGAATCCGTTGGGAGTCTGTTGAGTCTCTTCGAAGTTGTTCTCACAACCTGTGAATGAGATTGCAGCTACTGCAATGCTCATCATAAATTTCATCAATCTTTTCATGGCATTACAATAGTTTAGAAGTTACCCATGTTGTTCTCTTCGCTACCGTCCTCCCATCCTGCGGAACCGGTGCCGCTAACGGCAAATCCTGCCTCAATGGCAAACTCTGCCACTGTAATCATAGGAGAAGAATACCCCCCCCTATGCTCTAAATTTCTAATTCTCTTCATATTATATGTGTTTATGGGTGTGTTATGCTATAATGCAAAGTAAGAGGTGTCTTGGGGAATGGACACCTCTTTTCTGTTGATTGGCACAATGCGAGGAGATTCAATCACGAATTTTTTTCCCCCCCCCGCATTTTTGCCGGAGACTACTCCTCTGCGGGAGCCTCGGTTGCCTCCTCTGCGCCCTCAACTACCTCCTCGGTAGCCTCTGCGGCAGCAGCTTCTGCCTCGGCAGCGGCCTTCTTCTCGGCAATCGCCTTTGCGCGATCCTCCGCAATCTTGGCCTCTGCTGCAAGACGAGCCTTCTCGGCAGCCTTGGCGTCGGTTGCGAGTTTGGTAACCTTTGCTGCTACCTTACCCTCCTTCTCACCGAGCCACTTGTTGAACTTTGCCTCTGCATCGCTCTCCGAGAATGCACCCTTGGCAACACCTCCGAGCAGGTGCTTCTTGTACAACACGCCCTTGTACGAAAGAATCGCACGAGCAGTGTCAGTAGGTTGTGCGCCCTTCATTAACCAACCCAATGCTTGCTCGAAGTTCAGGTCGATTGTAGCAGGATTCGTGTTGGGATTGTAGGTACCCAATTTCTCGATAAACTTACCATCACGTGGCGCTCTGCTATCTGCAACGACAATGTGATAGAAAGCATAGCCCTTCTTACCGTGTCGTGCCAAACGAATTTTAACAGCCATAATGCTATAAAATTTTAATTAAGTTAATAAAATACGCTAACCCACTTTGGGTTTTCAAGCCTGCAAAGATAAGTATTGTTTTGGAAACCACCAAAAAAATGAAGAATGAAAGGCTATTTTGGTGTTAAGTGTGGCGTAGTTTAAGGGCGGTAATGGCTGTTAAAGGCGTTAAGGGAGGCAGGAAGGTGTGGGGATTATGGGGATTATAGGGGATTATGGGGGTTATAGGGGTTATGGGGAATATGGGGAGAATAGGGAAAATCATTTTGAATTTTGAATTCTGAATTTCAACAACACCTCCCCTGTTTTAGGGGAGGTGGCTGAAAGCCGGAGGGGTCTAAAATTATCAATTACCCCCCCCAAAAAAAATCTTACCCAACCACACTTCCGCCCTCGACCGACCGCGCTGCTCCTGCTCCCCGGCCCTGCCCGCAATCTTTAATAATAAAGGGTGTGCCCAACAATTTGAACACACCCTTCGATAGGATATACTTTGATTGCCGCGATTACTTCGCGTAGGATACGGCGCGGGTTTCGCGGATAACGGTAATCTTTACCTGACCCGGATAGGTCATCTCGTCCTGAATCT
>CAZIAS010000046.1:0-10691 GCA_964536825.1 uncultured Alistipes sp. | reverse complement strand
ATTTTTGAGCGTCTTTGCCGTGAAGAGTTCCTTCTCGGTGGTGGATACCGTGTTGGTCATCTTCGCCGAATAGCTCAACGAAATCTTCTCGTACCAACGCTGTTTGCCGACAGCCTCCTTGCGCTTGAACGGATAGACTCGCGATACGTTGAAGACGATGGTCGGTAACGTAACCTGAATGGCTTTGGTCTGCGAGTTCTGCGAGACGGCGAGGTTCATCGAGAGCGAGATGGGCTTACCTGCCCAGCTCTTCGAGTACGAAATTGTCGAGTTGGTCTGCGTTGCAAGAATATCGTTCAACGAGGTTGCTGAATAGCGGCTGTAACCACTTGTTGCGAAATTTACCGAAGCAGAGAAAGTCGAACCCGGATTGGCTTTCGGGTCTTGGGTGTGGGTCCATTGGATTCGGAAGTTGTTCTGCTTGATGTAATCAGGCTCTCCCTTCTCGCCATACTTCACGCTTGCAAAGTTGGCAGAGAGGTTTCCGCTGTACTTATAACGCTTGATGTATCGCGATGCTGCCGACAACTCCCACGAACCGAGAGTGTAGATACCTCCGCGCAAGGCGAGGTCGGCGTGCTCTCCGAGTGTGAAGTAGTATCCGAGGTCGCGGATGAAGAAACCCTTCGAGTCTTCGCCGAAAGACGGCATCAGGAATCCCGATTTCGGACCCAGATTTATCGGGAAGAATCCTTCGGGGATACCGAGGAAATAGATGGGGACATCCTCCATAACCAGATATGCCGGTCCGGTAATGACCTTCTTCCCGGGAATAACCTTTGCCTTGGTCATTGCCAAATAAAAGTGCGGGTGGTCGGTCTGTTCGCAGGTCGTATATTTTCCGTGCTGGATGTTGATGGTATTGTCGGCCATCTTCTTGATGCTTCCACCGACGAGCCATCCGTCGCCCTCTTGCGTCGCTACACCCTTGATTTTAGCCTTTTTTGACGAGATGTTGTAAGTGATGGTGTCCATCGTGTAAGAGGTTTGACCCTCGGTAAAAACGGGGTGCGTCTTCGAGAGTTTGCCATCGACCGAGTCGGGTTTTCCGTAAGCGTAAATCTCTTTGGTGTCCATATTGACACGCATAAAGTCCGCTTTGAGATTCATATTTTGGTATGTAACATCTCCCTCGTTGTAGATATAGACCAACTTGTTCTTTACGTCATAGACCAACGAGTCGGTGTTCTTTCCGCTGATGATGTCATCGAGGAATCCTCCCTTGCTCTTTTTTGTGGTGTCGCGCTTAACCGAATCGGAGATAGGTAGCGAGAGAGTATCGCTGCGCGAAATGAGTGCCGAGTCGGAGCCTGTCGGACGAACGGAATCCGCAAGAGAAGCCTTCGCAAGTTGGCGTGAGGCCGCACGTCTGCGCTGACGGGCAGTGCGGAGGTCGGGACTTGGCGAGATTTTGTTGGTCACGGCGGAGTCTGTGCCAAGAGATTTGTTGGCAGAATCTCTCTTCGCCGAGTCTTCGAAAATAAGGGAACTGTCCGGTCCGACGGACGCATACGACGAGCCGATGGCGCGAGCCTCGTTGAAGGCTGCACCGAAGAGTAGCTGCGTCGCAATTGTCAAAATGGCGACAGAAATGAGATATTTTCCCTTAATTCGTTTCAAAAATCCAAAATTTTTATTACCTTTGCCGACGCGTCGGCAAAAACGCCAAAACTACGCTGTATGTGCGTGCGTACGCGTTTTCAATCCGACAAAGATACGTAAAATTTTAGACATAAACACTACTTTAATCGAACTTTATATGCGTAGGATAGTTATTTCTCTGTTTTTGGCATTTGTATTCCTTGCGACAAACGGCGTGGCTGCCGAGAATATTGCACAGGGAGTGAAGGTCGTGGTTATCGATGCGGGTCACGGCGGACCGAAATATCCGGGTGCAAGCTACCGCGGAATTACCGAGAAGAGTCTTAACCTGAAAGTCGCTCTCAAATTGGGAGAACTTATCGAGAATCGTATGCCCGAAGTGAAGGTTGTCTATACGCGAAAGAGTGATATGCAGTTTTCTGCCGATTTGAATAAGGATTTGCAGGCACGCGCCGAGATTGCCAACAAGGCGGGTGGAGATATCTTTATCTCGATTCACGCCAATGCTGCCCGTTCGACGAGCGCACGAGGCGTCGAGACTCTGATTATGGGAGAGAGTCCTCTCGAACAGCGTGTTAATGAGAGTGTTCTGTTTGCCAACAATAAGGACGAATTTATCGATATGTCGAATGAGAAGACCGCGGCGGTAGTTCGTGCCTACATTCAGAATCTGCAATTTACTTATGGTGAGTACAGCGAGATGATGGCGCGTCTGATTCAAAAGAACTATGCCAAGTCGGGGCGTGTTGCTCGCGGTATCAAGCGTCAGCCGTTGAAGGTGTTGTATGCGACCGATATGCCGAGTGTGCTGACCGAAATCGGCTTTATGTCGAATCCCGAAGAGTTGAAATATATGGCATCCGAAAAGGGACAGGCGGAGATTGCCGAAAATCTCTATAATGCAGTAAAAGAGTATGTTGCATTCGTGCAGAAGTCGCTGTTGGTCGAGGAGCCTGCAAAGGCGGAGCCGGCAGTTAAATCTCCTTCGCAGCAGGCTGCCGATGTGGCAAAGAGCGCGACACCGAAGCCCGAAGCGGTAAAGAAAGAGGCGTCGGCAAAGAGAGCGGAATCTGCGAAGACAGAACCGGAGAAGAGGGTTGTGTCGGAGAAAAAGGAGAGCGCTGCAACCGATGTTAAGGCGAATGTTCCTGTTGTGAAACCGCAAGAACCAACGATAAAGAAAGTCGAAGAAGAGAAGGTAAAGAAGAGTGCGATGAAGAGTACATCCGCGCCGGTGGTGGCAGAGTCTGCCAAGTCGAAAGTTGCTCAAACGCCAGAGTCGCAGAAGACGACTCAACGCGTACAGCAGGGTCGTGCATTCGTGGTTCAGATTATGGCGAGCGCGACTCCTTTGGCAACGAACGATAGTCGTTTTGGAAATCAGCAGGGTAAGGTTGCCCAATATGTGGCAGAAGGAGCCTATAAGTATAAATATTGTGTGGGCCGTTATGCCGACCGTGAGTCTGCTCAACGTGCCGCAGCGACATTGCGTTCGGAGTTTGGCGGAGCGTTTGTTGTTGAGGTCGAGGGTGATAAGATTGTTAAACGATAGATTCGGAATTAAAAGAGAATAAAGATATGAAAAAGGAGATTAAAATCGGAATTTTTGCAGTGGTAACTCTGCTCTGTACTTGGGCAGGAATCCGCTTTTTGAGTGGCTTGGATGTGTTGGGTCGCAGCCGTACCTATTATGTCGATTATGTTGAGGTGTCGGGAATCCAGCAGGCATCGCCTGTGGTAATTCTCGGAGTGAAGGTCGGCTCGGTTACCGAGATTAAGCTCGACCCGACGAAAACCGAGGGCGTACAACTGACATTGGTGGTCGATAAAAAGTATGATATTCCGGTCGATTCGAAGGCGAAACTTTTCAGTGACGGATTGATGGGAGGCAAGGCGATAGCCATCGAGTATGGCTCGGCAACGGAGTATCTCAAAAGTGGCGACCGCATTACTGCCGCATACGATAAGGGCCTGATGGATATTGCGGGTGCCGAGTTGGAGGGCCTGACCAAAAAAATCGGAGAGGCTCTCGGTTCGCTGACAACGACGCTCGATAACGTGAATGGTATGCTCGACGATAACCGCAAGAGTTTCAAGGGCGTGATGTCGAATATCGATTCGATGACAGGCTCGATGGACGATGTGCTGACGGGCAAGAAGCAGGAGTTGGCAACCATTGTTGAGAATCTGTCGGCATTTGCAGAGGCTTTGGGACGCAATAGCGAGCGCATCGATTCGGTAATGATGAATGTCAATTCGATTACGGACCAATTTGCTGCGGCAGATGTTGTAAATTCGTTGCAGCAGACTATCGTAAAACTGAACACGACGCTCGATAAACTCAACAGCAACGATAGTACTGTCGGTAAATTGCTGAATGACAAAGCACTTTATGATAATTTGACGGCGGCGAGTGCAAATCTCTCGACCCTGCTTGCAGATTTGCAGGCGTATCCGAAGCGTTATGTCCATTTCTCACTCTTCGGTCGAGGAGCGAAAGCCGATGAGCGCGACCGCAAGAAGGCTGCCGAGTCTGCGGAGTAGAGTGTAGGGGCAGAAGTCGTGTCGGATAATCAAGAGCCGTAACAGTATGGTCTATCCTGCCAACTTTGAGTCGAGCGTGGGTTTCGACCGCGTGCGTGAGCAGATTCTCGGACTCTGCTCGATGCGCCGTGCGCAGGATATGCTTTCGGGAGAGGGGTTCTCAACCTCTCGTCGCGAGATAGAGCGCCGATTGTCACTCGCCGAAGAGGTGGGACGTCTGCTCTCTATGGAACAGGAATTTCCGCGGGAAGAGTTCTTGGATATAGCCGAAATCGTTCGAAAAATAGAGATTGAGGGTACGTTTCTCGATACGGCCGAGGTGGTGACGTTGATGCGTGCGCTGCGTTCGGCAGGAGAGGTGTCGGCATTCGTGTTGAGCCGTGATGCGGCGGCATACCCTTCGGTAAGGGCGTTGAGCGAGAGTGTGGCATCCTTTGTACATATCGTGGCAGAGGCGGACCGCATTATCGACAACTTCGGTCAGGTGCGCGATAGTGCCTCGCCCGAATTGCACGATATTCGTCGCGAGATACGCTCGCGTGAGGGGCAGGTGTCGAAACGTTTGCAACAGGTGCTTGCTTCGGCAAAGAGTGCCGGCATAGTCGATGCCGATGCGATGATTTCGATTCGCGAGGGCAGGGCGGTGATTCCGGTGGCAGCCGGAAATAAGCGTAAGTTGCAGGGATTTATCCACGATGAGTCGGCTACGGGTAAGACATTCTATATTGAGCCGGTAGAGGTTGTGGAGCTCAATAACGAGCTCAAAGAGTTGGAGTACTCGGAGCGCCGTGAGATTGTCCGCATATTGAGCCGTTTTACCGATATGTTGCGACCCGAAGTTGAGGCAATCGCCTCGGCGGAAGAGTACTTGGCAACGATAGATATGCTGCGTGCAAAGGCTCGTTGGGCCGCCGAGAACGGAGCCGTCAAGCCGATAATCTCGACCGAGGGACGTCTGCTGTTGCGTTCGGCTCGTCACGCATTGCTGGCACAGACTCTGCGTGGGCAGGGTAGGGCAATAGTCCCTCTCGATATGGAACTCGACCGCAGGGAGCGAATAATGGTTATATCGGGACCCAATGCCGGAGGTAAATCGGTATGCCTGAAAACTACGGGATTGGTGCAGTATATGTTTCAATGCGGCTATCCGGTGCCGGTGGCAGAGAATTCGGAACTGCCGATTTTTGAACGAATATATATAGATATAGGCGACGAACAATCTATCGATAACGATCTCTCGACTTACTCTTCGCACCTTACCAATATGAAAGAGATGCTCTCGGGTGCATCCGAGCGTACGATGGTGCTGATAGACGAGTTTGGCTCGGGTACCGAACCTGTTATCGGAGGTGCTATTGCCGAGGCAATATTGGAACGTCTGGTCGAGCGCAAGTGTTATGGCGTCATCACGACCCACTACTCAAATATCAAATATTACGCGGCCAATGCCGAGGGTATAGCCAATGGAGCGATGATGTTCGATGTGCAGAATATCCGTCCGCTGTTCCGTCTTGAAACGGGTAAGCCGGGTAGTTCGTTTGCTATCGAGATTGCCCGCAAAATCGGACTGCCGGAGCAGATTATCCGCTCGGCAAGCGAGAAGGTCGGTTCGGACCATATCAATATCGAGAAGCAACTGCGCGAGATTGCTCGCGATAAGCGCTATTGGGAGCAGAAACGCGACCGCATACGCATCGCCGACAAGAAGGTTGATGAACTCGAACAGCGCTACAAGGAGCAGTTGGAGCGTATCCGCAGCGAGCGCAATGAAATCATAGGAAAGGCCAAGCAGGAGGCGAAGGAGCTTGTGAAGGAGGCGAATCGCCAGATTGAGAATACGATTAAGACCATTCGTGAGTCGCAGGCAGAGCGCGACTTGACCCGTCTGGCTCGTCAGGAGTTGGAGGAGTTCCGAGACGCCGTCGAGAGTGATGTGGCAGCGACTTCGGAGCAGGACGAGAAGGTTGCTCGCGAGATGGAGCGTTTGGAGCGCCGCAGAGCACGACGTGCCGAGCGCAAGAGCGGTGCAGGAGGCGATAAGGTGGCTGCTCCGATGCCCGAACCTCCGAAACCAAAGAGCGTGGAGGTGGGCTCGAAGGTGCGTATCGAGGGCCAGGATATGGTCGGCGTGGTACAATCCATCAAGGGCAAGAGGGCGCAGGTGGCATTTGGCCACATACTGACGACAGTCGATAAGGAGCGATTGGTGGTGGTGTCGAATGCGGAGTTCCGTGAGGCTACACGTCCCGTGACACCGCGCACGGTGATTGCTACCGACATCTCGGAGCGCAGGCTCAATTTCTCGCGTACGGTTGATGTGCGAGGTATGAGAGTAGTCGAGGCGCTCGAAAAAGTGCAGGATTTGGTTGATGATGCACTGATGGTGGGCGTAGATACGGTCACGGTGCTGCACGGCAAGGGTACGGGCGCACTCAAAGAGGAGATTCGTGCATATCTGCGTACAATCCCGCACGTGGGTTCGGTGCGTGACGAGCACCCCGATATGGGCGGAGCAGGAATTACGGTGATAACATTCAAATAGGGTCAGCGATATGAAGTACAAACTGTCGGATATAGCGAAGATATGCGGAGGTGTACTGCACGGCAACGATTGTGAGGTGTGCGGTGTGGAGACCGACAGCCGTAACAGAACTTTCGGTAAGGGGGTTATGTTCGTGGCTATGTGCGGTAAGAATCACGACTCTCACGACTTCATTGCATTGATGTACGACCGCGGTGTACGTGCGTTTATGTGCGAACGCGAGTGCGAATGTCGAGATGGAGTAGGATATGTGGTTGTCGATAATTCGATAGAGGCGCTGCAACGTTTGGCAGAGGCTCATCGCAACCGTATAGCCGGCAAAGTTGTCGGTATCACGGGTTCGAACGGCAAGACGATTGTCAAGGAGTGGATTTCGCAATGTGCACCCGATGGTGTGCGACTTTTCCGCTCGCCTCGCAGCTATAATTCGCAGTTGGGCGTGGCGTTGTCGCTGCTTATGGCAGAGGGCGACGAGGAGTTGGTTCTTATCGAGGCAGGTATCTCGCAGTGTGGCGAGATGGCGCGTCTTGAACGTATGATTCGCCCCGATATGGTAATTGTGACCTCTCTGGGCGATGCGCATCAGGAGGGCTTCGATTCTGTGGAACAGAAGATCGACGAAAAACTCGTGTTGGCAAAAGATGCCGATACAATAATATATAATAGCACCTACCCGGAGGTTGCCCGTGCCGTTGCAAAGCTCGCGGCAAGAGGTGTTGATGCAGCCAAGATGAAGGGCGGCGGATTCTCCGATGAGGCATCGTTGCGTAATGCGCAGACTGTCGAGGCGTTCTTCGAGGAGATGGGCTGGGGGATGCCCGATTTCAAGAGTTTGCAGCCGGTGGCTATGCGCTTGGAGGTTAAGGAGGGTGTCAATGGCGCAATATTGGTCAATGATGCCTATAATTCGGATATCAACTCGCTGACCATCGCTCTCGACTACCTGCACTCCGTTTCTGGCGGTCGTCGCAAGGTGCTGATATTATCGGATATACTGCAAAGCGGAATGGCGGATGACGAGTTGTATGCTCGCGTGGCAAAACTCGTTACCGAGAGCGGAGTGGTGCGAATTATCGGTGTCGGAGAGCGTATCTCGGCAGCGAGAGGGCATTTCTCGGCTCTTGAAGGGGATTTTTATACCTCGACCGATGAACTTCTGCATCGTATGAATGGTCGCGATTTTGCCGATTCGGCACTGCTTGTGAAGGGTAATCGCGCAAGTCGTTTCGAGAAGATAATCCACGTGTTGGAGCGCAAGAGCCACACCACAGTCTTGGAGGTTAATCTCGACGCAATGGTCCATAATCTCAACTATTTCCGCTCTCAATTGAAGCCCGCTACCCGCCTGACGGCTATGGTCAAGGCTGCGAGCTACGGAGCCGGTGATGCCGAGGTGGCACAGATGCTTCAACACGAGGGCGTCGATTATCTTGCCGTGGCATTTGCCGACGAGGGCGTGCTGTTGCGCGAGAAGGGTATAACGATGCCGATAGTTGTGCTCAATGCCGATGAGGGTAGTTTCGATCAGATGGTTCTCAATCGCTTGGAGCCGGAGATATATAGTTTCCGTTCGCTTGAAACATTTGTCGGTGCCGTTTGTCGATATGGCGAGCGGAACTATCCGATTCATATCAAACTCGATACGGGAATGCATCGTTTGGGATTTGTCGAGGAGGATGTCGAGTCACTGCTGTCGATTCTCGGAAAGCATCGTGCCGATGTGAAGGTAGCGACAATATTTGCACATTTGAGTTGTGCCGATGACCCCGCGCAAGATGTTTTTACGCGCCGCCAAATCGAGCGTTTCGATGATATGAGTAGCCGTATAGCCGCAGCGTTGCCATACTCCGTTGTACGCCATACTGCCAACTCGGCAGCAATCGAGCGCTTCCCCGAGGCACAGTTCGATATGTGTCGTCTCGGATTGGGACTTTACGGATTTGGTTACGAGCATAACGAGGCGTTGCTCCCTGCATCGACTCTCAAAACCCGCATAGTGCAGATTAAACGCTACCCGGCAGGCGAGGGTGTGGGTTATGGTCGCGCGCAGATTCTCACTCGTGACAGCCTTGTTGCGACGATTCCGATAGGCTATGCCGATGGTCTTGACCGTCATCTTGGTTGCGGTTGCTGGTCGGTGTTGGTGCGCGGAGCAAAGGTCCCGATTGTGGGCCGTGTCTGTATGGATAGCTGTATGGTCGATGTTACGGATGTCGAAGGGGTTGCCGAGGGCGATGAGGTGCAGGTATTTTCGCAGGTTGCAGGTAATACTGCCGAAGATATGGCTCTTGTGCTGGGAACGATTCCTTATGAGGTGCTGACCTCGATATCGTCGCGTGTAAAACGAATCTATGTGAAGGAGTGATGTACGGAACCCTATACCTTATACCTTGCCCCATATCGGAGCAGACCGCAATGTCGGATGTGTTGCCCGAACTCAATAAGCAAATTATCGACTCGCTCGATTACTTTATAGTCGAGAATACGCGCTCGGCTCGTCGTTTTTTGTCAAAAGCGAAGATAGCACGCCCGATAGACGAACTCACTTTTCGCGAACTCAACGAACACGTAACCGCCCCTCGCGAGGTCGAGGAGCTGGTGCGCCCACTGCTCGAAGGTCGCTCGGCAGGAGTAATATCCGAGGCTGGTGTGCCGGCGGTGGCAGACCCGGGGGCGTTAGTCGTTGCGCAGTGCCATCGTAAGGGTATTCGTGTGGTGCCGTTGGTCGGTCCGTCATCGATAATCCTTTCGGTAATGGCGTCGGGGCTGAATGGTCAATCATTCGCATTCAACGGCTACCTGCCCGTGAAGGAACCCGATCGCTCACGTGCCATAAAACGCTTTGAGGCGCGAGCACTTGCCGAGAATCAGTCGCAACTCTTTATCGAGGCGCCCTATCGCAATGCGAAACTATATGAGCAACTGCTCAAAACCTGTGCGCCGGTAACGCTGATGACCATTGCTGTCGATATTACCGCACCAACGGAGAGTATCGTAACCCGCTCTATTGCCGATTGGCGCAAATCGCCGATGCCCGATATCAATAAACGACCCGCAATCTTTATCCTCGGTAGGTAACAAGGAGTGGTTCGCTGAACTATATGGTTCCGAATAAAATTGGCTGTTGTGAATGGTTATCACAACAGCCAATTTTAGTTAAATGGATGTTCTTGGGATTACTCCTGCTGTGCGGGGGCCTCCTCTGCGGGAATCTCCAATTGAGGAACAGCCTCGCCCTCTCCCGAAATCTTCTCGATGATAGCCTCGGCGTCTTTCGACATCGAAGCGGCATTGCTCTCGGCAACCTTCTCGCGGTCCATAGCGATAGTTGCCAACAAGCTCAATACGAGAATTGCTGCTGCCATAGCCCAAGTAAATTTCTCCAAAAAGTCGGTAGTCTGACGAACTCCGATAACCTGATTCGATGCGCCGAAATTAGCCGCCATACCACTCTTGGGGCTCTGAACCAAAACTGCAAGGATAAGCAGTACGCTCGCAATCAAAACAAGTACGATGCAAAATGTGTATAACATATCTCCAAAATTTTAATTATTGTTTCTCAATTTGTTCAATAAGTTCGGCAAAGTAAATACTTTTTTTCGGATTTAACAAACTTAATTTGCGATAGATTGCTATTGCCTCCGATTTTAGCCCCTGCGCGAGGTAAACTTCTGCCAACTCTTCGCTTACTATATCGTCCTCATCTTCGAACTCCGCCTCGGTGCGAATCTCGTTGTCGGAGGCGGTATCATCGCCCTCGTCAGCAACAATTCGGTAGTTGTCAAGTTGCAGGAACTTGTCGATAAGTTCCTCTTGTGCATCTCTCCGGTCGTTTGGCGACGGCTGTGGAGTTGCAAGCAACTGCTCGATATCGATATCGTGTAGCGAGAGCAGAGGAACGACCCGCTCTGTCAAATAGAGTTTTAATCGCGAATCCTCCTTGCCTGTGAGGTGCGCACGCGCCACGCGCGCCGCGGAGAACCATTCGTAGCGTGCGATGATG
>CAZIAS010000045.1:0-12087 GCA_964536825.1 uncultured Alistipes sp. | reverse complement strand
AAACATACGCCGCAGGCTCCATAATTATCAATTTTCAACTATCAATTATCAATTAAAAACGCATTGCGTGTTGCTACGGCTCCGAAAAGCGGCACGAAATCATACCCATCTGACCCCAAAATAAAACAATTTTTAATTTTTAATTCTTAATTTTTAATTTCTTTGTGTATCTTTGCGGATACGTTAATGAGAAATGCAATACTACGGTTACATATCCGCACAGGCATTTGTCCGATGCAACAACCTCTACAAAGTCCGATGCTCGTAGTCGGACTCGCGCTGTCGGTGGCGTGCACTCTGCGAATACCGGCACATATTTTACCACACTATTTATTTACGAATCAACAATTTAACACATTTTGTGTGCGATGAGCAATAACGCATATCAAAACATTTCAGTAATATTTGCCGAGGCAGAACACGCCAAGTATGCCGAGCACATCTGTAATCTTATCTACGAATCGGCGTTGCAGCGAGGCACAGGAATCGCCAAACGCTCGCCCGAGTACATCATTGCCAAAATCAACGGAGGCAAGGCTGTGGTTGCCCTCGACGGAGAACGTCTTGTCGGATTCAGCTATATCGAGTGCTGGGAGCACGGCGATTTCGTAGCAACATCGGGTCTTATCGTCGATCCTGAATATCGAGGTTTGGGTTTGGCAGAGCGCATCAAGCGCAAGACATTTGAACTTGCCCGACGACGATTCCCCTACGCCAAGCTATTCAGTATCACAACATCGCTACCCGTGATGAAACTCAACTCTCGCTTGGGGTATGTCCCCGTAACCTTCTCGGAACTGACCGAGGACGACGAGTTCTGGCACGGCTGTGAGGGGTGTTGCAACTACGATATCCTGATGCGCAACAATCGCCGTATGTGCCTCTGTACGGGTATGCTCTACGACCCCGCCAAGCACAAGAAAGAGCGACATTCGTGGTGGAAACCATACAAGATGTACATCAAGAATGCATTGAAAAAGATGTTTCATCTCAAATAACGAAAATAAAAAACAATATAACTATGAATAAGAAGAAAGTTGTTTTAGCATTTAGCGGCGGATTAGACACGTCATTTTGCGTAAAGTATCTATCGGAAGAGATGGGATACGAAGTTCATACGGCAATTGCCAACACGGGAGGTTTCTCGAAGGTCGAGTTGGAGAAGATTGCCGAGCGTGCCAAAGCACTTGGTGCAGCATCACACGCGACTCTCGACATCGAGCAGGAGTACTACGAAAAGAGTATTAAATATATGGTATTCGGCAATGTACTGCGCAACGGCACCTATCCCATCTCGGTATCGTCGGAGCGCATCTTCCAGGCCATCGCCATCATCGAGTACGCGAAGAGTATCGGTGCAGACTACGTAGCACACGGCTCGACTGGCGCAGGTAACGACCAGGTTCGTTTCGATATGACTTTCGAGGTTTTGGCCCCCGAGATTGGCATCATCACCCCGACACGCGATATGACTCTCACGCGCGAATACGAGATTAACTACTTGCGAGAGCACGGTTTCGAGGCCGACTTTACCAAGATGGAGTACTCGATAAACAAAGGCTTGTGGGGAACATCGATAGGCGGCAAGGAGACTCTCCACTCGGAGCAGACTCTTCCCGAGGAGGCGTACCCCTCGCAGGTAACTGCATCGGGCGAGGAGAGCCTGAAAATAGGCTTTACCGAAGGAGAAATTTCGTCAGTAAATGGGGTAGAGTATAGCGATAAGGTCGAGGCTATACGCGCAGTGGAGGCCATCGCATCGCGCTATGGCATTGGCCGCGATATGCACATCGGCGACACGATTATCGGCATCAAGGGCCGTGTGGGTTTTGAGGCGGCGGCTCCGATACTCATCATCGCTGCGCACAAGATGCTCGAAAAGCACACGCTGACCAAGTGGCAACAGTATTGGAAAGACCAGGTGGGCACGTGGTACGGAATGTTCCTCCACGAGGCGCAGTATCTCGAACCCGTTATGCGCGATATCGAGGCTATGCTCCTTACCTCACAGCGTAACGTCACAGGTACAGTCGAGATTACTCTGCGTCCCTACTCCTATACGTTGGTGGGTGTAGATTCGACCTTCGACCTTATGAAGACCGATTTTGGCGAGTATGGCGAAGTCAATAAAGCTTGGACGGCAGACGACATCAAGGGCTTTACCAAGATATTGGGCAACCAGATAAAGATTTACCACAACGTACAAAAACGCAACAAAAAGTGATTAAGGCAGGCATCATAGGCGGAGCGGGCTACACGGCTGGCGAGCTGTTGCGACTGCTTGTTATCCACCCCGAGGTGGAGATTTCATTTGTTCATAGCACCAGCAATGCGGGCAATCTTGTGAGCAGTGTCCACACCTCGCTCTTTGGCGAGTGTGACCTGACGTTCAGCGCGGAGTACGATCTACGCACCATTGACGTACTATTCATCTGCTCGGCACACGGCGAGAGCGGCAAATTCCTCGCCGAGAACGAGCTGCCGGAAGGATTACGCATCGTGGATCTTGCACAGGACTTCCGCGACGAGAGCAACGGCTTCGTTTATGGACTTCCCGAACTCAATCGCGAACGCACACGCGGAGCACAGAGAGTCGCCAATCCCGGATGCTTTGCGACAGCCATCCAGTTGGCTCTGTTGCCATTGGCAGCGAAGGGACTGCTGACCGACGAGGTACATATTACGGCCATCACAGGCTCGACAGGCGCGGGAGTAAAACCTTCGGCCACAACTCATTTCAGTTGGCGTGCGGGTAACATTTCGACCTACAAATCGTTTCAGCACCAGCACTTGCTCGAAATCGGTCGCAACATTCACAACCTGCAACCCTCGTTCGACCGCGAGATAAACTTCGTACCGTTACGAGGCGACTTCACGCGCGGAATCTTGGCGAGTGTCTATACCGATTGCCCGCTTACAGCAGAGGAGGCTGTCACGCTCTACAACGACTACTATGCCGACGCGGCATTTACCTTTGTTTCGGAGCGCAACATCGACCTTAAACAAGTGGTCAATAGCAACAAGGCTCTGATTCACGTCGAGAAGCACGGTTCGAAACTCCACATTGTGAGCGTCATCGACAATCTTTTGAAGGGAGCTTCGGGACAGGCGGTGCAGAATATGAACTTAATGTTCGGCCTTGACGAGAGGTGCGGACTACGGTTAAAAGGCAGTGCATTTTAACAATTGACAATTTATAATTGACAATTGATAATTATTTTTAGGGAGGTTAAAGATAGTCTTTTACAGTTTTTCGTTAAATTCACTAACCTCTCTCAATTCTCTAAAAAACAATTTTGAATTGAGAATTGATTACGCACGGCAGATGCCATAATTGTGAATTGTGAATTAAAAACAGAGTTTTTATGAATTTATTTGACGTCTATCCATTATATCCCGTTGAGCCCGTACGAGGCTGTGGCTCGTATGTTTACGATGCCGAGGGCAGGGAGTATCTCGACCTCTATGGCGGCCACGCCGTCATTTCGATAGGTCACGCACACCCCCACTATGTCGAGGCTATCAGCCGACAGGTCAGCCAACTCGGATTCTACTCAAACTCTGTCGAAAATTCGTTACAGACACGTCTGGCAGAGTTGTTGGGCAGGGTTTCGGGCTACGATGAGTACGCTCTTTTCCTCTGCAACTCGGGAGCCGAGGCAAACGAGAATGCGATGAAACTCGCCTCGTTCCACACCGGCAAAAGACGAATACTCGCATTCGAGAGAGCCTTTCACGGTCGCACCTCGGGAGCAGTCGCAGCTACCGACAATCCGAAGATTGTAGCTCCGTTCAACCGCACCGAAAACATCACTTTCGTCCCGCTGAACGACATCGAGGCAGTCGAGCGAGAGTTGTCGAGCGGGGAGTATGCCGCAATGATTATCGAGGGCATACAAGGCGTTGCCGGCATCCGACTTCCCGAAGATGAGTTTCTGCGCCAACTGCGCGAGGTAACGCTCCGACACTCGGTAGTACTTATTCTCGACGAGATTCAATCGGGATATGGCCGCACGGGTCGTTTCTTCGCACATCAATATTCTGGCATTCGCCCCGACATCATTACCACGGCAAAAGGTATGGGCAACGGATTTCCGATTGGCGGAGTGCTTATCGCCCCACACATCGAGCCCAAGTACGGTATGCTCGGCACCACTTTCGGAGGTAATCATCTCGCCTGCGCGGCGGCCATAGCCGTCTTGGAGGTTATCGAGGAGGAACATTTAGTCGAGAATGCCGCAGTGGTGGGAGAGTATCTCTTGGCAGAGTTGGGCAAGATTCCCGCTGCCAAGGATGTCCGCGGCAGAGGCTTAATGATAGGCTTCGATGTCGAGGGTTCCGGCTCGGATATGCGCCGTAAGTTACTCTTCGAGAAGTGCATATTCACGGGCGGAGCAGGAGTTTCGACCGTCAGACTGCTTCCCTCGTTGGCCATCACGCGCGCTCACGCCGACACATTCATTAACGCACTGAAAGAACTTACACTATAAAGTATGAAAAAATTTACCTGTGTAGCCGACATTGGCGACCTCAAAGCCGCTGTTGCCGAGGCTCTCGACATCAAGGCGGACAGATACAGATATTGCGAACTCGGTCGTAACAAGACCGCAATGCTCGTCTTTTTCAATTCGAGCCTGCGCACACGACTTTCAACGCAGAAGGCGGCGATGAACCTCGGAATGAATGTGATGGTTCTCGACGTCAATCAGGGCGCCTGGAAACTCGAAACCGAGCGAGGTGTGGTTATGGATGGCGACAAGGCAGAGCATCTGCTCGAAGCCATACCTGTAATGGGTTCGTACTGCGACATCATCGGTGTTCGCGCCTTCGCATCACTCAAAGACCGCACGGCAGACTATGAGGAGCGCATCATCGAGCAGTTTATTCGCTATTCGGGACGCCCCGTATTCAGTATGGAGGCAGCCACAGGACACCCATTGCAGGCTTTTGCCGACCTCATTACCATCGAAGAGCATAAGACCACTGCACGTCCGAAGGTTGTCCTGACGTGGGCTCCACATCCCAATGCGCTGCCACAAGCAGTTCCCAACTCCTTTGCCGAGTGGATGAATGCTGCGGATTACGACTTTGTGATTACCCACCCCGAAGGTTACGAACTCGACCCTCGATTTGTCGGTAACGCGAAGGTGGAGTACGACCAGCGCAAGGCCTTCGAGGGTGCCGACTTTATCTACGCGAAGAATTGGTCGGCGTACAACGAGGCGGAATACGGCAAGGTGCTTTCGCGCGACCGCGATTGGACCGTCGATGCCGAGAAGATGGCTCTCACGAATAACGCACACTTTATGCACTGCCTACCCGTAAGGCGCAATATGATTGTTACAGACGAAGTTATCGAGTCGGAGCGCAGTTTGGTCATCCCCGAGGCTGCCAATCGCGAGATTTCGGCACAGGTAGTCATCAAACGATTTCTCGAAGGGCTAAAATAGAGTAGTTATGGAGGTTGTGAAGGTCATAAAGATAGGCGGAAACGTCATCGACAACGACTTGGCTTTGGCGCGTTTCCTGCGCGATTTCGCTGCATTGGATGGACACAAGGTTCTCGTTCACGGAGGCGGAAAACTCGCTACCAGAATGGCAGAGAGACTCGAAATTAAGCAACAGATGATTGAAGGTCGCCGTATCACGGATAAAGCGACACTCGACGTAGTAACGATGGTCTATGCAGGTTTGATTAACAAGCGTATAGTGGCGATGTTGCAGAGTTTGGGATGCAATGCCCTGGGACTTTCGGGAGCCGACGGAGGAGTTATCCGCGCCAATCGACGTTCGCCCGAGCCGATAGATTTCGGTTTTGTGGGAGATATTGCCGAAGTCGATGGCAAACTACTCCAATCACTTACCCAAAACGGAATTACGCCCGTAATTTGCTCGATAATGCACGATGGAAAGGGTAGTTTGCTCAACTGTAATGCCGACAGCGTGGCATCCGCCGTAGCAGCGGGTATAGCACGCGAAGGAGCCTCCGAACTGATATTCTGCTTCGACAAGACGGGAGTTCTGCGCGACATTAACGACCCCGCATCGGTCATTCCGGAAATTACCGCAGAGAGTTACCCCGCACTCAAAGCCGAGGGAGTGGTCAGCGACGGAATGATTCCGAAGGTAGAGAATGCACTGCGCTCGGTGGCAGAGGGATTGCAGAGCGTAATCATCAAGCACTCTGACGATTTGACCGACATAACCGCAGGAACAACAATACGATAAGTGATATGAATGAGGAGTTGAGATTACGTTCGGAGCGCACCATCGCTCTACTCAAAGAGATGATTCGTCGCCCATCACATTCGGGCGAGGAGGGTGCTGTCGCTGACCTTATCGAGGCGCACCTCCGCGAGGGTAGCGTAGAGCCCAAACGTCTGCACAACAACATCTTCGCATACGCCGACGGCTACACTCCGGAGCGTATAACACTGATGCTCAACTCCCACATCGACACCGTTCGACCCGCTGCCACTTATACCCGTGACCCATACTCGCCCGACGAGATTGACGGAAAGATTTATGGTCTGGGAAGCAATGATGCGGGAGCATCGGTTGCCGCACTTGTCGAGACCTTCATCGCGTGGGCGCATAAATCCCTGCCATTCAACCTTATGCTCGCTATTTCGGCCGAAGAGGAGCGTTCGGGCGAGAAGGGTATGCGAGCTCTGTTGCCGACCCTCGAAAGGGTAGATATGGCTCTCGTTGGCGAACCTACGGATATGCAGGCTGCCATAGGCGAGAGAGGGTTAGTGGTACTCGACTGCACCGCCCACGGCACCAGCGGACACGCTGCACACGGCGAGGCGCTCAATGCAATTTATGTTGCATTACGCGATATCGAGCGACTTCAACATTTTGATTTCGAGAGAATTTCGCCCATACTTGGCGACATTCGCATCTCGACGACAATGATATCGGCAGGCACTCAACACAACATCATCCCCGACACCTGCAACTTCGTGGTCGATATGCGCACAACCGACGCCTACACCAACGAGGAGGTTGTCGCAATGATAGATGCAGTTCTCGAATCCGATGTCACACCTCGCTCAACCCGCATCCGCGCCTCGGCAATCGACGAGAGTCATCCTCTGGCAGCAGCAGCCACAGCGGCAGGCCGCTCACTATTTGTATCACACACGTCATCCGATATGTCGCTGATGAACTTCCCGACACTCAAAATGGGCATAGGAGACACTCATCGTTCGCACTCGGCTGACGAATACGTTCTACGCTCGGAAATCATTGAGGGTATGAGAATTTACGAAGATTATTTAACGCAATTTACAATGCAATATGGCAACTAAACTTTGGGATAAGGGCATCGATGTAGATGCCGCAATCGAAGAGTACACGGTAGGACACGACCGAGAACTCGATATGCGCCTTGCACGCTACGACATCGAGGGCTCGATGGCTCATATCAAAATGCTCGAAAGCATCGGACTGCTCACTGCCGAGGAGTTGAAAACGCTGCTCGCAGGCTTGGAGCAGATTGCCGCCGAGATTGAACGTGGAGAGTTTTGCATCGAGGAGGGAGTCGAAGATGTCCATTCCGAGGTCGAACTGCTGCTCACGCGTCGTCTGGGCGATGTTGGCAAGAAGATTCACTCGGGTCGTTCGCGCAACGATCAGATTCTGGTCGATATCAAGCTCTTCTTACGTCACGAGATTGCTGCCATAGCCGCTGATGTTCAGCGACTTTGCTCAACACTACTCGATGCAAGTGACCGCCATTCCAAGGTCCTGATGCCGGGATATACACACCTTCAAGTCGCAATGCCATCATCGTTCGGATTATGGTTCGGAGCCTATGCCGAGAGCCTTGCCGACGACCTGCGACTGTTGCGTGCAGCGTACGACATTGCCAATCAAAACCCTCTTGGCTCTGCCGCAGGATATGGCTCTTCGTTCCCGCTCAATCGCACGATGACCACCGAGTTGCTCGGCTTTGGCGACCTGCACTACAACGTCGTAGCTGCACAAATGAGCCGAGGAAAGTGTGAGCGTGCCACAGCATACGCAATCGCAGCAACAGCCTCGACCATAGCACGTTTCGCAATGGATTCGTGCCTGTTTATGAGCCAGAATTTCGCATTCATTTCGCTACCCGCAGAACTTACAACAGGTTCAAGCATTATGCCGCACAAGCAGAATCCCGACGTTTTTGAGATTATGCGCGGCAAGTGCAACCGCCTGCAATCCGTACCCAACGAGATTTCGCTACTCACGACCAACCTCACCGTTGGTTATCATCGCGACCTTCAACTACTCAAAGATATTCTCTTCCCCGCAGTCGAGGAGTTGCGCAACACGCTCGATATGTGCAACTTTATGGTGCAGAACATCAGCGTCAATGAGTCGATTCTTGACGATAAGAAGTACGACACACTCTTCACTGTCGAGGATGTAAATCGTATGGTTTTGTCGGGCGTTCCCTTCCGCGAAGCATATCGCGAAATAGGTTTGGCAGTCAAGCGCGGAGAGTATGTTCCCACGCGCGAAGTCAATCACACACACGAAGGCAGCATCGGCAATCTCTGCAACGATGAGATTCGTCGCAAACTGCGCGAGTTGAAATTTTAACCTCGCAGAATATACATTTAGACAATAAGGGCTGTCGCAACTCTCTATCGTTGGACAGCCCTTATTTTCGGAGCAGTATATCTACTAATAATTATCCTTCATCGGCTCGAAATATGCCTGCGGGTGGTTGCACGAAGGGCACTCCACGGGAGCCTCGCTGCCCTTGTAAATAAATCCGCAGTTACGGCACTGCCACCAAATTTCGCCATCACGAACGAAGAAGTTTCCATCGGTAATACGGCTCAACAATTTCAGATAGCGACGCTCGTGCTCTGCCTCAACCTGTGCGATATTACGGAACGTGCGTGCGATTTCGGGGAATCCCTCCTCGTCTGCAACCTTCGCAAACTCGGGGTAGAGGACATCCCACTCCTCATTTTCGCCCATTGCGGCAGCCTTCAAGTTTTCGATGGTCGTTCCGATGCGACCTGCGGGGTAGGTAGCCGTAATCTCTACATCGCCACCCTCCAAATATTTGAAGAAACGCTTTGCGTGCTCTTTCTCCTGCTCGGCAGTCTCGGTAAATACACCCGAAATCTGCTCATAACCCTCTTTCTTTGCCACGCTTGCAAAGAAGGTGTAACGATTGCGAGCCTGACTCTCGCCTGCAAATGCTTTCAGAAGATTCTTCTCGGTCAAAGTTCCTTTTACGCTTTTCATAGTTTTATCATTTTAAGGTTTATAATATTGTTATCTCTGTTTCGCTATGCGAAGATAAATCAAAAAATCGAAAGTTGCACCAAAATCTCTATTCTCATTTTTTTATAGCACCATAAGCTACTCTTATAACAAGAATCACACCGAAAAAGCAAGCCCCGAAAATCCGTTGAGATTTTCGGAGCTATCACGTTTGGAATCAATAATTTACAATTCCTATCACACCCTCGATTAAAGCAAGAAGGCAAGTCTCTCTGCTACCTTTGTAAAATCGGTAATATGAACATAATCCATACCTCCGAGGCGCACGTGGCTATCGCCACCACCGTCGCCCATATCGTCGCCAATGTAAAGTACCTGCGACTTCGAATATCCCTTTTCGGCAGCATAACGCATTACGGCGTCGTACTTATTGTAGTTCTTGCCAACGATATCGAACGACGAAGAACCTCCAATAAATACCGTAAAGTCCTTAAATATTTCGAGAACCTCGGGATACATCACACGACGCTTTGCACGATCGGGGTCAAAGGCGTGTTTCTCTGCCTTCGGAGCCTCGGTGCCCAACAATGCAAAAGTTACCATTCCAGACTTATGCCATTCGATGGACTCGCCATATATCTTCGTGTAACCATACTTCTCGCGCAGACGATTGGTTTCGCGGGTAAAGAATTCACGATCAACTTCATCAATCTCCTCACGAGTAATAACCAACTCCCCGTTCTGCACCTCTGCCAACTGCTTGCCGTAGTTAGCGATGATGTCGATAGGGTATTGTCCCATTTGGCGGTGGATACGCGGAGCATTACCTGCACCAACCATAACCAAATCATAGCCCGCAGCTTTCAGCTTGTCGAGCAGTTCGCGGCTCTCCGCCGGCATATCTGTACGATGATTCGAGAGCGTACCATCCAAGTCAAAGCATATCAAACGCTTTGCAGCCTTAATTTCGGCTCCGTGCTCTGCCACACACTCTTCGGTAATGCACGATGCACCATCATACCACGCCTGACGCTGCTCGTCAGATACCTGCTCCATAAGATCTCCAAAGAGGGGCTCCTGCACCACCTCGGACTTCGGCTGACCACAACAACCCACAAACAGAGCCACTGCTAACAGACCAACAAAAAAGTTTCTTTTCATAACAAGTTATTTAATAGGTTTATATTAGGATTATCAATCGTCACAAAGTTATGTAAAATATTTCATAAATCAATCGTTTGTACGGCAATATCAGCCATCCTCGCTCAATTCTTCCCCTCGACAAACAGGCGTTCGGTATCGTACATAAATTGCTCATACTCGCCTCGTTGCAGTTTTGTCATCGGTTCATCGGCTGCAATTTCGGGTGGCAATATTCGATAATCCGGTAACAAAACCCACACGGGCGTCACTTCGAGCGCATATCTACACTCTCCGTCAGCAACCTTTACCACCTCAATCTCGGCCAGCAGACCTCCATCACAATACCTTTTGCGCTGATTCGACACGAAGTTTCCAAGTGAGTATATCGTCACACTCTTTCCGTCTGTTGCAGCCGGTTGCACGACGTGCGGATGTGAGCCTACCACAACATCAGCACCTTGACGATGCAGAAAATCGGCAAGCAGACGCTGCCTGCGCGAAGGTTGGCGATGATACTCCTCACCCCAATGCATACACGCCACAACGCAATCCGCACTCTCGACTGCGCGTGCTAAATCCGCAGCCATACGCACCGTATCGATAAGATTTACCGAACATCCGCCCGGCACGGGCATTCCGTTGGTACCATACGTATAGTTCAAGATGGCAAACCGCACCCCGTTACGTTCGATACGCAGCACTCCGTTACGCTCACACCCCTCGGCATTGGCAAAAGCCCCCGTATGAGCAATCCCGAGTTGATCGAGCGCCTTTACCGTCGAACGAATACCTCTTGCGCCACGGTCGCAGCTGTGGTTATTTGCCAACAGAGCGACATCGACACCCACCCAATCCAAAGCCTCCACATATTCAATAGGCGAAGCAAACATCGGATAGCCCGAATAGTTGGTGTCGGAAGAGATTGTTGTTTCGAGATTGACGACAGCTATATCCGCACGGTCAAAATAGGGTTTCAGTGCCGAAAACGAGCCTCGGAAATCGAGAGAGCCATCACTCTGACGTGCTGCCGTAATTTGCGGATAATGACACATTGCATCCCCCGTAAAAAGCAGACGCGCACGCATCTCCGGCTCCTTTACGGTGCTAACCGAGGCGTCTGCACTCCGCATTCGCAGGGAGCACTCCGCATCCCCGCACGACACGAGCAAAATCGTGATGCAACATACCATATATAAGATAGCTCGGCACATACTACCACAAAGATAGAAAACTTTTCGAGAATCACAACATCTTACAATCTGCAAAATCCTCACAAATGAGTATTGCCGATGCAAAATCTTCGAAATATATTTGCCCCAAACAAAAAACAGAGAGTTATGGAACTACACTTTACAGGACTTATTATCGGCGTAGCGACATTCCTGATAATAGGAATCTTTCATCCGCTTGTCATCAAGGGGGAGTATTATTTCGGAGTAAAATGCTGGTGGGCATTCCTGCTTGCCGGAATCATTACCATCGTCGCATCGTTATTGGTCGAGGATGTACTGTGGTCCACACTGTTGGCTGTATTCGGAGCCTCATCACTTTGGGGCATCGGCGAACTCTTCGAGCAGCGCAAAAGGGTAGAGCGCGGCTGGTTTCCCAAGCGAGAAAAACAAAAAAGAGAAGAAAAATAGCAAAAACGGAGCGTAGTATGAATAAAAGGGTAATGATGCCAAAAGCGGCGCTTGGGTAAAAATGTAATTGTCT
>CAZIAS010000044.1:0-12149 GCA_964536825.1 uncultured Alistipes sp. | reverse complement strand
GATGCCGGCATCAGATGCTGCCTTATCCAAAAGGAAGAATACGGCAGTATTTACACCCATAAGAATTATTGCCACCACCATCATCAGGTGAAATCCAGACTTCTTCCAATTCAAAAGTTTTGCTGCACTGATTATGTAGCAGAGGCTGCCGAATAATCCGCTGATGAAGGAGATGATTGTCAGAGTCTTAAAATCGCCAAAAAGAAAATCGAAAGATTGTACAAAATTAAAAATAAGTACGATGGCAGTGAAAAGGTTGGCAATAATCATAAACCACAACCAAAATGTAATAAATCCGTTACGTGTTTTCATAATGTTAAGTTTTTGAGTTAATAAATGTTGCCACGCAAGCGTGGGCGATTAAGATGTTGTTCATATTGAATTAAAATCCGCCAAGAATCCAGACTATTATCAATGCTAGCAGAACTGTACCTGCCCAGATCCCTAAAAATAGTAGCAGGAATCGTCCCCACGCGTTATTTTGTGTAATATGGGCGCGAGTTTGAGGCTTTCTTGTTTCAGGTGCAGGGGTTGGCGCGGGAGTGGGTATAGGTGCCGGAGCAGGCACAGGAGTCGGCTCCGGTTGTGGAACAACGCTTGGGACTACTTGTTCGGTTGCTATTGTGCCGGTAAGGCTTGTGCCACACTGTTGGCAGAACTTTGCGCCCTGCTCATATTCGGCGCGGCATTTTGGGCAAGTGACCGTCGTTTTCAACTCACTGCCACACTCCTGACAAAACTTTGCGCTGTCAGGATTTTCGAAGTTGCAATTATTACATTTCATACTTTTATTTCCAGTATTTGAAACGATTGTGTTGAACCAATCCGATAATCAGTTGGATTGCTCCGAATATAATAAGACCATAAGTGGCGACATATCGGCCTCCATTAGCCGCTACTGCGAGGGCATAACTGCCTATGGTCACAATCAAGCCTCCCAAAAGCCATACTGCACCAAATGCAATATTACGCTTGGCGGCTTTGAGATTGGCTTCGCGTTGCTGTTGGATATTTGCGATAATCGTATCCACAAGACATTCGTCATAGCCCTGTTCAATCAAAATCTTTTTTGCCTCCCATACAGGTGTCTTTTGGGAGATTATTAAATTTTGGGCATATGCCAATGCTTGATTAGCAAGGGCTTCTGTGTGTTGTTGATTTTCCATAAAAGTGTAAGTTTTAGTGATTATGTGATAGTTTAGATGCTAATATGGCTTTTCGATAAAGTGGATTTCGTAGTCTTCACACAAATAATCGCAAGAACTATTGCCGGGGATAGACTCTTGGAATTTGCGCCATTTGCCATTCCAATAGTAAACTCCTCCAATCATAAGAACTGAATCGCTCTTATTGTAGAATGAATATCCAGCATATTTGGCTGGGTGAACCTCGATACAATCGTTATATTTCCCTGTCTTTACAATATCAAATTGTTCGGTCGTTACCAAACTAATTGTCCAGTCGTCATAGGTCGAAAGAACATATCTTGCAGTACAAAGGACATCGACGGCTCCGCCATTGGCTTGAAGTCTGATGTACAGTTGGTAAAGAATATCGCCATCGTCCTCCGATTTATTGATAATTTTCAGCGATTTGATCTCTCCCTCTTCAATATTCCACTTGGTATCTCCTCCATTGTAGCCGGTCCTGGGTTCTCGTATTGTGCGTCCGACAAGGTCTTCCTCAACTTTGCTCTTTGTCGGTTCAGGGGGTATAATGGTCAATATCAACTTATTGATATGAGTATTAGAGTATGCGGTGTTTTTAACTCGTTTTGTATCAAATTGTTTGATGGTATGCCTGAATGCCTCTCTGAAAGATAGGAACTTGTCGTAGTTCTCTTCAAAACTCCTCTCGGCTTCGTGATATGCTGCTTCGGCTTTTGTATGAGCAATGTCGTGTTTTTGTATGGCAGCGTCAATTGCAGAGTTGAGTTGATTCCTTGCTTCGACACGGGTTGTAAATGAGTCTTTGTTGAAATCTTGGATAAACGAGTTGTGGATATCGTCAATATTGCGAGCCAACTCCTCGTTGCTATCATTGTACATCTGTGCGATATGTTCTCCTAATTTGTTGGGTGATGACGGTGTGCAAGAATGGAGAATTCCTGATAAAATCACCGCAATAACAAACATTATATTTGTCTTCATATAATTTAGATTTGGTTGGCATCGGCTTCAATAAAAATGAAGCCGATGCCAATAGATTGAATTTATTTTAGCGACTGTAATGCATACTATGAATTACTGAAACATTACACATTCATCGAAGTGTAAGTTGATGGTTTGCAGCATCGTTATGCGATAATTGTCGGATGATGTCAAATAGGTATCCATACCTCGTCCTATCTTTTTGCGGAGTTGGTGCTCGTATTGCTGACAACTCGGTGCAAAAACGTATGTGGAGGGCATTATCACACCTCGTTGTACCGACCTTATATGCATAAAGATATCCGATTGTCGTTTAACATTTTCGGCGGATACCGATTGGCTTTCGACAGATGCAGTTACAGGTTTTGCTATGTTAGTAAACTTGTCGGCGGCAATGTGGCAGGACATATCAAAGTCTTGCAAGCACGGCTCCGATAGAAGTTGTAGCATAACCTTATTTTGCAACTCCGTTTGATAAGAGTTAAGATACTCCTCTGAAATCTCGTGACCATCAATATCATCCGCAAAGTCAATGGTAAACTCTTCTTTATGTTGCAAATGGTCCGTGCAGAACTTGTCCAAGATATCTTTACATAGTACAGATGTATTAGGCACTGCCGAATCAAGATTGATATCCTCTGTTACTTCGGTTAATTCGACGTACCATAACCGCAGGTTGTTTATGCGTGAGGTAATGTTAGAGTAGAGGTGCTGGAATTTTGAATGTAGATGTTCCAACGCTCCAATCCATTTGCATACAACTTGGGTCTTGAAGCGGAATGTATCTATCTCCTTTTGCTTTGCGGCAATATCTTTTTTCAAGAGTCTGATTTGCTCCTCGTGTTCATCTCGACTATCCCTCCATATTCGCCAATGCTTATGGCCTTGGTAAAGATAGTTAGCGACCAGAATGGCGATGATGACATAATGAACCCAATCAATGGAGAAATTGATATTAACAGGATCCGAACTTATCGGTTCTGCTGCCAATAAGAAGTTATAGGCGTCTATCAACCAATCTTTGATCGTTTGGAATAGCCAATTTACGCCACGCATAAAGTCGATAAACCAACCTTTTGCTGATAGTGCGTGGATAAGTCTATTCCACAACCAAACAACAATGAGAATGCCGGCCGGCCACGCAATGGACTTGAATATCAATCGCTTTTTGATATTGTTGTATTCGTCATATTCTTGATCTTGCAGCAACTGTTCGCGCTTTACATTCTCTTTAAGAGTTTCTTGCTCTTCTCGTGTTCTCTCACAGGTCTGTTGAATGTAATTCTCGCATTTGTTGTGGTTGGAGAGCGTATGTTTGAGGGTCTCGAATCGTTTTGAAAAAACCAGACGCTTCGCTTTGGTTGCATCTAACAACTTCTGTTCGCTGGTTAATGCAGCCAAAGTTGTATGGTAACGAACGGTCAAATTCTCGTCGTTGAGTTTCAGAGTTGGAATCTCTCGGTGTTGAATTACCGTTGTCGGGACAGATTCGATTTCAGTTAGAATGCAGGCGTAGTTAAAAAGGTTTTTATTCTCTACGTACGCATATGGAATATAGCAATATCCGAAATCTCCCCAACCTGTGCCCCACGAGTTACGTACCAAAAAACATTGTAATCTATCCTCGAATCCAACAATTACCATTGCGTGGTTAGAGTCGGATTCTTGTGCTGCTGCAATTTCCGATTCATCAGGGAGAGAGATAAAGCCCTGCTGAATCTTTGCGAAAGTTTGACTTAACACAAAACTTGCAGCAACGGGGTATCCATCTTCGAGTGCAGATTTGATGGCGCTGACCGAATGAGGAACACTTAATGCTTTGCGAAGCAGGCGTTTCTTTGCATCATTGTATGCCTCTTGTGTCGGAGCTTCATTGTGTACTTCTGGGCTATATTTACATAAATCCTCTGTGGCGATACCATATTGCATTAAGGTGTCTATGGCAGGCTTGAAAGACAATCCTGTATCCTGATTTGGATCGGTAATACTTGAATCCATACGGCGAGCGTTATAATAGAGGAAACGCTCACTTAAATCTTGCTCTCCACGATGGTTTGCTACTCGCATCGTATATTCAAATATAGATGTTAGTGCGAATGCCAAACAAGAACCTTGTTGTCCTTGGTCTTTTACGGGTGCAAAATTTGAGCGCAAATCCAAACTTGTGGCTTTGACATCGTGAGGCTGGTATGCGTCTTTTAGTGGCTCCTCGTTCTTATTGGGCAATAAACGATATTGTTGTTCTTCGCTTATTCGGAAAAATCCATCGCCTTTGAGAGGCGTTACGGTATCTATAATCCGCGACTTATCAATCTCTTCTTCGTAAGAAGACAGTTTCTTTTTCAGTTCCTTTATTTGTGCTTCGGAGTTGAGAATCTGCAAACTTAATGACTTTATCTCTTTGATTGGATTCTCTAATGGAGTATCCTCGTTCTCCCAAAGAAGATGTGTTTTGTCGTGACTGATAAAATAGTCAATGGCTTCAACATACAAGTCATTGATGTCGGGACTATTGGGGTCGAATACCATTTGGTTGAATAACTCGCAATTAGTTTGCAGCAGAGCAGAAAGCAGAGCTGTTCGCATCGGCATTGATTTGTTTGCGAGGAAAATCTCCTCGCATTTAGACAAAATCAGTTCAACCTCGTGGTCGATAAACTGTTCGGCATCAACAATATTCCACTCTTCTATTTTGCGGGATTCAATTTTGTTTAGATAGTTCGAAAGAACTATGTGTTTATTGTGTAATAGCACTCGAACCTTGTCAAAAACATCGTTGATGCTGACATCGTCATTCATTATCGAAGACTTATCCATTTCGTGTAATATCGTTTTTTGCAGAAGGTACTCCACAAATTTGTATTTGTCTAACGAAATAGATGCTATTCCAAACGAAGTAAGATCGGTAATCTCCATCGTATTGGGATACAAGTAGTCAAAATAATCAATATATGTCGAAATCAGTTGTGCAATAACTTCTGCCAATGAGTGGCTGTCCATATTCAGTGGCATTCCATTCTGGAATGTGTTTTGAAAGAGCGTTAGACGATGCTCTAACGGAGTATTGCACTGTTTCCTAAACTGCTTATACGCTTCCGGTTGCTCCTTTATGGGTATGATATCTGTGCCTGCGGAGTGTTGCCCTTCTAATAGGGTGGCGAGATCTTCGCAATAGCCGATAAGCGATATTTTGTCAGGGGCTTGCGCAGCGCGCATTGCCTGATATAGGGCTGTTAATTTCTCAAATGCCGATTTCTTGTAGAAAGGAAAGTGTAAGCATACGTACAAACAGTTTTGGTTACCTCTGTTTACGCCTCCTAGTATGGTGTTGAAAATATTTTGTCTATATATTTCGGTTAAAGACTTGTTGGAGATATTTTCTACACTCCAATCTGTATGCAGATATTTATCCGACGCCGTAAGGTTTGGGTCGGTTGCCGATGAAGATATGTTGAGCTTTTTTAAGGAAGGCTCGGATGATTCAATGTCGAACAAATAGTAGTTCAAATAAGATACGGCAGAGTTACCATATTTGTATGTAACTCTGCCTATCTCTGATACTATTTGCTCAAACTCTTTTCCGATAAAGATATGAGCAAAACTATTCATAAGACTACTTATGCTTTAAGGGTTGTTAAACTATTGATAAGATCCTTTTCGATAAATTTCCACTCTTCCAAATATTGATCCCAGTCGCTGGTGTTGCCATCCGATGAGATGGTATTAGAGTTTCGGTTCGAACAAACAACCTTATTGATATAGTCGTAAATGCCGTCATTTACAAGGTTTTGCGCTATCATTACGTAGTAGCTCTCGCCCTTGCTTGTGATGTCGTCACTAATCTTCTTTGCCAAAACCTGTTTGATTTCGGGGAATACAATGGTCTTAAAGTAGGTATATGCCTGCTCACGAGAAGAGGCGTTCTCCATAGGTTTCCATTTCTGGTCACGTCCGGGATCTCCCGCCTCGTCCCAATACATATATTTTCCGGCTTTGATTCGGATATACTTCGGATGAGTAATCTCCTCTTTTCCAGAGCAACGTATGGGTTCGCCATCGCGGTTCTTCTCCATAATATGCATATCCTCGGTAATCTCTTTCCAGCCGAACAAGTTTCCACATACCCAATAGAACATTGCCTCATTCTGCATTTCGGGTTTCAACTTGAAGTCGCGCTTGCGCATATCATCGAAAATATCCTTGTCGAAATGCGGATTAAAGCCGGTAGATCCGGATTGCATAGCATCACGGATTAAAACTCCATATTCGTTGTCAATGGTAAGGTCATCAAATGAATCGATGCAATATGGAATGATTGCCATATCTGCACGATAGAAGATAATCTTCTGCTTCATTGAGTCGAAATCCGACGAAACAAACTCTTTATTAATATTAATATCGCGCATAAACTCTCTGTCGGTCTCCAATCGAGATTTGGTTGGGGCACCGTCCTCGTTAGAACCATTATATATAGATATCAAGTAGTTCTGAACGAGCATCGATGTCGGAAGTTGGTTGCCACGGGTTTTGCTTACCTGACCTCTGTCATTGAGTTTCAGCAGGCGGCTTGACTTCTCGGTAATCTCTTGTTTGAGTTTCTTGTAATCATCTTCTGATAAATCGCGAATTACATCCACGATAAGAGTCTTCTTATAAGTTTGTGCCTGATCCAAATTTCCAACATAAGAGCGTATGCTCTTGTCGAGTTCATATGCTAAATCAACTTCGTAGAGAGAACTATTGAGTTTTGATGCAAAAATAGACACAACGACATCCTCGGGATTAAGAGTCATATTTAATCGCTCATAGGTCGATAAGTCGTACTCAAACACAAGTGATGATTCCGATGAGTTCTGCTTCTTACACAACTCTGCTGTATAGCTGTTTTTGAGAGATGTCAAGGTGTCGTCAATAGCATCGACGCGAGAATAAATAGTATCAATAGACATCAAAATTTGAGTGTAGATGTCGTATGCGACAGCACGTCTTTTCGCCTCTAACTTCAACTTCTTGACATTCTTCGCCTCTCTCTCGATAACCTCAATGCGCTCCTGTTTGCCTTTTGCTGTTTTGAAGACTTTCTCCAAATAATCTTGATATTCGCGGAACGTTCTGGTTTCAAGTTTCTCGGCAAGCAGACTGCTCTCCTTCTCTTTCTCCATACGTTCAGCCTCCATCTCTCCCTTATATTTCTCGCAAAGGGTTTTGAGTGAACCGAGGAATATCTTTGCATCTCCGACTCCCGATTCTTGTGACAACATCTCCAATACAGTATCTTTGAGCTGCTTGGTAATTGGTTTTAGAATTGCATCAACAGCCTTGTCGCTTGGGAAATCGCTGAAATTTTCCAAATACTTTGCAACGGCACTTTTTGTGTTTGCAATTGAGTCTTTGATATCCAACGAAATACCTTTTATACCAACAATCTTCTCGGGTGCATAGATAGAGTCTGTCAGCAAATTATACTCCGAGCCATCTTCACGGATACGCATTGTCTCACTCCAAGATTGCGCTTTCTGATGGATGTCGGCTGTTGAACTTTGCATTTTGCGAATTAATTCAATAGCGGCTTTCATTCCATAGATATTGGCAAGCAAATCGCCTTTGTACACAACCTGACAAGCGCCCAGACCCTGTGCCCAACCAAGCTTGGGAGATATGTTAAAATTGCCATTTTGCCAACGAGTGTTCGACCGACCACTCTGTATTTTACTGCCGATTTCACTGCCGGCTACATACATACAAGTACCGATAACCTCGCACAATTTAACTACGTTGTCCACACGTTTGCCGTTTTCGGTTTCGTTATCAACGACAAAAAATTCATCATAGAGAGGCTGTTTTAACTCTGTTTTCTTGCCATTAAGAGTTAAAGTAATAGGTTTCTCGGCGGTCGCTTCCATCAAATAGTCAAGATCGAGAATCGCCGAATATGCATTTGATACGACACGAGGTGTTTTGTTTGTCGAAGGGTCCATTGTTCTGAAAACACTGTGCAATACACCATAGCCGGTAAGTTTTACCTTATTCTGGTATTTATCGCGCAACATACTTGCTACGTTGATAAATGAACCACAACCGGTTCCTCCTGCAAGTGACATTGCTATATGTATGTCCACAACACCTGTCTTATCAACATTGACATCAGACGAAGCCTGGATGTTTGTTACTTGTGTGTAGCAGTCTGCAATACGTCGTTCAATGTTGTTTATAATCATCTCCGTCAGGAAACGACCGTATGTACGTACTTGGGATGCTCCGTCGCTAATCAAGTCTCCGATGTAATTTACATTCACAGGGAACATCCACTGGTATTCTCCTTGCTTATGGCGGACTTCATATAGTTGGCGGGGGCTGCCTGCGTTGTTGATAGTCAAGAAATCCTCTCGCATCTCGGTTGGAAGATTCGGATCAACTGCCAAGTCGAAGTCAATTGCAGCGAATGCAATCTGTTGAGGAATATTGCCTTTGCCGAATGCATCTTCGAACATCTTTTTTGTTCTTGAAATAGCCTTAATGCCGGTTCCTCCGAGTCCGACATAGATAGTAGGTCTAATTGTTGCCATAGTTTTGTTTGTTTTAGTATTGTTATTGTTGTTAAGTTGTCTCTATATCTACTTTCTGTCCATTCAGGTTTTTGATTTCAAATACCTCCTTACGAATAGATTCGTCGGGAAGTTGGTAGTCTCCACGTGTAATCAATCGAATCTGATTTCGCGAACCCGACATAATTGTCATCTCCTGCTCCCAGAACGGATTAACCTCGACATATATATTGCCGACAAAGATTTTGTGAAATATGGATATGCGTTTAGGCTGATTTGTGCAGACAATTTTATAACAATTACCCACACGCTTCATAAAGTCTCCGGCCCCGTCGTTGTAGTTGAACGAAATCTTTGAGAATTTTACATTCGGATAGATTGCAATGCGAGATAATAACATCCAGACTGCGAATATGGTTACAACCAATATGCTTAACCATATTACTCGAACTGCCAAAGGGTTGGTAATTACCGATTTTTTGACGTTAAATCCGTTCTGTAACTCTAATTGTTCGATTCTGTCCAATCCTCCTGTATTGATAGGGTTGAGCATCATTGTATATACACCTTCCGGAGCGTTTTCGAGGAATTCGATACCCACCAGAATCTCGCGATCTGTCGATGATATTTTCAGACGGTTATTATTGCACAGTACGTCGTTTTTGTAAAGTTTAACCTCTTTTGTCGGCAGAAATGCTCCTTTTTCGTTCTTGACAATCAATTCGAATTCCACCTCGCCATTCCAAAGTTTTTGAGCATCTTCATTCAATTCCAACAACAATGTTTGCTCCATTCGTACCGGAGTATAGTGGTTCCACCAAAAATTGCTATAATATTCGGTTTCTCCCCAATTTGCAGTCGTATTTCCACCCGATAAAGAGCAGGCAGACATTGTTATTGTTCCGATACAGAGCAATATTATGTAGTAGAGTTTTTTCATCGCTTTATACTGATTTTAAGAACTTTTTCAAGTTTGTTTATTAGTCGTAGGGTAGCGTTGTTCGATTTCAAAAAGATCATTTGATGTTTATTTTCTTTGATCTCATCCTGATTCAGTAACTCAAATGTTAGCGGAACTTCGCAAACTTCTTTTTGTCCCAAAGTTGCCTTCAATTCTTCGAAATTATATTCAGGATAGATATGCAACATATTATCCTTAATCTCGGCTACCGTGTTGATACGTAATGCGGCATTCTCTGCGGTCTTTATCGCGATTTTAATGCCCGCAGCGAGTTCTGTCCCCTTTTTGGATTTGTTCAGAGGAATGCGCAATCCCGATTTGTGGTCATCTTTGATGTTGAAATTCAATAATGTTTCGGGATAGATGTCAATAAATTCGGGAATTACGCTGCTCGGCATTACCACATCGCTACTTGGCTTATTCTTAATTTTGTCGGTAATGCGTGCATCTTCTGCAGCCTCCGTTACCATAAAATATATAAGGTATGCGTTGTTTTGTTTGGCGTAGTCCTGCCAAGAGTCGAGCAATGCAATCCATTTATCCTGTCCTCCATAAGATTTGCTCTGCTGACCATCGGTGAGGAGTATTATGAGATTGTTTTTGTTCGGAGATACAAATTTTCTCTTTGCAACCTCAAACGGACCCGAAATGTTGGTGTAAGTCTTGTCTGTGAATCTTGACTTTGCATCATCAATTTTTTGCAATAGTTGCTTTTTGCCATCCTCCGTAGCTTTGACGCTCCATTCATCCAAAATTTCTTCTTGAAATGGAAGCATAATCAATTCAGTGCTACTGTCGGTAATAGCCTCGATATCCTTTTTGAGAAAATCAACAACCTTATCCCAAACATCTATTGAGGCATCATAGTCATTTGTTTTACTATTATGCCCCTGCATAGACTTCGTCACATCCCATATATATATGCGACGGTCGATTTTCTGTTGCCTTGATGTTTGGGCTTGTGCCCTCTCTGTCCAAAGTATGCTACTTATCGTCAGTAGTATCAATAATACTTTTCTCATAATTGTCGAAATTGTATGTCAATAAAATTATGGTTATCATTCGAGTAATCACAGCTAACGCGATAAAAAGGCTACCCAGACTCATATCCATTGTGAGCAGACCATCCTGCATCTTGAAATTCAGCAATAGTAATGCGACAACAAATACATCCAACATATTCCATTTGTCGATGTTCTGTAACCAAATATTTGTATGCCGGCCGTTTATGGGTTTATTGCAAATCAACCTTACCCACAATTCGAGATATTTGACAATTGGAAATACAAATGTGAAGAGCAGAATTATGATTGCCAGCGCGTAGTCCTTGCTCTCGAAGAATAATATCACAGAGTCAAATATATTTACGGACTTCTCGCTGAAACTCATACCCCATACTGAATATTTTGTTGTCAATATGGGGTAATACATACCAAGAATAAAGAGCACAATCGACGCCAACAGCATCAACCCTGCACAGATCTGTCTGTATTTCATAACTATCGATAATCAAACTCGTTCTGGCTATTACTCTCCTGCGATTCGCCCTCTTCCGGGCTTGTCAGCTTCTTGATTTCGTTGGCAATATCATCTACGGCAGAATTTATTGCGTCGGTTACTCCCTCTGCCCCAACTTTTAGTTCGTCGGCAACATCCTGTTTCATCTTATCCATCTCGCGATGGAATGCGTCTTTTATCGATCCCCACGCACTTTTCCCCTTGCTCAACGTACGGCAGTAAGTGTATTTATACTCGTAATCAGTTAAAGCAGACTTCTCCGATGGAGTCATTTTGGGGAGAAACTTGACATATAGTTCTTTCGAGAATTTTGTGAATTGTTCGTCTCGGGCAACCCAATCAGCGTCGGTAAAATTCGAGTATCCTGCTTCGACTTCTGCAATAAAATCAGCATATTGCTTTATGTACCCATCCTTTGATATGGGAGAGCAGGAAATAAGCGCCACTGCGCAGGCGAAAAATAGAACTTTGAAACTCGTCTTCATTTTTTTTGAGGTTTAGTAGCGTCATTCCATCTCCAAAATGACCATTGTAAAATTTTGGAAAACGCGAAGATGAGATTTGGGAATAAGAGCCTTCCTAAATCTGCGTTTTTTATTAGCAATTGTTTATAAAAAGCCTATAAAAACGGATTTAGGTACTGTTGGAGGATGTAAGTGGTTGATAATCAGCAAAATCCCCCCCCCGATAATCCGGGGGAGGGACTTATGCCACAAGATTGTACGGCATATGTTATTGAAGCCTCCGCAATAAGCATAAATGTACTACTATTTGATACAAAGGTAAATAATATTTCATATAAAACAAAGAATCGTTAGAAAAAATGTTTTTGTATTATGCTGGTTATGTGTTTGAGAGTATGTTTTGGACTATTTATTTCGGAATTACATAGGTTTGGGCTGTTTGAATAATGAAATTATGAGCCTGTCTAACAAGTTTTTTGTTAGGCAGGTTTTTGTATATAATAAAAAGTTG
>CAZIAS010000043.1:0-14349 GCA_964536825.1 uncultured Alistipes sp. | reverse complement strand
GAGGATATTACAGCAATAATAGATAATAATTTCTAACTTTGTGGTGCGGTCTTCGGATTGCAGACATATTATTAGTGAAAGTGTTTCGCTAATCCTTGACGATAGAATTTGGCGATTTTTAAGAGCAGGGATAGGCAATAGCACTCACTACCGTGTATGGATATATCATTTCGATATAACCAGCCGGTGTGGGGTATTGTTTATTTGCTCTTGGGCCACGCCAAATGCCTATCGTCAGATAAACGGACAACTCCACACTTTCTTTTTATACTAATCGCACGTTAGGGGTTGGCGGGCAAGCCAAAAACTTAAATATTATGTTGAAAAAAGTATTTTGTTGCGCAGTAGTTTCGCTGTTGGTTGTATCGTGTTCTTCTTTAAGCCCTTACTTGCAGGTTGCCAAACTTACTTCAGACAATGTTCAAATGAACAATAATGGAAAGTTTGAATATAAACAACAAAATCTCACAATTTCTTATAATTTTTGGAATAATGGAGGTAATGTTAGGTTTATAGTTACAAATAGTTCAGATAAAGATATCTATTTATTGGTAGATAAATGCTATTTCATTGAGAATGGTTTTGCATCCGATTATTATAAGAATAGAACTTATGTTGTTCGTACAACATTTGGTTCTTCTACTGAAACAGCCGAGGATAAAGTTGTATGTATACCGCCCCATAGTTCTAAAAGTTTTGCAGAATTTTCTATTTCAGAAACGCCATATAGGCAATGTGGATTTGCACGTTATTCAGAAAGTACAGACGGAGAGAAACTGTGTTTTAGCAACGCTTTTGAATCTCCTAAAAGTATTGAGAATCGACTTGTCTTCAAAATAAATGGAGAGGATGTTCCTATTGTAAATAAATTCTATATTAGTGAATACATAAATATCCATGATGGCGAAGGATATGCTTATGTTTCGGATTATAGTAAAGATTGCAATGGGAATAATAAGAGTTACTACAAAGATGTGAAGTATTACAAACACGCAGCATCTAATTGTTTCTATACAACTTATAGGTGTCAGTATGGTGTAGATGATGATAGGATAACTAAAAAATAGTAAGCCCTCCATACAAATACAACTCATCCCCTAAATTAAGGGAGGTGGCAGAAGGCCGGAGGGGGGCTGTCAATTATCTGTCAAAATGCCAGATA
Organism: uncultured Alistipes sp.; assembly: GCA_964536825.1. Lineage (GTDB taxonomy): Bacteria > Bacteroidota > Bacteroidia > Bacteroidales > Rikenellaceae > Alistipes. The sequence goes on along the minus strand of CAZIAS010000043.1, from coordinate 13,187 downwards.
ACTCTACCTAATATCCAAATTATCAATTGTCAACTATCAATTATCAATTTGCAAGCAACAGCCGCATTTCGCACCGCTTGCAGTCGAAATCCAGACGGTAGCGGTATGTGCCGTGCTCGATGTAGAGGTCGCCACGCAGGGTCGGTTTTTCGCGTAGGCACTGCCCGATTTCGCGGCGCAGGCAGTAACTCGATACCATCACACACTCCCCATCGAAATCTTCGTTCAACTCCAACGGAGCAGCAATATGTTCGACCCCGTGGTCGCGGTAAAACGCCTCGGCAAGGCGGTTGGTAACATTATCTTGGGGCGTGAGTGCCGTTTTGGGGTAGCGCGGAGCGGGATTTTCGAGGAACAGGTGCTTTGCCTGTGGATGTTGTAGTCGCTCCGTAAGCAGCAGGGCCAGTGCCTCGCGCCTAACCTCCGCAACAAGCGATGCGGGGACAAAAAGCCCCTCGGGGTTGCTTACCACAACGCTCTTGACCGCAAATATCGTATCGCCACTCTTGGCCGTCTGGGTGCGGATAACCTCGTTGGTACGTTCGATATTGCCCGCCGGCTCGAACTCGGCGCTGCGGCTAACGGTTGCCGTTACACCCTCCTCATCCTCGAAACGTATGGAGATATCGCCTTTGTCCACCTTGACCTCGGCCGTCGCGTCTATGGTGCGCTTGATGCGACTACGCTCCAAAAGACGGTTGAAGCGTGAGTCAAAGTTGCGATATACCTCTGCGCCAACCACCAAGCCCTCCATCGAGTTGGGGCGGATAATATCACCATCGCAGCCGTTGATATTTGTACCGCAGACACCCTGCGGAGTGATTATGCAAATGCCGTCGCCCGAGTCGGGCAGGGTAGTGCCGTCAATGCAGAATCCGTTGCCTGCAATCTTGGTTATGCGACCGAGATATTCGCCCACGGATTTGGGTGTGTCGAAAGATGCAACGCCTGAAACCTTGCCGTCGAGCATATACTCCGAGCCTCCGCGTGTAAAACTCTTCGCGGGGTCGGGGGTAAACTCCGTGTGCGAAGTGCCGACCGAGGCTCGTTCGAGATGTGGTCGCTCGGCAAGTGCCGCATCTAATGCACGACGGTAGTGGCTCACGATGTTGCGTACGTAGGTGCGCTCTTTGAGTCTGCCCTCGATTTTGAACGAGGATACTCCCGCATCGAGCAAGTCGCCCAAGCGTGCCGAGAGGTCAAGGTCGCGCACCGAGAGCAGATGCTTACTCTTGATTATGACGTTGCGATTGGCATCCGTGAGGTCGTAAGTCAGGCGGCAGGGCTGGGAGCAGGCTCCGCGATTGCCACTGCGATTGCCCATCGAGCGCGAGAGAAAACAGCGGCCGCTATGACCCACACAGATGGCTCCGTGTACGAAGTATTCCAACTCGACGTCCGTGGTACTGCGTATAGCGCGGATATCTTCCAACGAGAGGGCGCGCTCCAAGATTACACGCGCAAAGCCGCACTCGGCAAGGAATCGAGCCTGCTCGGGAGTGGTGTTGTTCATCTGGGTCGAGGAGTGCAACTCCGCATCGAGTCCCATACGGCAGTAGGCTGTGTCCTGAACTATCAGTGCATCGACCCCGCACGCGATAATCTCGCGGGCGAGCTGCTCGGCTTCGGAGAGTTCGTTGTCGAAGAGCAGGGTGTTGAGCGTTGCATAGACCTTTGCGCCGTAGCGGTGGGCATACTCCGCAGTGCGGCGGATGTCGTCGAGGGAGTTGCCGGCAGCGTAGCGCGCTCCAAACTTCGCACCACCGATATAGACGGCATCTGCACCGCAGTCAATAGCATCAATAGCGGTCTGAAAATCCTTTGCCGGAGCGAGTAGTTCGATTTTGCGCTTCATATCAAAAACAAAGTTAGTGAAATAATTTTGAATTTTGAATTTTGAATTTTGAATTATTGTGTATCTTTGCGGATACGGAAATCAGTAAAATAAATATATTCTACACAATATGCTTACTATTAAACAATTAAGGGATGACAAGGCGGAGGCTGTGCGTCGCCTCTCCAAGAAAGGCGTTGATGCAGCACCTATTATCGACCGCATTGAAGAGTTGGACGACCGCCGTAAGGCTATCCAGCTCGAACTCGACAATTGTCTTGCCGAGCAGAATAAAGCAGCAAAACAGATTGGCGCTCTGATGGGTCAGGGCAAGCGCGATGAGGCGGAGGAGATGAAGCGCACGGTTGCGGCATTGAAGACCAAATCTGCCGAACTCGATGCTGAACATCAGTCGGTCAGTGCCGAGTTGCAGGCGCAGATTGTGCTGCTCCCGAACTTCCCTGCCGAGATTGTCCCCGAAGGTAAGACTGCCGAGGATAACGTGGTTGTGAAGTTGGTAGAGAATTACAGCCAACTCCCCGAGAATCCGCTGCCCCATTGGGAACTCGCCAAGAAGTACGATATTATCGACTTCGACCTGGGTGTGAAACTTACAGGTGCCGGCTTCCCTGTCTATAAGGGCCAGGGTGCACGTTTGCAGCGTGCATTGATTAACTATTTCCTCGACTGCAATACTCGTGCAGGTTATCAGGAGGTGGAGCCTCCCGTACTGGTAAACGAGGCATCGGGATTCGGTACGGGTCAGTTGCCCGATAAGGAGGGTCAGATGTACCACGCACAGCTCGACAACTTCTACCTTGTGCCGACAGCCGAGGTGCCGGTAACCAATATCTTCCGTGATGTGATTCTCGACGAGAAGGATTTCCCCGTCAAGATGACTGCCTACACTCCCTGTTTCCGTCGTGAGGCAGGCTCGTATGGTAAGGATGTACGCGGACTGAATCGTTTGCACCAATTCGATAAGGTCGAAATCGTGCAGCTCGCTCTGCCCGAGAAGTCGTATGAGGCTCTGGACGGAATGGTCGCACACGTCGAGTCGATTGTTGCATCGCTCGGCCTGCCATATCGCATCCTGCGTCTGTGCGGTGGCGATATGTCGTTCACTTCGGCTCTGACCTACGACTTTGAGGTATATTCCGAGGCACAGAAGCGTTGGTTGGAGGTGTCATCGGTGTCGAACTTCGAGTCTTTCCAGGCAAATCGTCTGAAATTGCGCTACAAGGACTCGAACAAGAAGACGCAGTTGGCACACACCTTGAACGGCTCTTCGTTGGCACTGCCGCGAATCGTGGCTGCACTACTCGAAAATTTTCAGACCGAGGAGGGTATCCGTATTCCGGAGGTGCTGATTCCTTACACGGGATTTGATATTATAAAATAAATTGCATATATTTGCATCAACAACTTTATAAAATTTAGAACAATGGCTTACAAAATTTCAGACGCTTGCGTTGCTTGCGGTACTTGTATTGACGAATGTCCGGTTGAGGCTATCTCGGCTGGTGACATCTATGTAATCGACCCCGATAAGTGTATCGATTGCGGTACCTGCGCAGGTGTTTGCCCGAGCGAGGCTATTCAGCCCGAATAGTTCTCGATTCGGACAATCGGTTCGAAGAGGCTTTGCCGCATGGTCGGAGAGCCTCTTTTTGTGATTAAAAATCAATTCAAACAAATATAGATGAGAAAGCTTTTTGAGATTTTGATGTCGCTCTTCGTAGTGGTCGCTGTGGCGGCCTGCGGTAACGAAAAGGGCGTGGGCAACGAAGAGGAAAATAACGGACCCTTCGAGATAAAGATTTACGAGATTACGGCTATCGGTGCCGATGTGGAGATTCTGCCACAGGAGTATGATGGACGCTACTACTTTGATGCTCTGACCGAGGAGTCCTACAACTACTTCAAGGTTGCAGGCTTCCAGAAATTTATTGATAACGAGGTGTCGAAACGTATGACGTCGTTGGAGGTATCAAAGGAGGATGCTCTTGACGGAATGTTATCGATGGCGAACGATGGATTTACGTTCCAAACCCTCTATCCCGATACGAAGTATTATATTGTGGCGATGGGAGTTGGCGACGACGGTATGCTGACAACCGAGGTGTCTGTCAAGTCGTTCAAGACCAATAATGTCGCGCAGTCGGGTAATACCTTCAAAATCGAGATTACGGATGTGTCGTATGATAGTGCTTCGTTCAAGATTACACCATCGCTTGGCAAGGATAAGTATTTTGTCGATATTTGGAGCAAGGCGATTGTCGATGAGTTGGGCGACAAAGAGTTTATCAAGTATTGCGTTGATGTCTATCAAAGTATGGGAATGATTGAAACGCAGTGCGTCATCGGCGAAAGGACCTTCTCCAATATGACGTCTTGTCAGCCCGGTCGCGATTATTATATTGTGGTATTCGGATTTGACGACGGATATCCGACTACCTCTTTGACCAAAAAGGCATTTTCGACGAAAGCGGGAGATGACCCCGCGACCTGTACATTCGAGATAGAGGTGTCTAACGTGCTCCACGACCGTGCAACGATTGCAGTGACGCCGTCGGATAAGTACTGTGTCTATGCGTCGGATATGGTGCGTAAAGATGAACTCGAACTGCTGATGACGACAGAGTCGCTTACGCAGCAGCAGGCATTGGCGCGTGTGTTGAGCGACTTGCTCGATACGGTGCAGTCCGATTTGCAGATTACTCGTGCCGAGGCAACCGAGGTTATCACCTACTTCGGTGCCGAGGAGGATAACCCCAGCGGTAGGCGCGAGGAGACTCGCCGCTATCTGAAAGAGCAGACCGAGTATGTTGTGTGGGCTGTTGCGGTGGATACCTACGGTAGGCCGCTCTCGCAGTTCGCGGTAAGCGAGTCTTTTACTACGCCACGAGAGATTGTCTCGACGGCTACGGCTACGGTTTCGGTCGAGAAATACTTTGATGGAGGAATGCTCGACGGTTATTCGGATAAGCAGGCGGTGGTGCCTGTGAAGGTTACGCCGAGTGCCGATGCTGCACATTGGTATGTGGCGCTCTATGCAACAGATGTTACAGGTGCATCAAGAGCTACAATCATATCGAATCTGACCTCTTCGGGTTATCTCGACGAGAATCCGCTTATTGCCACCAGCGTCTGGAATATGGAGATTACGGCAGTGGCGATAGCTGTCGATGCCGACGGAAACTTTGGCGAGCCGAGTTTTCAGGTGCTGACCTGTACGAAAGATGGTGCGGCTCCCGCTTCGGAGTTCGACGAATACAAATAGAGAGTTTGGCGAGGAGTCAAACCTCCGAATTAAGCATCGAGGGCTGTTCAACATTTTGGTTGTGACAGCCCTCGGTTATATATCCGGCATCGAATATCCTATTTTCGTACCTTGAAAATTAGTTTGCGAACGTGACCCGTGCCGAGCATCGGGGCGTGGGCATCTTCGGGCATAAGTATTGTGAACTCGCCCTCGCGCACAGAGTAGAAAGTCTGTGGTGTATCGTCAAAAAATTGGATATCTTTCGCGGTGTCAAATTCTGCACGTGGGGAGCGCACCGCACTGCGGGGACTCCATCCGAACTCCTCCTCGCCGCCAAAGACAACCTGAATGTCAATATATTCGTTATGAACTTCGAGGGCAGCCTCTGTGCGAGGGCGTAGGTCTAACTCCGAGACATTTACAAAGATATCGGTGCCGTCGATTTCGTGGCTACCGGTTGCGAGTGCCGAGACGTCGGTTTTGTCGAGCCACTCGAAAGCCTTGCGCAGACGTGGCGAGAGAGGGTAGTAAAGCTCTCTGTTTTGCAGTGTGTCGAGAATCATTGCTTTATGGTTTTGGGTTATTTATCGCGGAGTATTACTCTCGCCATTACGGGCAGGTGGTCCGACAAGTGAATCGGAACAACCTCGTAGGAGAGGGGCTCAAACTGTTTTGATGTCAGAATGTAGTCGATGCGCAGCAGGTCGAAGAATCCTCGGAATGTATGAGCGTATCCGTCGCCCTTCTCGCTGAACGTATCAATGAGTCCGCTGGCGATGGTGCGGTAGGCAAAAGACATCGGAATGTCGTTAAAATCTCCGCATATAATCACGGGGTATGGGCAATGCTCCATATCGTGGCGAAGAGCCTCTGCCTGGTGTGCGCGCATATGGTTGTTCTCGAAGAGGCGTTGAGCCATTCCTGCAAACTTGGTTACACGATTCGAATCGGCGGCTTGGAGGAACTTCTTGTTGTTGATATAGTCGCGGTCCGCGGGCTTTATCGAGGTGGTCTGCAAGTGCAGGTTGTAAAGACGAACGGTATCATTGCCGATTTTCAAATCTGCCCAGATGCCTTTACCCGTGCCACAGAATCCGCTTATCGAGTCGGAGCGGATGATGCGGTATTTCGAGAAGCAGACAACGCCATCGTCTAAAACGGTCTCGATCCTGGTGCGGTTATATTTCGACATTGCAGCGAAAAACTTATCGTGTTCGGCGCCTTTGTCGGGGAACTCCTGCAAGCAGACGATATCCGGATTCTCGGAGCGAACGAACGACAGGATGGAATCCGTGGCGTACGATAACGCCTCGTCATCATATAGGAAACGCACGTTGTACGAGATGATTTTCGTATTTCCTCGCTCGTAGCGCGGGGTTCCGTACTCTTTGCCGATGTGTATCTTGTAGTAGAGCGATATAAAGGGCAAACCCAATGCGACGAAGGCAAAAGTGAAGAGGAACATTCTCCACTTCCAGCGGATAATCCAATAGAGTGTCGCGGCTATCGTGATGACATAAACAATCGGAGCGACCAATCCCGTGAGCGAGAAGTACCACAACTTATCGGGTTCGAAGAATCTGCCGACGAAGGTTATCAACAGCAGCAGAGCCGCAACAGCCGAGATGACGGCAACGACTATGTCGAGCATCACAGCCCAAAGAGAACTTCTCTTGCGGGACTGCTCTCTGCGCCGGCCTCCAAATTGATTATTGTAGTATTCTGCCATATCTCGTAGGTTGTTGATTTAGGAGTGCAAATCTAAAACCAGATTTTACCTCTTCGTTTCCAATAAATCAGCAGCAGCCAACCCCACAACATACCTCCGACGTGTGCGAAGTGAGCCACGCCGACGTCGTATCCCGTAGCACCGTAAAAGAGTTCGATAGCTGCATATCCTATCACAAACCACTTCGCCTTAATGGGGAAGGGGAGTGGGAAGACGAAAATCTGCGAGTTGGGATACATAACGCCAAATGCCAACAGCAGACCCATCACAGCTCCCGATGCGCCGATAAGAATGATGCCCGTATCGTTCGTAAGCCACGCTACAAAGAGCTGGAAGAGAGCAGCGCCGACTCCGCAAACGATGTAGTATGTCATAAATCTCTGCGGTCCCAACCTATCTTCGAGGGTGCGACCGAACATCCAGAGGGCGAACATATTGAAGAACAGGTGACTGACACCGCCGTGCAGGAACATATAGGTAATGAACTGCCACGAGTGAAACCACGGCGAGCCGAACCAATATAGTTGGCAATATTGCGCCATAAATGCCTCGACCGACGGTATCAGCGCGGTGGCAATGTATATCAGTACATTGATGATAATCAGATTCTTAACTATTGGTGGTGTTCTGAAATATGGATTCATTCTATCTGTGTGTTTTATCTGTTATCCGAGCTTTTTGCGCAGCTCATCTATCGAAATATCTGTCATAATTGCTTTGCCCGTGGGGGTAAAACCTATATTCCCGCACTCCGCAAGGCGGTCGAGCAAAGCGAGAACCTCTTCGTTCGAAGGTTTCGCTGCAACTCTCTTTGCTACGTTGCGAGCAATGGTTGTTGCCAGATTGCGGCGGCGTATCTCGACTGCCGATTCGGGCGTGTCGAGTATTTTAAGCAGTTCGTAAATCAACATATCTGCCTCGTCGGCATCGATATCGGCGGGTGTGCCATTGACCTCGATATTTCCATCGCCCTTGAACTCAATATCGAAACCGAGTGATGCAAATTCGACCTCATTCTCTTCGAGTAGCGCATAATCGTCGTTCGAGAGCGTCAGTAGTTGTGGGAAGAGTAACTGCTGGCTTACCGAAGAGCAGTTTTGGAGTCGTTGCAGATAACTCTCATAGACGAGTTGCTCCTGCGCGCGACGTAAATCGACCACGACGGGACGACCGCCATAGAGGGCTATGGCCAAACAGCTGCCGATGCAGCAGATGTCGGAGAATCTCATATCCTGTGTGGCAATCAACTCTCGATCGAACTCCTCCGTGTGAAGGTCCGACGCTGGGATGAAGTCGAATTCTGCCGAGGTGTCGTTCATCTGTGAAGGCAGGTCATACTCTGCCGAAAAATCGCTCTCGATAGCAAACTCCGCATTGTGGCGAGGTGCGGCAGCAAGCCCTGCGGGGATGTAATCCGAGGTGCTGCCCGCAGAGCCGAATCCTCCGAAACCTCTACTCGCAGAGCGGGGTTGAGAGGGGCGCGTCGGGGTGCTATCGTCCTCGGAGATGTAGCCTTCGCGGAAGGGGTTGTAGCCACTGATACTTGCAGCCTTTGGTTCGGTATAGACGACGCCCTGCTGTGATACGGGAATCTCGATGGAGTCCTCGTTGTCGAAGTCGAGCATCGGAACGGCTCCCGTCTTGGCGAGAGTTTCACGCACTGCGGCATTCAGTATCTGCCAAACATTCTCCATATCGGCAAACTTCACTTCGGTCTTGCGCGGCGAAACATTGACATCAACGCGGTCGGGGTCAGCCTCGATAAAGATGAAGAACGAGGGGAAGCACCCTTCGGGTATTAACTTCTCGTAGGCCCTCAATATAGCCTTATTCAGATATTGCGACTTGAAGAAACGCCCATTCACGAAGAGAAACTGCTCGTTGTTGCGTTTTTTTGCCACCGCAGGACGACCGATATATCCGCGTAGGCGCACAATCGAGGTGTCTGCGTCGATTTCGAGCAGGTTGTTTTTGATACTCTTGCCGATGACATCCACTATGCGGTTAGCGAGCGAAGCCCGTTCCAAACGGTAAATAGGAGCATCGTTGGCATAGAGTTCGAATTCGACCTCCGGATAGCAGAGCGCAACGCGCTGGAACTCCGCCTTGATACGCAGGGCGTGTTTCGAAGGCTCTTGTGTGAATTTTCGACGAGCCGGCACGTTGTAGAAGAGATTGCGAACCAGGAATTGCGAACCGACATCGGTCATAATCGGTTTCTGTGACTGAAAAACTCCGCCGTTGATTACGGTCTCGGTGCCGGTTTCGTCATCACACTGACGCGTGCGCAACTCGACTTGTGAAATGGCTGCAATCGAGGCGAGAGCCTCGCCTCGGAATCCGAAGGTGTGCAGTCGATAGATATCGTCGAGCGTCGAAATCTTGCTCGTGGCGTGGCGGTCGAATGCCATACGTGCATCAACAGGCGACATTCCGCATCCGTTATCGATAATCTGTATCAACTCCAAACCGCCGTTGCGGAAGTTTACCTTCACGCAAGATGCGCCTGCGTCGATGGCGTTCTCCATCATCTCCTTAACGACGGATGATGGCTCCTCGACGACCTCGCCTGCGGCAATCTGGTTGGCTACAATTTCGGGTAGCAGTTTTATTTTGTCAGACATAATTTTTTGCTCTGCAAAAACATTTCAAAATTCGGAATTTTCAACTCCCCAATTGTCAATTATCAATTACTCCTGATAGTCGTTCGGTACGATAACTATCGGTGCATAAGGGTCAAACTCGGCCTCCTCGGCAGTCGTTGGAGCGGTTGTTGCACCCTGCTCGGTCGAGGGAATATTCTGTACTCCGCTAATCAACGATACAATGCGAGGACCGAGCGTATAAGCGATTACCAAAATCAGCGTTGCAACCAAGGCGAGTGTCAGCATCGAACCTCGGCTGTCCCTCTTTTCGGAACGCTCCGACGACTTGCGCTCCAAGCGCATCGCTTTGCGGCGACGCAGATAATCCCCGGGCTTATACTCTTCTCGTGCCACGGCACTATCTATCTCTTCGCCTCGTTCGCCCCGCAACTCTCGTCTGCGTTGCTCACGAGCCTCCTTTACGGGGTCGTAGTAGCGCGGTGTGTAATTGAACCGGTTAGGATGCTTTTTTACCGGAGTGAATAGTCCCATATAGCGTTCCTGTTTAGCTGGTTTTATCTGAAAAAGTTTTTCATTCGTTCAAATATATTCTGGTCCTCGACCTTCGAAGCCTGCTTGAATGAGGGTTGCTCGGCAAGCTTCTCGACCATCTTGCGCTCCTCTTTCGAGAGATTCGACGGGATGGTTATATCGACTACGACCAAAATGTCGCCTCTGCCATATCCGTTTACCGAAGGGAGTCCCTTACCTCGCAGACGCAGAACCTTGCCGGCGTGCGTACCCGGAGCAATCTTGATTTTGGCCTTACCCTCGATGGTCGGCACCTCGACCTCTCCACCGAGCAGTGCTGTTGTGACCGTGATATTGAGGTTGTGAATCAAATCATCTCCGTCGCGCACCAAGAGAGGATTGCGCTCCTCTTCGATAACCACGAGCAGGTCGCCATTGACTCCGCCTCGACGAGCCGCGTTGCCCTTGCCCGAGACCGTGAGTGCCATTCCTTCGCCTACACCTGCCGGAATCTTAATCTCTACAATCTCGCTGCCGTGCATCGTGCCCTCGCCGTGACACTCGCTGCAAGGAGAGGAGATAATCTTGCCTTCGCCACCGCAGGCGGGGCAGACTCCTTGGGTTTGCATACGACCAAAGAAGGTGTTTTCGACACATGTAACGTAGCCCGAACCACCGCAGGTCGAACAGGTCGAGAAGGCATTTGCTCCTTCGGCACCCTTGCCTCCGCACTTTGAGCAGGCTACCTGCTTGTTGATTTTGAGTTTTTTGGTCGTTCCGTTGGCTATCTCTGCGAGGGTCAGTTTTACCTTTACCCGGATATCGCTGCCGCGATTGACTCGCTGTCCTCCGCGACCTCCTCCAAAGCCCCCGAAGCCTCCGCCGAAGTGTCCTCCGAAGATGTCACCGAACTGCGAGAAGATATCCTCCATCGAGAATCCTCCACCGAATCCTCCGCCGAAGCCACCACCTGCGGCTCCGCTCATTCCCGCGTGTCCGAATTGATCGTAGCGGGCACGCTTATCGGGGTTCGAGAGTACGTCATACGCCTCTGCCGCCTCTTTGAACTTATCCTCCGCCTCTTTGTCGCCCGGATTTTTGTCGGGGTGGTATTTTATCGCCGCTTTGCGATATGCCTTTTTTATCTCGTCTGCATTGGCGTTCTTCTCGACGCCAAGTACCTCGTAGTAGTCCCTTTTTTCTGCCATATTCTTGTGACCGACCTTTGCAGTCGGCCCTGATTTAACATTTTCTTACTCTCCGACTACAACTTTTGCGTAGCGGAGCACCTTCTCGCCGAGCATATAACCGCGCTGTACAACGTCGATGACCTTGCCTCGCTTATCCTCGCCCGCAGCAAAGCGAGCCACAGCCTCGTGGAGGTCTGCGTCAAACTCCTTGTCTTGCGCCTCGATTTCGGTCACGCCCTTCTGGCGCAGAGCCTCGACAAACTTCTGGGTTACCAGCTTCTCGCCCTCGCGCAGAGCGGTAATGTCGTCACTCTTCTCGGATGCTTCGACAGCGCGATAAACATCATCCAAAACAGAGAGCATCGACTTCAAAACATCAGCTCCGCCACTCTGTACCAAATCCATCTTCTCGCGCAGAGTGCGCTTGCGGAAGTTGTCGAACTCGGCTTGCAGGCGGATATATTTGTCGCGCCACTCGGCAGCCTCCTGCTCGAAGTTGGGCGCAGCAGTTTCGGTTTCCTGCTCTTCGGTCGGCTCTGACATTGTGGCAGTCGAAGACTCCTCTCCTTCTGTCACATTGTCACAAGGGGTGCCTTCGCACGAGGGGTATCCATCGCCGCCGATAAAGCCCTCGTCGCCATTAACTTCTTGATTGTGAATCTTTTGTTTGCTCATAAATATAGTGTTATTGTATTCTCTGTAATTATATTTCGCAAAATATATACCAAGCCACGCGGCTTGCCATTAGTACATATTGTCGTACATTGTCTGGCTCTTGTCGTATTTCAGGTCGGCAAGAGATGCTGCCTTAACTCCAATATTGAAACTCCAACTTTTGTGATATCCGAAAGGAATCCAGATGAACGACATCTGCCAGCAGTGCAGGTCGCGAGTGATGCTTATCGATGTGGTGGTCAGCTTGTTGTTCATAATATCGTAACCTCCCGTGATGGCTATACCGGTCTTTGGCGTCACGTTTATACTTGCATTGAAACCGATAGTCTGCGTGACGTTACGTTTGACGCCCGTTGTACCGTTATTGACATAACTTACCGAGTAGCTGATCATATAGTTGAAGCCGAGGTTCCACGGCATCGAGAAGTCGTAGTATGTTTGTGACATATACTGCCTTCGCAACACGGGGTCGAGCGTTCCGTATGGGTCGCTGAACGGATTGATGTATTCGGGCGGTATGGAGTTGATATCGTTTATTGCCGCCTGGGTTCGATCTTGGCGCGATTTGAATGTGTATCCGAAACTCCAACCCGTACTCATAATACGACCGGGCAGACCTCGGCGAATCATCAGTTTGTTTATACGTCGTCCCTCGGGTGTGACTTCGTACGGGTCGAGCGTAGCATTGAGGTTCAAACCGAAATTCGAGCCGAAGATGGTGGTGCGGAACGAAATCGGGATGTTCGACAATCGCATCGAGTCGGCGAGGAAGTTATACGAACCGCTGACCTGCAACATATCGATTAGCTTAATCTTCTTCACTCCCGATGAGTCACGCTTGCTCAAAACCTTCATTTCGAGCGTCTGTGCCAACGAGAAATTGAGGTTCATCGACCTTCCGGCTCCCGGCACTCCGTAAGCGTTGTCTGCGTATGGCGAATACACAGTGTAGCGTCCGAGCGAGTCGCTCTGCACGGTTTGATAGAATCCGTATTTCTGCTTGCTGAAATCGGGAGCATACGAGAATCCGATTTGCGGAGCCATTGTGTGGCGGACTGCCTGTACCTTGCTGGTCTTGCTCTTCATCTGCCACATTCCGTATATCGTCGTGTTGGCCGAGACCGAAGCATTATAGTTATACAGGCGATAGAATCCGTATTTCGGGTCGAGGTACTCGACTTTGTTTGTTTCGGAATTCCATTGACGCTCGACCTTCTTGAAATACCAACGCTCGGTGTAGTTGAACGAGGGCGAGATGTTGATATACTTGAATAGGTTGAACGATGCCGACACGGGGAGGCTGTGTTCGATACCGTTCTTCATATTTTTGAGCGTCTTTGCCGTGAAGAGTTCCTTCTCGGTGGTGGATACCGTGTTG
>CAZIAS010000042.1:0-15034 GCA_964536825.1 uncultured Alistipes sp. | reverse complement strand
GGGTGAACCTACTGGTGTTTGAGACCAGCGCGTCTACCGATTCCGCCATCTGGGCAAACAATTCTATTACCGAATCGGGGGACAAAGATATAAAAAATTTTATATTCCAACAATTTTAGAGAAAAAATCTTGTCTTATTTGTTTAATATTTCGAAAATGTCGGTTCGGAGAGAATAATTCTTTCGATAACTTTATAATTTGTAAAATTATAGTTACATTTGCAGTCAGAAATAAGATAAAAATTTTGAGATGAAGATAGCTCTTGCTCAACTGAATTATACTACCGGCGATATTGATGGCAATGCCGTGAAAATCGTCTCTGCGATAAAAAATGCAAAGGCGGAGGGTGCAGACCTTGTAGTCTTTGCCGAGCAGGCTGTAAGCGGAAGCCCCGCATTTGACCTGTTGCGTAAAACTACTTTCCTCGAACTGTGTGACGAGGTCCTCGAATCGGTGGCAGAATACTGTAAAGGCATTACCGCCATTATCGGAGTGCCCGTATTGACCAACGAGGGTGCAATCAGTGCAGCTGCTGTGGTCGCTGACGGCAGGGTAGAGAAGTTTATCGGCAAGCAACATATCTCGGCGCGACGCGAGATGGGTTTTTTGGTTCCTGCCGGGGGATATGAGTATGTCGAGGTTGCGGGTCATCGTCTGGCGGTGGTCGTGGGCGACGATTTGAGCCATATTCACGATATGGAGCGTGATGCGGATATGATTATCAGCGTCAATGCGCGTCGTTACGGCAAGGATGTATTGGCGTATCGCTACGATACCCTGCGTAAAATCGCATTTGTCGAGGGTAAGACTCTCGTATTTGTCAATAATGTCGGAGGTTCGGGCGAGATTGTCTATGATGGAACGTCGTGTGTGGTCGATGCCAAGGGCGAGATTGTTACTTTGCTCAAAAGCTTCGAGGAGGATATGGCGATTTACGATACCGAGAAGAGTTACGAGCCTATTGCAACGATGCCTTACTCGACCTGCAACGACCATACCCGTATGCTCTACCGTGCAGCGTGCCTCGGCTTGAAGGATTATTTCGCCAAGAGCGGTTACACGAAGGCAAGCATCGGTCTGTCGGGAGGTGTCGACTCGGCTGTGGTGGCCTGCATTGCTGCCGACACGCTCGGCAAGGAGAATGTGCGTGCGCTGTTGATGCCCTCGCCATTCACGGCAGAGAGCTCGGTTGAAGATGCGAAGGCTCTGGCAGAGAATCTCGGCATACAATATAGCGTGCTGCCTATTATGGAGGCGTATAACTCGGTAATGGATACGCTGAAACCTATCACAGGTGGCACGGACTTCGACGCAACCGAGGAGAATATGCAGTCGCGTATTCGTACCATTATGCTGATGGCTTTGCAGAATAAGAGCGGTTACGTGATGCTCAACTCGTCGAACAAGAGCGAGAATGCTCTCGGATTCTGTACTCTCTATGGCGATACGGCAGGTGCATTCAGCGTGACGGGCGATTTGTATAAGACCGAGATGTATCAGGTGGCTCGATATATCAATCGGGAGTTCGGCAACGTGATTCCGGAGAGTATCCTGACCAAGGAGCCTTCGTCGGAGTTGCGTCCCAATCATAAGGATAGCGATATCCTGCCTCCGTATGAGGTGGTGGATGCCATACTTATCCGTATGATTGAGGAGGGTCAGCACCGTGAGGAGATTATCAATGCCGGCTTCGATTCGGAGGTCGTCGAGAAGATTCACTCGATGATTATGCGTAACGAAAAGAAACGCTATCAGTTCCCGCCGGTATTGCGCCTTTCGTCGTGTGCATTCAAGCACGAACGTCTGATGCCGCTGATTAACAAATATAGCTTCTAACGGGGAAATTAGGCTTATCAATGGCAGCTCCGGAACATATCGAACATCAGGGTCGCGTCGAGAGTATCGACGCGAATCTTGTTCGTGTGAAGATAGTATCGAACAGTGCGTGTGGCAGCTGCTCGGCACGCAAGGCGTGTGGGATGAGCGAATCGGCGGAGAAGATTGTCGAGGTGGAGAGCCGCTCGGCTGCGGATTATGCTGTGGGCGAGGAGGTTGTGGTTGCGGTACGACGTAAGGTCGGATTGTGGGCCGTGGCTGTGGCGTATATCGCTCCGCTCGTGGTGTTGTTGGCCGTGCTGGTCGGAGCCTCGGCATTGGGGCTTGATGAGGGCCGTGCTGCGCTTGGAGCAATAGGAGGCGTGGCTGCGTATTACCTGTTGCTGTGGGCGTTTGGTGGCAGGATATCCGAAAAGGTAAATTTTACAATTCATAAATTATAAAAGATGAAGATTTTACTCTTTACAGTATTGACGCTTTGTGTTTTGGGCGTTTTGTCGGCGGTAGTTCTCTACTTCGTTGCCCAAAAATTCAAGGTTGAGGAAGACCCCCGCATCGACGAGGTCGAGAAGATGCTCCCCGGAGCAAATTGCGGAGGTTGCGGTTTTGCCGGCTGCCGTGGAATGGCAGAGGCGTTGGTCAAGCGAGATGATATCTCGGAACTCTTCTGTTCTGCTGCCGGTGCCGAGGTTATGAAGGCCATTGCCGACTATCTGGGTAAGGTCGCTCCCGAAAAGGGGCCTCGTGTGGCAACTGTGCGTTGTGGCGGAACTTGCGAGAAGCGCCCCCGAACAAATGCGTTCGATGGTGCGAAGTCGTGTGCCGTGGCATCGTCACTCTATGTCGGCGAGACGGGATGTGCTTATGGTTGTCTGGGTTATGGCGACTGTGTGACTGCTTGTAAGTTCGATGCCATCCACATCAACCCCGAGACAGGCTTGGCAGAGGTTGATGCCGAGAAGTGTACTGCTTGCGGAGCCTGCGTGACGGCCTGCCCGAAGGGTGTTATCGAGTTGCGCAAAAAGTGGCCCAAGCAGCGCGCCATCTTCGTGTCGTGCGTATCGAAGGATAAGGGCGCAGTGGTTATGAAGGCCTGCAAGGCCGGCTGTATCGGCTGTGGCAAGTGTGCAAAGGTGTGTGAGTTCGGTGCCATCACGGTGGAGAACAACCTGGCGTTTATCGACTCGGACAAGTGCCGTCTGTGCCGCAAATGTGTGAATGAGTGCCCGACCGGCTCGATTACGATGATCGGACTCGCTCCGCTGCCGAAAGAACCGAAGGTTGCACCCGCACCGAAGGCAGAGAACTAAAACTGAAAGGTAAAACGAAAGACCTTTAACAATCGGTTATCATTTGTCAATTATCAATCAAAAAATAATGAAGACATTTCCAATAGGCGGAATCCACCCGTCGGATAATAAAAAATGGAGTAAGGGGAGCGCAATCGAGGTTATGGCGCTGCCCGATGTCGTGACTATCCCCCTCGGTCAGCATATTGGCGCGCCTGCCGTGGCAAAGGTGGCAAAGGGCGATAAGGTCCTGACGGGTCAGCTTATCGCCGAGGCGGCAAGTTTTATGTCGGCAAATATTCACTCGCCCATCTCGGGTACGGTGACGGCCGTAGATATGCAGCCCAATGGTCAGGGTCTGCGTCAGATGATGATTACCATCAAGCGCGAGGGCGATGATTGGGTCGAGAGTATCGACCGCTCGGAGGAGTTGGTTAAGGAGTGTACGCTCGAACCGCAGGATATTATCGAACGTATCAAGGCTGCCGGTATCGTCGGTATGGGAGGTGCTACATTCCCGACGCACGTAAAGCTGTCGGTGCCTCCGGGAAAGAAGGCAGAAGTGCTGATTATCAACGGCGTTGAGTGTGAGCCTTACCTTACGTCGGACTACCGCACTATGCTCGAATATGGCGAGCGTATGGTTGTCGGCGTGAATATTCTCAAACGCGCACTCGGTGTCGAGAAGGCGTATATCGGAGTTGAGAACAATAAGCCCGATGCAATTAAGCATCTGCAAGCACTTGTTGCAGCGGAGCAGGGCATCGAGGTTGTGGCTCTCAAAACGCAGTACCCGCAGGGTGGCGAGAAGCAACTTATAGCTGCCGTGACGGGTCGCGAGGTGCCGCCCCCGCCGGGATTGCCTATCGACGTTGGAGCGGTGGTTTGCAACGCTTCGACCACGGTGGCTGTCTATGATGCCGTGCAGAAGAATAAACCCCTTATCGAGCGCGTTGTGACCGTTACGGGTAAGCAGGTGGCTGCACCCAAGAATATGCTGACCCGTATGGGAACATCTATTGCCGACCTGGTGGCTGTTGCCGGCGGTCTGCCCGAGGGCGATGTGAAGGTTCTCAACGGAGGTCCGATGATGGGTCGTGCTATGGTAAATCTCGCGTCGCCTGTGACAAAGGGTTGCTCGGGCATTACGATTTTGAGCGGTGCGGAGGCTTCTCGTGATGTTGCTTCGGCTTGTATCAAGTGTGCGAAGTGTGTGTCGGCCTGCCCGATGGCACTCGAACCCTATTACCTCTCGAAACTCTCGCGCAAGAGCGCGTGGGATGTGGTTGAGGCGCACAATATTACCGACTGTATCGAGTGCGGCTCGTGCCAATATACCTGTCCGGCGTCGTTGCCTCTGCTCGACTATATCCGCTTGGGCAAGCAGACTGTGATGGGGCGTATTCGTGCGCGCGCAGCAGCGAAGAAGTAGCGACCAATCAACAAAAGTGAATACAAAATATTAAAAATATGGCTAATAAATTCTTTGTTTCCCCGTCACCGCACATTCACGGTGAGCAGACGACGCAGAAGATTATGGCGGACGTGATTATAGCACTGCTGCCTGCACTTTGCGTGTCGATTGCTGTTTACGGGTGGGGCGTACTGCTGCTGACTGCGATTTCGGTGGCAAGTTGCGTTCTGTTTGAGTTTCTGATTCAGAAATTTTTAATCAAAGGCCCGCTTACGGTGTGCAACCTCTCGGCTGCATTGACCGGTCTGCTCCTGGCCTTCAACCTTCCGTTGGGTCTGCCCTGGTGGATTGTGGTTATCGGTGCATTTATCGCTATTGCCGTGGGTAAGATGACCTTTGGAGGTCTGGGTAAAAACCCCTTCAACCCCGCATTGGTGGGTCGTGTGTTCCTGCTGATTGCCTATCCGGCGCAGATGACCACCTTCCCTGCTCCGAAGTTCGAAGGCTTCGTCGATTCGTTCTCGGGAGCAACGCCTCTGGCTGCTGCAAAGGCGCAGATGGTCGATTACGGCTCGTTCGATATGCTCGGAATGTTCAACGGAGTGATGTCGGGTTCTGTGGGTGAGATTGCAACTCTCGCGCTGTTGCTCGGCTTCGGCTACCTCTTGTGGCGCAAGGTTATCACTTGGCATATTCCGGTGGCGGTGTTGGGCTCGATGGCTGTTTTTGCGGCAATCTATGGAGCATTCTCGTTCGCAACACCACATCTGGTACTCAACTTCTCGGTATTCCACCTGTTGGCAGGAGGTGCAGTGCTCGGAGCTGTATATATGGCTACCGACTATGCAACCTCGCCGATGACGACGCGCGGAATGGTAATCTATGGTGTCGGTATCGGTGTGCTGACGATGTGCATCCGTCTTTGGGGAGCATATCCCGAGGGTATGTCGTTTGCAATCCTCATTATGAACTCGGTGGTGCCTCTGATTAACAAGTATGTCAAACCCAAGCGTTTCGGCTTGAAAAAGTAGGGGAGGAGAAGAGATGAAAAGTACACTTTTTAATATGGTAGCAGTCCTCTTCTGCATCACGCTTATCTCGTCGGCGGGTGTCGGTCTGGTAAATATGATTACTGTCGAGCCTATTGCCGAGGCGAAGCAGAAGGCTGTGGATGAGGCTATTTTGGCGGTGCTTCCGGCTTTTGATGATAAGAAGATTGACGAGCTTTCGATTAACGAGATGCCTATCAAGGTCTATACTGCAACAGCCTCGGGCGAAGTTGTGGGCTATGCCGTGGAGTCGATGACCAAGAACGGATTTAGTGGCGTTATCAAACTTATGGTCGGCTTTGCCCCGACGGGAGAGGTCCTCAATGTCAATGTTCTCCAACAGGCAGAGACTCCGGGCCTCGGAACGAAGATGTGCGATGAGGGTAATCCTCTGATTTCGAGCATTCAGGGCAAGAACCTCGAATCGATGAAGTTGGTTAATGGAGCTCTCGCCGTGAAGAAAGATGGCGGAGATGTGGATGCGCTGACGGCTGCGACCATCTCGTCGCGTGCATATCTCGATGCAGTGAATAGAGCATATATGGCTTACAAGAGTGTAGTATCCGGAACGGAGCCGACTGACGTGTCGTCGGGGGCAACCAATACGGTTCACACGCAGAAAGGAGGTAACAATGAATAAGCTTTCGATTATCCTCAAAGGAATTATCAAGGAGAACCCGACATTCGTTTTGGTGTTGGGTATGTGTCCGACCCTCGGAACGACCACTTCTGCCATAAATGGTATGGGTATGGGTGTTGCGACAATGGCGGTGCTGATTATGTCGAACTTCGTGATTTCGTGTATCAAAAATCTGATTCCCGACAAGGTTCGTATTCCGGCATTTATCGTGGTTATCGCCTCGTTTGTGACCATTATCCAGATGTTGATGGAGGCATACGTTCCCTCGCTCTACTCGGCGCTCGGAGTCTTTATCCCGCTTATCGTGGTAAACTGTATCATTTTAGGTCGTGCGGAGGCCTATGCGTCGAAAAATTCGCCTATCGACTCGATGCTCGACGGTGTAGGTATCGGCTTGGGCTTTACGCTCTCGCTGACGGTTATCGGCACGGTGCGTGAGTTACTCGGTTCGGGTTCGGTGTTCGGATTTTCGCTCGGTATCGAAGAGTATATGCCGCTGGTATTTGTCCTTGCACCCGGAGCGTTCCTCGTGCTGGGTTATCTGATGGCTTTGTTTAACAAATTTGCGAAGAAGTAGTTATGGAGATTTCATATTTTGCAATTATCATAGGAGCTATTTTGGTCAATAACGTAGTATTGGCGCAGTTCCTCGGCATCTGCCCCTTCCTCGGTGTGTCGTCGAAGGTCGAGACCTCGATGGGTATGGGTGCCGCAGTTACCTTTGTGATGTCGCTTACGGCAGTGGTTGCGTGGTGTATCCAGACCTATGTTCTCGTGCCACTCGAAATTGAGTATATGCAGACCATCGTCTTTATTTTGGTCATTGCAGCGATGGTACAGATGGTTGAGATTGTGTTGAAGAAGATCTCTCCCTCGCTCTATCAGGCATTGGGAATCTTCCTGCCACTGATTACGACCAACTGTGCGGTGCTCGGTATCGCAATTCTGATGATCCAGAAGGAGTTCTCGCTCTTGCAGAGCGTGGTCTTTTCGGCTGCTACCGCCCTCGGTTTTACCTTGGCATTGGTGCTCTTTGCCGGTATCCGCGAGCGTTTGGAGTTTGAGGATGTGCCCGAGGCTATGAAGGGTACGCCGATTGCTCTGGTTACGGCAGCGCTGCTGGCTATGGCATTCCTCGGATTCTCGGGAATGGTGTAGTACGATAGTGCAGACTACAAAGGAGCCGTCTGACCAATAGGTCGGGCGGCTCCTCTTGTTGATAGGGTAGATGGGTTGGGGAGATTGAAGGTGTCGGGGCGATTTTTTTTTGAAAGGGGATTAAGGGCGTTAAAGGCGTTAAGGGCAATTAGGGGAGAGTGTAGAGAATATGGGGAATATGGGGATTATGGGGATTATGGGGGATGTGGGGTGTATAGGGAAAATCATTTTGAATTTTGAGTTGCGCTCCCTTAACGCCCTTAATTGCCCTTAAAAACCTTTTCTCTGCGCAATAAATTATGAATAAAAAGTATAATCCAAAAGGAGATAATTCTGCATATTTTCTGTTTTTAGTTTTGTTTTTTGAATAAAATACATATATTTGTAATAACAACCACTTAAAACTTCAAAACAGATTATGAATGTTAAGAATCTAATGGCAGAACTCGAACGCCGTCATCCCGGTGAGAACGAGTACCTGCAAGCCGTACGTGAAGTGCTGACAACCGTAGAGGAGGCTTATAACAAGCATCCCGAATTTGAGGCTAATCGCATTGCCGAGCGCATCGTTGAGCCCGACCGTCAATTCACTTTTAAGGTAGTGTGGGTCGATGATAAGGGCGATGTACAGGTCAATACGGGTTATCGTATCCAATTCAATAATGCCATAGGACCCTACAAGGGAGGCTTGCGCTTCCACCCTTCGGTCAATCCGTCGATTCTTAAATTCCTCGGATTTGAGCAGATTTTCAAGAATGCCCTTACAACCCTACCTATGGGAGGAGCAAAGGGTGGCTCGGATTTCAATCCGAAGGGCAAGTCCGACCGCGAGGTTATGCGTTTCTGCCAGGCGTTTATGACCGAGCTGTGGCGCCATATCGGTCCCGAAACCGATGTTCCGGCTGGCGATATCGGCGTGGGCGCCCGCGAAATCGGCTATCTCTATGGTATGTATCGTAAACTTGCACTCGAAAATACAGGCGTGCTGACCGGTAAGGGAATGACATTCGGCGGTTCGCTGATTCGCCCCGAGGCAACGGGATTCGGTGCGGTATATTTCCTCTGTCATATGCTCGAAAAGGAGGGTATGGATATCCGCGGGCAGCGCATTGCCATCTCGGGCTTCGGAAATGTGGCTTGGGGTGCAGCGAAGAAGGCTACCGAGCTCGGTGCAAAGGTGGTAACCATCTCGGGTCCCGATGGATATATCTACGACGAGGAGGGCCTCAACGACGAGAAGATTGCCTATATGCTCGAACTGCGCGCATCGAATAATGACGTTGTCGAACCTTATGCAACCAAGTTCCCGGGAGCGAAGTTCTTCGCAGGCCGTAAGCCGTGGGAGGTTAAGGTTGATATTGCGATGCCGTGTGCAACACAGAATGAGTTGGGTGGCGAGGATGCCGCTGCACTCGTTGCCAACGGAGTGAAGATTGTTGCCGAGGTGTCGAATATGGGATGCCGTCCCGAGGCTATCGAGTGCTTCCTCGAAGCGAAGATTCCTTATGGCCCGGGTAAGGCGGTAAATGCCGGAGGTGTTGCTACTTCGGGCTTGGAGATGACCCAAAACTCGCAGAAACTCAATTGGACTGCCGAGGAGGTTGATGCGAAGTTGCATCAGATTATGGGTTCGATTCACAAGGCGTGCCTCGAATATGGTACAGAGCCGAGTGGATACATCAACTATATGAAAGGCGCCAACATAGCAGGCTTTATGAAGGTTGCCAGGAGTATGGTCGAGCAGGGTGTAATTTAGTTGTGCGAAATTAGTGATTCACAGTTGGGAGTGGCAAAAAATGTCACTCCCGATTGCTATTTTATGAATTATTTTATACCTTTGTACATCCTTTCCCCAAAAATATAATTTTAAGAATAAATACTAACTGCTAAAATGATGAAATTCAACTTGGAAAGAGCATTTATGGCGGGTGTGGTGGTTTTTTGCGCGTGCGCGTGCGTATCGTGCGCGGAAGAGCAGAAATCGACTGTGCGTAATCGTGAGTATGACGTAATGGTTATGCAGCCTACCTCGCGCAAACTTAATTCGGTCTATTCTGCCTCCATTCGTGGTAAGCAGGATATCGACATCCGTCCCAAAGTGTCGGGTTACATTACCGATATCTACGTGAAGGAGGGCTCGATTGTCAGAAAGGGACAGACCCTCTTCGTAATTGATCAAGTGCCTTACGAAGCAGAGTTGCAGACAGCGATAGCTAATGTCGATGTGGCGCAGGCTTCGGTTGATGCGGCAGAGCTGACGACCAATAGTAAGGAGCGCCTGTTCGAGCAGAAGATTATCTCGGATTTCGAGTTGCGTATGGCTCGTACAACTCTTGCCAGCGAGCGTGCGACGTTGGCGCAGGCAAAGGCAAAGGAGGTCAATGCCCGCAATAATCTCTCCTATACGTTGGTTAAGAGCCCCGCAGACGGAGTCCTCGGTACGTTGCCGTTCCGTGTGGGTACGCTTGTGAGCCCTTCGGATGCGACGCCTCTGACCTCGGTTTCGGATAACTCGGAGATGTATGTCTATTTCTCGATGACCGAGAGCCAGGTTCTTTCGCTTACGCGCCGTCACGGTTCGTTGGAGCAGGCTTTGCAGCAAATGCCCTTTATCGAGTTGCAGTTGAGCGACGGAACAATCTATTCGGAGAAGGGACGCATCGAGTCTATCAGTGGTATCATCGACCCGACAACAGGTTCGGTATCGATACGCGCCCGTTTCCCGAACTACAAACGTCTGTTGCTCTCGGGAGGCTCGGGTAATGTGATTCTGCCGCACCGCCAGGAGGGTTGTTTGGTAATTCCTCAATCGGCGACCTACGAGATTCAGGATAAAATCTATGCCTACAAAGTCGAGAACGGCGTCGCAAAGTCGCATATTATCGGCGTGTTCGAAATTAGCAACGGCAAAGAGTATGTTGTGGAGTCGGGCTTGATGGAGGGCGATACCATCGTGATCGAGGGTGTCGGTCTGCTGCGTGAAGGAATGCCCGTCAAGATTAAGAATATCGTTAAGGGCGAGTAGCCGAAAAATCGAGCGAAGATGAATATTAAGAGTTTTATCGACCGACCGGTTCTGTCGTCGGTCATCTCGATAGTAATTGTTCTGGGCGGACTTATCGGTCTGGCATCTCTGCCCATCGAGCGATATCCCAATATTGCACCTCCGACTATCAATGTGAGCACCTCTTACACGGGTGCAAGTGCCGAGACGGTGCAGAAGAGTGTTATTGTGCCGTTGGAGGAGGCTATCAACGGAGTGGAGAATATGACCTATATGTACTCCACCGCGACCAACAACGGAAGTGCAACCGTTACGGTATATTTCAAACAGGGTACCGACCCCGATATGGCGGCTGTCAATGTGCAGAACTGCGTTTCGCGTGCTACACGTCAGTTGCCGTCAGAGGTTGCCGAAACGGGTGTGACCGTCAAGAAACGCCAAAGTAATATCTTGGAGCAGATAGCCATTTACAGCCCCAACGGAACCTATGACCGAACCTTTATTGTCAATTACATCAAGATTAACCTTGTTCCGGCACTGTCGCGTATCGCAGGTGTGGGCGATATTGATGTGCGAGGCTCGGATTATAGTATGCGTATCTGGCTTAAACCCGATGTTATGGCGCAGTATAAGCTCGTCCCCGAGGATATCTCGGCAGCTCTTGGCGAGCAGAATATTGAGGCTGCTACCGGTGCCCTTGGCGAAAATTCGGACCAGACCTTCCAATATTCGATGCGATATAAGGGTCAGTTGGAGAAGCCGGAGGAGTTCGAAAATATCGTTATTCGAGCGCTGCCCAATGGCGAGTTGTTGCGCTTGAAGGATATTGCAACCGTCGAACTCGGTACGACCACCTATCTCTATCTGGGAGAGGTCAATCGCAGCCCCGGAACATCGTTCTCGATTTATCAGACCCCGGGCTCGAATGCTACGGAGGTTATCAATAATATCGATGCCTATATGGAGGAGGCGGCAAAGAGTTTCCCGAAAGATTTGGAGATGGTAGTGCTTTCAAGCTCCAACGACTTCCTCTATGCCTCGATTCATAATGTTATCCGAACACTGTTGGAGGCTATTGTTCTGGTAACCTTGGTGGTCTTTGTATTCCTGCGTTCGATGCGTTCGACGCTTATTCCGCTTATCGGAACCATCGTGTCGATTGTCGGAACATTTATGTTCCTGTACTTCCTCGGATTCAGTATCAACCTGCTCACGTTGTTTGCGTTGGTGCTTTCAATCGGTGTGGTTGTGGATGATGCGATTATCGTGGTTGAGGCGGTCCATTCACGCTTCGATGCGGGTTATAAATCTCCCTATAAAGCGGCAGTTGATGCTATGGAGGGCATTACCTCGGCGGTTATTACCAGCTCGCTTGTCTTTATGGCGGTATTTATTCCGGTATCTATGATTGGCGGAACGTCGGGAGCTTTCTATACGCAGTTTGGTTTGACGATGGCGGTGTCAGTGGGTATCTCGGCTATCAACGCTTTGACGTTGAGTCCTGCACTGTGTGCAATTATGCTCAAACCTCACGACGAGCACGGCAATGAGGTTAAGATGTCGTTAGGCAAGAGACTGAACATTGCTCTCGATACGGCATTCGAAACTATGCGTAAGCATTATCTGCGAGGAGTGATGTTCCTGTTGCGTCATCGCTGGTTGGCAGGCGCACTACTCATTGTGGCGGTTGTCGGATTGGTCTATATGATGCAGAATACCAAGACGGGTCTTGTTCCGCAGGAGGATATGGGTACTGTTCGTGTCGATGTTTCGACGCCTCCGGGCAGCTCGCTTGCCTATACCAAAGAGGTGGTGGACCGTGTCGATAGGGATATTATCAGTGGCATTGACGAGTGCCGTGCGTATGTTAATATGGCAGGATACTCGCAAACCGGTGGAGCCGGAACTTCGCAAGGTAACTTCACGCTGCGTTTGAAACATTGGGACGAACGTCCGGGCAAGGAGCATAGCGTGAGTGATATTATGGAACGAGTGAAGGAGTATGCCGCCAATTTCAATGATGCCAAAATCTTTACCTCGGCGCCTCCGATGATTCCGGGATATGGAGCAACCAATGGTTTCAATGTCTATATCCAGGACCGCAAGGGAGGTTCAATCGAGGATTTGTATATGGTTACTACCGAGTTTTTGAAGTATCTGAACGACAGAGTAGAGATTGGCTCGGCACACACTTCGTTCAACCCTCGTTTCCCGCAGTATCAGATTGATGTCGATGCCGTGAAGTGTAAGAGGGCAGGAATCTCGCCAAAGGAGGTGCTGGAAGTGCTGAATGGTTACTACGGAGGTCGTTATTCTACTCGATTCAATCGATTTACGAAACTCTACCGAGTTAAGATTCAGGCAGGCCCGAAGTATCGTACCGACCTGCAAACTTTGGATAATATTTTCATCCGCATCGATGGAAATATGGCTCCTATCAGTCAATTCGTGACCTTGAAGAAGATATATGCACCGGAGAACCTTAATCGCTTCAATATGTTCCCCTGTATCAGTATCAATGGTCGCGCTGCCGAGGGTTATTCGTCGGGTGATGCCATCAAGGCTATACGCGAGACCGCAGAAGAGATTCTCCCCGTGGGTTATGGTTTCGACTTTGGCGGAATCTCTCGTGAGGAGGCGCAGAGCGGTAATAATACAATTTATATCTTTATCGTCTGCATTACACTGATTTACTTTATCTTGTGTGCGCTCTACGAGAGTTTTATGTTGCCGTTGGCAGTCATTCTTTCGGTGCCGTTCGGTATCGCCGGCAGCTTCCTGTTTGCACAGATTATGGGACTCGAAAACAATATCTACCTCCAAACAGGTCTGATTATGCTTATCGGTCTGTTGGCAAAGACTGCGATTCTGATTACGGAGTATGCAGCCGAGCGTCGTGAGGCGGGTATGAGCATCGTGCGTGCCGCATACTCGGCGACCAAGGAGCGTTTCCGTCCGATTCTGATGACGGCGCTGACGATGATTTTTGGTCTGTTGCCGTTGATGTTCTCGACGGGTGTAGGTGCAAATGGTAATAATACCCTTGGTGCCGGTGTTGTAGGCGGTATGCTTGTCGGAACGCTTGCACTGCTCTTTATCGTGCCGCCATTCTTCGTGGTATTCCAATGGTTGCAGGAGAAGATTAAACCCATTAAAAAAGCCGAATAACGATGAAAAAGATATTTTCGTACATAATGTTCTTCGCCGTGGCGATGATGTTCGCGAGCTGTTCGATTTATAGTCACTACTCGCGTCCGGAGGATGTTACGACCGATAATCTCTTCGGCGATAATGTAACCACGGGCGATACGCTCTCGATTGCGCGTATTCCGTGGAGAGAGTTCTTTACCGATGCTAAATTGCAGGCTCTTATCGAGGAGGGCTTGAAGAATAACTACGACCTGCGCACCGCAACGCTTCGCATAGACGAGGCGGAGGCGGCACTGCGTACTGCACGCTTGTCGTACTATCCCTCCTTCTCGTTTGCTCCGAATGGTACGCTCTCGATTTACAATTTCGATGCTCTGTCTGGCAACTATAAGTTGCCGTTGGATATCAGTTGGGAGTTCGACCTTGCGGGCCGCCTCTTCAATAAGAAGAATAAGGCGAAGGTTGCCTACGAACAGAGCCTTATCAATCGCCGTGCCGTGCAGACCCGTTTGGTGGCGACGATAGCCAACCACTACTACACACTGTTGATGCTCGATAGCCAGCTCGAAATCTCGCGAACCACAGCTGCGAACTGGAAGGAGAATGTCCGCATTATGCGTGCAATGATGGATGCCGGAATGACCAATAAGGCATCGGTCTCGCAGACCGAGGCAAACAGCTATTCGATTGAGGCTTCACTCTTCGATTTGCAACGCCAGATTCGCGAGGTCGAGAATGCCTTGTCGCGAGTCCTGGGCTCAACTCCCCGCACCATTGAGCGTGGAGAGTTAGATGGCCAGACTACACGTGTGGATTTTTCGGTGGGTGTGCCGGCTCAACTGCTTGCATATCGACCTGATGTGCGCGGTGCCGAACTCGATTTGGCAAAGGCGCACTATACGACCAACCTCGCCCGTGCGGCATTCTATCCCTCGATAAACCTTGGCGGAACGCTTGGTTGGGTAAGTTCGGGTGCAGCTCTGGTCAATCCGGGTCAGTTCTTGTTGCAGTTTGTGGGGTCGCTTGTGCAACCGATATTCAATGCGGGAGCCAATCGTGCCCAACTCAAAATCGCAAAGTCGCAACAGGAGCAGGCAAAGCTCGCCTTTGTACAGACTCTGCTTGATGCCGGTGCCGAGGTAAATGATGCTCTTATGCAGTTCCAGACGGCTCGCAGCAAGACCGATATACGTATGCGCCAGATTGAGGCGTTGGAATCGGCCGTAGAATCGACGCAACTACTTATGCGTCACGGAGATGCAACTTATTTGGAGGTGCTCACTGCGCAGCAGAATCTGCTCTCTGCTCAACTTTCGCAGATTGCAGACCGATTTGAGGGTATTCAGGGTATCGTAAATCTCTATCAGGCACTCGGTGGCGGTGCAGAGTAGGATAGAGGGTGCTCGAAAATAGAGTAGGGGCTGTCTGATTCAAAAAATCGGTAATGATGCCAAAAGTGGCGCTTTTTGAGTATTAAATTGAGGGCGAGAAACG
>CAZIAS010000041.1:0-15092 GCA_964536825.1 uncultured Alistipes sp. | reverse complement strand
CGGTGAAAGTAAAACGCTTCTTTGCAGCGGCATTAGTTTTCATTTTTGGCATTTTGAGTAAAAGTTAAATTAGTTAAACAATAGTCGGGCAAAGATACAAAATAATTATGAACGGCAATCTCTTGTCGCAAAAAAAATGCAATTTATTTCAAAATCAGCTCGTCAAGACGCACCTTCGGTACGTAGTGGATACCCTCGGCACGGTAGTAAGAGTGATTTTCGCCCTCCGAAATCTCGACCAACTCTATACGGTCGGTACCGCGTCCTATTGCCAATATCAGCAGTGGCTCCAACTCCAAACCGAGCGATTCAACTATTCTCGCCTTATCAAAGGCTCCGATGCAGATGCCGTTCAAACCTATCTCAACCGCCTGCAACAACATACTCTGCGCCGCGATACCGAGGTCGATATCGACCCACTTATCCTCGGCCACGGTCGAGCAGATGACAATAAAAGCATTCGGCTCGCTCCCCTCGACGGGAAGATGCAACTCGGGCAAAGCCCCTCCTAAACGAATGTGCGGCAACATCTTACCAGCCTCCTCGGCGGTCACAAGACGAAATCGCAACACCTGCGCATTGCGGGCAGACGGGATTCGGGTATTGACCTCAACGATTCGTCGCAGTTGATCCTCACGCACTCTGAACGAAGCATCGAAACCTCGATGGCTGCGATTCTTCAAGAGCAGACGCGAAAGTGATGCCTGCGGTTTGCGCACGGGAGAGCCTGCCGCCTTACGCGCCATATACTCCTCCATCTTATTACCTAAATAGTTATCCGCCATAGACTTGCATATTTAGCTAACACCCCTGTCGGTGGGACTTGACTGTTACTATTTCGAGAAAAATCGCCAATGAAAGATAAGCATATATATTACCGCCACGGTGATATAAGAGTCGGCAAGATTGAAAATCGCACCGAAGAAGTAGTTGTTGCCATCGACCAGGAAACGCAGGAATCCCGGAACACTATTCCACTGAAAGAGCGGGAAATAGAACATATCGACCACCTTGCCCATCATAAAACCGGCATAGTGTCCGCCGAAATGCGCCACCGACATCGGAGTCGAGGCAGAGAATATCAAACCGTAGAGAGCGCTATCGATAATATTGCCTATTGCCCCCGCCATAATCAGCGCCAAACCGACAATCACACCCTTCGGAGTATCTTCACGGCGATTGAGATTTCGAATCAGGAATCCGAGCGCAATAACCATTGCCACACGAAACAGACTCAAAGCGAGTTTTCCCCAATCAAGGCCATCTCCTGACGAGATGTGCATACCGAAGGCAGCTCCGTTATTCTCGATAAATCGAAGCTGAAACCAATCGGGAAAGACGGTTATCGCCTCGCCGAGAGCCATATTGGTCTTGACCCAGATTTTGAGGATTTGGTCTGCCACAAGCAGCAGTACGACAAGTATTGTGATATCTCTTGTTTTCATCATTTTGAGTTCTTCTATATTATTATAACACTTTGGGACACTCTGCTCCGTTCATCGGCTTCTCCGACGTTCAATCTGCTATTTATCCATCATCTCCTCGCGACGGCGACGCGAATTTTCGCTCTGCGCCTTCCAATCGGTCTGGCTTTCGAGCCAATCGATAACCTCCTGCGTCAATATATCGTTACGGTCGCGCCACTCATTACGCTCAACAAGGCGCGTACGATAGTCGCCCACACGCTTCGATATCGGGAACTTCGGACGCGGCAGAGCCTCCTTCTCGGCGCGCAGCGACGGACGAATCACACGAGTGGATACCGAGTCACGAGACGGACGCTTATTTCCGTGCCAAGCAAAACCCTGCAAGAAGAGCGGTTGAGTCTCCGGAATCTTATCCATCGGATAGATGGTATAGGTAGGATTGACACGATAGGTAATTCCCGACACCGTCTTATCCTCGATAAAGAAGGTCATATCTCCACTCTCGATATACATCAATCCCTGCACCTCCGGCGACCCATCCTCCTGCATATAGTATATGGTCTGGGCATTACCATCGACATCATTTCGATAGATATTATTATCGCGGAAATGCGCAATCATAGTCTTGCCCGCCACCTGATTATAGTGCAGCGTATCAATCTTCGACACCATCATCGGTTTGCCCGTAAATTCGGCACGTACGACCTGCTGATTTGCCGTATAGATATCGGTTACCTCGGAAGTCACCTGATTCTGCTCGTGCCACAATATGGGATTTATATACATATGTACCACCGAGTCGAGTGACGATGACGACAGCGAGTCGCACACTGCCTGGAAATCGGAGCGGAAGATACGTACATTGCGATATCCGAGAACAAGCCTGTACTGCGTATCCACAACTGCGGTATCGACCTTCATCGAATCGACAGCCAACGAATCAGCAGGCTTGGCAAAGAGCGAATCAAACAAGCGGGTCGCAAGTGAATCGTAATAATGTACATCGGCGTAGAGGATCGAATCAGCCTTGGCTCGGCTTGCGGAGTCAGCCCACTGCAACTTCACACCCTTGCGCGTCAGTCGGGCAATAATTCTCGATTTACGAGCCTCCTCGCGGGCCTTGGCACGAGCCTTTAACGTATCCTCGCGAGCCTTCATTCGGTCGAGAATAATATTACGCTTCTGCTGTCGGAGTTCGCCTATCGAGTCGAGCTTTGCCTTCTTGATTTTGAGTTGCTCGGTCCGTATCGAATCTTTGAGTTTTTGAATCTTCGCACGTTCCGCATCACGCTCCTTTGTCGCAATCTCTTTCAACAACGCCTTGCGTTCTGCCTTGGGCAATGTATCCAAACGCGCCGCTAACGAGTCGGCTGCCGTCATAACCTTAACCGAATCCTTTGCCAACGAGTCGGCACCCACCGCACCGGGCAGAGAGTCTGCGCCAAGCGAGTCGGCACCTTCCGGCTTCGTTTTCGAAGCATTGGCAGAACCACGTAACAGAGTATCGGCAGCACTACCCTTCTCCGCAATATCGGTCGCAGAGGGGAGTCGATTTTCGGCATTGGCAAGGTCGCGATGTTCATCCTTATCGCCACGGGCTCGTCGATCGGATCTATTCGATTTATCCCGCTTCTTATCGGACTTTTCGCCGTTATCACTCTTTGAACTCTTCTCGTTCTTCTCCACCCCCTTGCTCTTCTCGGCTGCCAACTTCTGTGCAGCCTCGGCCCGTTTGACACTATCGGCAATACGAGCCTGCTCGGCAGCAGCCGCAGCCTCCTGCTCTTTGCGTTTGGCTTCGAGGATATCGCCCTGCGTCGAACGCGAGTAGAAGAACATCGTATCGGCACGCATAAATACCGAATCGCCCTGCGAGAGGTCGTAACTTATAGCCGAGGGGTCGAGCGTCAGCAGAGCATTGCCCGGGTCCTTCCAATATTCGCCCCAATCGCCAAAGGCGACCATCTTGTGTTTGCTGTCGTCGAGTTGAATATTACGACGCAACAGGCCATAGCCGTGCTCCCGTTGGTAGTCGAGACTATCACTCCACACCTCTTCGTTCTCGGTCAGGATATAACCATTGAGCGTAATAACGTACGTATCGCGCTCCTTCTCGTATGAGCCTCGGTCGGCATAGAGATACTCGCCCTTCGAGTTCCAGATATTGGTTCGCGTAAAGAACTGCGCGCGGTCACTCTTGATGTTGTAGATTACCGAGTCGCCCTTCATCTGGTAGTCGTTATTGGTCATCTCGACATTATCGACACAGACCACTTCGTCGCGCTGCGAATAGAAGTATCCGCGGTCCGATTCGAGCATATTCTCGCCCTTTGTGACGACACCTCCATCGGCAAAAGCGCCGACGCTTTCGAGGGTATTGAACGTGAATTTGTAGGTATAGAGGGTCACATCCTCATCTACCACCTTTACCAATTGGGAGAAGACCTCCGCCTCGTTAATTTCGCCATTATACTCTGCGCGGTCGCCATAGACGTACGTCGTCCCCTGGTTTATCAACACATTACCAAAACACTCGATACGCTTATCGCTGTATCGCACAGCACTATCACAAACTATAACGGCGCCGTTGTGGTGTGCCACAAAGTTCCCGACCAAACAATACACGGTCGAGTCGCCATCGATAGTTATGGGATATACCACATCAGCCTTCAAATCGACAACTTTACCATCCTTCTCGCTGCCACCCTCACCTGACGACGAGAGGGGTTGTTCGTCAAGACGCATACGGTGGTCGTATGCCGAAGCAAAGCCTGCAACGACAAATGCGATTATCAGTATGGAGAGTACTCTTGTGCGCACGTTTCAAAGAAGATTGAAGTGTTACTTATTTTTTAATCCACGACTTATTAACCAAGTCGAGATTGTGATACTCCGGCGAGATATAGACATACATCGCCTCGATTTTGCGATCAACCCACTCGTCGAATACCTTGCCCTGCTTATCGGAGAGAGCCATAGCCTCCAAACGCAGATAGTCATCTTTGAGCGATGCAGGATGCGGAGGAATAATCTCGACAAGTTTCACGATTTTGCTCAAATGGTTACCCACGAGGTCCTGACTTTGGAATGCGGGCGATATTTCGCCCTCCTTCAACTTGCGGATGGCGTTGTAGTCCTCGATTCTCTTACCGCGACCCATACCGAAATCCTCTTCGAGGAATCGGGTGGCAGTAAGCTTCGCATCAAAGGCGTTATAGTGCTCCAACAGGTCGTGGTTGGTTACGATACCTCCATTCTGTTTCGAATGTACGTCGTCCGAGAACTTCGCAGCAGCAGCCTCGAAAGTTATCGAGTCTTTGCGGATAAGGTCGGCGATGCTATCCAACTCCTGCAACGGCTGTGTCAGCTCCTCGACCGTATAGATAGGTCGCAACAGGATATGACGGCAATGATAGAGTTCTCCCTTACGGTCGATAAGTTGGATAAGGTGGAATCCGAACTCGGTCTCCACAACCTCCGACACCTGCCCGGGCTTCAACTCGCGCAACGCATCGGCAAAGGGCTGCACAAATCCGGCCAACACCGTAGGCTCCATCTCGCCACCCTGAATCGCCGAGCCATCGACCGAGTACATACGTGCCATAGTCGAGAACTTGGTCTTTCCGGTAATTATTCGTTCGCGCATTTCGAGCAGACGCTCACGAGTACGCTGCTTCGCCTCAACAATCGACTTCGGGAATTTGGTAATCTGCGCATATACATATTGTTTGGCGATAATCGGAAGGCTGTCCTTGTTGATACGCTTATAGAAGTGCTCCACCTCGCCCGGAGTGATGGTAACCTTACCCGTTACCTCATTCTGCATTGCCGAGGCATAGCTCTGCTCCTCCATACGGCGGCGCAACATCTCGCGGATATGGAAAATCTGCATATGATGTTTCTTTTCGAGCGCAGGAATCGAACCGACCTCATCAACCATACGGTTTACCTGCTCCTCGACACGTCCCGACAAATCCATCGTATTGACCTCAACAGAGTCGATAAGAGCCTGATTATAGAGCATCTTCTGCAACAGCAACGCTTCGAGCGCCTCGGTAAATGCGTCCCTGTCGGAGGTATAACCCAACTCGCGACGACGTTGTGTCATCTCTTCTGCCGTACGCAAAACCTCGGAGTGAAGAATTGACGAGCCGCCCACCACAGCGACAACCTTGTCGAGCATAACTTGACGTCTCTGCGCAACAACACCGAGTGCGAGCGTCGCACATAAAACCGAGATGATTGTTATCTTTCTAACCATAATATCTTTCGTATTAACTTTCGTTTCCTTTGTAAACTCGCGCGTGCCCGTTTTCGAGAGCCTGCTGCTTGATAATCTCCTCGCGCTTCTTCACAGCCTCGCCCTGACGCAACGTACTCAACACACGAAAAATTGTTTCGCGGGCAAACTCCAACGGCTTGATATCGCCCTTGCCCAAGACCTCCTTAATCTGGAAGTAGTAAATCTGTCCGTCGGCACTCATTTTCTGCACCTCTCCCCTCTTTGCAAGCAGTGAATCATAATTTCGGGAGCGCAACGTAGGCAATGCCGAGAGGAACTCGCTCCAATCGGTCCATTCGCCAAACTCTTTAAGTGCGAAGCCGTTTTTGATACAGATATCCGTAAAATCCTTTTGTCGTTCCGCCTTCGGCGAGCGCATCATATCGTAGAGTTTGTCGCGCTGGCGATACTTCTCGCCAAACGAAACAACCCTGCCCTTAACGATGGTCTTGTCGAGTCGGAATTCCGACTTATGGGAGTTGTAATATGCCTCGATATCCGCATCGGTAATTACCGTATTGGGTTCGTTGTCGATGTAGTACTGCTCGATTTTGCGAATCAGCAACGATTGACGATACTCCTCAACCTTCTGCTCGATATCGCTTGCCGATGCCGAAAAGATAAGCTCGGACTCTTCGAGTTTAAGCTGCTTGACAATCCAACGGTCGATATATGCCCCGACGAAATTAACACTATCGGCTCCCGACAGCGACTGCGGCACCACCTTCTCCAAATCGGAATGACGCAACTCCTTGCGACCGACGCGCGCGAGGGTGTTGTCATCAACGAAATAGTTGGGCAACTCCTGACACGCTGCGACAACAATCGCAACGACAACAACGGCTATTTTCGAAAAAATACGCATATCCAAACGGCAAATATATGAATTTTACCCGAAATAAACGTATTGCGTAGCAATAATATTCTCTTTGAGGAGTTTTTTTTCATTATATGATTGTAAATCTGTCCAATTTGGCTATATTTGAACCCGAAATGATGATTTGCGGAGCACTCAAACACAAAGTATGGTAAAAGAACTTAAACCAAGGGACCACTCCCTGATTTTGAAGACATTCAGGTATTATCTCCAATTTGTCAATTCGGGACTCTACTTTCGCAAAGAGCATATTGTAGGTATCGAGAAGGTTCCTGTGAACGGCACTCCGTTGGTGATTGTTTCGAATCACCAAAACTGCCTGAACGACCCGCTGTCGGTCGCGATGAACCTGACCGACCGCCGAATGAATTTCATAGCACGCGCAAACGTATTCAAGAATCCGATTGCCGCCAAATTCCTGCGCAAACTCGGACTTCTGCCTGCATATCGTATGAGCCACGAGGGCTACTCTGCCATAAATAAAAACAGAGAGACCTTCGACGCGGCGGGACAAGCCTTATGCGATGGCGAGACGCTGATGCTCTTCCCCGAGGCGGATCATCAGGATAAACGCTGGCTCGGAAATTTCAAAATCGGATATTTGCGAATTGCATTCGATGCCGCAGAGAGATTTAATTTCGAGCGCGATGTGATGATTCTGCCCTCGTGCAACCACTACTCCAACTATTTCCACGCTCGTACGGATATGCTTATCCGCTTTGGCGACCCCATATCGTTAAAGCCCTTCTACGAGCAATACAAGGAGGAGCCACGTGCCACGATGATGGAGGTCAATAAGATTGTGCGCGAGGAGATTAAGAGCTTAATGCTGCATATCGAGGATTTGGAGCATTACGAGCAAATCGACTTCCTTCGCGAGACGGGCTATGGTCGCAAATATGCCATCGAACACGGCTTCAAATTCAACTATCTGCCCTCCCGACTGCTCTCTGACCAAAAACTTGTTTCGGCTTTGCAAGAGGCATACAGCAACAACCCCGAACAGATGGAGCAAATCTACGCTGCAACGACTGAATTTGCCGAGGGTTTGAAGAGGTTAGATATACGCGATTGGCTCTTTATACACAACCCGAAATGGCCGGCTGTGGCGCTTCGAGGCTTGGGTCTTTTGCTCCTATTGCCGCTCTTTATCGTATCAATCATACCCACGGGGCTATTGTTCCTGATTCCGAAGATTTTCATCAAAAAACTCATCAAGGACCATATGTTCAACTCCTCGTTCCACGTGGGTGTCAGTGTCTTTGTGTCGATACCTCTCTGCTTCATTCTGCCGACGGTGCTTTTGTGGGTCTTCCTGAACCATTGGTGGGCATTGGGCTATATGGCATCATTCCCGCTGATGTTCGTATTGGCGTGGAACTACATCCGACTCTTCCTTAAATTTGTCGGCACGTGCAAGTTTGTCAAGAGAAGCAACCGCAACGAGATAAACCGATTGCGCGAACTGCGCACGAGCATATACAACCGCTTGGATTCGTTGCTCAAATAGAGCAAGAAAATATCGAGGATATTGAGTATTTGCATTATAATCCGAAAGAGCGTGTCCAACAAGTTTTCTTGGACACGCTCTTTTTGACAGAAGTTGTATAACAAGAGGTATTTTTTTTTAGGGCAAGCTAACACCAAAGTCGCCCTATCAGACGGCTTTGCGCAGGTTGCGAAGCATTATTACGGACCCGATTACAACTATCAACAACGCCACCGACCATATACTCCAATAGAGCTCGGGAGATGGAATAATCTCGCGGAAAGTACTGTCATTCAAACCGAATGCCATCAGCGCAAGAGCAAGACCGTTGTTCAGTGCGTGCAGAATAATGACCGAGAATATCGAGCGGGAACGAATGTAGGCATAGCCCAACACCAAACCGAGAATCGTAGCGTTGAACATTGCGGTAACCTGCCCGTGAATAATGCCGAAAAAGAGCGACGACCAAATCCAACCTGCAAACACACCATATTTGGCACGAAACGACTCCAATATCACACCACGGCACAGCACCTCCTCGAAGACGGGGGCAAAGAGTATCGAAACGAGTATC
Organism: uncultured Alistipes sp.; assembly: GCA_964536825.1. Lineage (GTDB taxonomy): Bacteria > Bacteroidota > Bacteroidia > Bacteroidales > Rikenellaceae > Alistipes. The sequence goes on along the minus strand of CAZIAS010000041.1, from coordinate 6,443 downwards.
GTGAAGAAGCCCCGACCAATCATCTGCGGCACGTCGGGCATAAGTGCGGTCAAAGGCTCGATAACCACCTGTACGGCAACCATCATAACGAACAATCCGAGCAGTCGCGACGGGTCAAAACCCGAACGCGAACGGTCCGCAATTTTAGAGCCTCCGCCACGCAATTTACGATAGAGCAAAACGCCTCCGAGCGAGAGCGCCATCGACACCGGATAGACTACCGCAAGTGATTGAGCTGCCGAAAGTTGCGCCAGCAGTGAAATCTGGTCGTCAGCGCTATTTACAAGCGACGCATCGGGGAACTCCATACCACAAATTCCACACACTCTAACGGTCAGAATCTGGGAAAGAAAAACCCACACCGCCATCACTATAAAATCGAGCGCATTGGGGAATAAAAAGAATCCTGTCTTGGTGCTGTTTCGAAGCATAAAAAACTCTATTTTTACAATTTTCAACGCTCAAATATAGTCATTTCCCGCGAGAATTGCGAAATTCAATTTAATTTTATTAAATTTGTCCCCTTAATAAATTGTTAAAAGCTTTTGAAACTATGGCAAAAGTCGTGGCTCTCGCGAATCAAAAGGGCGGTGTGGGAAAGACCACAACTGCGATAAATCTCTCGGCATCAATAGCCCTGCTCGGCAAGAAGGTGCTGCTGCTCGATGCCGACCCGCAGGCAAATGCAACGTCGGGTTTGGGTCTGGATATCAATTTGGAGGGTATCTATGAGTGCATCACGGGCGAGCGCAAGGCTTCGGAGGTTATCGTCAAGAGCCCCGACGTGAAGAATCTCTGGATTCTCCCATCGAGCATCGACCTCGTGGCTGCCGACACCGAGTTGCCGGCGATGGAGAATGCCCATCACGTTATCAAGAACATAATCGACGAGGTGCGCGACCGGTTTGACTACATCTTTATCGACTGTTCGCCTTCGCTCGGCTATACCACCGTCAATATCCTGACGGCAGCAGACTCGGTATTGATTCCCGTTCAGTGCGAATACCTCGCCCTCGAAGGTTTGAGCAAACTGCTCAACACCATCCGCAAAATCAAGGGCGGATTGAATCCCGCACTCGAAATCGAGGGATTCGTGATGACGATGTATATGCGCAACCGCCTGAACAATCAGGTGGCAAACGAGGTGCGCGAGCACTTCGGACCGCTCGCTTTCGATACAATAATTCAGCGAAATATCCGTTTGGGAGAGGCACCCTCGCACGGAAAGCCCATTATGCTCTACGATGCATCGGCGACAGGAGCCGTAAACTACCTCAATCTGGCGAAGGAGTTCCTGAAACGCAACCGCAAAAGTAATAAAACGAAATAGACGATATGAAACAGAAAGGTTTAGGTCGAGGCTTGGATGCCATATTCGGGGGAGATTCGCCCGTAGTGAAGGCGAAGCCGATGTCGCAAATGGCAGAGATTGCCGTAAAGGATATTATCCCCAACCCCACGCAGCCCCGTCGCGAATTCGACGAAGAGGCTCTTTCGGAGTTGGCAGATTCACTCCGCACACTTGGCGTCATTCAGCCCATCACGGTCAAGCCGACAAGCGATGGTCGATACATCATCATCAGCGGCGAGCGCCGTTGGAGAGCTGCACAGATTGCCGAAATCGAGGCTCTGCCCGCATACATCCGCGAGGTGGATGATACAAACCTGCACGCTATGGCTCTGGTCGAGAATGTCCAGCGTCAGGATTTGAACGCCATCGAGATTGCATTGAGCCTGCAACGCCTGGTCGAAGAGTGCGGTTTGACACAAGATGCCCTCTCCGAGAAGGTCGGAATGAAGCGCTCGACCGTATCGAACTATATGCGCCTGTTAAAGTTACCGAACGAAGTACAGCTCGCCCTCAAAGAGGGAGTAATCTCGATGGGACACGCCAAGGCCATCGCAGGCGCCGAGCCGAAGAAGCAGACCTCGTTGCTGCGCAAATGTGTGAAGCGCGAGCTCTCGGTACGCCAGATGGAGGCGCTGGTACGCGCTCTTGCCGAAGGCGGTGCAAAAAACTCGGCTGTCGCAGACGACGAGGAGTATCCCGAATCGTACCTCTGCCTTGTCGAGCAACTCGAAAAGTTCTTCTCGCAGGACATCAGCATCAAACGAGGCAAAAACGGAGGAGGAAAGATTGTCATCGGATTTGACAACGATGCAGACATCGAGCGATTCATCGCCCGCTTCAAGAGAGCGTAAATAATCCTCGTAACAAGATTTATCCGAATGGGCAGAGTCTTTAAGATATTGGTTATAGCAGTGGCACTTGTACTGTCGTGCGGAGAACTCTCGGCACAGCAGCGCTATCGCAGTGCGCGTCAGATTGTCAAGGGAGGTATGATGCAAAAGCCAGACACCCTGCATCGCGACTCACTGCCGCAGCCTGCTCTGCGCTCGATAGACTCGACGGCTCTGGCGAAATTTATCGACTCGCTTGCTCTCGACAGCATCAAGGTCGATTCGCTTGTTGTCGATTCGTTGGCCCGTGCCGGAGTTCCGGACTCGTTACGCCACAGAGCAGCCGCCATCGAGTCGTTGCGTCGCAATATGCCCGACTCGTTGAAGGTCCGATTCGGAGTTATCGGAACCGACTCACTACGCCAAGATTCATTGTCGCAGGATTCTCTCAAATCCAAGTCACAAGCCGACTCACTTGCTAACGACTCGCTGAAAAAGAAGCGTAAGCGCAAACCTCTGCTGTCGGATTCGATGTCGTTGTCGAAGGTTTGCTGGGCCGCGGCGGTACTGCCCGGATACGGACAGATTTACAATAAACAGTATTGGAAATTGCCGATACTCTACTCGACCGTAGGTGCCGGATTGGGAATGTTTATCTATGAGAACAGTCGCTACAAACCGCTGAAACAGAAGTTTGACGCAATGACCAATGCCGGACTTTCGCGCACACCCGAACTCGACCGCTTGCAGACCAATATGATGCGAAGCAACACCCGCAGGCAAATATACCTCGGCGTTACCATTGCTTCGTACCTCTTCTTCATAGGCGATGCGGCGATGAGTTACAAGACCAACGATGTTTCGAGCGTTAAGCGAGCCACTACACTTGCTGCCATCTGCCCCGGAGCAGGTCAGATTTACAATAAAAGCTATTGGCGAGTTCCGATTGTCATCGGAGGCTTTGCCACGACCATCTACTGTATCGACTGGAATAATCGCGGATTCCAGCGATTCAAGAAGGCTTATCGCCTGCGTGCCGATTACGACAAAAATCCCGGCGACTACCCTATGGGCTCGACAGACGAATTCAATGGTCGCTACTCGGCAACATTCCTCAAAAACCTGCGCGACAGCTATCGACGCAACCGCGACCTTTGCATAATCCTCACGGCAGGTATGTACGTTTTGCAGATTATCGATGCCCACGTCGATGCCCACCTGCGAGATTACGACATCTCCGACGACCTCTCGATGAGCGTCTCGCCTATGATTGATTATGGCTACTCGCCGGCCATCGGGGATACACGTCCCACGTTCGGTATGAATATGAGTTTCAAATTTTAAGAGAGAACGATGAAGAGATTATATCTAACCTTGTCGCTCCTGCTCGCATTTGTAGTGTGTGCCGAGGGCGTAGAGGCTCAATCCCGTTTTAAGCAACTATTCCAACGCAAAAAGAGAGTCAAGGTCGAGCAGGTTGTAAAGATATCAAAGCCCGACTCGTTACTCGTTGCCGACACTGCAAAGATTCACTCCGTCGAGGTCAGGAGCGCACAAGCGGAACAGGCTGCACTCAACAGCGTAGCTACGCAAAAAGTCGAAGAGCCGCCATACAACCCTTTCCTCAACCTCACACTTACCGCAGCACAGATGGACTCGTTGGCTGCAAGTTGGAACGAGTCGCAGAATGCATTGGCGTTCGACAACTACTTTGCGAATTACATCGCTGCCGACTCCCTCGCAAGCAGTTCGTCTTCACTCCCCGACTCGGTCTATGAGTCACGACTGCGAGCGCTGGCTTCGCCCATACAACTCCCATACAACCCCATCGTCAAGAGCTACATCAATCGCTATACCGACACTCGTTACGGAACAATTAACCGCATTATGTCGCTCTCGCACTTCTATTTCCCCATAATCGAAGAGGAGTTGTTACGAGCAGGGCTGCCTGTCGAGTTACGAGCTATGGCGGTTATTGAATCGGCTTTGGCAACGAATGCCGTATCGCCTCGCGGAGCCACAGGATTGTGGCAATTTATGCCCTACACGGGCAAGAGTTACGGATTGGAGGTCAATTCGTTAGTCGATGAACGTCGCGATGCCGTACTCTCGACCAGAGCTGCGTGCAAGTACCTGCGCGACCTCTACAATATCTACAACGATTGGACTCTTGCCATTGCCGCCTACAACTGCGGTCCGGGTAACGTCAATAAGGCGTTGGCTCGCGCAGGAGCCGATTGTAAGACCTTTTGGGATATCTATTGGCATCTGCCGTCCGAAACTCGTGGCTATGTACCGGCATTTATCGGCGCCTCGTACGCCTTTGCCTACCACAAAAAACACGACATCAAGTACGAGCCCACATCACTGCCGATAGCCACCGACACTATTACCGTGCGACGCATTATGCACCTCGGACAGATTGCTTCGACCATAGACGTGCCTATCGAGATTCTGCGACAACTCAATCCGCAGTACAAACTCGACATCATCCCCGCAACAACCAAAACCTATGCTCTCACACTGCCTACGCAGTTCGTAAGCCAATACATCGAGCACGAAGAGGATATTTTTCGCAAGGACTCGGCATACCTCAAAGAGTATATCAATCCCGCAAATATCGACAAAAAACGCCTCGAACGCCCCGGATTTACATATACGGTACGCAGTGGCGACACTTTGAGCGGCATTGCACACAAATATCGCGTCTCGGTCAAGAATCTTATGCGCTGGAACGGACTGCGAAGCACGAAACTGCGCATAGGTCAGAAGATACGTATCGAACGAAGCTTATAACATACCACTGTCCGGTTTATCACACCTCTAAATTCAAGAGTTATGCACTTCGAAGAACACGATATAATAGTCGCTCCCGCCACAGCCACGGGTGGAGCCCTCGCCGTTATTCGTATGAGCGGCGATGGGTCGATAGAGTGCTGTGACCGCATTTTCCGAGGTCGCACACCTCTCGCCAAGGCAAAAACCCACACGGCGCACTATGGAGAGATTATCGATGGCGTGAGGGTTCTGGACGACGTTTTGGTAACAATCTTCCGCGCCCCACACTCCTACACAGGCGAGGAGAGCGTCGAGATTTCGCTTCACGGCTCACAATACATTACCAACGAGATTCTTTCTCTTTTGGTTCGTCACGGAGCACGCATCGCCACCCCCGGAGAGTTCTCGGTCCGTGCATTTTTAGCCGGCAGAATGGACCTGTCACAGGCCGAGGCGGTGGCAGATATGATTGCATCCTCCTCGCGAGCCGCTCACTCATTGGCATCGACACAGATGCGCGGAGGTTACTCTGCATCTCTCGCAGAGTTGCGCTCCCGACTGCTCAATATCGTATCGTTACTCGAATTGGAGTTGGACTTCTCGGAGGAGGAGGTCGAGTTTGCCGACCGCAAACAACTCGCAGGTATGATAGAGGCCACCGCAGCCGAGATTGAGCATCTTCGCGAGTCATTCCGCCTCGGAAATGCCATTAAGGAGGGCGTTGCCACAGTCATCGTAGGCGCTCCAAATGTCGGTAAGAGCACGCTTCTCAATCGACTCATCGGCGAAGAGAGGGCTATGACTTCGGATATCGCAGGCACCACACGCGACACGGTCGAAGCGATGTGCAACATCGATGGCGTGGTGTTCCGATTTATCGATACGGCAGGCCTGCGCGACACCGACGACCAACTCGAACAGATGGGTATCGACCGTACACATCGAGCCTTGGAGCAGGCGCAGATTGTTATTCGGATGGTGGATGCGGAACATCTGAACGAGAAGAAACACGACACTACTTCTTTCGCCATCGGCGAGGGGCAGACCCTGCTGCACGTGGTAAATAAAATTGACAAGTGCCCCGAGCTTATGACAGCAGAGGAGAGAAACCCCGATAACACCATATATATATCGGCAAAGAGCGGGGAGGGCATTGAGGAGTTGCGCAACAGGCTGCGTAACGCGATAGATGCGGAGCGAATTTATGCAGGCGAGACTGTGGTATCGAACAGCCGCCACTATGAGGCACTCGAACGCGCTTCACAAGCGTTGCAGCAGTCGTACCACGCCTTAACCGCGGGTCTCTCGGGAGAACTTTTGAGCGAGGAGCTCCGCGAGGTCCTCAACCATCTCGGGGAGATTACCGGCGAGGTTACCTCCCAAGATATCCTCAACAACATCTTCTCGAAATTCTGCATCGGAAAGTAAATAGTTGATTATCAAATAGTTAAATCAATCATAAATGATTAATATAGCACTCTTTA
>CAZIAS010000040.1:0-16450 GCA_964536825.1 uncultured Alistipes sp. | reverse complement strand
CCAGTGCCGCCATCATTATTTTCCCTCATTCGTTAGATTTTTCCAGAGATAATCGCTATATTTGTCCAACCAAGAGACTTGCAGAGATGTTGAAGATTGTCGATACTTTTCTCAAACGGCTGATTCCCGACTCGACGTGGAAGATAGACGACCCAAACGGAGTCTATCTGACCTTCGACGACGGTCCTACGCCGGGCGTCACGGAGTGGATTCTCTCGACGCTCAAAAAGTATGACGCCAAGGCTACCTTCTTCGTTTTGGGCAAGAATGCGGAGCTATACCCCGACCTCTATCAACGCATACTCGACGATGGTCACAAAATCGGAAATCACACCTACTCCCACCAAAAAGGGTGGGGAATGTCGCTCGAAGACTATATCGAAGACATAGATTTCGCCGATGATATCCTGAAAAGCGAACTCTTTCGACCTCCCTATGCGCGAGTAACTACGGCACAGATGCGCGCCGTGGCAAAGCGCTACAAAATCGTGATGTGGAGTATTGTGTCACACGACTATAACCGTCGATTATCGCCACGACGAGTGTTGCACAACGTCATCGACCACCTTACCCCGGGCTCGATAGTCGTCTTTCACGACAGCGACAAATCGTTCCGTAATATGTGTTATGCCCTGACTCGAACGCTCGAATTTATCAAGCAGCAAGGGTGGAGATGTAAGGTTATCGAATTGTAATATTCATTGACTATGAGAGTTATTGTCGCCATAACGGGAGCCAGCGGCTCGATATACGCCCGATTGACCATCGAGGCTCTGCTACGCGCACCGGAAGTTGAGCATATAGCTCTGATTTACAGCGATACAGCACGTAAAGTAGTAACCTTCGAGCAGGAATGTATGCCCGAATCCGAGCGCATAACCATCTACGATAACCACAATCTGTTTGCGCCCGTGGCAAGTGGGTCGGCAGCTTATGATGCTATGGTCGTGGTCCCCTCGTCGGTCGGTACGCTCGGACGCATAGCCCACGGACTTTCGCAAACTCTTATCGAGCGGGCTGCGGACGTGATGCTCAAAGAGCGGCGTAAGTTGCTGTTGGTCGTACGTGAAGCGCCCTATTCGCTTATCCATCTGCGCAATATGACGACTCTGACCGAAGCAGGCGGAATTATCGTTCCCGCCTCTCCATCATTCTATTCGAAGCCTTCGACCATCGAGGAGGCGTGCCTGACGGTCGTTGAAAGGGTTATAGCCCTGCTCGGCATCGACCAGCCACACTACACGTGGGGAGAGGAATAGAGAGAGATTCACAATTCACAATTCACAATTCACAATTTCTCTATATTCCCTATATTCTCCCCTAACTACCCTTAACTACCCTTCTCTAAAAATAATTGTGAATTGTGAATTGTGAATTGTGAATTATTGTGTATCTTTGCGCCACGTATAGAAAACATTAACTATAAATAATATAAATCGTTATGACAATTACTGCTGCTGATATCAAAATCGGTATGTGCATCGAGATGGACGGCAAGACTTTTCTTGTAGTCGATTTCCAGCACTGCAAGCCGGGAAAAGGTCCCGCTTTTGTTCGTTCAAAACTCAAAAACCTCGAAAATGGTCGCGTTCTCGAAAACACCTTCTCGTCGGTAGGTCAGAAGATTGAGCAGGTACGCGTGGAGCGTCGCCCCTATCAGTTTACCTACGAGGACGACCTCGGTGCTCACTTTATGCACTGCGAGACCTTCGAGGAGATCAACATCGAGAAGGCTCTGATTAACAACTACGACCTTATGGCAGACGGTCAGGTTGTGGAGGTTATGTTCCACACCGAGAAAGAGACCGTTCTCTCGGCAGAGCTTCCCCCGATTGTGGATATGGAGGTTACCTATACCGAACCGGGCATCAAGGGAGATACCGCATCGACCAACTCGCTCAAACCTGCAACCGTAAATACGGGTGCAACCATCAAGGTTCCCTTGTTTATCAATACCGGCGATAAGATTCGTGTGGATACCCGCACTCGCGAATACTACGAGCGCATCAAGTAATACCCACGACCGAATCGTAGGTTCATAAAAGATTGTCAGGCGATTGTCCCGACAATCTTTTTTTTGTACCTTTGTACATAGACATTTTGCGTATGAAAAGATTACTCTGTTTATTGGCTCTGTTGTTGCCATTCGTTACCTTCGCCCATAACGGCGAGATGCTGACCCTCAAAATGCGAGGCTCGAAAATCTACCCTGGCACCGACCGAGAAGTAAAAATATACGTTCCCAAGCAGTATGACGGCTCCACGCCTGCGGCTCTGGTTGTCGGCACCGACAATCAGGAGACTGTTTTGGCAGAGTGTATCGACTCGCTCATCGTCGAAGGGTCGATGCCCATAACGATAGCCGTGGTCGTGCGCCCCGGGCGTATTCACAACGCCAAAGGTGAGGTTGTACGCTACAATCGCAGCAACGAGTACGACCGTATGGATGGCCGTTTTGCCCGCTTCCTCGAAACCGAGGTTTTGCCGGAGGTGGAGCGTATGAGTTGTGCCGACGGGCGCAAAATCATACTCGCAAAGGAGCCTTCGATGCGAGCCATTACAGGTAGCAGCAGTGGCGGCATCTGCGCCTTCAATGCGGCGTGGCAGCGTCCTGACCTCTTCGCAAGGGTCTATGCGATGTGTGGTACATTCGTTCCTTTCCGCGGTGGCGACCAATACCCCGCTCTCGTTCGCAAGGGCGAACCACGAGCGCTGCGCATCTTCCTGCAAGACAACGATAAAGATACGTGGAACCCGCTCTTCGGCAGTTGGTTTGAGTATAATACACTGATGCTCTCGGCATTGCAGTTTGCAGGCTACGATGTGTGCCACAAGTGGGACCAAGGCGGACATTCGAGCAGAAACGGGCGACGGATTATGAAGGATGTGATGCGCTGGCTCTGGGCCGATTGGCAGTCAGGAGTAAAGGTCGGCACAAGCCGTAATAAAACGCTGAACGAGATAATCATCCCCAACGAGCATTGGCGTTGTATATCCGAAGATATTGCAGAGGGAGCGATGCTCTATCCCTATAACAATAAGCAGATTATCCTTCGCTCGGGCAAACGTAACGAGGCGGTGTCGGCAGATGGCAGTCGCACAAAAATCAAAGGCCGCATCGCACTATCCGACCCATACAAGGCTCTCTATCCGGGCGGAGCACATACAGCAGTGCGGGTCGAGGGGAGCAATTGGGTCCTGAACCATATCAACACGCCCGATGGCAAACTCTCTCACGGTCAAGAGTTTTACTACTTATACACAGATGCCGGACAGATTCTGTTCGACGCAAAGGGGTATCTCTACGTCGCTACGGCAGTAGGCATACAGATTTGCGACCAAAATGGTCGTGTAAGGGCGATTCTGGCTTTACCTAATGGAGAAGTTGATTCGATATCTTTTGCCGGAGAACAACTTTTTGCCATAAGCGGAGGCAAACTTTATGTTCGCAAACTCCGTCGCAGCGGCACACACAACGGTGCTCCAAAGTCCGAAGGTCAGGGTTGATGACAGACCTTATTCAGCCAACAGTCAGGGTCGTTTCGGTCGGCTAATCGGCATTATCCACATCGCAGAGCCACTCCTTTAACTCCGTGTAGAGTCGCTGCACGGGGAGCCCCATAACATTGTAGAACGAACCCTCGATACGCTCGATGGCAACGTAGCCTATCCACTCCTGGATGCCATAGGCCCCCGCCTTGTCGTAGGGGTGGTAATTGTCTACATAGTAGGCAATCTCATCGTCACTTATCTCGCGGAAATAGACCTCGGTAGCGACCGAGAAGGTGCGTTGTTGCGAGGCGGAGCGCAGAGTAACGCCCGTATAGACCTCGTGACCGCGGCCCGACATTGCACGGAGCATCTCGCACGCCTCTTCACGATTGGCAGGCTTACCCAAAACTCTATTGCCGACAACAACCGTAGTATCGGCCGTGATAAGAATTTCATCTTCGCCTAACGGCTCGGGGTAAGCTTCGCTTTTCAGCGCCGAGAGATAGGGAGCGACCTCCGCTGCGGGCAGCGTATCGGGATAGTTCTCGTCGCACTCGAACTTCGGTGCGAGCGTAAAGGTCATTCCCGCCTCCTCCATAAGTTGGCGACGACGCGGAGAGGCTGATGCCAACAGCAGACGTTTTGTCGCGAGTTTTTCGTGTAACAGCATATCATTCCGAAGTTTAGCGGATATCAAAATTGAGCAGTTCGTGACCCTCGATTGTCGCCACAAGGTTGTCGCCCGCCTCCACTGCACCAACGCCGCAAGGAGTGCCGGTGTAGATCAAATCACCGATTTTGAGGGTCATATATTGCGAGATGTGACTGATAATCTCATCCACCGAGAAGAGCATCTCGGCCGTACGCCCCGCCTGGCGCAACTCTCCGTTGATTTTCAGGTCAAAGTGCAGGTTGTCTATCGTGCCCACCTCTGCCAACGGAACAAACGTGGGCGAGATTGCCGCCGAGTGGTCAAAGCACTTCGAGGCCTCCCACGGCAGACCCTCCTCGATGGCCTTGCGTTGCAGATCGCGAGCCGTAAAGTCGATGCCCAGGCCCACCTCGTCGTAGTAACGATGTGCAAAACGGCGGTCGATACACTTGCCCACGCGGTTGATTTTCACAACCAACTCGCACTCGTAGTCCACCCTCTCCGAAAAGCGCGGGATATAGAACGGGTCGTTATTACGCAGCAGGGCCGTATCGGGCTTCATAAAGAAGAGTGGCTCCTTCGGCAGCGCTGCGCCATCATTAAGTTCGGCTGCGTGGTCGGCATAGTTGCGACCTATACAGATTATCTTCATATCTACTTTTCAAATCTCTTTTTACAATATATTGCGTTATGCAAATTTGGTTCTGGAAGCTAAAAATTGTATAACAAGAGCTATTTTGAAACTGCTCGAAGTTCGAGAACCGCAGCATACTATGCGTATGTGAGAATTTCGAGAACGAGGCAGATGCCAAAAGAGCCTTGTTAGGCAATTTTTACTTTTGAATTGATTTGACAATACACTCGGCAAATCTATCACTTGCACCGGCTCCGCCGATAATCGAGCGCAGTTCGTCAAAGTCCGAGAGCATCTTCTCGCGTTTTGCACCTCCTGCAAGTATCGACCGCAGTTCGTGCTCGGCATCATCCAAATCGACCTTCGCCACCACAATCTCGCGCACCGCCTCACGGCCGAGATTGATATTTACTAACGACACAAAGGGTATCTTCAACACCAGCGGGCGCAGTACCTCGTAGAGTTTCGGAATACGGTACAGCACCATCTCGGGAATACCCATCAAAGCAGTTTCAAGCGTTGCCGTACCCGAGGTCACAACCGCCGCCTCGGCAATATTCAACACATCGTAGGTCTGGTTATATACAATCTTCACACCGCTGCCGCCAAGGATTTTGTCGTAAATCTCGCGCTTAATCCACTCGACACCCGTAACCACAAACTGTCGGTCGGGGAAGCGACCCGCAAGAGCCACCATGTCGGGCAGATTATCCCTGATTTCGCTCACTCGGCTGCCCGCAACAAGGGCGACAATCGGTCGGCTGTCCAATCCGTTACGCTCGCGGAACACCTCGGACGAGGGGAGGGTTGCCTTGCGCTCGGCAATAGCATCCATCAAGGGATTGCCACAAAAAGTTATGTTGCGCACTCCGCGCTCCGAAAACCACTGCTGCTCAAAGGGAAAGATTATAAAGAGGTGGTCAACATATTTGCGCAGAGCCTTCACGCGATGCTCCTTCCAAGCCCACGCCTTCGGGGCGATGTAGTAGTCTACGCGCAGTCCCTTCGAGTGTGCCCACTTGGCAATCTTCATATTGAATCCCGGGTAGTCGATAAGCACCACCACATCGGGCTCGAACTGCTCGATATCGCGCTTGCACTCGTCAATCTGCGAGAATATCTTGCGGGCATTGCGCACGACCTGCACAAAGCCGAAAAAGGATGTCTGCGTGTAGTGCTTGACCAGATTTTCGGTTCCACCGACCTCTGCCATCTTGTCGCCGCCCCAGAATCGGAACTGCGCCTCGGCATCAGCCTTCAAAATTCCCTTCATCAGATTCGCACCGTGCAAATCTCCCGAGGGTTCACCGGCGATAATGTAATACTTCATTTCAATTCACAATTCAGCAGGTCCGGTCGTAGTTTTTCGGTGCGCTCATAGGCCTGCGCCTCTTTCCACTTCTCGATTTCGGCGAAGTTGCCCGAGAGAAGCACATCCGGCACCTTCCAGCCGCGGAAGTCGGCAGGGCGTGTATATACGGGCGGAGCCAACAAATCATCCTGGAAGCAGTCGGTCAGTGCCGACTCCTCGTCGCCGATGGCACCCGGGATGAGTCGCACCACCGAGTCGGTAATTATCGCCGCCGCCAACTCGCCTCCCGTCAGGACGTAGTCGCCAATCGAAATCTCGCGAGTGATAAGATGCTCGCGGATGCGGAAGTCGATACCCTTGTAGTGACCGCAGAGGATGATGATGTTGCCCAAAGTCGAGAGTCGGTTTGCCTCGTGCTGGTCGTAGGTAACACCGTCGGGCGAAGTGAAGATTATCTCGTCGTACTCGCGCTCCGACTGCAACTTCTCGATAAGTTCGAACACCGGCTCACACTTCATAACCATACCCGCCTCGCCTCCGAAGGGATAGTCATCGGTGGTTTTGCGCTTGTCGTGGGCATAGTCGTGCAGATTGTGCACCACAATCTCGACCATACCCTTCTCCTGCGCTCGTTTGAGTATCGATTGATTGAGCGGGGATTCCAAAAGTTCGGGAACTACCGAAATGATATCTATACGCATACTGTTTTGGGCTTTTAGCCATTAGCAATTGGCTGTTTGTGTTCGTTGAATTTAGAACTTTACTTCTTCATTTATAACCTCCACGATAAATGGATTGTAGAGTGTTTCGTGGCCGATGGAGCTCTCCTCGCCGTGACCCGGATAGACCTTAACATCATCGCCCAAGACCACCAACTTGTCGAGTATCGAGCGCATAATCCACGAATAGTCGCCACCCGGCAGGTCGGTGCGACCGATACTCTCGCGGAAGAGGGTGTCGCCCGTCAGCACTATGCCCATCTGCTCGTTGTATAGCGAGACGTGGCCCGGAGTATGTCCCGGAGTGGGTATAACCTTCAATACGGTATTGCCGAACCGAATCTCCTCCTGTGTATCGAGGTCGATATCTATCGTCGTCGGAGTGGTAATATCGCCCACGCCGAACATTCGAGCACTTGCCGGTGCCGCTTCGAGCAGAAAGGCATCCTTGCCCGACATTGCGAAGGGGATATCGAAGGTCCGTTTCAGATGCTCGACTCCCGCCAGATGGTCGAAGTGTCCGTGCGTATTTACCGCCATCACGGGTCGCAAACCCTGCTCGACGATAAAGTCGGTCAATCGGTTATCCTCGCGTGCCGACACGTTTCCTGCATCGACAACTATACACTCTCCGCTCTCATCCCAGAGGATGTAGGTATTCTCCTGAATGGGGTTAAAGGTCAGTTTTGCAATCTTCAACATACTTTGTGCGATAAATTCTTACAATCTTCAAGAGTACAAATATAATAAATATTTACAAGAATCGTATGTAGTCACCTTTTTGTATCCCGATTTCGTCGAAAACCAATGTTACATTTATGTTAATTATTGCGTATGACGATACAGCGATAACGATAAGGTTTTAACTTTGTATTATGAACACCCTTGAAGAAACCCAATAGACTTTTATAATATGTCTCCTATTTTTACATTTATTGTCATTACGCTCGGACTGCTTGCCGTACTCGGTATCGTCGTGGGCGTAACCAACGATGCAGTGAATTTCCTCAATTCGGCACTCGGCTCGAAAGCCGCACCGAAGAATATCATCCTCGCCATCGCCTCGGCAGGTATTATGGTCGGCGTGATGACTTCGAGCGGTATGATGGAGGTTGCCCGCAGCGGTGTATTCTACCCCGCACAATTCACATTCTCCGAGATTATGATGCTCTTCCTCGGAATGATGCTCGGAAACATCATTCTGCTCGACATCTTCAACTCGCTCGGCTTACCCACATCGACCACCGTGTCGCTCGTCTTCGGTCTGCTCGGCTCGGCTATGGCTGTCGCTTTCTACAAGATAGCAACCACCGAGGAGTTTACGCTGGGCGATATGTCGAAGTTCATCAATTCGGGCAAGGCTATGGTTATCATCTCGGCAATTCTGATGTCGGTGGTTATCGCCTTTGTCGTGGGACTCTCTGTAATGTGGATTTCTCGCGTGATATTCTCGTTCCGCTACCATAAGATGTTCAACCGCATAGGCGCCTTGTGGTGCGGCATTTCGTTCACGGGAATCATCTACTTTGCCGTGTTCAAGGGACTGAAAGGCTTCCTGCCCGCAGAGTTTATGGAGTATGTGAACGAGCATCTGGGGCTGGCCCTGCTCTGCGTGTGGATTGCAAGTTCGGCATTTTTGCAGTTCCTCAAACTCTTCAAGGTCAATATCCTGAAAACCACAATCCTGATGGGTACATTCTCGTTGGCCTTGGCATTTGCGGGTAACGACCTTGTGAACTTTATCGGCGTACCGTTGGCAGGCTACGATTCCTACAAACTCGCCCTTGCGTCAGGTAACGAGCAGATGACTATGGAGGCCCTTATGGAGCCGGCAAAGGCAAACTTCTGGATTATGGTTGCGGCAGGTCTGGTTATGGTCGTAACACTCTTCTTCTCGCGCAAGGCGATGATTGTGTCGCAGACCGAGCTCTCGCTCTCGAACCAGAATGAGGGACAAGAGAAGTACGACTCGACATTTATCTCGCGCGGTTTGGTACGTGGCGCCATCCAGACAAGCCACTTCTTCGGTCGCGTAGTACCCAAGTCGGTGCAGGCAAAAATCGAGAAGCGTTTTGAGCCGCTGCCTCGCGAGGAGCAGACCTCGGCTGCTTATGACCTTATCCGCGCCACGGTGAATCTTACCTGCGCCTCGATTCTTATCGCGGTGGCAACATCGTTCAAGTTACCCCTCTCGACGACCTACGTTGTGTTTATGGTCGCAATGGGTAGCTCACTTGCCGACCGTGCGTGGGGCCGCGAGAGCGCCGTATATCGCATCACGGGCGTTATGACCGTGATTTCGGGATGGTTTATCACTGCCATCGCAGGATTTGTGATTGCGCTTGTTATGACCCTGATTCTCGTCTGGGGAGGCTGGATTGCAGCAGTAATCTCGGTGGCTCTCTGTGCATACCTCGTCTTGAAGAGCAATTTCGCCGGCAAGAAGAAGGAGGAGAAAGAGGAGAAAAACAAGAAGACTTTCGAGGCAAACGACTCGGCTGATGTGATGATTAACCGCATCGAAGATGTCTGCGTTACGATGGATCAGGTAACGCGCATTTACAGCCGTACGATTCTCGCCGTCTTCAAGGAGAACCGCAAAGTGTTGCGCGATATGGTCAAGGAGTCGAACGAACTCTTCCTTGAAGCCCGCGAGCGCAAGTATCAGATTCTGCCCTCACTGCGCGATATCCAGGAGCGCGATATCAACACCAGCCAATTCTATGTTCAGGTTATCGACTATATGTCCGAAGCGACGAAAGCGCTGATTCACATCACACGCCCCGCATTCGAGCATATCGACAACAACCACCAAGGTTTCAGCAAGGAGCAGATTGTCGATTTGAAGGAGGTTAATGACGAGGTGGAGGCAATATTTGTTACCATCAGCCAGATGTTGCGTCGCAAGCACTTCTCGGATATCGCGATAATTATTGAGATGCGCGACCACCTGTTCGACACCATCGACCTCGTGATGCGTAATCAGTTGCGCCGAATGAAGGAGGGCGAGTTCTCGACCTCGGCATCGATGCTCTACTTCAACATCCTGAACGAGACCAAGACTATGGTTCTCCAATCCCGCAACATTATGCGCTCACTCGAACATTTTGTTCACGAGAGCGACAACTACATCGCTTTTCGTCAGGCAGTAAATGTTAAGGCAGGGATGCTCGAAAACGCAAACGAATAGACAGCAGATAAAACATATTTTTTGCGTAAAATTTTGATATACCGACACTTTGTCGTATCTTCGCGGGCGAAATCAGGCATTTATGGGATGCATACTTCGGGTCTGCATTGAGTGATGCCGTAGGTAATACATTAAAAAACAACAAATTACAATGAAAACTATCCAGATTAACGCCGTAAATCGCGGCGACTTCGGAAAGAAGGCAACAAAGGCTGTACGCCGTGAGGGTCTTATTCCCTGCGTACTCTATGGTGGTGGCGAGAACGTAGCTTTCGCTATCGACGTGAAGTCGGTTAAGCCCCTTATCTACACCCCCGCATCGTACATCGTTGAGCTCAACATCGACGGTAAGGTCGAGAAGGCAGTTATGCGTGACGTGCAGTTCCACCCCGTTCGTGAGGAGATTCTCCACATCGACTTCTATCGTGTTCAGGAGGGCAAGCCCGTATCGATTGCTGTTCCCGTACGTTTGACCGGTAACGCAGAGGGTGTGAAGGTTGGTGGTAAGCTCACTCTGTCGGCTCGTAAGCTGATGGTTAGTGGTCTTGAAGCAAACCTCCCCGACGAGTTGGTTGTAGATGTAACTCCGTTGAAGGTTGGTCAGACCATCTTCGTAGGCGACTTGCAGTTCGAGGGCTTGAAGTTCATTACCCCCGCAACCACAGCAGTTTGCGCAGTTCGTGTAACTCGTGCTTCGCGCGGTGCAGCTGCACAGCAGTAGTAGCCTCAAACCGATAATCTCGGTATGAAATATTTGATTGTTGGGCTGGGAAATATTGGCGCCGAGTACGCCAACACCCGACACAACATTGGTTTCAGAGTGTTGGACGCCTTGGCAGAGGCGTCCAACGCTACATTTACGGCAGGACGTTACGGCTCGACGGCAACCATCCGACATAAGGGTCGCACGTTGATTCTGTTGAAACCCTCGACCTATATGAATCTATCGGGTAAGGCCGTACGCTATTGGCTCGATGCCGAGAAGATAGAGATGCAGAATCTGCTGGTTATCGTTGATGATATCGCACTTCCGTTTGGCGCTCTGCGAATGAGGGCAAAGGGCAGCGATGGCGGTCACAACGGATTGAAGAACATCAACGAGCTGCTGGGTCGCAACGACTATTCGCGCATACGTTTCGGCATTGGCGGCGACTTTGCACGTGGGCATCAGGTCGATTACGTACTTGGCGAGTGGAGCGACGAGGAGACAAAGGCGATGCCCGAGAGATTAAAACTCTTTGGGGATGCAGTATTGTCGTTCGCAACCATCGGCGGCGAGCGCACGCAGAATCTGTTCAACAACAAATAGGCATAGCCTTTTCAAACCACAAAGTGGAGCCTGTCCAACAGTTTTGGACAGGCTCTTTTCGTTAAAAACTGTATAATAAGAGGGATTTTTAGGACTACGAAGCCCCAAAAAGCATAAAAAAAGCGGTTGATTACTCAACCGCCTTGTGACACCGACAGGACTCAAACCTGTAACCTTCTGATCCGTAGTCAGATGCTCTATTCAATTAAGCTACGGTGCCGAATTGCGAGTGCAAATGTAAGGCATTTTTTATTCACTCGCAAATTTTTTCACAAAAAAAGTGCATTTTTATTTAGTGATATTCTCTTCGCACTCCTAAACAGCTACTTGCCAAGCAACTCTGCCAACTTCTGCTCGACGCCCTCGCCACGCAAATTCTTGGCTACAATCTTGCCCTCGGGCGAGATAAGGAAGTTGCTCGGAATCGAGCGTACGCCATAGGCATCTGCCGACGGGCTGTCATTCTCCTCGTTGATTCCGAGTACATTTACCCAAGCCATACCATTCTCGGCAACATACTTCTTCCACGCCTCAACATCATTATCGAGCGATACGCCATAAATCTCAAATCCTTTGTCGGCATACTTCTTATAAGCCTCGACAAGATAAGGAATCTCACCACGGCAGGGGCCGCACCACGTTGCCCAGAAGTCGATAAGAACCCACTTACCCTCTCCGACGAGTGACGAGAGAGCCACCTCCTGGTCGGCGGTATTCTTGCCTACGATATCAATATAAGGAGCGCCCTCGGCGGTCTTCTCCTGTGCTATGAGTTGCTTCTCGACCTCCTGCAACATCGATGTTTTTCGCATAGCGGCAGGGAATGCTTCGAGACGCGTACGCAACTCTTCGGTGCTCAACTGCGCACTCTCAACACGGAAAAGATATGCTCCGAGGATATTGTCGAGATTCTCCTCAACGCCGTTTCTCAATACGTCTCTCAATACCGCATTATACTCACCAACCAAAGCCTGCTGCTGCTCCTCGCTACCGCCCTCCTGAACGAGCGCAGAGAAACGCATCTGCACATCTTTGAGATTGTTATTTACCACCGTGAAGTTCTCGTTGGCAGGCGTACCGGTTACTTCATAGCTCTGACTTTCGTTGTTATACGCCACCTTGATATCTCCCTTCTCGATAAAGACCGCAACTATCGGAGACTCGTTATCGTCGGTAATCATCGCGAGCATCGGCTCATCGGCCTTACCGGCAAACTTAAACTCTCCACTCTCGGCATCAACCGTAGCCGAAGCCAAGGTCTCGCCATCGCCGGACGCTCCAACCAAATAGAGTTCGCCTACAATATCCTGCGGCACGGTTCCCGAAATGTTGTAATTCACGCCCTTGCAACCACACAATGCTACAATCGCAAGCAGGGCAATCATCAATCTTTTCATACTTTTCATAATTTATTGTTAAACACTCTTTTCTCTATTTTACTTCACGGTCCGGATTATCTCGCAGGAACTTCTCCCACGACGATGTTCCGCACTTGGCTGCCTTCTTTGCCCCACCCAGACCCTTCACGCGCTCCTCGCCGAGAGCGTCATTCAGCGGGCTTGTCGAGGTAAAATAGTGACACAACGCCACCGCCATACCATCCGTAGCATCGAGTCGTTTGGGCATCTCCTCCACTTTCAGCAGTCGGGCTATAACCGAGGCTATCTGCTCCTTCGATGCGGAGCCGGAGCCCGTTATGGACTGCTTGATACGCGAAGGTGCATACTCAAATACCGGCCGGTCGTGGCTCAATGCTGACGCCATAGCCACACCCTGCGCACGTCCCAATTTAAGCATACTCTGCACATTCTCTCCAAAGAATGGAGATTCGAGAGCCACCTCGGCGGGAGCATACTCTTCGATAAGCGCCCCGACACGTCGGAAGATATATTGCAACTTATCGTACGGGTCTTTCATCTTGTGCAGGTCAATGTCGCCCATAACCACCGAGCGCACCAACCTACCCTCGACCTCCAAAATTCCGTAACCCATATAGTTGGTTCCGGGGTCGATACCCATTATACGATACTTTCCCGACGACATACTCTCGACTTATTTACACGGTTGCCGAATCAGGACTATTTCTCCTTCGCAGCAAGCGCTTTTTCGAGAGCATCCACTCGACGTGACAACTCCGGCAAATTCTTATACACGGCACTTGCGCGGTGGAATTGGAATCCGGGAAGTGCAGGATATCCCATACGAACCTCGCCATCGGGTACGTTCTTGTCGATACCGCTCTTCGAGCCTATCTTTACGAAGTCGCCCACCGTAACGTGGTCAGCAATACCAACCTGTCCCGCGAGGAAGCAGTTGTGGCCCACCTTCGACGTACCGGCAATTCCCGTCTGCGCCGACGATACCGTATTCTCGCCTACCTGCACATTGTGACCAATCTGGATAAGGTTATCGAGCTTCACGCCGCGACGGATAATCGTCGAGTCGGTCTTGGCGCGGTCGATACAGGTATTGGCACCAATCTCGACATCGTCCTCGATAATCACGTTACCCAACTGCGGAATCTTATCGAACCCGCCCTGCGCATTGGGAGCAAATCCGAATCCATCGGCTCCGATTACCGCACCTGCGTGGATAATACAGTTCTTACCGATGCGGCAGCCCTCATAAATCTTTACGCCCGGATAGAGCTTCGTGCCATCGCCTACAACCACTCCGTCGCCGATATAGACCTGCGGATATATCTTCACGTTATTGCCAATCTTGGCACCCGCCTCGACAACCGCAAAATCGCCGACATAACAGTTTTCGCCTACCTGTGCCTTCTCCGAGATGGAGCACATCTTGCTGATGCCCGTCTTTTGAGGTTTGGCAGCATCGTATGCAGCCAGCAGTTGCAGGATGCAGGCTCCGACATCGGCAACCTTAATCATCGTTGCAGCCACGGGCTCCTTCGGCTCAAAATCCTTGCCGACAAGCACTATCGACGCCTGCGTGGTATATATATACTGTTCGTATTTGAGGTTCATCAAATATGCCAATGCGCCCTGTTTGCCCTCTTCGATTGAGCCAACGGTGTGAACCTTTGCATTTTTGTCGCCGACAACCTCGCCTTGGAGCAGTCCGGCAATCATCTCCGCTGTAAATTCCATTATTTGTTCAGGTATTTGTTAATATCAACTCCTTCGGGGAGAAACTCACTCACATCACGCTTGAATGAGAGGAGTTCGCGCACCACACTCGACGAGATATGCGACAACTCGGCGGGTGTACAGAGAATAACCGTTGCAAGCGAGGGGTATAGATGTCGATTTACCGACGCCATATTCTGCTCGTACTCGATATCGTAGCCCGTACGAACACCTCGAACGATAGCCTTCGCACCACATTCAAGCGCAAAGTCGCCCGTCAGCGACGTGTAGGTACGTACCTCGACACGCGGATTGGAGGCATATACCTCTTCGATGAGCGACACGCGCTCGTCGGCAGTAAGCAGGCCTCGTTTCGACACATTCTCACCCACGCCGATTACCACCTTATCAAACAGACGCAGAGCCTCCTCCACAACTGCGGCGTGACCTCGCGTAAACGGGTCGAACGACCCCGGAAATATAACGATATTCTCTCCTTCCATAATTGCAAATATACGAATATTTCGTATGTTAGCGATATCTTACAGCGATTTTTTACGCTTTCGGCTCTTTTTCAACTCGATATACTCCGAATATACGATACGGCTATGCGGGTTAGACGAGATAATCTCTTGTCGAATTGCCTTCGTCCCGTATCGGATAAACAGAAATCGGCGTGGCACACGATGCACCACCTGACGTAGCGTATCGACACTCTCCACCCGACAACGAACCGAATCACGACCTATCTCCCCTTCGATTGTAACCCACGCATCGTGCCAATCAAACAGGCGTAACGTGTCGCGTGCGACCACCGTATCGCGCAACGCGGCCCTGACCTCAACCGATGTTTGCGTAGCGCTCTTTGCCACACTCTCCAATCGTTTGAGTTTAATGCCGAGGTCACGAATACGTTGCAGGTCGGCACTTCTCATCTCCCGAAACTCGTCACAACGCAGTTGCAATGCCCGCACCGATGCCGCCGACTCATCGAGTCGGGTACGATAGTGGCGAATTTGCTCGGAGAGAGCCTTTTGATTATTGTCGAGGCGTTCTGCCTCACGATGTCGCGAAAAGCCCCACACTGCAACCACGGTCGCACATAGGGCATAAACAAATAGAATCTTTTTCATTTTTGGAAAATTTTGACGATTAAGCCAATGGCTGTACGCCAAATATAGAACTCCTCAAATGGCAGTGTTTCTATTTTTTGTAGAAAAAAAAACGAACCTCAACAGTTCTGCCGAATGGCACTTCGCTGCGTATCCACAAAGAGAGAGGGTTGCCCAACAAGCTTTGTTGAGCAACCCCACCCTTTTAGAGATTGTATAACTGCGGGGTTCGACACCCCATCGAATCAAAAACTACTCGTGTTTCTTCTCCGAGTGATTGCGGGGACCGCGACGCTCGCCACGCTCTCCACGTCCGCCCTCACGAGGCTTACGCTCGCGCTCAACCCAACCCTCGGGTTTCGGCAACAGCACGCGGTGCGACAACTTATATTTGTTGGTCTTCGGATCCACACCGATAAGTTTCACGTCAATCATATCGCCCTCTTTCAGGCCGGTCTCCTCCATAGTCTCGAAGCGCTTGTAGTCAATCTCCGAGATGTGGAGCAGAGCCTCCTTGCCCGGCAGAATCTCTACGAATGCGCCAAACGACACAATCGAGGTAATCTTGCCGTGATACTCCTCGCCAACCTCCGGAATTGCAACGATACCCTTGATGCGTGCCAATGCGCCATCGAGAGCCTCCTTGTCGCTACCGAAGATATCAACGATACCCTTCTCATCAACCTCGGTAATGGTAATCGTCGTACCGGTGGTCTTCTGGATATCCTGAATAACCTTTCCGCCCGGGCCGATAACGGCACCAATCATATCCTGCGGGATAACAATCTGTACGATGCGGGGAACGAAAGGCTTGTAATCCTCACGCGGCTCCGAGATGCACTCCTCAATCTTATCCAAGATGTGCATACGACCCTTGCGAGCCTGCTCCAAAGCGGCTGCCAGAACCTCATACGACAGACCGTCAACCTTGATATCCATCT
>CAZIAS010000039.1:0-16859 GCA_964536825.1 uncultured Alistipes sp. | reverse complement strand
ATGCTCAAACAAAAAAAAGACCTGCCTAACATTTTTTAATTGTTAGACAGGCTCTATCTCTCTGCGAGGAAATCCGAGTCCCTTGCAACTCGGCTATTTGTCGATGTTTATCGTGGTTTTGCGGAATACACCTCCGCTCTTCTTCGTGTCGAAAACACTGATTTTGGTTCCGTCGGATGTGGTTATAGTTATTGAATCTCCTCTCTCGACAGCCTGCTCTATTGCTTCGGCGGCATCCTCGAACTTGTCGGCTTTGGCTTCCACTGCATCCTCTATAAGTTCGATGCGGTTGTCGAGTCGATCCAAGGGGTGTATCGAATGTATGTCGTGGCTGGTTTTGATGGCGGTAACGCAGAGCGCCAAGAATATCAGAATCCACAGAATAAAGAGCGTTATCGACGCTGTGCGACGCGGCTTGCGACTGATAAACAGGCAGATAAGCACGTATAGCAGCAGTATCGCAGGAACGAGAATCGTTAGAATTCCGAGAATGCTGACCGCCAATTCGCTGCCCGTGAGGGTTAGGACCTCCGAGAGGGTTCCGAAGTGGCATATACTGCCCTCGGTTATCGCAACGGCAATCAGTCCTATTATCAGCGCCAAGACTGCCATCGAGATTCCGAAGATTATGAAGGCGGCGAAAATCTTGAATAGGATGAGTACAATCTTGCCAAAGACCGTGACGGTGTCGGCTATGATGGGGCGGGCATTGTGGTCTGCATCGCTCGGGGAGCCTGTTGCATTGTCGCGGATGGACTGCTCGGTAATCTTCTCGCCCTTCATCTCCAACTTTTGGCGGGGTGAGCGTGCCACGGGAATCGAGAACCACAATACCAGGTAGGTAAGTATGAACATTCCGAACAGGTTGCCACAAATCGCGGAGAGACTAAACCAAACGGCTGAAATCCCCGAGAAGGGCATCAGCAGTAGCGGTACGAACATCGTCAGTCGTATCCAAACGGGGTCTATGTCGAAATAGCGGGCGACACCTGCGCAAACTCCGCCTAACTTGGCACTCTCCATATCGCGATAGAGGCGACGCGGGATGTGAGGTTCGTTTTTCGGCTCTCTCTTGACTTCGGTGTCGCTCTCCTCCGAGATGGCGTCTGCCGAGCCGAGTTGAGCGATGATGTTCTCGATAAGAGGGCGCTCGACTACGCAGCCGTTATTCTGGGTCGAGAGGATAATTTCGGCTATGCGCGCCTCGATGTCGGCGATAATCTCTTCTCCGTCAGGCTCTTTGCCATAACGCTCGTTGAGTGTGTCGAGGTAGCTGCGCAGAGCTGCGTAGGCGTCGGTATCCATCGTAAAGGCGATACCCGATATGCTGCATTTCTTAACTTCGTTCATAGTTGTGGTTTTGTGAGGTTAGCGTTTGAAGATAGAGTCCGACGAGATATTTACGCGGCAGTTGCCCGAATATCCGATTTTCGAAGAGCCCGAAGCCTCTGCCGTGAGTGCGCCGGTGCAATGTACGTATGCTGCTGATGCACCCGAAGCCTCTATCGCGCAGATGTCGGTAGTGAAGTCCGTGGCGTCTAATTTTGATGCGCCCGTAATCTCTGCGTTGGCTTTTTGAGTGCTGCCGGAGAGTGATAGTTTCGATGCACCCGAAATGTCGAACTCACACTCTTTGGCGATGAGGGTGCCCGAAAGTTTGCAGGCGCCCGATGCCTCGATATCGCAACTCCTGCACGTCGCTTTGAGCGGGTTTACCGATGACGCTCCGGTGGTGGAAATCTCCAATTCGTCGCACTCTGCCGTGACATTTGCAGAGGAGGCTCCCGACAGTTCGATGTCGAGACTCTTTGCTCGAACATTTGCCGTTATGCGTGAGGCTCCCGTTGCCGACAGTTCGACTTCGTCGGCTTGGAGCAGGGGTAAAACTGTTACCGAAGATGCTGCCGAGGCAGTTATTTCGTTAATCTTGCCGTTGTACGGCATCTCGATATCTATGCGAACACCCTCCATATCGCGCGATGAGGTATTTTCGAGCCAGGCACGGAAGAGTCCGTTGCGGACCTCCATCTTGACGTATGGCATTATGTTCTCGTCCGTGCGGACCAGAATGTCTCCGTCACGGCGTTCGCTGATGACAAGATGAACGCAGGTGCTGACCGAGATATCCGAGAATTGCATCGCACTTTGACGGTTCTCGATGATTTTATTGCCGTTGCCCTTGATTCTCTTCGAAAAGAGACCCTCGGCAGCGATTGCATCCGATGAAATCAATAATGTTGCTGCAATAATTACAGCGGAAATCATTCTCTTCATAGTTTTAAGGTTTTATTTGTTGCGTATCGTCTCAATCTGCTCTACCAACTCCTTCCACGCCTCATCCAGCATTTGCAGATGTTCACGACCCTTGTCCGTGAGCATATAGTACTTGCGTGGCGGACCTTGTGGCGACTCCTCCCAACGATAGGTCAGCAGTCCGGCATTCTTCTGTCGTGTGAGGATAGGGTAGAGTGTACCCTCGACCACAATCATTTGCGCCTGTTTCAGCTCCGCAATGATTTTCGGTGCATAGGAGTCTTCTCGTGAGATTATTGCCAAAATGCAATATTCCAGAATTCCTTTGCGCATCTGCGCCTTTACGTTTTCTTCACTCATTGCACTATTGTTTTAAGTCGTTAGGATTCGGTTCGTTCGAGGGGATTATCAGCCACAGGATAATATAAACCCACAGCGACAAACCTCCGAAAATAATCAATAGCAGCGTAACCAATCGCAACATTGCCACGTCGATGCCGAAATGCTCCGCCAGACCGCCACAAACACCGGCAATCAGTCGGTTGTTGTGCGAACGGCGCAGTCTTGTGAAGTCGCGACGGTTGGTTGCGGTGCTATGGCTGTGCGTATTCGTCGAGCCGCCGGCTCCGAAGTCGTCAGGCGTGCCCATCTGTGTCATAGCTTCGCGTACAATGCCGATAGTTATGACCATCATCGTCGAGGGGCGCTTCTCGCGGAAAATTTCGGCGATACGAGCCTCGACGTCTGCGTACGTCTCATCGTTCTCGCCGCCACCGAGATGCTCTTTTACGTCGCGAAGGTAGCTCGACAGAAGATTGTAGGCGTCTTGGTCGAGTGTGAATGCTTGTGATGCAATGCTCACATTTACAGTATCTTTCATCTGTTTTATAGGGTATTAAGGTTAAATATCGCTATTTTCGTATTGCAAATATATGGATAATTATAGTATTATGCAATACATAGATGTAAATTTTTTCAAAAAAACGGAATTATATAGTTCGCCTCCCCCCTCTGGTTTCGGGGGAGGTTTTTTTGGATAAGGGGGCGTTAAAGGCAATCAAGGGACCATTAGCTATTGGCTATTGGCTTTTTTTGCAGACCCCTCCGGTCTTCGACCACCTCCCCTAAAACAGGGGAGGAGTTGTTATTTTTTTGATAAGGGGGGGTAAGGGCGTTAAAGGCGTTAAAGGCGTTAAGGGTAATTAAGGGAGAGCGTAGGGATTATGGGGATTATGGGGATTATGGGGATTATGGGGAGAATAGGGAAAATTATTTTGAATTTTGAATTCTGCATTTTGAATTTCAACAACTCCTTCCCTTTCGGGCTTTCAATTTTCTTGGGTTCGTCGGACTCGTGCCCATTTTTCTATTATATAATATAGGTATAATCCGGCTGATGCTCTCTAAAACGGCAAGAATATACTCGAATGATTACGATTTTTAATGACAAAACCCCTCGTTTAATACGCATAAAACTCGATTTTGTGGCAAAATGGCTAAAAAATAGGCAAAAAATGGCTTTCAAATCGCAATCGTATTACGAATTTTGGTTGCAAAATGTAACTATTGGGAATGATATTGATTCGAATTGTTACAGAGGCTCTCTTTTCTTGTGATTTAGTTGTTAAAATGTTTTAATATTGCTAACTTTGCCCCGTAACTTTTTTTTGTTATTAACACTAAATTTTATGCTTATGGTTAGGAAAATTGTACTATCAATTGTTGCTGTACTGACTATGGGTTGCTTTGCACTCCAAGCACAGTACAAGCAGGTTTCGGGTACAGTTGCCGATAATGCAGGTACCCCGATAGCCGGTGCTACGGTTGCCGTGAAGGGTACAACTATCGGTACAACTACTGACACAGCCGGTAAGTATGTGCTTGAAGCGCCCGCAGATGGTGTCTTGGAGTTCTCGTTTATCGGTTATCAGAGTGCAGAAGTGCCCATCGCCGGTAAGGCTTTGGTAAATGCTGTTCTTAAAGAGGGCCAGGCAATCGACGAGGTCATCGTGATGGCGTTCGGTCAGGCAAAGAAGGAGGCATTTACCGGTTCGGCTACCGTCGTTAGTGCAGACGAACTTGCGACTTCGCAGGTTTCGAACGCTATGAACGCACTGAACGGTAAGGTTTCCGGAGTGCAGATGTCGAACTCTTCGGGTGCGCCGGGTGATGACAGCCCGACGATTCGTATCCGCGGTTTCAGCTCGATTAACGCAGGTCAGGCTCCTCTGGTTGTCCTCGACGGTATTCCGTACAGCGGAAGTATGAACAACATCAACCCCGCCGACATTGAGTCGATGACGGTGTTGAAGGATGCTGCTTCGAATGCCCTCTATGGTTCGCGTGGTGCTAACGGTGTCATTATGATTACCACCAAGCGTGCGAAGAGCGGCGATGCTGTTGTGAATATTGATGCCAAGTGGGGTGTTGCTTCGCGTGGTGTGCAGGATTACGACTACATCAAGAATCCCGCAGCTTACTACGAGCAGCATTACAAGGCTCTCGAAAACTACTACATCGACAATGGCAGCTCGCCCGCCGAGGCTCACTTGAAGGCTAACAACGCTATCGTAGGTCCGATGTCGGGTGGTGGTCTGGTTTACCAGGTATTTGATGTGCCCGATGGTCAGTACTTTATCGGTAAGAACGGTAAGGTCAATCCGAACGCTACGCTCGGTAATATGGTAAACTACGATGGTCAGGATTATTGGCTCTATCCCGATAACTGGACTGATGGCGCTATGAAGAACGGTTTCCGTCAGGAGTACAACGCAAGCGTATCGGCAGGTAACGAGCGCGCACAGGTATATGCTTCGGCAGGTTATCTGAACAGCGAGGGTATCGTTCAGCAGTCGATGTTCGAGCGTTTTACAAGCCGTTTGAAGGCAGAGTATCAGGCAAAGAAGTGGTTGCGTGTAGGTGCTAACGCATCTTATACCCACTACAAGGGCTATCTGACCAAGGCTTCGGGTGATTCGGCTTCGACAGCAAATATGTTTGCTGCGACGAGCGCAGTTGCTCCGATCTATCCGCTCTATGTTCGTGATGGCAACAAGCAGATTATGAAGGACAACAACGGTAACACGATGTATGACTACGGTGATAAGATGAATGCCGGTTTGGAGCGTCCTATCTTCGGTCAGTCGAATGCTATCTCGGACCACCTGCTCAACAAGAACCTCTACGATGGTAACGCATTTACCGGTACCGCATTCTTCGATGTATATTTCTTGAAGGACTTTACCTTCACGCTTAATGCAGGTACGTCGCTCGATGAGGCTCGTTCGACAGGTTTGACCAACGCATTCTATGGTCAGTACGCTTCGGAGAACGGTATTATTAGCAAGACTCACGCGCGTACTTGGTCATACAACTTCCAGCAGTTGCTCAACTACTCGAAGACCTTCGCAGGTGTACACCACATCAACGTAATGGTTGGTCACGAGAACTATGTGGCAAACAGCGCATCGTTGTATGGTTCGAAGAGCAATATGTTCTCGCCCGACAACCTCGAACTTTCGGGTGCTGTGACCGATAAGTCGGCATCGTCTTCGGTTTCGGAGTACAACACCGAGGGTTACTTTGGTCGTGTAATGTACGATTGGAATGAGAAACTCTTCGTTTCGGCTTCGTATCGTCGTGACGCATCTTCGCGCTTCCACCCCGATCACCGTTGGGGTAACTTCTGGTCGGTAGGTGCCGGCTGGATTATGAACAAGGAGTCGTGGTTCAACGTCGATTGGATTGATATGTTGAAGTTGAAGGCTTCGTACGGTTCGCAGGGTAACGACGGTATCGGTAACTACCTCTATACCGACACTTACGACATCGTAAACTCGGGTGGTAACGTATCGCTCGTGCTCAATACGAAGGGTAACGAGAATATCACTTGGGAGACCAACGGTAACTTCAATGCCGGCGTTGAGTTCGAGGTGTTGAAGGGTCGTTTGAGCGGTACTATCGAGGGCTTCTATCGTAAGACTACCGATATGTTGTCGTGGTTTACCGTTCCGCCCTCGTTGGGTTACACCGGTTACTGGGCTAACGTCGGTGATATGGTAAATAAGGGTGTTGAGGTTGAGTTGTATGCAACTCCGATTCGTACCAAGGATGTTGTTTGGAACATGAATGCCAACCTTACCTATGTAAAAAATAAGATTACCAAGCTCGATCCTTCGCGTCTGTCGATGGAGACTCCCGACGGCTATAAGGGTTATCAGTCGAGCAATATGTTCTACGGCGAGGGTCTGTCACTCTACTCGTTCTATATGCCCAAGTATGCAGGTGTAGAGAAGACGTCGGGTCTTCCGATGTGGTATCGCGAGTTGGACGGTCAGACCGTTACGACTACCGATTACTCGTTGGCTACCGACTACGTATGTGGCAATCCTATTCCGGACGCTTATGGTGGTTTCGGTACTTCGTTGGAGTTCTTCGGCTTTGACTTGACGGTTAATTTCACTTACCAGATTGGTGGTAAGATCTACGATTCGGGTTACGCGTCGTATATGGCGTCGCCGACCTCGTCATCGACCGGTCACAGCCTGCACACCGACTTGGCAAAGGCTTGGTCGCCCACGAACCGCAACTCAAACATCCCGCGTTTCCAATACAACGACCAATATAGCGTTGCAACTTCGGACCGCTTCCTTATCGATGGTAGCTATCTGAACTTGCAGAACATCAACTTTGGTTACACTCTGCCCCGCAAGTGGACAAGCAAGATCAGTGTAAACAAGATTCGCGTATATGTTGCTTGTGAGAATGTATGGTTGTGGTCGCGTCGTCAGGGCTTTGACCCGCGTCTGTCGCTTACCGGAGCGAACAATGCCGCTACTTACTCGGCAGTTCGTACAATCTCTGGTGGTTTGAACCTCTCATTCTAATTAACGCTTAAAGAAGAAAGGAGAAAAGATATGAAAAATATATTGAAAATAGGATTTGTAGCTCTGACGGCAACTGCATTTTTGAGCGGTTGTATCAAGGAAACTTTCCCCACAAGCGTTGCGACATCGGATCAGGTGGCAGCTAACCCCGCGGCATTGGAGTCGCAGGTGAATGGTATCGCCGCATACGTCAATGCAATCCAGCACTTGGGCGTTAACCACTCGGAGTTCGGTTATCCTTCGATGGGTATGATTCGCGACCTTATGGGCGAGGATATGGCTACTGTGTCGAGCGCTTATGAACATTTCAGCCCCTGGATTGAGGCTCGTGCAATCAGCGACCAATATGCATATCCGCAGCAGGTTTGGAACTACTATACACAGTTCTTGCTGACTGCCAATTCGGTTATCTCGGCTGTGAACGAGGCTTCGGCTACCGAAGTTCAGAAGCAGTACCTCGGTATGGCATACTGCTACCGTGCGATGATTAACCTCGATATGGGTCGTATGTTCGAGTTTAAGAAGAATAACTATACCGTAGCTCCCGAGTTGGAGGGTTATACTATTCCGATTCTTCGCGAGAATATGACCGAGGCAGAGGCTCGTAATAACCCGCGCGTAAAGAAGGCAGACCTTTTGGTTTACATTCACTCTGACCTTGACAAGGCAATCGACTTCTTCTACAACGAGAATGAGAAGGAGGAGAAGGACCGCCTGTTTAAGCGTCAAAACAAGACCCAGCCCGATATGAGCGTGGCTTACGGTTTGAAGGCTCGTGCATACCTCTGGGGCGAGAACTACGAGGAGGCTGCCAAGTATGCAAAGCTCGCTATCGATCAGGAGGCTACGGGTGTTGCCTACAAGGCACTGACCGAGGCACAGGCTACCGATACTGCGACCGGTTTCAACTCTGCGAACTCGAACGATTCGTGGATGTGGTGCTCGTCGTTGGTTAAGGAGGATGACGCCGTTAAGTCGTCGATTCTGAACTTCACGTCGTGGATTGCGTCGGAGACCGTATTCGGTTATGCACCGGCCGGTCCCTACCGTATGATTGATGCACGTCTTTACAGCCGTATTTCGAGTTCGGACTGGCGCAAGAAGATGTGGAAGGCACCCGAAGGCGTGTCGATTGACCAGAAGTTCGTTCCTGCAACTGCTGACTATGCAGGTCCGGATGGTCTTCCCGAGTATGCGGCTATCAAGTTCCGTCCGGGTAGCGGAGATCCCGATTCGTCGGAGCCGGGCGCAATTTGCGACTATCCGTTGATGCGTATGGAGGAGATGTTGCTTATCATCGCCGAGGCTGACGCTCACAACGGTTCGTCGGCAGGCCTTGTGGATTTTATGCAGTGGCGTAATCCCGACTACGTATGCACCGCATCGGGCGCGGAGGCACTCGTTGATGAGGTATTCTTCCAGAAGCGTATCGAGTTCTGGGGCGAGGGTATCAACTTCTTCGACTACAAGCGTTTGGGCAAGAGTGTGACCCGTGGTTACAATGGTACCAACCACTACGAGGATGCACGTCTCAACTCGACCGGCTTGGCACCTTGGTTCAATATGTGTATTGTTCGCACCGAGCATAACGCTAACCCCGCGGTTGTGTCGAATCCCGACCCGTCGTTGTTGATTGACCCGTGGAAGGAGTAATCAGTGTGAAACGAAAAAATGTAAAAGAATATGAAGACAATTAAAAACATATTATACGCTCTGTTCGCGGCTGCGGTCCTGGTAATGGTGGGCTGTACGAAGGATCAGACCTATACCAAGGGTGGCGATCTTTCGGGCGAGCAGGTTTATATCGATAACTCGACTTCGACGTTCTATGTCCAGACTGCTGCCGAGAAGGAGGAGGAGGCAAAGGAGCTCGAAAAGTTGAGTAAGGGTCTTGTGAAGAATGAGGTCTATACCGACGATACCTATGTCGATTTGAAGATTGTACGTAAGGGTACGAAGCTCGACGTGTATGAGTTCGAGGTGCTGCTGACACTGGCAGCTGACGATGTAGCGCTCTTTACTCTTCCCGACGGCTCGACGCAGAAGGGCCTTAATCAGGCAGAAGAGACCGTGGTTTATTCGGTGCCTTGCTCGTTCGAGGAGGGTGTCTCGGAAACTCTGCTCCGCATCGGTTTCGACCTCGCAACTTTGGCAACCAACACCGACTATGAGTTTGCTGTTGAACTCGCTGACCTGGCTAATTCGTCGAACTATGGTGCCGACAACTTTGAGTTCGCCATCAACCACTCGGTACCCGTAGAGTTGCCGTTTGAGGATTGTGGTTCGATTACATTCCACAGCGATGGTTGGTATGCTGACTGGAACTACTCGGATATCGTTATTCAGGTTCATAAGGATGATAAGAAGGCTCTAGAGGCTGGTGCGCCCTTGACTCACGTTCGCTTCTTGATTCCTCGCGTTATGTATCAGCTCTGCGCTGCTTCGGTTGCTGCAGGTGATGGTATTGCATCGGAGGCTGATATGGAGTACTTCTCTGTAGGTGATGGTCTGTTGCTCGCGATGACCCCGAACTATGAGATTTTCGAGGATTTTGCTAATATGACCTATCCTCACCCTGTATTTCCCGATCAGTATAAGGCACAGTACCCGATGGCTCCTATCGCAGGTTTGAGCCCCAACGGAGAGACTTTGTATGCAACTTTGAATGGTACTCCTACGCCGTTGATTAACCTTCCTGCTTACAAAAGTAACTATTCGAGTGATGTATATGGTTTTTGGGCCCCTGGTATTAGCGCAGATTACTCGCGTTCAATGAATACCTATACATATCCAATCTACTACTATATGTTCGGTATCGGTGGTTGGCCCGATAACGCGCTTTCGTTCACTTGGGATAAGAATACCCTCGAGGATGACTGGGCTAACTACTTCAAGATTGACTACAACAACGATGTGAACTACACTGCTTTGGGTTCGGGTGTGTTTACTTCGGAGTACAATGCTACTTCCGTTGCAAAGACGCTCTACACAGGTCACGAGTCGGTTTATGGCGAGACGGTATATTATGTTGCCGATGCTTATACTACGGCAACTGCCGAGACCGGAAATCTCGGTCTGGCGCTGACTTGGAACGGTACGACTGCCAAGGTTACCGAGAAGCAGCCGCTCAATATCCAGTGGAATGGTCGCGAGCTCTACGCTTCGCAGAGCGAAAAGGTTAAGAGTGCCGTTGAGTTTGACGAGAATGGTGCGGTTAAGAAGATTACCTTCGGTGTCGCAATTGTGAATGAGGAGGGTGCCGTTCTTGGCGATTACACCGAGACATTCGAGTACACATCGCAGGGTAATATCAGCTACTTCCTCGGCGACTTCTATATGCAGCAGCAAATATTTGTAAATTACTCTCCTGTCTTCAATGAAAGTATGCAGCAGCAATACCCCCAATTGCGCGAATACTACGGAAATGTAACCATTTCGCGTGTGGCAGCCGATTCGAATGAGGTAACCATCGAGGGCCTTATTCCGGAGCAGATTCTGCGTGAATCAGAAGAAGAGGGAGGCTACTTCAATTATGCGGGACTCAATCTTCCTGCCGGTGGTAAGGTAACGGGTACTTATGACCCTGTATCGAACAGCATTATTATCCCTGCACAGTACTTCTACAGGCCGGAGTATGTGGTAAGCGGTGTAACCTACTTCCCGTTCTTCCAGCCTTGTGTTGCGGATTATGGCTATAATTATACTGATGGTAGTGATCCGACGACTTATTACTGGTATTCGGAGGCAGTTTCCTTTGCTGATGAGATTGCGCTCTACCTCGATATGAATACGGGTATGCTCTATTTCGATAGCTCAACGACTTGTGGCGATGTAGCAACGACGTTTATCGTGGATCTCTACGCTTACGATGCTGACTACGACGAGTTCTACTATACCAATCAGTCGCTCTTTATGCCGTTTGTCTCGCCGTACTTGGTGGCAAATGCCGGTGCAGCACCTCTGTCGATGTCGGCTCCGAAGTCTTCGTTCCAGAAGATGGACGTGTTGAGCAAGAAGACGGTAACAATGGGTGCGAAGAGCGAGCGCAAGGAGATTGCTCGTACCCCGAAAGCGTATCCTTTTCGCTAATTAGTGTTGAAACGAATGATTTATTAATACGGTAACGGGTGCCGTTGGCTCGCCTGCGGTGCCCCAAGCCGAAAAACAAGTTGAAACAATGAAAAAATTATTATTCATATTGGCAGCGGTAGTGCTCGCTGTGGCTTGTACCGATAAGCCCGAGTTTGAGACTCCGGGTGCCGGCACTCCGCAGTCGATGGAGTTGGTTTATGATACTGCACAGATTACTTCTGACCCGGAATCGCAGTTTGAGCAGACTCTCAACTTTAACAGCGATTTCTATCGTGTGGGCGGAAAGTATGTCAAGCTGACGGTATATCTCGCGGGCGATGGTGTTCACTATCTGACCACAACCGCATTTACCGAGGATGATATCGAGGATGCAAATGCAGGTGCTCTGCTCGAATGTGAGATTGCAAAGGTTGATGGCGATTTCTCGACTCCTTCGCAGGTAAATGTACGTTCGGTGGAGGATGGCGACTACTACTATCAGGCAGACCTTCCGGAGGCTACCGAGCTCCAAGAGCCTACCGAGGAGCAGCCCGAGAATGTATCGATGTACAAGGCTGCTGATGACGCACGTCCTGCTTATGTCGTTCGCTACAAGGACGATAACGACAAAGTGGTGTTCGGATTCGTATTCACGGTAAATAGCGTGGAAATGCTCAAAACTGTTGTCGAGGAGAGCGTCCCGTCGGGTAATCCGTTTGACGCGCCCACAGTTAAGGAGGTTCCCTATTATACCACGACCGTAGGCCTGCTCTACAAGGCTTTCGATGGAAACTATAATTGGGTAAACTAACCTTTCCGATTTTAAGAAATGGGGCTATCCGTCAGAATTTGTCGGATAGCCCTGTTTTTTTGTCGCCGTCGAGATATTTGTGAGAATTATTTCCTACCTTTGTGCAAATATTAAAATCAACGCAATTATGGAATTTGAAGGTGTAGTGTACAAAATATTGCCTCCGACCAGCGGAACCTCCGCACGAGGCGAGTGGAAACGTCAGGATGTGGTGTTCGAACTCCCGCAGGAGTTCTCGCGTAAAATATGCGTGACCTTCTTCAATAAGGACCACGATGTCGCTCAACTGCGCGAGGGCGCCACTTATTTAGTGTCGGTAAATGTCGAGTCGCGAGAGTTTAATGGTCGCTGGTACACGGATGTCCGTGCCTGGCGCGTGCAGCCCAAGCAGGTGGAGGCTCCTGTGGCTCCCGAGGCTCCCGCAATGCCCGCAATGGCTCCCATAGCCGAGGAACCATCATACGCGGCATCGCCCGCGGCAGAGGTCGATGACCTGCCGTTCTAATTGTTCGGACTAAAAAATAGTCGCGACCCGAGTTTTCTGGTCGCGACTATTTTTGTTGGTAATGATGCCAAAAGCGGCGCTTGGACAGAAGTGTAAGAGTTTGTAGATTTGCCAAATCACAGCGATATTTTATAGGATAGTAGAAACAGGTTTCTACTATCTTCTATTTTTTGACCCCCTCGGCTTTCAGCCACTCCCCCTAAAACAGGGGGAGAGTTGTTAAATTGCTATAACTTAATCAAAAAAAACTCCTCCCCTGTATTAGGGGAGGTGCCCGGAGGGCAGAGGGGTATGCGTCGCTTTTTGCATCATTGCCCTTTTGTGGGAGTATGCCTAATCCTCGACAGGCTTTGCATATTTGCGTTTCAGCAGGTTGCGGATGGCTCGCCACGTCGGGTGTATGGCCTTGTCGGGGCGTAAGGGGATATCGCTCTCGCGAATCATAAAGAGTCCGATGCAGACAAGTCCGATAATTACCAGCCAGCCGTAAATCTCCTTTATCGACAATATCAATGCCTGCTGCTGAACCGCTCCATAGAGTGCGCCGAGAGGCGTATGTACAGCGACGGGATTGACACTGTCGAGAGTCGCTCCGAGTAACATCGCATTGCGATGCATAAGGTGTTTCAACAACTCGCCCAACGCTGCCGATGCCACGGCTCCGCCTAATGAGGCACTGACAAAATTTTGGAGCGTAACCCCTTGGAAAAAGTGCGGGAAGGGTATGCGGGTCAGTGCCGTGAGGAA
Source organism: uncultured Alistipes sp. (assembly GCA_964536825.1). Classification (GTDB taxonomy): domain Bacteria; phylum Bacteroidota; class Bacteroidia; order Bacteroidales; family Rikenellaceae; genus Alistipes. The sequence goes on along the minus strand of CAZIAS010000039.1, from coordinate 3,586 downwards.
GGTTATTGCAAAGACAGCATAACCGAACCCTCGCAGGAACAGAGGAAGCAAAAGAGCCTCCTTCGGCAGATTATACTCGATATAGAGGTAGTTGTAGAGCAGATACGCGACCATCACGGCAAAGGCGATGGTTGTCATCCGCTTGTATCCCCACTTGCGTATCGCGAAGACTCTCCACGTGAAAAAGGCGCCCAGCACGATGCCTGCAATTACTGCCCAATTGAGGGATGTCGTGTGCAACGCATCGTAACCCAGAATGCCGCCGAAGTAGGCGTGGTCGAGCACGTGTTCGGGGGCGATGAATAGTTCGAAAACGAAGTAGATAAATATGGTCTGCCGTATTACCGGATATCGCCACGTCTGGGGTTCGATGTAGGGGTGGCGGACAAAGGTCGAGCGCCAATAGTTCAATGCCGCAATTATGGGTATGGCAATCGCGGCAGCGCAAATGTAGGGCGATTCGAACCAATCGTAGTGGTCGCCATATACGCAGATAAAGATGATGAGCAGAGCGACAATCGACCACATCAGACCTCCTAACCAGTCGATGCCGTAGAGGGGCAACGGCTTCATAAAGTGGAATGAGCGGAAGAGGATTATCGTAGCAATCATCAGCGCCAAAAGCAATGCGATGACGAGCCAATGGATATACTCCCACGACTGCCACCACGCCACCGCTGCCACAGAAAGACCCGTGACCTGAATCATCGAATGAACAATCAGATAGACGTAGCAGAAGAAGACCGAGAGGTCGCGTTTCGGGGTAATCCATAACTGTATGGTCGAGTTGCAGGCGAAGGTGCCCCACATACGGAAGAATCCCGCCACGAACGATATGGCAACAAGCACCGGTACGCTTATGGAGTGCATACAGACTATATTGCAGAGGATGATGACTCCGGCGCAGAGCAGCATCGTCGTTTTTAGCGGAAATCGAAACTTCAAGCGCAGTTGTACGACAAACGATACAGCCAAGCCGACAAGCGAGGCATAGCCTGCCATCATTATATCTTCGTGCATCAGGGCGGTCGAGCCCTCCATCTCTGCCACAGCTGCCATATAGACACCTCCCGAGAGCTGGAATATGATAACAAAGAGTATCAGAATCCAGGGTTTGAGCCTTTCAGGGACAAATCCGCGTATCGCAGGAATCGAGAATGGACCTGTTTCGTGCATTTTGTTTTATGTTGATTTTCAGGATGTAATAGGTGCCGGCAAGGTATTAGCGAAGAACTTTTGCCTCGACATTCATACCCGAACGCAGACGTGCCATATTTTCGGTGTCGTTATCCTCCGCAAACTCGATGCGTACAGGGATGCGTTGCTCGATTTTTACGAAGTTGCCTGCGGAGTTATCTTGTGGCAGGAGCGAGAAACTTGCACCCGTAGCATTCGAAATCGACTTTACAACGCCTTTGAATATGTGATTGGGAATGGCATCAACCTCAATCTCAACCGCCTGGCCCTCGGCGATGTGCGCGGTTTGGGTCTCCTTGTAGTTCGCTACGACCCAGACCTCACTATCATCGACAATATTGACGATGGTCTGCCCCGGCTGGATAAGCTGCCCCTCCTGAATATTTTTACGACCGGTGGTGCCGTCGCACGGGGCAACTATTACGGTGTATGAGAGGTTGAGTTTCGCAAGTTCGAGTGCAGCCTCGGCAAGACGAATGCCTGCTTTGGTCTGATCAAGACGCTCGTTTTGTTCCTGCTTGACTAACGTAGTCGATGTGCGCTGACGTTGCAGAAGTTCGTATCGAGCCTTCAAAGCTTCGTAGTTGGTCTTTACGGCATCGTGCTGTTGGCGTGTTACAGCCTCTTCCGAGAGTAGTTTATTGTAACGGTTGTACTCGCGCTCGGCATTCTCCATACGCACGCGAGCCTCCTCGATACCGGCATCCGAGACCGAGAGATTGTTGTCGGTGGTACGAATAGTTGCCGACATTGCCGACTTGCCGGATGTGGCACGCGAGAGGTCGGCCTCTGCTTGTGCTACACGAAAACGAAATTCCGTATCCTCGATTATGGCGAGTGTATCGCCTTTCGAGACGTGCTGGTATTCGTCGAAGTAGATCTTTTGTACGAATCCCTGTACTCGTGAATTTACAGGTACGATATGTTGCTTTACCTGTGCGTTGTCGGTCCACTCCGAACCGAGGTGTACGAATCGTGAAACCACCCAAGCCAATGCTCCGAGCAGCAGGAGGATAACAATTGTGTTGTAGAGTATCTTTTTGTTCTTCTGTTTCATAGCTTTATCTTTTTATAAGGTTATACGTGCGTGTTTAGAGGTCGCCTGCAGACTTTTTGAGTTTGTAGTAGTTGAACAGTATATTTATGCGGGCATTGGCGACGTCGAGTTCGGCGCCGAGCTTTGTGTTGCTCGCATCGAGCATATCGGTAATGAGCGCAAGCCCATTCAGATAGCGATTCTCGACGACCGAATAGTTGTCGGTAGCGAGTTCGAGGCTCTTCTCGAACATCTCGCAGGTGGTGAAAGCCTCCGTGAAACGTACGTATGCCGATTTTACGTCGGTGTGTATATTTTCGCGAAGCAGACGTTCCTGCTCGGAGGCACGCTCAACGGCGTATTTGGCTCTCTGTATTGATTTGCCCGACTTGTAGAGCGAAGCAATGTTGAATTTCAGACCTATGCCTACGTACCAATAGTTGAAATTCTTGTTGATGGGCGGTACCTCAATGGTTATCGGTCCGTCGAGATGGTCGGCTGCAAAGAGCGCAAAGGAGGGTATTCGTTCCGAGCGGGCGAGTTTGACTCCATACTCCGAATGTTTGACTCCTATCTGTGCCTGTTTGAGTGCAGGCGAATTGTCGGAAGCGCGTAACTGCCACTCCTTCTCTGCCAAAATCCCCGGCAGATTCTCCACCGCCTCGGTATCGGGAATAATGAGAGTCTCTTCGCCAAGACCCAGCGTTGTGACCAATTGGTCGTTGATGATTACCTTGGTATTCTCGACCTGCGTGAGGGCTAATTCGAGCCGTTGCAACTGTAATTCGTAGCGTGTAACATCATTCTTGATGGCAAGACCTTCGCTATGCTTGGCACGGATGTCGTCGAGCAGATGGTGTGTCTGCTCGATGTTTTTCGCAAAGACTCGCGACTGATTGTTCAGTTTGCAGAGTTCGAGGTAGTGCCCGATAAGCAGCATACGAATCTCTTGACGATTACGCTCGGTGTCGAGTTGAGCCAACTGATAGCGCAACTTTGCCATTGCCACGCTACTCGATATGGCGCCACCGGCATAGACCACTTGCGATGCCTCGACGGCGAAGTTGTTGCCGAAGTGCGGCATTGGGGCATTCATTCCGTTCGAGAAGTTGCGGTCGGCAAGCCAACCATCGCCGAGATAGGATGCTGATGCCGAGAGTTCGAGCGATGGCAGACGGTCATTGCGTGCCACTCGTACGGCTTGTTCGGCTTCACGCTCTGCAATAGCATAGGCACGAATTGCCCGGCTGTTTTGGTCGGCGAGTGCAAACATCTGCTCAATAGTGAGCGGATAGGGTTGTTGCGCCGAGATAAAAAATGGTATGCCGACCGATAGCAGGGTCAGCGATACCG
>CAZIAS010000038.1:0-16911 GCA_964536825.1 uncultured Alistipes sp. | reverse complement strand
TGGGGTATAAGAACATTGGCTTTAATGGTAAGTTCTATACATTCCCATATTTCTTGACTTTCTTACTGAAGAGGTTTATTGCGGAGAGGCAGAAGATGTAATCTGCATAAGATAGAGATATTGGCAAATTATGCTATCTTGAGAATTATATATGGTATTTATATACGAAATTACACCGAATGTAATTTTTACCGCCTTTCGGAGCCGTAGGCGACCGAGTTCCCTCCCGAGGAGGGGATTTTTTGGGGGGGGCAATACTCATATCACAAAATAGGAGTCAATTTTTTGACTCCTATTTTGTGATCCCGGCGGGATTCGAAGCGAGGGCGAAAGCCCGATGCTCGCGGGGATACCTTTGTAGCGTAGGCTAATAAGCCGAGCAATAAACAAAATATCATCCCCGCAACCCCTATTAAAAACTGCCGCCGGAAGCACTTGCAGACGATAGCCCGACAAGTCAGGCGAGGTTTTGGAGATGACTCTCGGAGGCTTGCGTACGAAGAGTATATCCACAAAAAGAGCCTGTCTAACAAGTCTTAAAAAATGAAAATCACCCCCGTCAGAAGTGCATCTGGCGGGGGTAAAATCGTGAAATCTGGACTTGTTAGACAGTTCCTTCGTTTGCAAAAGTGATTCCGGCGGGATTCGAACCCACGACCCACAGCTTAGAAGGCTGTTGCTCTATCCAACTGAGCTACGGAACCGGCTTAAACGCGGACAAAAGTAATACAAAATTCCCAATACCACAAAATTTCAGGGGCGGTTTATTCCCAAACTCTTGTGTTTTGTTATCTTCGGCCCTTGTCAAACCTCCTGTTAGATATCTCTTCTGTATGATGACTCCGGTAGATATTCTCCATTTTAGAGGTGTGGATTTTTGTCGGCACTCCGTTTTTTTTCTATCTTTGCAATATGGAACTGACGTTTTTGGGTACAGGAACCTCACAGGGCGTGCCGGTCATAGGGTGTCGATGTGATGTGTGTCGTTCGGCAGACGAGCGGGACCGAAGATTGCGCACCTCGGCAATGGTCGAGGTCGATGGGGTGCGTATCGTTATTGATGCGGGTCCCGATTTTCGTCAGCAGATGTTGCGTGAGGGCGTGCGACACATTGATGCCATACTCCTTACGCACGGGCATACCGACCACGTGGCAGGACTTGATGATGTGAGGGCTTTTAACTTTGTAGATTACCCCACGATTCATCGGGTTGATATATACGCTGCACCGGAGACAACGCAGACCGTGCTGAAAGTCTTTGATTACGCCTTTGCGGAGAATAAGTATCGCGGTGTGCCGGAGATAGATTTGCACACTATCGATGTGAAAGAGCCGTTTGAGGCGGGCGGGGTGGAGGTAATACCCATTTCGGGCAGACATTCGCGATTCGCAGTCACGGGCTACCGCATAGGGAGATTGGCATACTTGACAGATTTTAAGGAGATTGCCGACGAGGAGATTGCGAAGTTGGCAGGAGTGGAAGTGCTGGTTGTCAATGCCTTGCGGTTCGAACCGCACGATTCGCACTTTTGCGTTGCCGAGGCTCTCGACCTTATCGCGAAGGTCGTTCCGCGTGAGGCGTATTTGACGCATATGTCACACGAGATAGGTCTTTATGACCTTGCTTCGGCAAGACTCCCCGAGGGTGTGAGGTTTGCCTATGACGGATTGAGGGTAAAAATATAAATATAGTATATGAAAGGGCTGAAAGACAAAGTTGTAATCATTACCGGAGCATCGTCGGGCATCGGCGAGGCGATGGCGAAGTGTTATGCGGCAGCAGGCGCAAAGGTTGTGCTTGGTGCGCGTAGTGAGGATAAATTGCAGGCATTGACCGAGGATATCCGTTCGAAGGGAGGCGAGGCTGTATATCAGGCTGTTGATGTGGTCAGTGAGCAGGAGTGTAAGGCGCTGATTGATAAGGCGGTCGAGTCTTATGGCCGTATTGACGTGCTGATTTGCAACGCCGGAATTTCGATGAGGGCGATTTTCGATGATGTCGATTTGAAGGTGCTGCATCGATTGATGGATGTCAATTTCTGGGGTACGGTCAATTGCTCGAAATATGCGTTGCCCTACCTGCAAGCATCGAAGGGCTCGTTGGTCGGCATCTCGTCGGTGGCAGGTCTGCACGGATTGCCGGGACGTACGGGATATTCGGCCTCGAAGTATGCGATGACGGGCTTCCTCGAAACGGTACGTATCGAAAACCTCAAAAAAGGGTTGCACGTGATGGTTGCCTGCCCGGGATTTACGGCGTCGAATGTGCGTTTCTCGGCGTTGGTGGCCGATGGTTCGCAGCAAGGTGCCACACCTCGCGAGGAGTCGAAGATGATGACTCCCGAGGAGGTGGCTCGAATTGTTGCAAGGGGAATCCGCAAGCGTAAGCGTCTGTGCCTTATGGAGATTGAGGGTCGCGCTACACATTTTGTCAAAAAGTTTGCACCGGCATTTCTCGACAAGATGTTCTATTGGGTAATGTCGAAAGAGCCGGATAGCCCGTTCAAATAGTGGCAGATAGTTGCTCCATTCAGAAAAAAAGAGTACATTTGTGTATTATTAACTCTCGATAGGAATGTCTCGCAGATTGATTGCCGTCCTCTGTTCCGTTGTGCTGCTCTCGTTGGGGTGGCTGGGGTTTGGTGGCTTTACCTCGCTGGCGGGATTGGTCCCTCTGCTGTGGTTGAGTGACTCTTACGGCGAGTCGCGCCGAGATTGGTGGCGGGTCTTCGGATGGTCGCTGCTTACGTTCGTCTTGTGGAATGTTGCCACGGTTTGGTGGGTTGGTAATGCGACGTGGGTTGGTCCTGTGGCGGCGACCCTCGTATCGACCACACTCAATATGCTTGCCTTTATGCTCTACCATACGGTATCGAAGAAGGCTCCTCGCGCATTGGCATATACACTCCTTGTAGCAGGCTGGATTACCACCGAGTATTGGTACACGTGGGGCGAGATATCGTTCCCGTGGCTTATCCTCGGCAATGGATTCTCGGAGGCTCCGTGGGCGGTGCAGTGGTATGAATATACGGGAGTTTTCGGAGGTTCGTTATGGGTCTTGCTGACCAATATCCTTATATATGAAGCTGCCAAAAAACGCAGTCGCCGGATTGGGGTGGCTGCTGCGTTGGCTGTTTTGGTACCGATTGCCGTATCGCTCGGAATATACTTCACATACAAGCCTTCGGACCGCACGACGAAGATTGCCGTTGTGCAGCCAAATGTCGATTGTTATGACAAGTTTCACGGAGATGCGCAGTGGCAGGAGCAGAATCTGCTCGAACTGCTTGGCGAAGTGGCCGAGGATGTCGATTTTGTGGCAATGCCCGAAACGGCCCTGCCCGAGTATATCTACGAACCGAACGTAAAGCGTACTCCGATTATCGACACTCTGGCGGCGACATTGCGTGCCAAGAGCCCTGATGCGGTACTTATTACGGGGGCGAGTACGTGGCTGGATTACAAGTCGGGAGCCCAAACACGCACAGCCCGTAGGCGAGGCGGCAGATATTACGATATCTTCAACTCGGCACTTGAAATCACTCCTGACGGAGAGGTCGATATATATCACAAATCGCGATTGGTTATTGGTGTCGAGAAGACCCCGCTGCCGTGGCTCTTTGAGATGCTCGAATTTCTGGTTATCGACCTCGGGGGTACGGTTGGTCAGCTGGGAGTCGGAACCCACCCGAAAATCTTCGACAATGGCGAGGTGCAGGTCGGTCCTGCAATCTGCTACGAGGCTGTCTATGGCGACTTTTATGGCGGATTTGTGCGCGAAGGCGCCGATGCGATGGTAGTTATTTCGAACGATGGCTGGTGGGGTAATACCCCAGGGCATAGGCGTCTGTTCGGATTCTGCCGTCTGCGTGCCATTGAGCATCGTCGAGCCATTGCCCGCAGTGCCAATACGGGAATTTCGGGATTTATCTCGGAGCGTGGCGATGATGGTGCCCGTATGGAGTGGGATGAGCGTGGAGTTCTGACTGCTGATGTTACGCTGAACGCCGAAACGACATTTTATACCCGTTATGGCGACTACATAGGTCGTTTAGCTCGATATGTGGCGATGCTCTGCCTGCTCTACTTTATGGCTTACAGAGTGCGTCGCAAGAACTACCTTGTCAAATAAAATTACTCTTAAATATGAATTACACCCAAACACTCGAATTCCTATTTTCGTCGATGCCCACCTTCCAAGAGAAGGGAGTTTGCGCCTACAAACCGGGATTGGAGCGCATCTCTGCGTTCTGTCGCCATCTGGGCAATCCGCAACGCAACTATTTTACCATCCACGTTGCCGGCACCAACGGCAAGGGTTCGGTGTCGCATATGCTTGCATCGATACTCCAACAGGCCGGCTACCGCACGGGTCTGTTTACCTCCCCGCACCTGAATGATTTTCGTGAGCGTATCAAGGTCGATGGAGAGATGATTTCGAAGCAGAAGGTTGTGAACTTTGTCGATAAGCACCACGACAAAATGGTCGAACTCGGTTTGTCGTTTTTCGAGATGACGGCTGCGTTGGCGTTCGACTATTTCGCGCAGAGCGACTGCGAGGTGGCGGTCATCGAAACAGGACTTGGCGGACGCTTGGATGCTACGAACGTCATCTTGCCGGCAGTGAGTGTGGTAACTAACGTGGGAATGGAGCACACCGACCTGCTTGGCGACTCGTTACAGAAGATTGCTGCCGAGAAGGCGGGAATTATCAAGAAGTGTATTCCGCTTATCCTTGGAGAGGCGGACGAGGCTTACAATCCGGTATTCGAGGAGGTTGCTGCCACAAATAAGTCGGAGGTTATATATGCCGAGCAGAATTTCCGAATCGAGGAGCATCGCCACGAGGGTAATAAGCAGTATTTCGAGGTGGCACGATTGCGCGATGGTTATAAATATTGCTTTACTCTTGACCTCGCGGGCAACTATCAGTCGCATAATGTGCTGACGGCGTGTGCTGTTGCGGATCACCTGCACGAGCAAACTCCGCTCACAATCAGTCGTCGCGCATTTATTGACGGTATGAGCAATGTCGTTGGCGAAACCTCGCTGCGAGGACGTTGGCAGACCTTACAAAGTGACCCCTGTGTCATCTGTGATACGGGACATAATGCGCACGGATTGAGATATGTGTCCGAGCAACTCAAAGCGTTGAAGTGCGAGAGGCTCTACTGCGTGGTGGGTTTTGCAAAGGATAAGAATCTGGACGAGATTCTGCCAATGCTGCCCGCAAATGCTCACTATATCTTCACGCAGGCAGGCGTGGAGCGTGCAGCCGATGCCGAGGCTGTTGCCGCGAAAGCTGCGACCTTTGGATTGCAGGGCGAGGTTGTACGAGAGGTTGCAAAGGCTCTTGCCCGCGCCAAGGAGCTTGCCACGAGCGATGATGTAATCTTTGTTGGAGGCAGTACCTTCGTAGTTGCAGAGGTTATCTGATCTCGGCGTTAAGCGAAAATATTTAGATAAGGGAGGAGTCTGCTCAACAGATGAAGGTTGAGCAGACTCCTCTCGTGTTGTGTGAGCGATTGCCTATTTCTCGATACAAATCAACCCGATTTTGCCTTAAATGGATATTTTTATAGTTAGAAAACTTACAAAAACTAAAAACTTTTTTTGTTTTTAGAGTTTTCTGTTGTATCTTTGCAACGTGAAAATGGGCGAAAGCCCGACCGCAAAACCCGAAAACCCCTTAACCCTAAAAAGAAGAAGGATGTCGCAAAGAGATCACATAGTTGAACGCGCGAGCGAGATGTTCGTGATGCACGGCATAAAGTCGGTGCGAATGGACGATATTGCCCACACGCTCGGTGTGTCGAAGCGTACGCTGTACGAGTTGTTCGGAGATAAGGAGGAGTTGCTCTATCTCTGTATGAAACACAATCTCGACAAGCAGCGTGCAGAAGTTAATGCACAAGCCGGCGTGGCAAATAATACGCTCGAAGCCATTTTGCTCGGTTTTTTCAATATGATGCAATATTCCGAGGCGAATAATCGTATTATGAATAACCTGCGGAAGTTTTACCCCAACGTCTTCGACCGAGTGCATAACGAGTCGGGGTCTGCGGGTCGCGAGACTTTTCGCAATGCGGTGCATAAGTGTGTGAACGAAGGCTATATCGACAGCCGGTTTAATATGGATTTGGCAATAACCGTGCTCTATTATAGTGCGATGGGAGTCGTGGCACGCCGCGAAATCTCCTATCCCGACGGAATGTCGCCGCGCGATGCCTTTGCGCATATTGTGATATGCTTCTTCCGTGGTATTTCCACACCGAAGGGTATGAAGATTATTGACGACTTTATTGAAGCAAAAGAGATAAAAATATAAACGTATTATATAATAAGAGGTATGAAGAAGTTATTTTTGACAATGGGAATGTTGATGCTCGGCATTACGTTGGGATGGTCACAGACCAAACTGACTCTCGCACAGGCTCTCGAAATTGCATTGAGCGAGAATCCGACCATCAAAATCGCAGATCAGGAGATTGAAATCAAGCGCTATGCCAAGCAGGGCACCTATTCGTCGCTCTATCCGAAGATTGACGCATCGGCGACCTACCAGCGCGTAATCGAGAAGCAGACAATGAGTATGGATTTCGGTGGTCAGACCCAGACTATCAAAGTCGGCTCCGACAACTCGTTCAATGGTGGTCTTACGGCAGCTATGCCTATAATCAATGCACAGTTGTGGGAGAGCTTGAAGGTGTCGGCACTCGACGTGGAATTGGCTGTCGAGAAGGCTCGCTCGTCACGTCAGGATATGGTCGAGCAGGTAACCAAGGCTTACTATACGGTACTGCTTGCCAAGGAGTCGCTTGCGGTTTATAAGCGGGTCTATGATAATGCGGTCGAGAATAATAAGAACGTGAAGATGCGTTATGAGGTTGGCTCGGTATCGGAGTTTGACTTTATCTCGTCGAACGTATCGGTACAGAATGCCGAGCCCAACGTCTTCGAGGCAGAGAACAGCGTGACGCTGACTCTCTGGCAGCTCAAAGCGTTGTTGGGACTCGATTTGCAGATGGATATCGATGTCGAAGGTTCGCTGATGGACTTTAAGGCTGCTATGGACGAGGCATACAACCTCTCGCAGTTGGATCTTGCGGACAATACGACGATGAAGCAGTTCGAGTTGCAGGAGCAGATGCTCGATAAGGCACTGAAAATTACCAAGTTGGCAAACGTGCCGACAGTGTCGATTAACGCTGCGTATCTCTATACGGCTCTTGGTAACGATGGTAAGTTCGGCGACAGCAAGGCGTGGAACCCCTATTCGTATGCAGGAGTGCAACTCAATATCCCGATTTTTGCGGGCAATGCAAAGCGTGCTGCTACGCGTCAGGCTCGCCTGAACCTCTCGAATCTGCAATTGCAGCGCGAGAATACCGAGCGTCAGTTGAGAGTGGCGATGATTCAGTCGCTCAACTCGATGCAGACCAGCGTCAAGCAGTTCAACTCGGCAAGTGCCACGGTTGAGCAGGCGAAGCGCGGATACGAAATCTCGGTTAAGCGTTATGAGGTCGGTCGCGGTACGTTGGTCGAAATCGACAACTCGCAGTTGGCACTCACGCAGGCAGAGTTGAGCCGCAACTCTTCAATTTACAACTTCCTCACGTCGAAGGTGGCATTGGATAAGATTCTCGGCAAGATGGAGTTCTAATCACGAAAAATCAGAAAAATATAAGTATAGAAAGGTTATGAAAAGAGTTTTGAAGTCACTACTTATTGTATGTGCAATGGCAGGTGTAGCCTGCTCCGGAAATGAGAAGAAGCAGACCGTCGAGGAGGTTCAGTCGTTACCGAAAGTAACGGTATCCAAGGCTGTGCGCCGCAATGTAACGCAGTCGGTGTCGTTCACCGGTACGGTTGAGGCACAGGTCGTGAATAACATCTCGTCGCAGCAGCCGCTGCGTATTACCAAGATTTTGGTTGATGTGGGTGACCACGTTAAGGCAGGTCAGACTCTGGTTACGCTCGACAATTCGTCGCTCGTGCAGGCTGCGGCTCAACTCGAAAACTCGAAGAAGGAGTATGAGCGTGCAAAGGAACTTTATGAGTTCGGCGGTGCATCGAAGTCGGAGTACGATGGTCGCAAACTCTCGTATGAGGTGGCAAAGTCTGCTTACAACAACCTCGTGGAGAATACAACCCTCGTGTCGCCCGTGTCGGGTGTGGTTTCGGCTCGTAACTTCGATGTCGGCGATATGGCATCGGGTCTGCCGGTGTTGGTTGTAGAGCAGATTCGCCCCGTGAAGATTATGATTAACGTATCGGAGGCTCTCTTCTCGAAGATTAAGCGTGGTATGAAGGTCTATGTGACGCTCGATGCTTATGGCGACGAGCAGTTTGCAGGCCGCATTGCCCGTATCTATCCCACCATCAACAACGCAACCCGCACCTTCCAGGTTGAGGTTTCGATTCCCAACAACGACGAGCGTGTACGCCCGGGTATGTTTGCCCGCGTAACCCTGCCCTACGCTACGGCGAACCGCGTGATTATCTCGGACCGTGCCGTGAACAAACTTATGGGTTCAGGCGACCGCTATGTATTTATCTACAATCCTGCTGACAGCACTGTGCGTTACAGCAAGGTGGAGCTTGGTCAACATATGAACTACGAGTATGAGGTTCTGTCGGGTGTCAAGGAGAATGAGTTGGTTGTTGTGACCGGTCAGTTAGGTGTAAACAGTGGCGAGAAGGTCGAACTCAACAAATAGTCGAATTTAACAACGAAGAGAAATGAATATCTATAAAACAGCCGTAAATAATCCGATTACGACGATCTTGGTATTCGTCGCAGTCGCAATATTCGGTATTTTCTCGCTGGTGAAGTTGCCCATTGATATGTACCCGCATATCGACACCAACTACATCATGGTCATCACGGCCTATCCGGGTGCCAGCGCAGAGGATATCGAGGAGAATGTGACCAAACCCCTCGAGAACAGCCTCAACTCTGTCGAGGATTTGAAGCACCTTACCTCCAAGTCGAAGGAGAATATCTCGGTGGTAGCGTTGCAGTTTGAATATGGTATTGACCCCGATGTCGCTACGGCAGACGTGCGCGACAAACTCGATATGGTTGTGCAGAGCCTCCCCGATGAGGTGAACACCCCTATCATTATGAAGTTCTCGCCCGACGAGATGCCTATTATGATGATGTCTATCAAGGCAAACGAGAGTTGGAGCGGACTTGCAAAGATTATCGATGAACAGGTTTCGACTCCGCTAGCTCGTGTCAATGGAGTAGGTACCGTTTCGGTGTCGGGTATCCCCGAGCGTCAGATTCAAATCTACTGTGACCCCTACAAACTCGAGGCTTACGGAATGACCATCGAGACCATCGCACAGATTATCGCTGCCGAGAACCGTGCAATCCCGGGTGGTACGTTTGATGTCGGCTCGAACACCTACTCGCTGCGTGTGGACCAGGAGTTCACCGGAGCCAAGGAGATGGAGAGCATCGTTATCGGTACCCGCGGTGGGGCAAATATCTACCTGCGCGATGTTGCAACGATTACCGATACTCGGGAGGAGCGTACGCAGGAGGGCTTCAATAATGGCGAGCGTGCCGGTATGCTTATCATCCAGAAGCAGAACGGTGCAAATACGGTCGAGATTTCGAAGAAGGTGTTGAAAGAGTTGGAGAAGATTCGTCCGACACTCCCGTCGGATGTGCGTATCGAGCCCTTTATCGACAACTCCGACAACATCCTGGATACAGCGCAGTCGCTTATCGACACCATCCTTATCACGTTTATTATCGTGATGTTTGTGGTGATGTTGATGCTCGGACGTTGGCGAGCGATGTTTATCATCATCCTGACCATCCCGATTTCGATGCTCTCGTCGCTGATTTATCTGTTGATGACCGACTCGACGCTCAACATTATCACCATGTCGTCAATATCGATTTCAATCGGTATGGTGGTCGATAACGCCATCGTTATCCTCGAGAATATCACCCAGCACGTCGACCGTGGTGCGCGTGTCAAGCAGGCTGCAATCTTCGCAACAAAGGAGATGGGTCTTTCGGTTATGGCATCGACTCTTACGACACTTGCCGTGTTCCTACCGTTGACAATGATTGATGGTATGGCGGGTATCCTCTTCAAGCCTATGGGTTGGATGGTTACCATCACGCTGACCGTCTCGATGGCTGCCGCACTGACCTTCACTCCGGTGCTCTGTTCGCTCATTATGAAGCAGAATCCCAAGAAGTCGAAGATTCAGAAGTGGGTCGACAGAGGCATGAGCGGACTCGAGAACTTCTATGGCAAGATTCTTCGTTGGTGTGTGAACCACCGCAAGACCTTCGTTATCGGCTCGTTGGCTCTCTTCGTGGGTGTGATGGTTGGCCTTGGCCCCCGCATCAAAACGGAGTTTATGCCCTCGAATGATAATGCCCGTATTGCCGTGAAGATTAAGTTGCCGGTGGGTACTCGTCAGGATATTACCCGCGAGTTGGCTCTGCGTATCGACAAGCAGTTCCGTGAGGACTATCCCGAGATTAAGACTATCGGTATGACCGAGGGTGTGGCAGATACGGATAACGCTTTTGCTTCGATTCAGGAGAACGGTACGCACTATATCTCGATGAATATGCACCTTCTGAAGAAGACCGAGCGTGAGCGTTCGCTGACCGAGATTTGTGACCAGATGCGTAAGGACCTTGAAATGTATCCCGAAATCAAGACTTTCGAGGTTATCGAGACCGGTATGAAGGGTGGTGCCGGAGGTCAGTCTACAGTCGATATCGAACTCTATGGATACTCGTTGGATGATACCGACCGCATCGCGGCCCAGATTAAGGAGATGATGCTCGGCTTCGAGAGTTGTTCGGAGGTTGTCATCTCGCGTGAGGAGTATACTCCCGAATATCAGGTTGTCTTCGACCGCGAGAAGTTGGCCATGAACGGACTGAATGTCGCTACGGCCGGAACATACCTGCGTAACCGCGTGAATGGAGCCGTGGCTTCGTACTATCGCGAGGATGGTGAGGAGTACGATATCCTGGTTCGTTATGCCAAGGAGTTCCGTGAGTCGAAGGAGGCGCTGGAGAATGTGACCATCTACAGCCCGACCACCGGAGGCGCAATCAAGGTGCGTGACCTGGGTAAGGTTATCGAGACCGTGTCGCCCCCGACCATCGAGCGTAAGGACCGTTCGCGTTATGTGAAGATTTCGGGTTCGGTAGCCGACGGCTATGCAATGTCCGACCTTATCGAGGCTACAACCCTCGGTTTGAATGCTATGGAGATGCCCGCAGGTCTTACTTGGGACTTTGGAGGTTCGTACGAAGACCAGATGGATACCTTCCGCGATATGTTCCTGCTCTTGGCTCTGATGGTAATCCTTGTCTTTGTGATTATGGCATCGCAGTTCGAGTCGTTGAGCTATCCCTTCATCATTATGTTCTCGCTGCCGTATGCGCTTGTGGGAGTTGTGCTTGGATTGTGGATTTCGGGAACGCCGCTCGGAATTATGGGTCTGCTCGGTGTGCTGATGTTGGTCGGTATCGTGGTAAACAACGGTATTATCCTCGTCGATTACACCCGTCTGTTGCAGGGTCGTGGATTGTCGATTCTGGATGCAGCTGTGGCAGCAGGTCGCTCGCGTATGCGTCCTATCTTGATGACCACGCTGACGACGGTTATGGGTATGGTGCCTATGGCAGTCGGTACGGGTGTTGGTTCCGAGATGTGGAACTCGCTCGGTATGACCGTGGCTTGGGGTCTTTCGTTCTCGACGTTGGTAACCCTGTTCCTTATCCCCGTACTCTATTGTATCCTTGCACTCCGTCAGGAGCGCAAGGCTGCAAAGAAACTTGCAAAACTTAATGCGTAGAAGATTATGAAAGCGATATTTTTAGCGTGCAATCAAGCACTTTACGAAGAGGTGCAGCAAGAGATGGCGAAACTTGGTGTTCGTGGCTACACTTCGTGGGAGGAGGTTACGGGTTGTGGTATGGCCACCGGCGAGCCTCACTTGGGCGATGCCGTATGGCCCACGCTCAACTCGGCTATAATCTCGATTACCGAAGATGATAAGGCTGATGCTCTGCTGGCAGCCGTTCGCAAACTTGACGAGGAGAATGCTCAACTCGGTTTGCGAGCCTTCTGGTGGAGTGTCGGAGGAACGTTGTAATCGACTATTGTTACACCGCTTTATAATGATGGGGTTGTCCAACAAATTTTGTTGAGCAACCCCATCGTTATATTCTCGGCAAGCTCCCTTTAAGCTCTCTTTTCGAGAGTCGATAGCAGACCACACGCAGCCTCGATATCCTCGCCTCGCGATGCACGGATGGTTGTCATAATGCCACGGGCAGTCAGCGTGTCACGAAAAGCCTCCATAGCCTTCGTGTCAGGCGAGAAATAGGGAGAGTCGGGAATCTTGTGAAAGCGTATCAGATTTATTCGGCATTTGATTCCGTTGAGCAGGCGACACAACTCTTTGATGTGGCGCGAAGAGTCGTTCAGACCGCTCATAACGATATATTCGAACGATACGCGGCGCTGATGCGAGAAGTCGTATCGACGCAAAATTTCGGCAACTTCGGCAATCGGGTAGGCTCTCTCAATCGGCATAATTTCCACTCGCTCGTCGTGGAACGGATTGTGCAGACTGACAGCAAGATGCACCTTGGTTTTGTCGAGGAATTCAGGCAGATTCTTTGCCACTCCTGCGGTCGATACGGTTATTCGTGTCGGCGACCAGCCAAAGCCCCACTCGGAGGTAAGAATTTCGAGCACGGCAAGCAGGTTGTCCATATTGTCGAGAGGTTCGCCCATCCCCATAAATACAAGGTTGGTCAGTCGTTCGCGCTCCGGTAACGAGACTATCTGGTTGAGAATATCGGCAGCAGACAGCGAGTGCTGCAAGCCCTGACGTGCAGTAGCGCAAAAACGACACCCCATACGGCACCCCGCCTGCGATGATACGCAGAGTGTGGCGCGCTCACCGTCAGGAATATATGCCGATTCGACGGCGGCGCCTTCGGAGGTGCGGAACAGATACTTTTTGGTCCCATCGACCGACACGGACTCGCGTAACGGAGCCGACAGCCCGACCCTGCAATGCTCGGTCAATTTGGCTCTGCCCGCCACCGAGATGTCGGTCATCTCGTCAATGGAGCGCACGTGGCGACGATAGAGCCAGCGAGCAATCTGCTTTGCTGCAAATCGCGGCAGAGATAACTCTGTGCAGAGTTGTTGCAACTCTCCGAGGGTCATTCCGTATAATGCTTTCATCCCGATAATAAATTTGTCGAGTACAAAGGTATAAACTCTGTGCGAGATTCGCAAAAAGAGACCTGCATTGTCCGAGAATAGTTTGGCTTTGGCGAATTAAAACAAAAATATCCCGGTTTTTTCTGCTTTTTTGAAAAATATTTTGCGATTTTCGGAATATTATCCTTATATTTGCGACTACGTATGCCCGTCGAATGCTTTTTTGAGGGAGCATATACAACCGGAACAATTAAAAATTTTAGATAAATGGAACTTAAAAAATCGCCCAAAGCCGACCTTAACAACAAACGAGGTCTTATGCTTGAAATCGGTCTGATTCTTGCGTTGCTTGCGGTTATTGCCGTATTCTCGTACACTCCGACCGAGTACCGAATCGAGAAAGTCGAGCAGTCGTTCGGCCCCGTCGAGGAGGAGATTACCGAGATTACTCGTCAGGACCAGAAACCTCCCGAGCCTCCGAAGAAGACGGAGATTACCGTGATTACCGACATCCTGAATGTGGTAACCAACGATACGAAGATTGCTACCGACTTCGACTTCTCGGAGTTCGATGAGGAAGTCGAAATTGTGCAGCAGGTTGCAGTTGCCGAGGAGGAGATTGAGGATGACCAGCCCTTCGTGAAGGTAGAGAAGATGCCCTCGTTCCAGGGTGGTGACCTTATGACATTCCGCTCGTGGGTGCAGGGTCGTCTGCGTTACCCGCAGATTGCACAGGAGAACGGTATTACCGGTCGTGTGTTGCTTTCGTTCGTCATCGAGCGCGATGGTACGCTTACCAACATTGAGGTTCTCCAAACGCCCGACCGTTCGCTTTCGGATGAGGCTGCGCGCGTGTTGAAGATGTCGCCGAAGTGGAGCCCCGGTAAGCAGAGAAATCAGGCTGTGCGCGTAAAATATACGTTGCCCGTCGATTTCCGTCTCCAAAACTAATATTGTGACCAATAGAAAAAAGGGGTATCTTCTCGAATGCAGGGATACCCTTTTTTGTACCTGAATAGTTGCTTACAGAGCAGATGAAACAACCGCTTGAAAAGAGAACTGCCGAAGAGGTGGTCGATATGCGCGAACGAGCAGTGCTCGTAGCCGTTATTCGCGATAATCAGGAGCCGCGTCAGGCCGAGGAGTTCCTCGATGAGTTGGAATTTCTGGCAGAGACCGCAGATATCGTGACCGAACGTCGCTTTACACAACGATTGCCGCAACCTTCGTCACGCATCTATGTCGGACCCGGAAAACTCGAAGAGATTGCCCGATATTGTGAAGAGAACGGCATTGGTGTTGCCATCTTCGATGACGAGTTATCGCCTTCGCAGACTCGTAATATCGAGCAGGCTATGCCTTGTCGCGTGATAGACCGCACTCGTTTGATTCTCGATATATTTATGTCGCGAGCTCGTACTGCCTACGCCAAAACGCAGGTGCAGCTGGCGCAATATGAGTATATGTTGCCGCGTTTGGCGGGACTGTGGACTCACCTCGAACGTCAGCGAGGAGGTACAGGTACTCGTGGAGGCGCCGGCGAGCGCGAGATCGAGACCGACCGCCGTATTGTGCGCGACCGCATATCGAAACTCAAAGAGGAGTTGAAGAAGATTGACCGCCAGATGTCGGTACAGCGCTCCAATCGAGGCTCGATGGTGCGCGTAGCGTTGGTGGGCTATACCAATGTCGGCAAATCGACGCTGATGAATCTGCTCTCGAAGAGCGAAGTTTTTGCCGAGAACAAACTCTTTGCGACGCTCGACACAACGGTTCGCAAGGTGGTCTTCGATAATTTGCCGTTCCTGATGTCGGATACCGTGGGATTCATTCGTAAGCTTCCCACGCAGCTTATCGAGTCGTTCAAATCGACCCTCGATGAGGTTCGTGAGGCAGACCTGTTGTTGCACGTGGTCGATATTTCGCATCCGCAGTTCGAGGAGCAGATCGCTGTTGTGAAGCAGACTTTGCAGGATATTGGGGCAGCCGACAAACCCGTATTCCTTGTTTTTAACAAGATTGACGCCTATACATACATCAAGAAGGATGAGGATGATTTGACTCCTGTAACCCGCGAAAATATGTCGCTCGAAGAGATGAAGCAGAGCTGGATAGCCAAGGCTAATACCCCCTGCATCTTCATCTCGGCTGTTGAGCGCCTTAATATCGAGAAACTGCGCAGCGACCTCTATGGAATGGTTCGCGAGATACATTCGGGACGCTATCCTTTTAACAATTTCCTCTATTGATATTCAAACCTTAAAACGATAACACATTATGTTACACATCCTCAACAACGAGAACACATTGCTCAACAAGTTCATTGCTGAAATTCGTGACAAGAATATCCAGAAGGATTCGATGCGTTTCCGTCGCAATTTGGAGCGTATCGGAGAGATTTCGGCATACGAAATTTCCAAGCATCTCAATTACAAGACTCAAATTGTCGAGACGCCGCTGGGTGATGCCGAGGTCAATATGATTAGCGACAAAGTTGTTGTGGCAACGATTCTGCGTGCGGGACTTCCCTTCCATCAGGGATTTCTCAACTACTTCGACGATGCGCAGAATGCCTTTGTTTCGGCATATCGCAAGAGCCATAAGGATAACTCGTTCACGGTTAAGGTTGAATATATCTCGTGCGGTAATCTCGAAGGTAAGACCTTGATACTTGTGGATCCGATGTTGGCGACAGGTTCGTCGCTTGTGTTGGCTTACGAGGCGCTGTGTGAGAGAGGCGGACAGCCGGCACATACCCACATTGCGGCAGTTATTGCCAGCGAGCAGGGTGTCGATTATGCGATGAAACACCTGCCCCAAAGTACGACGACCATCTGGTGTGCGGCGGTCGATGCCGAATTGACTTCGCACTCGTATATCGTGCCGGGTATCGGCGACGCCGGAGACCTCGCTTACGGAGAGAAGTTGTAGCAGGTCGAGCCTGCTTTATATCTCTGTAATGATATTGAAGAAGATGTTGTAGCAGAGATTTTGACCGACAAGCGAAATTTTTTATCACTTTGCGGTTGTAAGTTGCGAAATTTTATTACCTTTGCATCGCAAGACTGCCCAGGTGGCGAAATGGTAGACGCGCTCGTTTCAGGTGCGAGTGTTGAGAGACGTGTAGGTTCGACTCCTATCCTGGGCACAAAGGTCCCAAAGTCAGACGTAAGATGTGTGTGGGGGTAATATGGTGGCAGGAGCTGAATGTATAAACCCCGAGTATTAAAGCGAGGCCGATGATGGTTTCGCTTTTTTTGTTTGAAAAGACAACTTAAAAATCATACTATGAAGCAGACAGTTTTGGTAAGCGGTGGTGCCGGATATATCGGTTCGCATACCGCAGTGGAGTTAATCAATGCAGGTTTTGGCGTAGTGATTGCCGATAACCTCTCGAACAGCGATATGAGCGGAGTGGAGGGAGTTCGCAAGATTACAGGTGTCGATGTTCCCTTTGTGAATGTCGATTGCTGCGATAAGGAGGCTTTTCGCAAGGTATTTGAGCAGTACGACTTCGACTCGGTAATTCACTTTGCTGCCTACAAGGCTGTGGGCGAGTCGGTGGCAGACCCGATGAAGTACTATCGCAATAACCTTACATCGTTTATGAATGTTATCGACCTGATGCGCGAATTTGGTCGCCACAACATTGTCTTC
This sequence comes from uncultured Alistipes sp., assembly GCA_964536825.1. Taxonomy (GTDB): domain Bacteria; phylum Bacteroidota; class Bacteroidia; order Bacteroidales; family Rikenellaceae; genus Alistipes. The sequence goes on along the minus strand of CAZIAS010000038.1, from coordinate 19 downwards.
TCGTCGTCGGCAACGGTCT
>CAZIAS010000037.1:0-19684 GCA_964536825.1 uncultured Alistipes sp. | reverse complement strand
AACCTATTTCGGTGTCAATTTCCTGCTCGGAGGTATGCACTCTTATGCATAAAACTCCAACTCCCTGCAAATATGAGGGTGTTCCGAAACTGCGGAACACCCTCATATTTTCGACAGCTTCGGTTGTTATTTAAGTTTTAGCATAAACAACGGGGTCATTTCGCGATACTTTGCATTTTGGAAGGTTCGCTTACCCTGTCTTTCAATCTGGCCTTTGACCGTGCCGACAACGCTCATCTGCCACGAAGGTTTATACTTCTTGCCTTGACGTTTCGCCATTAGCTCCTTGTTTACCTTGATGTATATGGTCTTCTCGGTCTCATCAGGCTGCACAGAGATTGGGTCAAGAGAGAACATTGCGTGTTTCATACCCAACACCAAATCTATCGGCTCTTTGAAGTCGGCATCCTTGTCAATCAGGACCTTTATAGGAATTAACTCATCCTGTGGCGAGACGAGTATAGCCTGGTTTATATCAAACGACAAAGAGAGACGGTAAGGTGACGCCTTTGTTACATCAACAGCCAGCTCTGCTGCCTGTATATGATGCGTGTAGTAGAACGCCTGCATCATATTATCCACCGGCAGAGCATCTGCCTGCTCACGTTGCCCTCGACTCGGATATTCCATCCTTACCTCTATCGGGAAACGCTTGACGGCAGCACCCTTTGGTGCAGTTATGGAGACATCCCATCTTTTACCTCCGAGGAATTTCGTGGTGCTCGTAGTAAATCCGTCAGGGAGTCCCTCGACAAGGATATGTGCAGGTTTGGGCAATTTGCCGGATATATCGATACGGAACGACGATGTACCTCCGGCAGGAATCGTTATGTTCGCCGGCGAAACAAAGGCGTTGAACGACGGCATCTGTCGATGACGCCTCAACAGATAGTGATAATCTTTGCCATAGCCCCTATGCAGGTCCTCAACTTCGAGAATCAACTCTTCGCTTATCTTCGGAGTATATTTGAGCACAGGGTCTGCGTGGAATGTCATCAATCCCTGCAATGGGTCTTCGGTGTCGTCCACCTCCGCAACGATGCTGCCAAGTTCGTTTCGCAATCTCATCACTGCATCTATTCTCGAACCGTTTCTTCGACCAATGAGCTCTATGATGATAGGCTTGCCGCTCTCGGCTTGGATTTTATATTGCTTCACACGCGTCCTTGACGTGAGAGAGTCCGAAACGGCACACTCGCCATTAAGTATTGTCCCATTTTTCGGATATTGGATAAGTTGTGTACCCGCAGGCAGAGCATAAAATTGGACTGCGTTTGACGTACCCGTCTTGTTGGTAAACGTCAGGTGGTTATATCCCTCTTTCTTTACCTTGACCTTTGCTGTTGCAGTGCCGAGATTGACGCCGACAAGTTCTTGCTTTACGCTCTTGCCGACCACGCCGTAAGCGGGATAACGACCCGTTACGCAGGGTATTACGCCGAGGTGGATTCTGTAATTGAAGTCCTGACGGCCTCGGTAGATGGCATCGTGTATTGTCAGGATGTAGTTATCGTCCTTGGGCAGCGTGGTAATAATCAGCGGATCCACATTATGGTAATAATCATCCGAATATGCCACCTCATTGCCTTTGGAGTCTGTAATCTTTATAACCGGCTGGAACCATCCCGGAACGGCGTCGGCGATATATGGTACAAGTTGACGACCTTTGACCGCAGCTACAATTGTTTCTCCCTCACGTCCCGCGAATTTGAAGAAGTCGATGCCTCCGGGTCGTGCCTGTCCGCAGAGGACTGCCGGCAGAGAGCCGACCACATTGGGTTTTCGCCAGGTCGATTTCTCGGTTTCGACCAAATTTGGATATGACGCCACCTCAAATGGGAGCATATTCGAAACTCCGCTTGGCCCTTGTAGGCGCAAATCGTACATCCCGCACGGCACATCCGAAGAGATGGATATGCGAATCTTAACCCTGTCTGCAAGTTGGGGACTGCTCTGGTCATTCAACTTCTTTCGCGCCTTCTTCTCTGCGGCGCTCTCCACAACAGGCTCAACCTCTCCGCGTATGCCCTGATGATTGAATATAACCTTTGTGGCTTTGTTGATATTTAGTCCGCCCGCCACGATTTCGACCGTTGTGCCCACCTGTCCTCCTGCCGGATAGAGGTAGCCCATAGTCAATTTCTGTGCGTAGAGCGATGTGGTCATCAGCGCACATAAGATGACCAATACTATATTCTTACTCTTCATAAGCCGGTTTTTTTATATCTATAATTTCGTACAACAATCCGTTGCTGCCATTCTTGTCGAGCAGAGATGGCAATATCGGGAGATTACCTTCGGATACGTGAGGCAGAGTGCCGTAAGGGTCGATTCCCATCAGCAGATAGATTGTTCCTATCAAATCGCACGGACGCACGGGACGCTCGGCAACCTTTTCGCCTGTCTTGTTGGTTTTGCCGACCACCTTGCCTCCTTGGAACCCGCCGCCGGCAACCAGATAACTGAATGCTGCGCCGAAGTGCGCACGACCGCCATTCCACGGCGCCTCCCACTGTACCTTGGGTGTTCTTCCGAACTCGCCGCCACAGAGGACTATGGTGCTGTCCAACAGACCACGTGCATCCAAATCGGTAAGCAGAGCCGACAGGGCTTTGTCCAGATTCCCCAACATCGAGCCCATCTTCTGGAAGTGCTTCTTGTGAGTATCCCAGCCGGTCATACGGACATTGACGAAGGGTACGCCTGCCTCGACGAGTTTGCGGGCAACAAGACACGACTGCCCAAGTCTGGTCTTGCCATATCGCTGCCTTACGGAGTCGGGTTCGTTATTGAGATTGAAGACCTCTCGACTCTCGCCCCATATAAACTCCATATTCAGGGCTCTCAACGAGTCTATCTTCTGCTTCTCCATCGGACCTGTTTCGAAGTCTTTAAGCAGCGACATTCTTTTGTTCATTCGCTCTTGGTCGATATACTTGTTTATCAGACCCTCAACCTCGAAACTCTTCGATTCGGGAGCTCCGCCCGTGTCAAAAGATTTATATTCGTTTCCGAGGAATCCTCCCTCGTTAAAGCGGCTATTTGCACTTGTAACCGATATATAGCAGGGAAGAATGCCCTTGTAGGTATCCTTCAATTTGTAGGATATCACAGCTCCGAAAGAGGGATAAACAACGCTGCCTTTGGACGTATCGCCCGTAATCATTGCGTAGTGTCCCGTTTCGTGCGCATTGCTGCCGTGGGTAAGGCTTCTTATCAACGAATATTTGTCTGCCATACCCGCAAGCAAAGGCAACTTCTCGCCAATGTATATCCCCTCGACGTTTGTCTTGCAGACTCCGGCATAACTTCCGTAGTAGTTTCTTCCCGCCTCGGGTTTAGGGTCGAAGGTGTCGGTTTGTGAAGGACCTCCGTCAAGATATATCAAAATCACGGACTTCGCTCTTTGAGCCTCTGCCCTGAATCCTATTGCCAACAGCAAAATTAAGGTTAGAAATATAGTTTTCATACTCTCGAAGATTAGTGGTTGTAGAGGAACTCGTTACTATTGATTTGTACCCACATAATATCAAACGCCAACTCCTCCATTGTCAGGTTATTCTGTTGCATATGCTCCTTATAAAGACCTATTTCGTACGAAGTAGCCCTTCTTGATAAAACCCGAATGGATATGGCATTTGCGAGTTGTTCCACACTGTTGCTCTGCTCACAGAACCGTTTCAGAACGTGACTCTTTCTGATGCGTCGTTCGAGCACCGAGGAGTTCATCAGATAGAGCAACTGTTTCGAAGTAATCGAGTTGTTGCGCTGGCTCTCCAAAGAGACATCTCTTGAAACCTTTCCAAAGAGTTCCAACTCCGAAGATGACACCGTGGCATCGCCCAAATGTGTAGCTCTCGTTCTGTACGGATAGTATGTAAATGGTTCGGGAACGCGGCTGTTGTAGGTACTCCACATATCGGTTACCGAGGCGATGGCATCGACTATAACCTCTGCGGGGAGTCGCTGCGGAATGTATGACCCTTCGGGTGCCATTTTGGCATTGAACTCATCCGACAGGAGTATCTTTTTCATCAACGCCCTCAAATTAAACTTATTCTTTATGAAGAAGTCTGTAAGATAATTCAATAACTCCGGATTTGACGGACGGTTGTCATCCCGCCAATCGTCAGGTTCGTGTACAATGCCTTTGCCAAAAATCCAATACCACATTCTGTTTACCATAACCTCGGCAAAGCGTCGGTTATTCGGCGAAGTGAGCCAATTGACATACTCCTCGCGCCAATCGGAGTCGTAGCGAAGTTGGAGGTTTGTGCCGTCGCTCAACTTAATCTTCTGCCAAGGCATATCCTTGCGATAGTCGAGGTAGATAATCTCCTCCTTCCACTCTTTTGTGGATTTGAACTTAACCTGCGAAAAGCAGAGGTATCCGTTATCGGTGCAATTTCGGTTGCCCAGAAACAGAAGATTGATGTTGTTGTAAAAGTTTTCGGGGGTTCTCTGCTGGAATCCGCGATAGAAGTTCACTGCCGGAGCGCGGAAATTACTGCCCTCGGAGAGTAGCAGATTGCGCACCATCTGGTCATAGGGAACATTGTTCAACAGCTGCTCGTATATCCAGCGGTTATATGCCTGAACGCCATTGGGCCACAAGTTGCTCGGAAACTCCGACTTGATGCGCAGGATGTCACCCCAATGCATCTGCATATATTTGAGAGTCATCTCGCTCCTCAAAAGCCAATTTACGATGTTCTCGCGCTTTCGGGGGTCGTTATTATCCAAAAACTTGACACACGTCTGCACCGATGGCAGAGCGCCCGTTACGGAGAGATATGCTCTCCTCAAAAAGACCTCGTCACTGCATCGCTCCGAAGCGGTTGCCTGTACCATCGTGAATAACAGACAAACCATTAGTAGCCTAATCGCCTTCATATATGTTACGATATTAAAATACCCTCGATTTCAACCAAAAGCTCCCCTCTGCATACATCTGCAACCGTATAGACCACCGTCATCTGCGGATAAGCCTCTTCGACCACAGACTTTACATCCTCGTAATCCTCCGCGTTCTTGACAAAGACGTGGAGCTTGACATATTTCAGATCGTATGCCTTGCATCTATATCTTGTGAGATTCTCCTTCGAGACAAGATACTCTATATTCTCGATAGTCTTCGCGGTTTGCAACTTTACGGAGGAGGCATCGACACTCTCCTCTCCTCGAATCGCTGCCGTGCCCGAAACGAAACAACAAGCACCCTCTCCGGTCTCAATCAACTTTGCGCGTTCGAACTTCGGAGTGCTCTTTACGGCGTTGATGTCATCATCGACAAGCACCTTTTTCGAATAGACGTGCGCTGCCACCTGCATAGGATTGTCGATAGGGTAGATGCCCGTTCCGGAGTCTTGATTCAGTCTCTTGAAGGCTACTCCTCCGACAATTATACCTTCGAAGGCGGCGCCTATGCCGGTTGCTGCGGGATATCCATTCTTCCAACACCCCTTACCGTAGTATTCGGAGCGTGCATCGTTGAACTCCTGATAGTTCTGTTTGCCATCTCTCTGCGATACGATGTTGCCGATATAGTTCCATTGGCGCACAATATCATCGACCGTAAAGCCGTACGAGGCGAGTATCCCATCCATCTTGTCAAAGACCTCCCGGCTCTGCTGACGGACACTCTTGGAGAAGTCCGAGGCGGGGATGCCCTCAATAAACAGGATGGACTCTTCGTCGTTCTCGATGTGACCATAACAAATGCCGTTACTCTCCCCGACGTGAATCTCCGAGGCTCCTTCGAGAGAGTATATTTCAAGTGAAAGTTCTCCGTCTGGAAGCAGTTGTTGAGGGACTAACGTTATGGGAACACGTCTTCCCAAAGTGTTGCAAATCACGGATTTTATCTCGTGGAGCAGATAGTGATACTCTTGTGTGTCACTCGTGCCATAGCATACAACGCCGCATATCCTATCGGTAGGAATATCTGTAAAGATTCTCTGAATGCAGGTTGGGTGCAAATCACACAATTTGAGAGCTGCTGCGTAAATCTTCAATTCCATAAATAAATGTGTATGGTTACATCTTGTATATATAAGACGAATTTACGAATAAAAAATTAAATTTACAACAAAAGATTTTTACTCGTCTGACAAAAACAAGGTATTTATTATAGTTATAAGGGGGATTAAGGGCAATTAAGGGGAATATCATTTCGAATTTTCAACTGCGCTCCATTAACGTCTTTAACGCCCTTAACAACCTTTTCTTTGCGTAGTGTATTATGCACATAAGCACCAAAATAACAAAAAAAGTGTGCCCGAATTATTTTCGGACACACTCCTGTATAACGTGGTAATACTACCTACTTACTCTGCGGGAGCAGCTTCGGGAGCAACCTCCTCTGCGGGAGTCTCCTCTGCGGGAGCCTCGAACGGCTTCACGTCAAGGAGTTCAACCTCGAATTTGAGAGCCTGATTAGGACCAATGTTGCGACCTGCACCACGAGGACCATAAGCCAAATCCGAAGGCAACCAGAGAATAATCTTTCCACCCTTGCCTACGAGTTTCATACCCTCGGTCCAACCCGGAATAACGCGGTTAAGAGGGAACTCGGCGGGCTCGTTACGCTCGTAAGACGAATCGAATACGGTGCCGTCATCGGTCGTTCCCTTGTAGTGAACAACCACTACATCACGGTCATCGGTAGCTTTAACGCTCTCGTCGCCACCCTTAACGACCTTGTAGAGCAGACCGCTCTCGGTCTTGTGAACGCCGAACTTCTTCTCGACCTTTGCCAACCAAGCAGCCGAACGCTCTGCTACCTGCTGCGGGCGAACAACCATAAAGTAGTTTTGGAGGTATCCGTTAATCTGATCCTCGGTCAGCAGACCATTGCCTTCGCGAACATCTGCCATACCCTTGTTGAGCCAATAGAGCTGGATGGGAATACCGCTGTTCTTCACGTTGGTACCGACATCAACACCGAATGCATACGACAACTGCTCGCGCTCCTCCTCGGTCTCGAACATTGCAGGGTCTGCTGCGGGGTGTTCTACGGGAGTGGTATCGCCATTTGCCAAACGAACACTGTCTGCCTTTGCACGCTCTGCCAGAATCGCCTGCATACGCTCGGTACGGGTAACCATAAAGAACTCACGCAGAAGCTCAACAGCCTCCTCTTGTGTCTGGTTAGCCTTATCGAGAGCAGCCTCGGTAATACCCTTGCCGATAACCTTCATATCGAACGGGATATCGCTCATCTCATAGTTCATACCATAACCGATGTTTCCACCCAATGCATACGAAAGGGTATCAAGCTCCGAAGTGTTACCCTTCGTAACAAGACCGTTGCCACCGCAAGATGCCAACACAACTACGGAGCATACAGCTACCGCAATTGACATAATACTCTTTTTCATCTCTTTGAAATCTATTTAATTAGTTAAGTTTATTCGTTTTCAAGCGACAAATATACAAATAATCATCAATCTTGCAAAATCAAGGATTTTATGATGCACTTTGTGTTCGATATGTTTCGAGCAGAAGATGGTCAGCAAATGCTGTACAAGCCATTTTTCGCAGGCTCAAAACTGACTTAAATTTAGCGTACATTCCAATCCTTGTTCTGCTCTAAATAGGGAGAGGGTTTGCGATTGATAGGCATCTTTACCTTCGGACGCATACCCGCACCCGTCACAAGGTTTGTAACGGTGATATCGAGCTCATTAACACTCTTTGGCAGAGTGAGCTGAACTGCTCCCATTGCGTGAATGATAGCCTCCTTGCCGGCATACTTTATCATATACGGGAACGGCGAACGGTTTGTAAGTACCACACGTGTCTCGTCGCGGTCGTCACACATATGTTCGAGGCTGACGCTTTGGCGGAACAAGTCGGAAAGATACTCCTCTTTGCCAATCAACTCATTGTTATAGTATGCGATGGTGCGACCTGCGAAGAGAGCCTCTTTAATGGACGCTTCGCTGCAATCGTGCGCAAGAATAAGGGTCATATTGCGATAGAAACCCTCGTTGTCATTCGTAAAGAACTTCTCTTCGATTGTGCCGTGCACGTCCGAACCCGATATCGGGGCGTAGTTGTTGGTAAGACAATACTTGACCATCCATCGCCATACCCAGAGGCTGTTTACGACCTCGATTCCGTCAATCAGACCCTTTGCGTGCAGTGATTCTGCGGTTGGGGTCATCTTGGTTACCGTGGATTTATCCTTCTTCGGATGGTTGTGAATTATGAATGCGCCCTGCTCTTTGGCGTTGCGGAGCGATGTTTCGAGGTCGGGATGGTAGATTTTGTTGTTGTCGGTCGTGAAAAGAGCGTTAAAGTGGTCTTGACGCGAAATTTCCGCACCGCGAATCACAAGTAACCCATACTGCTGATTCGACGAGAGAGCCTGCTCGTAAGGAGCATTCAAATCGGGAAGTATTCCGAGTTCCAGACGAGTGGTATCCTTCAAAAGGTTGGTATTAACGCCCTTGGGCAGATTGCGGTACTCTTCTTTGATATATCCGTTCATATATCGAAGCATATCACGCTCGCCAACACGAACCTCGATGTGGTCCGTAATTGCCACGATATCCAATCCGTCGCGCCAAGCCTCTCTCACGCGATATGCGGGAGTTACATCTCCATCCGAGTAGATGGTGTGGGTGTGCAGGTCGGCCTTATAGACGTTGTATCCTAAAATTTGGGGAATAACAATCTCTTGACGGTGCTTCCAACGATGAATCGGCTGTGCGGCCGTATTCAATTTCTGTGCATTTGACGCAGGGGCAAACGCAACAACGAAAAAAATAATCGAGAGTAATTTTGAGGTTTTCATAGGATTTTGATATCGGATTGATTTATACTCCATTTAATATATCGTAGAACGAAACAGCCCTCATAACTACGTAATGAAGGCTGTCGCTTTGCAGTGGGTTATCGGTAGCGTCTGTATTGGACGACATCCAAGACCTCAACCTCGTAGCAGAGGGTCGAATTGGGTTCGATTCCCAACTCCTCGTTGCCGCCGGCTCCGTATGCCAACTCCGCAGGAATCCACGCTGTGAATTTTCCGCCCTTGCCGACCATCTTCAAGTTCTCTTGCAGTCCGACCACGAGTTTCGATACCGCAGAACGGGTTGTGTCGGCACGTTCGTACGATGAATAGACTTCGGTGCCGTCTTGACGAGATATCTTGTAACGCAGTACCACCGTATCTCGTTGATTAGACGGAAGATTCTGCTGGTCGCCCAACTCGTCTATCTTGTAGGTTATGCCTGATTTTGTTCGGGCATAAGTGCGATTGCTCTTTGCCAAATCGGCAAGGAAACGCTCCTCATAGAGCTTGAATCGCTCATATTTGGTGTAGTTCATCTGGCGCAGGTAGTAGATTTTTGCCTCCTCGAAGCTCATCTTCTCGTTACCTGCAAAAACCTCCTTGATTGCGGTGCAGACCACATCAACGTTGAGCGTTGAGTCCATCTGCATCAAATTCCGACCGACATTCAGACCTATAACATAAGATAAAGAGTCGCTTTCGCCTCCAATCTGCACGCCGCTTTTGCGACACGCGGCAAAGGTTGCCACAAGAGCCAAAATCAGAAATAATCTCTTCATAATAGTTTTATTTAGAGGTTTTAAGTGCGATGCCGCACATCTTATACAACATTCGTGCTCCTACCGAAGCATCGATCTTATTTTCGAGCGTCGGGACCACCTCGACCATATCGAAACCGACGATACGGCGACCGGAACGCGCCACGCAATCCATCAAATATACCGCCTCGTTGAATGACAGACCTCCCACTACGGGTGTTCCCGTATTGGGGCAGTGCTCAATCGAAAGCGCATCGATGTCCATACTTATATAAACCTGTTCGGGCAGGCGAGCGACAATCTCTTCGCAGAGTGATGCCCAAGTTCGACCCTCGAACTTCGCGTTCGAGAGCGCATAGTCGTCGAACATATCGACCCTCTCGGTCGAGCGAACCAGAGCCAACTCGTCGTCGCAGAAGTCGCGCACGCCGACCTCGACAATCTTCGACACTTCGGGCATATCTCTCAACACATTGAACATAATCGAGGCGTGTGAATGCTCGAATCCCTCGTAGCAGTCGCGCAGGTCGCAGTGGGCATCAAAGTGCAGGATGCCAATCGAGCCGACGGCCTCGCTCACAGCCTTTATTGCGCCGTAAGATGTCGAGTGGTCACCACCGACCAATCCTACGATTTTGCCCTTTTCGAGCCAGCGCTGTGCCTGGGTATAAATATTGTCGTTGATGCGGAAACTTCCCTCGTTGATGCGACGTACTTTGCGTACGATGCTCTCCGAAGCGGGGTCGCCGCCCTCTTCGAGGTGCTCGATGACCTTCTCCGCATCCGAGCGCAGGCGCTCCGAGAGCTCTTGGATGTCGTAATCAATCTCTGCCGTAGCGATACCTTTGCGCCACTCGTCAGGAGATACGGGGTCATAAAAATCGAGTTGGGTCGAGGCTTCGATAATCGCATCGGGAGCATAAGCCGAACCTGCGCCATACGACGAAGTGACGTCCCACGGAGCAGAAATCAGCACCAATTTTGCATTGTCGGTTGTGAATGGCATACCGAAGTAGTTGCCGTTATCAACACCGACACCGTTTGGGTTAAAATCCTGCAAATTCATTTCGTTTACAATAATAATCCGTCAAAGATAGTGATTTTTATTTATAACTGACATCTATTATCTCAATCTTTTCTTATATTTGCAATCGGAGAATTCTCCACTTTGGCTGTCAATTTATGATTATCTATGAGAGATGCTATGAAGAGACTTCTGCTATTTATGATGCTGGTCTGTGCTTTTTCTGCAACAGCGCAAAATGTGCAACTCCACTACGACTTTGGACAAATGGCGTATAAATCATTGGAGCATAGTGCAGAAAACGATGGCCGCGCTCAACTAACATCGACTGTTGAGATGTTCCACCCCGACCGTTTTGGCTCGACATACTTTTTTGTGGATATGGACTACAACCAAGGTATAAGTGGTGCCTATTGGGAGATTGCCCGCGAATTGAACTTTTGGGGTAAATCGAAGATGAATTGGCTCTCGGTACACATCGAGTATAATGGCGGACTGAACCGCATCGCAGGGAGTTACAACGATGCATATCTTGTTGGTGCTACCTACTCCGGTCACTCCAAAGACTTTTCGAAAACGTGGTCTATCTCGGCTATGTACAAGCATATACCTCGCACTGTCGGACTGAACGGCAAGAGTGCAACGGCAAACTTTCAGATAACAGGAGTTTGGGGAATTACGTTCCTTCGAAAATATCTGTCATTCTCGGGATTTGTCGATTTCTGGCGCGAGTGTCGTGCTTGGCAGGGCACCTCATACATACTTCTTGCCGAGCCACAGTTGTGGTTCAACTTTAATGCAATCAAGGGGTGTGAGAAACTTAATTTGAGCGTAGGGGGCGAGGTTGAACTATCGAATAATTTTGTAGCCAAAGGTTTCTATGCAATCCCTACCCTTGCCGCAAAGTGGACATTTTAGTCAATTGTTATTATTGTAAGAATACGTGGAGTCGATGAAAATTGTCATTGATAGCGGAATCCCTTTCATTCGGGAGGTGCTCGAACCCTTTGCGGAGGTCGTTTATGCCGAGGGCAGGGCGATATCTCGCGAGATGGTCCGCGATGCCGATGCGCTTGTGGTGCGTACGCGAACACGATGTGATGCGATGTTGCTCGAAGGCTCGGCCGTGCGACTTGTCGTTACGGCAACCATCGGTACCGACCACATCGACCTCGATTATTGTCACCGCCACGGCATCAGGGTCGAAAATGCTGCGGGATGCAACGCCCGCGGAGTGTTGCAATGGGTTGCGGCGGTCTTGGCAAAGATTGTGGTATCTCGCAATTTGCAGCCCCAAAATACAACCCTCGGCATCGTCGGGGTGGGAAATGTCGGTTCGCTTGTCGAAGAGTATGCCCGATTGTGGGGCTTTCGTGTTATTTGCTGCGATCCTCCGCGAGAGGAGCGTGAGCATCTCGGTTTTAGCTCCATCGAGGAGGTTTTTGCCGAGGCCGATATAGTTACTCTGCATACTCCGTTGGCTCCCGATACGTTCCATCTTGTCGATGATAGATTGTTGGAGTCGTGGAGAGGGTCGGGTAAGATTCTGATAAATGCTTCGCGAGGAGAGGTGGTCGCTACGGAGGCCCTGTTGCGCTCGGGAGTCGATTGCGCCATAGATGTTTGGGAGAGTGAACCGAATATCGACCTTCGCCTGCTCGATAGAGCTTTTGTTGCAACGCCGCACATTGCAGGCTATTCGTTGCAGGGGAAAGCTAATGCTACGGCTATGGCGGTGGCGGCGGTGGCGGAATTTTTCGGTTTGCTGATGAACGATTGGTACCCCTCGGAGGTTGTGCCGACCACCATACAGTACCCATCGTGGAACGAATTGTGCAGCAACATCGGCGACTATTACGATATGGATGCCGATAGTCGCGCGTTGAAATCCTCGCCGGAGAGTTTCGAGTCGTTACGAAACGGATACCGCTACCGAGAAGAGCGATTTTGATTTTAACCTGCTCCTTAACGCTTCTGACAACCTTTTAATCGCGCAATAATTGCGAATTGTGAATTGTTTTGTACATTTGCGGCCTAATCGAACAGTGATATGATACACGCATTACTGCGCATAATAAACTTTTTGTTCGGCACGGAGCGTGCCCACGCAGCGGCGATAAAGTTGCTGCGCTTGGTGGGGTATATCCCCGGAAGTCGTTGGGTGTTGCATAAAATCTACGCCGTTGAGCATCCGTCGCTCGAACGTGAGGTCTTTGGTATGCGGTTCAAAAATCCGATAGGTTTGGCTGCCGGTTTCGACCGCAATGCCGAGGTCTATCGCGAATTTTCGGCTATGGGATTCGGATTTGTCGAGGTTGGTACCATTACCCCGCGACCGCAGAGTGGTAATCCCCGCCCCAGAGTGTTCCGCCTGTCGTCGGACCGAGCCATAATCAATCGCACAGGACTTGCGAATCGGGGCTTGGACTACGCCATCGGGCGTCTGCGCAATCCTCACGAAGGAGTAATTGTCGGATGCAATATCGGCAAAAATACCATAACGCCACCCGAAGAGCAGGTGGCGGATTACCTCAAAACTTTCCGTAACCTCTACCAATATGTCGATTATTTTGCGGTAAATATCAGTTACAATACCACCTTCAAGGAGTATGTTCCGCAGTCGCGCGAGAGTATTATCGAGATATTGCAGCCTCTTTTCGAATTCCGTCGTGGACAGAATCAGTATCGACCCATATTGTTGAAAATTTCGCCGGACCTCCCTGATGAGGTTGTCGATATGATGACCGACATTATGATAGAGACTCCGCTTGACGGAATCGTTGCAACGAACGCCTCGACATCGCGTGAGGGTCTGACAACTTCGGAGAAGAGCCTGAAATCCATAGGTGCTGGGGCTGTGAGTGGAACCCCGCTCACAAAGCGGGCAATAGAGGTTGTTGCCCGCATTCACGCCCGCTCGAAGGGCACATATCCGATTATCGGTGTCGGCGGATTGATGACCCCCGAAGATATCAAGGCGATGCTCGATGCCGGAGCGACACTCGTGCAACTCTACACAGGCTTTGTGTATGAGGGTATGAGTCTGGTGCGCAAGGCGTGCAAGATGCTGATTGAGGAGGCAGCCCCGACCGAGGCTGCGCCCGACGAAAACTCCCCCAAAGAGTAGATAAAATGAAAGCAGAGATTATAACCATCGGCGACGAGATTCTTATCGGACAGATTGTCGATACCAATGCCGCATATATAGCCCAGAGACTCAACGCTGTGGGGGTTGTCGTGAGCGAACGCTCCTCGGTGGGTGACCGCGCCGAGCAGATTGTGCGCGCCGTTGAACAGGCACTCGACCGTAGCGATGTAGTTATTACGACCGGAGGTCTTGGCCCGACGAAAGATGATATTACAAAGAGTACGCTTGCAAAGCTCTTTGGCGGAGAGATGCGTGCCGATAAGCGGGTTGAGGAGCACGTTCGCACGATGCTTGCACGTCGCGGCATCGAGTTCAACGAACTCAACCGCTCGCAGGCTATGGTTCCCGAGAGTTGTGAGGTGCTCTTCAATGCTCACGGCACGGCCCCGGGTATGTGGTTTGAGCGCGAGGGCAAGGTTGTCGTTTCGCTCCCGGGCGTTCCGTTCGAGATGCGCCACCTGATGGAAGATGAGGTTTTGCCACGTCTGAAATCACGTTTTGCGCTACGACAGATTGTTCATCGCACGATGATAACCTCGGGTATTGCCGAATCGATGTTGGCAGCGCGCATTGCCGAGTGGGAAGATGCTCTGCCCGAATATCTTCATCTTGCCTATCTGCCTGCACCGAATATCGTTCGACTGCGATTGTCGGCATACGAGGTTAATGGTGCAGCGGTCGAACGGGAGATAGAGAGTCAATTTGCTCGGTTAGAGGGGTTGATTCCCGAAAATATAGTCGGCTACGAGGGAGCCATGCTGCAAGAACAGGTGCACCGCCTGCTTACGGAAAGTGGCAAAACTCTCGCCATCGCCGAGAGCTGTACGGGAGGCTCCATCTCTGCAAAATTTACTGCAATGGCAGGCGCCTCGGCATATCTGCTTTGTGCTGTCACGGCTTATGCCAACGAGGCAAAGAGCGGTATTCTCGGAGTTGATGCTGCGTTGATTGAGAAGTGTGGCGCGGTGAGTGAGCAGGTTGCGCGAGCTATGGCGGAGGGCGTAAGGCGCATATCGGGAGCCGATTACGCCGTTGCGACCACCGGTATTGCAGGACCGTCGGGAGGCTCGCCGGAGAAACCGGTCGGCACAGTCTGGTTTGCTGTCGCTTCGGAGCGTGGAACGGTGGCTATGATGCGAAATTCGGGAACCGACCGAGGCCAGATTATCGACCGCGCAACTGCCTATGCCATAGAGTTTTTGCGCGACCATATCAAGGGTCGGAATTAAAGTTTCGAAAATTATTCGCCGTGAGTGATTGCAGTTTGGAAAAATCTTCGTATATTTGCGACCCCTATTGTAGGGGAAAGTAAAAATTTTTAACAATGAAAGTCTGCGAAATTACAGGTAAAACCGCGATTGTCGGCAACAATGTGTCGCACTCGCACCACAAGACCAAGCGCAAGTTCAGCCCGAACTTGAAAAACAAGCGCTTCTGGTCGGAAGAAGAGGGTCGCTGGATTACGTTGAAGGTATCTACGGCCGGAATGAAAACCATTAACAAGAAGGGTCTTGCAGTAGCCTTGCGTGAGGCAGCCGCTCCCAAAAAAGTGTACTAAATCTTTAAGAAACAATGGCAAAGAAAGGTAACAGAGTTCAGGTCATCCTCGAATGTACCGAACAGAAAGAGAGTGGCGTAGCGGGAATGTCGCGTTACATTACCACCAAGAACAAGAAGAACACCCCCGATCGCTTGGAGCGTAAGAAGTACAATCCGTACTTGAAGAGGGTAACTTTACACCGTGAAATTAAATAGTATTTAGCGTTATGGCAAAGAAAGTAGTCGCAACACTTAAAACCGGTACGGGTAAGCAGTTTACCAAGTGTATCAAGATGGTTAAGTCGGAGAAGACGGGTGCCTACATCTTCAAGGAGGCTATCGTTCCCAACGACCAGGTTAGCGAGTTTATGAAATAGTTAAAGTCGCTTGTAGTTAAGCCACAGGGCTTAATACAAAAGGCATCTTCCGAAGGAGGGTGCCTTTTGTGTTTGACTATACTCGGCCCTTCTTCCGCCCATAGGAGCTGACTACCAGCCACACTCCCACAAATATTACCGCAGCAAATACCATCGTGTCGGGATGTAGTCGGTCGAGTCCCATCGCTACCGATATGGAGATTGCTAACACAGGTTGCAGATAGCTGTATATGCCCGTTATGGTCGGAGCAACGCTTTGCAGAGCATAATTGAGCATAAGATTGGGGATGTATGTCGGCACGAATATCACAAATATCACGGCAAAGAGTTTTAGCCCGTGCAGAACGTCGAAATTGGTGTGCCACAGCGGTTCCGCTCCGAAAGGTAACACTATCAGAGCCGCTGTGCAATATATCCAGCGCATCACGGTGGTTGTTCGGTAGCGCGATACCAGACCTTTGAACAATACCATATAACAAGCCGTTGTGCAGGAGGCGGCAAAGAGGAGTATGTTGCCTGCCATCTGCGAATGTTCGTGGCTTGTCGCTGCGCCCGTTAATACCACAGCCACGGCACCTCCCATACCGAGCAGCAACCCCAAAATCCGACGCTTCGAGAACTGTTCGACCCCCAATGCTACGGACAAAATCAAAACCAAGAGAGGACCGACGGTGCCGATTATCGCACCATCGATGGGCGAGGTGTGCGAAAGACCATACATCATCAGCAATTTGCGCACCACGCCAACAAGAAGCGCAGCTCCCAGAAAGAGCAGACGATCTCGGGGCTCAACCCTCTCTGCCGGCTCCCAGATAAGGGGAATGAGCGACATCAACGCTGTCACGATGAGTGCGGCAGTAACCATTGGCAACGGCTCTACATACTTTCCCAAGATCAGCGAATAGAGCGGATAGTCCATCGCCCAAATGATATTGCACAGCAACAAAGCAAAATGGGGGCGCAAATTCTTCATACAGCATTTTTGCACCCCCAATCTGCAAAAGTCGTACTAAACTATACGACTGTTTTTGCGATTAGATAACCCTGTTAAGCACAGCCTTCACGAACGATACGGCACATCTCGTCGTACTGCTCTTCCATACTTTGGAGAAGTTTGTACTGTGCGTGAGTACGCACGAGATTGTGGTCGGGCGAAGTGGTACGGTAGTAAGTGTCGCCGTCGATATAGTCCATCAAAAAGCGCAAAACCTGCTCGTAGGTAATATATCGAGCCGAGAATGCCAGCCACTCCAACTCTGCCTGCGTGAGTGTCGAACGACGTTGCGAAAGGTATCCTTCGGCATAGCCCTTGAACATTTCGAGGCTCATAGAGACGCGACTCAAATCGCGGTCGTCCTCGGCGCCCGTATTGGTGTAGGAGCGAATCGCATCGCCGAAATCGTTGAGCGAAGTGCTGCTCATAACCGTATCGAGGTCGATAACACAGAGAACTTCGCCCTGCTTATCAAAGAGGATGTTGCTGATTTTCGTGTCGTTGTGGGTAACCTTCGTGGGGATTGTGCCGTTCTCGACCAATGACCAGAAGGCGAGCATCTCTTCGCGACGCGACTCAATCCATTCAATCTCGGTCGAGAGTGATGCAACGCGACCTGCGGCATCGCGTTTGAGAGCCTCATCCCACTGCTGGAAGCGCCAACGGATATTGTGAAATCCCTTGATGGTCTCTGCTAACGGTTGCTCGAAGTCCGAGAGTTGCGATTGGAACTTGCCGATGCCTTCGCCTCCCTTGTAGGCCAAAGCGGGCGTGTCGGCACGCTCGTAGGTTACTGAACCCGCAATGAAGGGACACATAGTCCAATAGTCGCCCGACTCGGTTCTCCAATAGGGCTTTCCGTCGGTTGTGAATGTCACGGTCAAGACTTCGCGCATAGGGTCGCCACCGGTAGCTTCGACCTTTGCCTTCAAGTGAGTGGTCACTGCCACGATGTTGTCCATCATTGCCGGCACATCGGGAAAAATCGAGTGATTCTTGCGTTGCAGGATATAGTCGGGAGCATCGCCTGCGGTACGCACCTTCAAGGTGTCGTTGATAAAGCCGGCGCCCATAGTTTCGATTGCCTCCAACTCGCCCTCAATCTCGAAGTGCGAAACAATCTCTCTCAAAAGTTCTTCGTTCATAGTAGTCTTATCATTTTTTAGTTAGTCCAAAATAAGTTCGCCAAAAAAGTCGGGGCGGTGAAAGTCGGGAGATGCCACTTCGATGGGATTCCAACTTACGTAGTGAGGTATGCGAGTCTCATCGGCACATTTGTAGAAATTGGCACGCATATTTTCGGGGCGTATCCCCTCGGCATAACCCAACAATGTAAAGGGAATGCCCAACACGACGCTCCATTCGTGGATGCCGTCTCGCTCGGCAAAAGAGTCGTGTGGCAGGGTTGAGAAACGGATGGTTTGCGCCATCTTCTCGGCGGGGAAATGCTCAACTCCCTCCGAACGACCTTTGCGCTTGGCAGCCAGCAATGTCGCGATACAGTTCATCTCGAAGTTGAAATAGCCTTCGCCATCGGGTGCTGCGAAGAATGCCTCGACGCAACTATCCTGCCATACGGCGTCGTTATCTTCGGTATATGCAGCCTTTACACCCTCGCCGCGTACGAAGTAACGGAGAAAGATGTGGGTCTCGTCGGCAGCTATGTCGAGCGACACGATGGGGCAGTAGGGGTACTCGCTCCAATTGACAACATCGATTGATTGGCGCTTGGCGCCACGCTCCATAGCAATATTTAACTCATTGAACGACATCTGCGATAATCCGTCGATTCGAGGAACTCTGATACTTTTCATAATTTTATTGAAGTTAAGACATTTTACCAATTCATTTCGGTGTCATAATCCTAACAAAGGTAACTAATCTTTGGCGGAAACCCAAAAAAGGAGCGATAATTTTGTGAACGGGTAGCGATTCGAGCGACAAAAAGGTAATAATGCAATAAGGGGAGCCTTTTGTTTATGGGGCTTTCCGGTCTTCGACAAAAAAGCCGCCGGCATTGGTTTGCGGCGGCTAATTACAAAAAACGATACTCATCTATTCCACCTCGATTGTCGGACGGAATTTGATTACTCGTTTGGGGGCAATCTTTACTTGCGCGCCTGTACGCGGATTGCGGCCCACTCGCGCAGATCGCTGCATTACCGAGAATACTCCCATTCCCGACAGCGACACCTTGTCATCCTCTTTCAATGTGCGAATTACAATGTCGATGAAAGCGTCCACGCTCTTGCGTGCATCCACCTTGGACATCCCTGTTTCGACCGAAATTGCCTCCACTAACTGCGACTTATTCATAATGAACTATTTAGGGTTAATTAGTTATCGGGGGCAAAGATATGTATTATTTTTGAATTTCAAAGTGTTTGCTGTTGAAAATTAGACATTTGCGTATTTTGTGGGTGTAAAACCCTCTCAAAATTTGGTAAAATGCAAAAATGGTTATACTTTTGCGCTCGGAGAGATGGCAGAGTGGTCGATTGCGGCGGTCTTGAAAACCGTTGAACTGCGAGGTTCCGGGGGTTCGAATCCCTCTCTCTCCGCAAAGCAAAGATTTCGACCAACGACTGACTCGAAAGTCAGTCGTTTTTTTGTTGCAGTGCGTTTCGTGAGCAAGCTCCCGACCGCTCTCCAACAAATCCTGCGAGCCGAAGGCTCTTGGTCGAAATATTTGGCCGAGCAAAGCGAAGTTAATCCCTCCCCTTCTCAAACGTCGTAGTATCCCGTGCGGGTTTTAGTGGGGATAATGGGGTTGCAGCCGAAGGCTGCTTAATGAGGAAAATGGGGGCGCGACCACTTTTGCGATCGCTTATGGGGAGCAAGAAGGAAAAGCTCCCGAAAGGGTATTAAGGGCATTAGGGGAGAGAATTATGGGGAATATGGGGATTATAGGGAAAATCATTCTGAATTCTGAATTTCGACAACTACTCCCCTGTTTTAGGGGAGGTGGCTGTAAGCCGGAGGGGTCAATAATTTTGAATTACATAATTCCGCCCGCTGCCATTAGGCAGTCGCAGACTGCGCTT
>CAZIAS010000036.1:0-20257 GCA_964536825.1 uncultured Alistipes sp. | reverse complement strand
TTCTGTAAAGGGGGCTTATTATTTAGCAAAAGTGCGGATGAGATATACAATGGAAGCAATCCTCGGCAAGTTAAGCCGCTTGCACCGAAGACTTTGGTTTCGGCAACGATTGCGCAAGCCGAGCGCAGAGTTCATCTTGGGGGGGGGTATGCCGAGGCGCAGCCAATCGAAACGGCACAATGGAGCCGTAGGCTCGTGCCGTAAGTTAAACTCTTGCTCCTATTGCAATTGTAGCCGCAATCGATATTTACATTCCCTCCAAACCTCCCTTTGACAAAGGGAGGCTTGTTTTTGTTGAGTCGGATAGACCAACTTGACTTAAAATTGTGGCAACCATAGTTCTTCTTCGAAGAACGTAGTGAGTAATAACTGCCTAACAAGGCTGCTTTGGCGTTACTCTTGCTCTCAAAATGCTCATTTACGCCAACCTAAACTGCGTTTTTTCAAGCGTTGTAGGCCTGAAATTTCTTGTTATACAACTCTACAAGAAATGGGGTTGCTCAATAGAACTTGTTGGACCCCCCCCCTTGCTATTTATAGGATTTTCTGAACCTTTGTGAGACTCTTTAATTCTGTGGGAAGTTCGAGTTTGTCGAGGCGTGCTGCCTTGTCGAGGTAGTAGCTACGAAAATCCTCCCAGCGGTAATAGGGAGCCATCTCGCTATCTATCGGAAGCTCTGCTTCGACCTCGTTGTGGAGCACCTTAACCAACACTTCGCCTGCGCGATTGCGATAGAATATCAACTGTACATTTGCTGCCATCGAGGTAATATTCACATCCTGCCAATGTTCGTGGATATGCTCGACATCGAGTATCGACACGCGGGCACAGCGGCCTTTCAAGTCGAGTAGGTTGATTAGCGGAACGAGGGTCATATCGTGACCGAAGCGCAAGAATCCCGAACGGCCTCCGTTTGCAATAACATCATCGACGTCGGCGATGATATGTCGCATCAAGGGCACGGCGTCGGATGCCACGATGTCGCAATACTCTGTCGAGGGACCGATGATTGTATAGTGGCGCGAATTGTTGTAGAGCCACGCATTGAAGAGTTCTTCCTCGGTAAAAAGGTCGTAGAGCGATACGTCTATATCCTCGAAATTCTGCATAATTCCGGCGATATAGTAGATATCTTTCATTACCTTACACTTGTTGATACCGGCAGCATACTCCGGCGTGAAGAGTGACAGCGCCAGACGGTCCGCTTTCATAAATTTTTGCAGCATATCCGCCTGCAAGTTGTTCTCATAATATTGACGAATCTTCGTGACCGAAGGGATTTTCGACATAAACGAGAGGTATCGTGAGCCGGTGGTGCGCGTAAATTGAACCTTCGGGCAGAGCTCCTTGATACGCTCGTTGTTTGCGGCCATACTCAAAATGCAGCGCGGGTAGAGGGTCGATATGCACTCTATGCGGCACTCACGACCACCCTTGGTCGAGAATATTTCGGGATAGTTGCCGACCATACGCTCGGCAATGCCGCGATGTTCCTTGACGCCCTTTGACGTAAGTTGTCCTTCGTGGCCTGTGGCGTGCTTGCAGATAGCTTTCAAACGTCCATAGACATCCTTTCCGAGCTCTGTCAGTGCATTGTGCTTCTCTGCCTCCACGAAGTGGCTTATTACGGCCTCGTAATATCGCGAGTTGGTGTGCCAGCGGCCTCCGTGACGTCCGTAGTGGCTGATGTAGAAGGGTTTGTATCCCTTCGGTGCAACGGTATGCTCGGTCTGTTTCGGATAGTATGAGAGCAGATTCGAAGCCGAGTAGTTGGGATTATTCTTTATAACCTCGCGTATATCTTGTGCCGAGAGCGACAAGACACTCGCGAGAAGGGCGAGTAGCAGTAATCTGAACTTCATATATGTTTAGCATTTATTAGTCATTATATCGAGAATCATTTTGTCGGTCTCGTCCATCGCATCGCGACCGATATCTGTCAGGTTGTGGATAGTTCTATCGACATCATCATCGACAATACCTTCGGCAGAGGTTGTGCAGCGGTGCTCCATAGCCATCATCGCCGAGAGCACGGCAGTCGATACGCCGCTCGAAATTTTGAGTGCGCAGCTCGGTTTTGCGCCGTCGCAAATCATACCCGTGAGGTTGGCAACCATATTCTTCACAGCAATCGAGATTTCGTCGTATCCGCCTCCCATAAGGTAGGTTATACCGCAACTCGAACCTGTCGCGGCGACTACACACCCGCAGAGCGCCGAAAGACGGCCGAGGCCCTGCTTGATGTATATGGCGGTCAGGTGGCTCAAAGTCAGAGCTCGTACGAGCTGCTCGTCGGAGACATTCTGCTCGTTGGCATAGACTACGACGGGGACTGTTGCGGCGATACCTTGATTTCCGCTGCCGGAGTTGCTCATTACGGGTACGGCGGCACCGCTCATACGGGCGTCGCAGGCACCCGACGTATAAGCGAGAATTCGCGAGAATAGGGTATCCCCGAGTAGAGAGGTTGCGCTGCCGCTCTTCAACATCACTCCAAGCCCGTGTCCGTAGCGACCTTCGAACGACGTTTCGGCGGCGGCCATATTGAGTCGTGCAGCCTCCATAATAAACTCCAACTCCTCGACGGGAGTCTGCGTTGCAAATTCATACACCTTGCGGAGCGAGAGCTCGACTTCCGACTCGTTCGCGACCTCGGCATCCGCAGCGACTCCCTCGCCACGCAGACGTTTCCCATTGCGCTCGACGAGCACTACCGACGAGTGTGTCCCTGCAATCACGGCGCGAGCCGACTCCTCGCCCTTTACCATCGTTACCTCGATATACAATTTCGGCACGCGGCCCTCGGCGAGTGCGATATTTATCGGATTCGTCGCGAGATACAGCTTTCCCTCGTCGATTTGCTTGTCGGTCAGGTTGCCGAGCAGTTCGAGTTCGCGACTCGGGTCGCCGTGCAAGGCACCGAGAGTGACGGCTATCGGCAGACCAATCATACCTGTACCCGGGATTCCGACACCCATTGCGTTTTTGAGGATGTTGGCACTCAATTTCACCTCGATATTGTCGGGCAGTGCATTGGGTCGCACTCCGAGTGTTTCGGCTGCCACGGCGGCGCAGAGCGCGACGGCAATCGGCTCGGTGCAACCGACGGCAGGCACAACTTCGCGTTTGATTAGGTCGATAATTTGTTGTTGTTGAGTTGTCATAACTCTTCAAGAGTTGTAGGAAACAAAGATAGCATAAAAAATTCACAATTCAAAATTGATTGCGCAGAGAAAAGGTTATTAAGGGCATTAAGGGCATTAAGGGCAATTAAGGGCATTAAGGGGGGCGCAATTGTGAATTCACAATTCAGAATTCACAATGATTTTCCCTATACACCCCATAATCCCCATAATCCCCATAATCCCCATTCTCCCCATATTCCCTTAACGTCTTTAACGCCCTTTCAGCCAAACAAAAAATATCCCGCGACGTTAATCGCGGGATATTTCTGAAATATTGCGTAGTTGATTATTTAGTCTTCACGCAGCGGATAGGAAGCATCAACGAAGCTACGGTCTCGCGCGTGTGACCACCATTCTCGCCATTAAGATCGTAGAAGCCATTCTCTACAACCGGAGTCTTCGAGTAGTCTGCATCAGCAGCCCAGCGAATGACTACGTCTTGGTTGTTGTTCGACGAGCACCACCAGTTGATAGTGTTGGCATCGCCGCCACCACCGTAGTGCAGACGAACACCGGTACCCGGAACCCAAACAAACGAACCATCGGTTGCGGTAGCATAAGCACCAAGCGTGCGGGTGGTTGAACCTTCACTAACGAATGCATCCGCAGAGGTTGCGCCATTATTGTAGCGGTTCTTCCAGGTAAAGTTCAGAGTCGAGAAGTCGGCAACAGTCTGTGCTCCGTCGGGAATATGATAACCATAGGGGCAAACATCAAATGTCTTCGAAGTCTGCGCATCGGTACCATAGTTCCACGGCGAGTAAGACGAAGCGAAGTCGAAGCTGCCTGTGAAGAGGTCGTTACACCAATACTTGATATTGCAAGTAGGCGACGTGGTGCCTGCACCCGTACCATAAGCCCTCATAGGATTAGCCAAAGCAACAGCCATAGTGATATTGGTAGTGTTGTTTGTCATACCCCACTTGTTGAACCAAGGCACATAGTTTGCCGTGCCGTCGGTGTCTTTAAACGGGTCAGCCGCACCGGAGTTGTCTTTGTAGAGCGAACCCATAATCTCCGGACTCGGGAAGTAGAAGATCGGGGTATAGCCCAATTTAGCCAGCTGATCACCGGTATTTTGAGATATGGTAGCGCCAGCCTCTACGAAGAGGTCAGCAAAGGTTACAGCACCGTCAGTTTCGCGCTGATACCAGCCCGAGTAACGAGTGTGATAACGGCCCAGGCCCGGGAATGCGTTAGGACGACCCCACTGCCACATCAGACCCATCGACGAGTAGGTCTCGCCATTGCCGATATTGTAGTCACGTTGGAGGTAGTTGTGAGCGTCATCTGCATCGGCTGGCTTACCCCAAGCACCGAGGTTACGGTCCAAATAGGTATTCTCGCCAATCTGCTGCTCGTCGAGGTCATTGACAGCCCAGAGGTGCCAAGTCCATTGTGCAAGACCATCCTTCACCATACAAATCATCGAGTTACCCTCCTGACCGTCATAGTAGAAGCGAACGGTGTTGTCGGCAGCGTTGTAGATTACGTTCGTAACCATATTCTCGTGCGACTCCCAAGCGTTGCAAGCCTGTGCGCCCTCGCCACCGATGGTAGCGATAACGGTGTCAGCAACTTTCGGGTGGGGTACCGAGGTCAGACCACCGCGGGTCTTTGCCTCGAACTTGTACCAACCTGCTGCGGGCAATACGAATGCGTTAGCATACTTCTCGCCGGCGGTAAGATCGACATACTCCACCGAAGTGGTAGCCGACATAGTGAGCGGCTTAATCATCGAAGCAACCAACTCGTGCTCCTGCGACGAAGTGCAGACTTTGTGGTCGCCACCAATGCTGAACGAAACCGTGAGGTCGCCTGCGGGATATGTACCTGCGGGCAGAGCCACGAGGAACGACGTAGCAGTCGAAGCGTCAAGAGTAACTGCCTCTGCGGGAACCAACGAAACGCTGTGCGAACCTGTCACGGTAAGCTCTGCGGGACCCTCGTAGCTGGGGGTCAGGACAGCAGCACCCGACAACTTCTGCGATGCCGAAGTAACGGTAATGCAATCCACAGCACCTTCGCCCACAACCTGCAATTCGAGGTAACCTACCATATTGAAGAGATCTACGATCGTCATATCGTATCCGACAGCATTCTCGCCCGAGTAGGTATAACCATACATCAGCGACTCGCCACCATCGATAGTGGTCTGAACCTCGGGAAGGGTAAGGTTGATGCTCGAATTCGAGCCCGACTCAACCATCTCGTAAGGATAGACGATAGGATAAGACTTCGTGTAGAAATTCACGTTTGCATTACCCGTGAACATAAGATAACCATAAGCATCTACGCCTACGCTACCTTCATCTACGTCCATCGGTCGAACGAGGTTGTAGTCATCAATGAGAGCAAGACGGTCGCCCGTTGCCCAGAGAACCTGGCGATAGCCGCCCTCGTCCTCGTCCTCGCCGAGAGTCGTACGAGCCTCTTCCGGCTCTACAACGCGGGCTTTGAGGCTTACAGCTTCGGGAGCACCCGGAGCCTCGACATTCACGCCGGCATCCTTCGTACAGCCAATCATCATCAGAGCAGCTGCACATCCAACTATATATAAATATGTCTTTTTCATTTTTCTTCCGTTTAATGGTTAAACATTAGAACTCGGTCGGGGTTTCAACTTCGAATCCGGGAGTCACACCCGCTTCGCCTGTCACAGCGGTCTTAATGCGAATGCAACGAACACCCATACCCTCCGAGATAACGGCACGGTATTTATCCATCACAGGCTTCGCATTAGCAATCTTGCCATCTTGGAACTTGCTGGTATCGACTGCTCCGCTCACGAATGAAGTTGCCTCCTCCAACGAGAGATAGGGATATGTCGAACTAGCTCCGACACCTGCCGCAGTAGTCGCATTCAAGTCTTTACCACCACCACTGGTTCCATAACGAATACTCAGGCCGTCGTTAGCGATAGTATCTTCGGTAAGTTCCTCGTTAAAGTACCACCAGCCGGTACGCGGATAGTTTGTAAACCAGGTGTTGAACAGAGCACCAGTAGCTGCCATATGGTAACCACACCACGAAAGGAATACGGTCTGACCGTCGTGGATATAGTACTGACCAATACCTTTGAGAGCCTGATAGTATTGATGACCGCAGTAAGCATCAGCCATCTCTGTCTTCGAAGGAACGCGGTACCCCGGAGGACACGGGTCGAACATAGTCTTATTCGACTGCCAGAGAGCGTTAGTGCCGACATTCAATGCGCCAAGACTACTATTGTTTCTATACCAAATACCGAAGTCTGCCACGTTTGTGATTTCGGTATCGTTTGCGGCAACAGTCTCCCAGCTCGGCTGCCACTGGTGCGGATAGGTACGAGTACGGATAAGAGCGTTTGCGCTGCTATTCGACATATTGTACGCAGTGTTGTATAAATATGCTCCCCACTTGTGCATCAACCAGTTATTCATTCCCCAATCTCTATTCGAGGTTTGTGGTTTGTCATAAGACTCGGCTACCGTTGCAGGGGTAAGTCCAGGACGCGGAATGGTCGAACCCCACTGATAGTGGCAACCCGAAGCACGCCAAGCCTGCTCCATAGTCATACTATGAGCCTGGGCGGGAGTCTGCGGAGCAAAGGTTGCGCCGAGGTTACGGTCCATAAATACGTGACCGCCCGGAAGAACCTGATCCTGAACGTCGCTGACCCAAATATGGTACGAGTTGATAATACTTGTGTTTGTTGCACCGATTGCGATAATCGCATTACCGGGCTTCGAAGCAGTGAAATATACCCACTCTCCCACACGACGAAGGTTGGTAACAACGCCCTCGGTATCCTCCATAAAGACGTAGGTGGTATTGTAGTTACTATTGACACCTCCGACATCAGTTCCATCGGGCAACTTCAAACGACGGGTACCATCGGGCAATACAGCCTTGAACTTGTACTGCTTGGGAGTATCCGACGGTTTAACGAGGTATGAATAAGCATACTCCGCCTCGCCCGTGTCGGGATTAACGCTCAAATCGGTAACATCGCCCGAATAGAGAGCCTCATCAATGCGGTGAATGTTGAATGCCGAGAACGAGAGGATAGTGTTGTGCTTAACCTCGTGCGACTTGGTCGAAACCTTTGTCATCGCAAACTCGGGGTCGCCGATGTGAATCTTCAAGTCATCGTAAGTTCCGACGGGAACTACAAAGAACAACGAAGTCGGAGTCTCTGCGTTGAGGTGGAAACCTTTGTTGCCGTTCTGGGCACCCAGCATATAGGCTACGTGCGAGTGGAACGAAGTTGTTGAACCGCCATTGTTCCAGAGCTTCTCGGTAACGCCGTCGTAAGTGAACTTCGGACGGTCAGCGGTCATATCAACCACACCCGGACCCGACATAACATTGGCATCGCTCTGCAACGAAACGTGAAAGATAGATGTCGTAGTTGTGGTAGTCTCGGTGGTCTCGGTATTGGTCTCGACCGTGTTGTCGGCGAGCAGTTTTACCTCGATAAGACCGCAAATGCTCTTGAATGCGAGCGTTCCCTTCGAAGTGAGCTTACCAACCATCGGCATCTCGTTCGACGGGAAAGTTACACCGCTGGGAAGTGCGGGATTTGTTGCGGGATCTGTCGCAGTGATGAACTTGCGGTTAGGATCCAACGGCAAATTCGACAGAGTACCGTCAGCGTAAGTTACATTTGCGTTGTAAGGATAGAAGCCGTAGATATACTCCTCACCCTCGGTAGCACCCGAAACCTCGAACTCGCCCTCAACCTGTCCTGCATAGCCGTCCATAAGGGTTGCTTGGCGGATAGTTCCGTCAGAAGTAACAACACCGATTACGTCGCCCTCCGACCACAAAATCTGTGCGGTTTCTCCGGGTTCGAAATCGTCCATAGAAGTACGGGTCATAGCCTCAATATTTGCACCGATAGTGCGAACTACACCCTTCTGTGAATTGACATCGGCAGTGGTATCCTTGACACAACCCGACATCGTCAGCGCAAGTGCTGCGCTTGCCAAAATGGTAAAAATTTTCTTCATAGTCGATACAAATTTAAGGTTAAAATTCTTCTTCCTCCTTCTCCCAAGTCTCTCCAACAGAGTGAGCGAAGCCTTGTTCGACGCTGAACTCAAATAAACTAACGCGTGGAGCAGTGTACTCGCCTTGCGAGCCCCCCCCCTTGTAAATGTTTCGTAACATCGTTGGTAATTTTAGTTAGGCGTAAAATTTGGTTTTGTATAATTATCAAAAGCAAAATTAAGAATAACTTTTCAAACTTCCAAATATTTTCGCAAATAATTTTTTAACAAAATGTTAGTATGCAGGGGGATTATGGGGATTATGGGGATTATGGGCTCCTCCTTAATTGATCGAAAAAAAAACGCCCTCGCCCGACCTTGCCGCCCCTGCACATTCCTGCCCCCCCCCATAAGCGGCCGCGATTGCGGTCGCCCCCCCCCAAAAAAAAACACCCCATAAGCAGTCGCAATTCGCGACTGCGCCCCCATCCTCCCCAACTCCCGCACTTACAAAACTCCTCCCCTGTTTTAGGGGAGGTGGTCGAAGACCGGAGGGGTCCAATGGCTAATGGCTAATACTTATATATAGCTACCAAAAATCCCCCAATAATTGCAATTTTGCGAAAAAATAACAGGCGAGGTGTTGCGGTTTGAAAAATTTTTCGTATCTTCGCGCCGATTTAAGTACTTAATTTAACAAAACAGACGAAATGAAAAAGGGTATTCATCCGGAAAATTATCGTTTAGTGGCATTCAAAGATATGTCGAATGACCACGTGTTTTTGTGCAGGTCCGCCGTTTCGACAAAAGAGACCATCGAAGTGAACGGCGAAACCTATCCCGTGTATAAGATGGAAATCTCCAACACATCGCACCCGTTCTACACCGGTAAGATGAAGTTGGTGGACACCGCCGGTCGTGTGGATAAGTTTATGAGCCGTTACGCAAAACGCTACGATAAGAAGAACGCGAAATAAGAGAGTTGTTTCGTTGTTACAAGAGAGGTGCAGACAGATGTCGAGCACCTCTTTTTTTTGTCCGAATATTTGGTGTTTCCAAAAATTGCACTATCTTTGTAGCGTTGAAATTCGAACGCGGAGTGTCCATTCCGTTTTTTTTAATCACGAGTACAAATAATTCATAGCAATATGCAGGACTTGAATGCGCTCGAAGGCAAATCGATTGCCGAATTGCGCGAAATAGCAAAAGTGTTGGGAATCTCCGACACAAATCATCGTAGAAAAGGGCTTATAAGCAAGATTATCGCCGTAACGACAGGTGCCAATGTCGAGGCTGCCGATGACGAACCCGCAACTCCTGTTGCAGAGGTGCCGGCGGAGCATTCGGCAGAGCCCAAGCGTCGCGGTCGCCGTCCCAGAATGAGTAGCGTCAGGGTCGATAGTGGTGTGCCCCTCGCCGAGGAGAAACCTGCCGAGGCGAAGCCTGCCGTGGATGACCCACAAAGAGTCGAGCCGGCAACGGCGCACATACCCGCAGTGGGCGAGCAGACAACTCCGCTCTCTGTGGTAGAGGCGGAGAATGCCGCTCCTGCGTCGGAGGCTCCCGCGGAGAAGGTTGTCGAGGCAGCTCCACAACCCAAGCGTCGCGGTCGCAAGCCCAAGAATCCGCAGCCCGCAGTGGAGGTTGTGCCGGAGCAGGCTCCTGTGGTCGAAGTTGGAGCCGAGGAGTCGCAGGTGCCTGCGACTGATAATGCCCCTGCCGACGGCGAGACTCGCCATCGGGAGCAGGGTAAGCGCAATGGCCGCAAAAACGCCGAGCAACCTCGACAGAAGGAGGAGGTCATAACCAAAGATGACTTTACGGCAGAGATTATCGGCGAAGGTGTTTTGGAGATTATCCCCGATGGCTACGGATTCCTGCGCTCGGCAGATTATAACTATCTCAACTCGCCCGACGATATATATGTGTCGCCGTCGCAAATCAAACTATTCGGACTGAAATCGGGCGATACGGTGAGTGGCGTGATTCGTCCGCCGAAGGAGGGCGAGAAGTACTTCCCGCTGGTCAAGGTTAATGAAATCAACGGCTTGGCACCCGACTATGTGCGTGACCGTGTGCAATTTGAGTTTATGACTCCGCTCTTCCCGAGCAAGAAGTTCTGCTTGACGGGCAACGGTCATAACTCCCTCTCGAATCGTGTGGTAGATCTCTTTTCGCCCATCGGCAAGGGTCAGCGTGCGCTGATTGTGGCACAGCCCAAGACGGGTAAAACGATGCTTATGCAGTCGCTCGTGAATGCCATTGCCGACAACCATCCCGAGGCATACATTATCGTTCTGCTTATCGACGAGCGCCCCGAGGAGGTTACCGAGATGGCCCGCAATGCCAAGGCAGAGGTTGTCGTTTCGACCTTCGACGAGCAGGCTTCGCGTCACGTGAAGGTTGCCGAGATGGTCTTGGAGAAGGCAAAGCGTATGGTCGAGTGCGGACACGATGTGGTTATCTTCCTCGACTCGATTACTCGTCTGGCGCGCGCCTACAACTCGGTGCAGCCTGCGTCGGGTAAGGTTCTGTCGGGAGGTGTCGATGCCAATGCACTTCATAAGCCCAAGCGTTTCTTCGGAGCAGCTCGAAATACCGAGGAGAAGGGCTCGCTGACAATCATCGCAACGGCACTTATCGATACCGGTTCGAAGATGGATGAGGTTATCTTCGAGGAGTTCAAGGGTACGGGTAATATGGAGTTGCAGCTCGACCGCAAGCTCGCCAACAAGCGCATTTATCCGGCTGTCGATGTTATAGCTTCGGGTACGCGCCGTGAAGACCTGCTGTTGCCACGTGAGGTGATGAATCGAACGTGGGTACTCCGCAAATACCTCTCGGATATGACCACCGTCGAGGCAATGGAGTTCCTCCAAAAGCAGATGGGGCTGACCGAAACAAACGAGGAGTTCCTCGCAACGATGAACCAATAATCGAATTGACAATTGACAATTGATAATTGATAATTGATAATTGAGGGTATCAATTATACGGATTGACATTATGAAGAGGATCCTGTTTACGATAATTGCACTCTGTTCGGTTCTGACCTCGTTTGGCTGGGGGCAGAAGGGACACGATGTCGTTGCTTACATTGCAGAATGTAACCTTTCGCCTCGTGCCTATCGTAATGTTGTGGCGGTGTTGGATGGTCACTCTCCGGTCTATTATGCCAATTGGCTCGATGGTGCAAGTCATACGCCCGAGTATGCATATACCAAGACGTGGCACTATGCCAATGTGGATGAGGGTAATACCTACCAAACCCAACCTCGCAATGCGAAGGGAGATGTAGTACAGGCGGTTGATGCGATTGTCGAAAAACTCAAATCGGGAGAACTTTCGCCCGAGGAGGAGAATATCAATCTGCGAATGTTGATACATCTGGTTGGCGATATGCACTGCCCGATGCACGCAGGCAGGTTGTCGGACCGTGGAGGTAATAACGTGAAGGTCCGCTATTTCGGCAAGGAGCGTAAGTTACACGCTGTTTGGGATACGGAACTTGTCGAATCGGCACACCGATGGAGTTATACCGAGTGGCAGCGCGAAATCGACCGTGTAACAAAGTCTCAATGTCGGGCAATTGTTGCAGGTACGCCACTCGAATGGTTCTGCCAGACGCACGCTGTGGCTGTCGAGGTCTATAAGCAGACCCCTGACGGCAGTCGTCTTTCGTATGATTACGTTACGCTATTTGCTCCCGTGGTCGAAGAGCAGTTGCTACGCGGAGGATTGCGTTTGGCAAGCATACTCAACGAGATATACGGATAAAATATGGTGCATATATGTATAATTACATCACAACCCTTTTATTGCAGATGGATGTCGTTACTCGCGGCAACACGCCGCGTTTGCAAGTCTGGCCCTTCCTTAAATTCCCTACTCGGGATGGGTTTGGGTCGCCTGCGACTTCGAAAAGCGGAATAGTGTGGTTTTGTATGTAAATACCTATAAACACAATTTATAAACTAACTTAAATAACAGAGAAATGAAAAGAGTTAAAATTTTTGCAATGATGCTGCTCGTGGCCGTTACCGCTTCGGCAGCACCTGTGCGCCAATCGCTCAATTTCGAGGATTGGAAATTCAAACGCCAGCGTGGTAGTGTCGGCATTTGGTACGATGCAACCGTTCCGGGTGAGGTGCATACCGACCTTATGGCTAACCAAATTATCGAGGACCCCTTCTATCGCCTCAATGAGCGCGGTGTGCAGTGGGTCGATAAGGAGGATTGGGTATATCAGGCAGAGTTCGTTGCCGATAAGGATGTGCTTTCGAAGGAGTGTATCGAACTCGTTTTCGAGGGTCTTGATACCTATGCGGATGTATATCTCAACGATATGGAGACTCCGCTGCTCAAAGCCGACAATATGTTCCGCAGATGGCGTATAAATGTCAAGGAGTCGCTCAAAGAGGGCAAAAACATGTTGAGAGTATATTTCCACTCGCCCGTGAAGATTGATATGCCCAAGTGGGAGGCTATGCACCCCGTACATTACCCCTCCTGGAATGACCAATCCGCAAACGGAGGTCTGCTCGACCGCAAGATTGCAGTATATGCACGTAAGGCAGGCTATCACTATGGTTGGGATTGGGGTCCGCGCCTTGTAACCTGCGGTATCTGGCGTCCTGTATATCTCGAAGCGTGGAATAATGTTCGAATTGAGGATGTTTATTACAATCAGAAATCGGTGACCGCGAAGCGTGCGGATGTGTCGGTTGAGGTTGATGTTACGGCGACCGCTGCAACCACTGCCGAGGTGCGCGTTTTGGATGAGGCAACAGGTAAGGTCCTCGCTACGACGCCCACAGAATTGAAAGTCGGCAAGAATGCTGTCGTTGCTCCTTTCAGCATCGTAAAACCGCAACTCTGGTGGTCTAACGGCTTGGGAGAACCGCACCGCTACTCGTTCCGTACAGAGGTTGTCGCCGACGGTAAGGTTATCGACAGCCGCTCGCACAAGATTGGTCTGCGTTCGCTCAAACTTATTCGCGAAGATGATGCGGATGGACGTTCTTTCTACTTCGAACTTAACGGTAAGCCCGTGTTTGCAAAGGGTGCCAACTATATCCCTTGCGACAACTTCTTGTCCCGTGTAGGTGTGGCTACCTATATCCGTACAATCGAGGATGCGGTAAATGTCAATATGAATATGTTACGCGTGTGGGGTGGCGGTGTCTATGAGAATGATATCTTCTACGACCTCTGCGACCAATACGGAATTATGGTTTGGCAGGACTTTATGTTCGGATGCGCACTCTATCCCGCCGAGGGAGCCTTGCTCGAAAGTATTCGTCAGGAGGCTGCCGACAACGTGAAGCGTCTGCGTAATTTCGCCTGCATCGCTCTGTGGTGCGGAAATAACGAGTGTAACCTGCTTCTCCCCTCGGCTCAAAAGAAGTATGCTAAACAAGGCACACCCGAGGTCTTTGACCGTATGTTTAACCAATTCTGTGACGTCTATTACGAAGCGTTGCCCGAGGCTGTCGAGAAGTATGACCCAATGCGTGCATACACTCCGAGCTCGCCATTTTCGAGCAAAGAGATATCGAAGGACCTTGCGAGCGATCCCTCAAAGGGCGATGCTCACTATTGGGGAGTATGGCACAGCAAACGCCCCATCGACAGATATAATACCAAGCGCAGCCGCTTTTTTAGCGAGTACGGATTCCAATCGTTCCCCGAGTTTGAGTCTATCAAGTTCTACGCCCCCGAGGAGCGCGATTGGGCTGTCGAGTCGGAGGTTATGATGTCGCACCAGCGTGGTGGCTCAAAGGCGAACGGACTTATCCGTACATATCTCGAAAATGAGTATTGGCCTGCAAAGGATTTCCAGACATTTGTATATATGAATCACGTGTTGCAGGGAGATGCCATCAAAACAGCAATGGAGGCTCATCGTCGCGATATGCCATACTGCTGGGGTTCGCTCTTTTGGCAGCATAACGACTGCTGGCCCGTGGCATCGTGGGCGAGCCGTGACTACTATGGTCGTTGGAAGGCACAGCACTACTTTGCAAAGTATGCTTTTGACGATATGCTCGTGTCGGCATATAACCGTGATGGCCGACTTAAAGTGTATGTCGTTTCGGACCGCCACACCTCGCCCAAGGCGGAGTTGGAGGTGCTGATTATGGACTTCAAGGGCAATGTGGTAAATAAGTTTGTCAAGACATTTAAGGTTGCTCCCAATGCTTCGACCGTGGTTGTGGATGTTGCTACCGACGAGGCTCTGGGTGGAGCGAAGGCTGGCGATGTGTTTATCGCATCGCGCCTGACTGTTGGCGAGCGCACCTATACGAACAACAACTACTTCGTGAAGCAGAACGAACTCAACTATCCTGCGGCAAATGTAACTTCGAAAGTTGTGGATGCGAAGGATGGCGTTGAGGTTACGCTTACGACCGACCGCTTTGCGCGTGCGGTGTTTATGTCGATTGACGGTATCGAGAACTTCTTTGCCGACAACTACTTCGACCTGCGCCCGGGTACAAGTCGCACGGTACACGTTCAGACGGGACTTTCTGCCGAGGAGTTCGCCAAGCAGCTCCGCATAACCCACCTTGCGCAGACCAAATAACCGTCGATTGCGTAATTAAATAACGGAATTTATATATGAAATTACACCGCCTGCAATTTTGTGCCGTTTTTCGGAGCAACGTACCACACGATGCGTGTTTAATTTTCAATTTGATTTGCGGTGTGCCGCCGCGAACCACTACCTAAATCAGCGGTAAAAGGTTGATGTAGTGTAATTATGTATATAACCTTCTACAATAATCGGGGTTGTTCAACAAATTTTGGTTGAACAACCCCGATTGCTTAAAGCCCTATTTAGACGTTGTATTTAAGAAACTTTTGCTGATAATTGAGTGCAGATTGATAAAATTATCTACACTTTCTGCATCGGGCTATATTTCACCCATTATCCAAGCTATCAAGAAAAGCAGAATTGGTGTAAGAATGGCAATACTCACATATGTTATCAAACTACTCTTTTTATGCTTTTGGATTTTAGTATTAGCTTCTGCCGTGTATTTTCTACTAATTTCAATATATACATCATCGCTCACAAATGCATTCGCATTGGATACACCCACCAATGAAACAACAATGTCTTCGACCTCCATGGCAATACTATCAATCTCGCTCCATTTATAATATTTTCTAACTGCAGCATCACCATTCTCTTTTCGATATCCATATTTTTGATAGATTTCTAATCTGTCTGAATTGCATCCATCTAGACATATTCTTACATCAATATCGTCGTTTATTGATCCACCATAGAATAGTGGTCCTGATATCTGTATCCAATTCTTCAAGTTGAATGGAATACCATCAATATCGGGAGTCAGTGTTGACACATCATCAAATCCATTCTTGATTTTAGCAATAATTGCATTAATATATCCGTTTAATACCGTTTTCATAGTAAAAAGTGATTAGTTTATATGTTAATTATTTGATTCGGTGTGATATGCCCACCAATTGCGCACCAAACTTTTGTAGCCCAATTGCTTGATTTGATGGTAGGTGTATCTATAATTCGATTTGGAGTGTCTGCCACTTATTATGTGTCTTATGCACTCCTGTGTGTATTTGTCGATCTCTTTCAAACTTTTATCGGTGGTTATCAGCGGGAAATACCACCTTGACCAGTTTGTTTCGTGGGTGTCCGATGTGTCGTAAAGTTTGCGATTCAATCTCTTGACAAAGGCTCTTGCTGCGGCTTCGGCAGGCTTGTTTTTGGTACGTTGCCACCGAATCAACGCCTCGGACTTTCGACGCATTCGGGCTTTGAGTTTTCGGTGCGATATAGGGCTGATATCCACGTCGCCATTACAATATGCAAATCCGAGAAACTCCCACTGCTCTCCGGGAAGGGTCAAGACCTCTTTGCTGTGGTTGATTGTCAATTCAAATGAATGTAAATATTCGGACATCTGCTCTTTGTGCTGTTCGATCTCCTCGATACTCTTGGCAAAGATGATAATATCGTCCGAGTAGCGACAATACAAAACCCCTGCATCGCGAAATGTGGCATCCAACCCCGAAAGGTAGATATTCGCCAAAAACGCAGCCGTCGGACTACCTGCCATAACACCTTTTTCTCTCTCCTCGATAACCTTGCCATTATATTCGATATAGGGATTACGAAGTAGAGCCTCGAAGAAGTTATACAAGCGCTCATCATCGGTGAAAACATCTCGCAACATAACCAACAACTTGTCGATATTTATTGAGTTAAAATAGTTGCTGATATCGACTTTATATGAGTAATATTCGTCAATGTCTGGCGTGCGGACGATTCTGTTTATCGCTTTCTTCGCACCGCAATCAACCCTGAAAGAGTAGAGATTATCAGCAAAGCAATAATCATACTGGCGAATGAGTCTAAAAGTGATGAATTTTAAGATGTAATTCTCTTCTCGATTGAATGTATAAACAGTCCGTTTCTTGTTGGTTCCAACCTTGTTTATCAGTCTTTTAGAAGGGTGCGGGAGAGTCCCACCGCCAAGAATCCTGATGGCTGTGGGCAGATACTCTTTATCCCTTATATACTTGAACAAATCGTCTTCGCCACTACGAGTTATGGGGGTGTTGCGTACCGCGTATTCGTAGTAGTTTATCCAATGTTCGTGACACAATAAACAATCGAGTAATGACATCTTCTCAATTTGAAAAAGAGGCGGGGAGATGCTTTTGAAATTGCGACTTTCGCAATACCGAATCATACACCGACAGATCTCCTGCGCGACCATACTCGTGTCGATGCCGGATTCTTTACAGGAGCCGGATAGGCACTCCCCGCTCTGAAAATTTCACTTATTCCAAATGCTTGCGAATTTGAGTTACAACATACTCCTCTTCGTTGGGCATCTCTACGAAAAACCAAATCGGCGAAATATTATGTTCTTTGCACTGCTCGTTGGTTTCGAGGAGTGAATAACGCCCAGTCTTTCGCCTTTCGACGAGTAGTACGGCAACCTTTTTGTCCCCCTTGGTGACCATAAAGTTGATGGGCATACAATAATCCGGAGCCGAAGGGTTGAACGATTGTACCGCAACTCGTGACTCGATTTTACAATCCGAGAAGTTGTTGAAAATGTAACTCAAAAACTTGTGGTTCAACTCCAATTGAGTGGTGTCAATCTTTACGACATTTGAGGCGTCCCAGATATTTCGGAAATAGTTTTTGGGTTTGTGATGACATTCCAATCCATAGTTGTCCTTTTTAACAACACCATTTCTGCCGAATACCACACCGCACCACTTGCAGAAACTTGCGCATTCGTCATCGCTTGCCATATAGTTGCGCCTTTTGCAATTGGGGCATACTTCGCCAGCCTTGAAGACCTCTTGTGCCGGTGAGGGTTGAGGAGTGACTGGTGGTGTCACGGACGGAGTGACAGGTTGTTCGGGTGATACCCAGTGCTCTCCCCTCGGCTGCGATGAGGTGCCAATTGGAATGACATTGCATTTGATTGTCGGAAGGAAAAATCCCGAAAAGTCGATTATGATATTGACATTGCTGTACAATTGCAATCGAATCTCGGTACTTTGTAGCACAATTCCGAAACGCTTGTTTTCGAGTCGTAGCGTGTTGTTACCCTCGGGTAGTTCTAAAATGCTGGGCACTTTGCCACGATTTGTGCCGTTCACTACAAGGCGTAAGCCGGTTGAATTGGCATAAGTGTGTACGAATGTTACAAGATATTTAATCATAATTCTAAATGTTTGTTATTGTTCTATGGTGTTATCCGAAATATATTCGCTTTCTGATCGAAATATTCTCTCCATTTTTTCAAGAGCCTTGCCAATCTCCTGGCTTAATGCATCTATGGCTAATTCATAATCATCAAGATCATCATATTTAACTATTTCCACATCCGGCGTGATTAAAACTTCATTGAGTATATCTCCATTTTTATTAGTTAATGCTATTTTTAGAGATAAGCCCAAATCTTTTATTTTTGTAACTATCCAATCTGTCGGGTTTGTGTTGAAAGTTATTATTATGTTATCTGGTAGTACCTCTGAAAGCTCTTCTGCAATCGGTCCTACAAGTCCACTTATCCACGTATTTCTAAAAGTATCTCCGAAGAATTTCCATTCCGAAGAGAATTCTTTAGACTTTATATAGTCTAATCCAGATGTCGATAAATCTTCTTCAGGTAATTCAATATATAGTGTTATAAGACTCTTTTGTACATCCATTCTTATTTGTGGTTCTATTTCATGTTTCTTTGCTTTTTTTTCTATTGTGCTGGAGTTAATGTTAATTGCAAATACATTCTTGGTCTCGGTGTTGCAAAGCCTAAATTTTACCCATGCACCTTCTTGTATCGTACCATACAACATATTGTTTTCTTTGATAAACTCGTCAATCAGAAGTTCCTCTATTTTTGCTTCTAGTTTTTTCGATGCGCGGATATCATCGATTTTTTGATTCGAAACCTCGCATTGGAAACTTATCATAGCCAGATCAACTTCAGCATCTACTCTTGTTATGTGTATATCCTCTACGTCAAACGGACACATCGAGTTGTAGTGCTCTGCAAGCGATTTTACTTGTTTCTGCAACGGAGTCAGATTATCACATGCACACATCATTACGCTGCAAGCCAAGATAAAAAGTAGTTTTTTCATAATAATTAAGTTTTATGAGTGTTATGTGTATTATTTGCTATGTTTGAATGTGAATTATTGCATATTGGTGTGTGATTCCCTAACCCCTTTGAGCATTGTGCGAATATAGCGTGCTATGGCAACATCTTGCGATATAAATCCAATCTCGTCGGTCGAATACTTGCTTGGGAAGGCAAATATTGCCTGCTCTTTGCCATTTACAGAACTCATCCAACAACACATCATAAGGCTTTCGTTCAATGGCAATAGTTCGATATTCGGCTGTTGTCGAAGCAGACGACAGATAGCAAGCGAGATATCTCTGTACATATTGTAGAAGTCAGAGTAGGTAATATCCCGATAAGGTTTATCCATATAGTGAAGCTTGATATTGTCCAGTTCCCTGCATAACTGATTTACTCGCAGTGAGGTTGCGTCTGTCGCATTCTCTTTTTGGGGCAGAGGCTGTAACAAACCTTTGACTGTCGATTCTATCTTTTTGGGACTGGCATTGCGTGTCGCCTCATAGTATTGTTGGTTGAGTAACGAATCCACCAATCGATAATTATAAATATTGCGAATGACGCGATGTAGTGAATCTGCTCGTTCCGGATGATTTTCCAAATAATTGTCGAAGTGAGTATTAACCAACTCAACCAACTTCGCATCAAATTCAGGTCGGGGCAGATCGGGATTGATATCTCCACTCGCACGTCTTAACTGATGCACTCGCTCTCGATAGGAGTCCATATCGTTGCGGAACTGTTTTTTGTATTCGTGGTCAATCAGTTTGTCGCGCATCATCTGCTGAAAAGGCATTCCATCTGCATCGTAAAATGCTATGGTTATATGACAACCACTATTGGTAAGGGTTACGAGATTTTCAACCATTTTACGAAACCCGTCTGCATCACTGCGAATACCATAATAAAGTACATCCTCAAAAATGATAATAGAATCTCTAATTTCCGCCTTGCCTTGCTCCTCGATAGTGTTGTTCAGCAGATTGTTGATATTGTCGATGTATTCAGGGAAAAGACCCAGATATCGCGTGGATAGCGAGCCTTGAATCTCCATCAGATTATCGACAATGGCATCGGTCTCCTTGGTACTGCTAATCATCTCGTAAGAGAATAGCACAATGGAGAGTAACAATGCAAAAGTTGCACTATCAAGGATGATTTTAAGCTTTTTGCCTCGGTTTTTGATCTTTTCTGTATCCATAATTAGGAGTTGTATTTTTATCTTAATCGTCCACAGTGAGGGCATTGTATTGTAATTATTCGAGTTGAGACCAGCAACTTACACCGTCTTTTTTGAGTGCGAGAATGCCACGCAAAACCAACAGACCGAGAGCGCCGCCGGCAATGGTGTAAAGTGTGTTGGGTCCGAAGTGGAATCCTCCGATGCCGGCATCAGATGCTGCCTTATCCAAAAGGAAGAATACGGCAGTATTTACA
>CAZIAS010000035.1:0-21098 GCA_964536825.1 uncultured Alistipes sp. | reverse complement strand
CAAGCGCCGCTTTTGGCATCATTACCTATATATTTAAGAACTACCCTCCCAAATGTTTGGGAGGGTAGTCTTTTTTAGAGGAGCGTGATTACGCCAAGATTAGTCTTCCGGATATGCAGCAACAAAGAGGTTGCGGTGGCGAATCTCTTCGCGAATTGCGTAGAGGTCGCTCAATCGTACATCGCCGACAACATATCGTGACGACTCACTCTCGTAGTTCTCGCGAATCTTTTGGAATTTGAACAGCGCCAAATCCTCATCGGAGGTGTAGCGCAGATAGATGCGGAAGGTAAAGTCGTCGGTATATTCGGGGACAACCTCTGCATTGAGTTTCTTGTACTCGTATTTGTAGTTATAGAAGCACGCCATAATATCGCTCAAAACGGCAGAGCCCGTGGGATAACCGCCCGCACCGCGACCGAACATAAATTGCTTATAGTAGAACTTACCCTTGATAACTACACCATTAAACTCATCCTCGACACTATATATATATTTATCGCGCGAGATAAGTTGCGGCATAACGCTCATAATCATCCGGCCGTTATCGAGTTTCTCGACGTGAGCCACCAACTTTATACGACGCTTCTTCTCGGTCGCAAAGCGGATGTCGTCATCGTTCATCTTCGATATGCCATAAACGAAAATCTTCTCGGGGGCGACGTAGCGACCAAAGGCGTGCATTGTGATGATTATCAACTTGAACAATGAGTCGAAACCGTCAATATCGAGTGAGGGGTCTGACTCGGCAAAGCCCAAATCCTGCGCCAACTTCAAGGCGGCAGGGTAGGACATATTCTCGTTAAAAATCTTCGAGAGGATGAAGTTTGAAGAGCCGTTCAGGATACCCTTAACCGATACAAGCAGGTCGTTGTCGTAGTACTCTTCGAGGTTGCGGATTACGGGGATGCTTCCGCACGCCGAGGCATCGTAGAGCAGAGGTACCTGCTTTTCGCGTTGAAGTTCGATAAGCTCTTCGAGGTGGTATGCGAGCATCTTCTTGTTGCCCGTAACTACGGGAATTCCTGCTTCGAGAGCTCGTCGCACAATGTGGTATGACGCCTCTGCATCATCGATAAGCTCGACTACAAGGTTTATCTCGGGGTCGTTGAATATCTCGTCGGGATTATCCGTGAAGTCTGCCTCTACACCGCGGTCCTTATTGATATCACGCACACATATACGTTTGATGTGCGCCTCTTTGAGATGTGTCTCTTCGAGCACGTCATACAATCCGCGACCCACGGTTCCAAAACCGAAAAGTCCTATGTTCAGTACACCTCTGTTCATCTTCTATTTATGCATAAAGTTTGTAATAATCCTATTCAGTTGCTCGTGTTCGACCAGGAAGCCGTCGTGACCGAAGTCCGAGTCGATAACGTGGTACTCTGCATCGGGCAGACAGCGCACCATAATCTCGTGGTCGGTGGGCGGGAAGAGTATATCCGACGTAATCGATACAACCAAAGCCTTTGCCTTAATGCCGCCCAAGACCTCTTCGAGCGAACCTCTGCCACGCGACAAATCGTGCGAGTCCACTGCCTGCGAAAGGCGATAGTAGGAGTAGGCATTGAATCGGCGGCGCAACTTCTCGCCCTGATGTTGCTGATATGTTGTGGCGCGGTAGCCGCGAAGTTTTGAATTGTCGGCATCCTGCTGCGTGCGGTCGTAGGCGATACCTCCGCGATAACTCAACAAGGCTATACTGCGTGCCGCTGCCATACCTGCAGCTCCGGCATCGTCACGACGCTCGCCAAAGGTTTGGTCTGCCTCGATTGCCATACGTTGAGATTCGTTGAAGGCTATGGCCCACGGCATCGAGCGGGGTGTGGTTGCTATAAATGCTGCCCGCTTTGCGAAGTCGGGACACTGTACCGCCCACTCCAAACATTGAAAACCTCCGATAGAGCTGCCTATAAGCAGTTCTACCTGTTCGATGCCGAGTCGCTCGGCAAGCAATCGATGACAATGAACCATATCGCGCACCGTAATCTCCGGAAAATCTCCGTACCACTTCTTGCCCGTCGCGGAGTTAATGGATAACGGGCCCGTAGTCCCGTAGTGCGAGCCGAGGAAGTTGGCACAGATGACAAACCAACGCTCGGGGTCGAGGAACTTGCCGCTCTCGACCGTGTGCTCCCACCACTCCTCGACCTCCGAGTTGGCGGTTAGAGCGTGGCAGACCCAGATGATGTTATCCTTCCGGGGCGAGAGTGTTCCGTAGGTCGAGTAGGCGATGGTCAGGTCGGGCAGTATGCCGCCACCCTCCAACTCCACGGGCTCTGCGAAATATGCGTATTGTACAGCCATATCTACTCTTTGAGAGCGGCAGCAAATGCCTGCTCGAAATCATCAATCAAATCCTCGACATTCTCCAATCCTGCCGACAGACGCAACAGCGTGGGCGAGATGCCGACGGCTGCCAGGTCCTCATCGCTCAACTGCTTGTGAGTGGTCGATGCCGGATGGGTAATGACGGTTATCGAGTCGCCAATCATCGTCATATTGGCAACCAATTTGAGCGACTCGACAAAGCGCACGGTTGTGTCGAGCGAACCCTTTAATTCGACAGTCAGCACGGCACCTGCTCCGTGGCGGAAGTATTTCTTTGCCATCTCGTGTGACGGATGGTCTTCGAATCCGACATAACTAACTCTCTTGACGAGCGGATGCTCACGAAAATACTCCGCAAGGCGACGTGTCGATTCGACCGAGTGCTTTACTCGCAACGAGAGGGTTTCGAGTCCCAACTGCATAAGGTACGAATCGAATGCCGAGGGAGAGCAGCCGAGGTCGCGCAGACCATCCACACGACACTTGACGATATATGCCAGATTGCCGAAGGTTTCGTAAAATTTCAGACCGTGATAGCCCTCCGAGGGCTCGCACAGTGCGGGATATTTGCCGTTGCCCCAATTATAGGTGCCTCCATCGACAATCACACCGCCCATAGCCGTTCCGTGGCCGTTAATCCACTTGGTTGCCGACTCGACTACGATATCGGCTCCCCATTCGAGCGGACGGCACAGGTAGCCTCCTGCTCCGAACGTATTATCCACAACAAAGGGGATATCGTGACGATGAGCCATCTCGGCAATAGCCTCCAAGTCGGGGACGTTACATCCCGGGTTCCCCATCGACTCGACATAGATAGCCTTGGTGCGCTCGTCGATAAGTTTCTCCAACTCCTCGACGCTCTCATCCTTTGCTAAACGGCAATCGATGCCGAGTTTGCGGAACGAAATCTTGAATTGGTTAAATGTACCGCCATAGAGGTAGGGCGAAGCCACGATATTGTCGCCGGCATCCGCCAACGAGGTAATGGCGATAAGTTGTGCTGACATTCCCGATGAGAGTGCCAATGCTCCGACGCCGCCTTCGAGAGCCGCAATGCGCTCCTCGTATGCCGAGGTTGTCGGGTTCTGCAAGCGGGTATAGATATTGCCGAACTCTTTAAGTTCGAACAGACGTGCCGCATAGTCACAAGTACGGAAATGGTATGCCGCAGTGGGGTATATTGCCACTCCACGCGAGCCTGTATGGTCGGGGTGATAACCTCCGTGTATTTGCAGCGTTTCGAAACGCAATTTTTTCTCTGCCATAAATTTTCTACTATAAATTATCAATTATCTCGATGCTA
Source organism: uncultured Alistipes sp. (assembly GCA_964536825.1). Classification (GTDB taxonomy): domain Bacteria; phylum Bacteroidota; class Bacteroidia; order Bacteroidales; family Rikenellaceae; genus Alistipes. The sequence goes on along the minus strand of CAZIAS010000035.1, from coordinate 17,458 downwards.
CCGAGTTGTCACTGATGGTTCCCATCGAGTCGAGAGCCCACGTGCCGTGCGCACGCAATACCTGCTCGATGATATCTCTCACACAACCTCGACCTCCGTCGAACTGCGAAACATAGCAAGATGCCTCGATAATCTCCGATGCGGCATCTGCCGGACAGACGGGCAATCCCACCTCTCGCATACACTCCAAATCGGGAATATCATCCCCTACGTATATCACATTATCGAGGTTCACACCCTCTTGCTCGGCAAATTCGTGTATGGCAGCGATTTTGTCCATACAGTTTATGTAGAGGTTTTTCACTCCGAGGCGTTGCATACGCGAGATGAGTGTTGCTCCAAATCCCCCTGTGATGATACAGACCTTGTAGCCGTGTTTGATTGCATACGAGAGCGCGTAGCCGTCCTTGGCATTATAGCGGCGGATAAAATCCCCATCGGGCAACGGCATTATGCTGCCGTCGGTCATCACACCATCAACGTCGAAGACAAACGCCTCGACCTCGGCTAATCTCTCTTTGAAGTTTCGTTCCATATACTTTGGCTTAATTTTTTATATATCTCTTGAAGTTCGGGGGAGTCCGCAAGCATAGACAAGTGTCGCTCGATGGTTCCGCTGTCATTTCGCTTTGCCGGTCCCGTTTGTACCGTCGTCGGGTTGCCGCTCTCGATTGCTTTGCGTGCCGTCTCGGCAATCAGAGGTGCAAGAACCGAGAAGGGTAATCCCGTCTGCTGCATAAGTTTTGCCCCCACGGCGTAGAGGTGATTTACGAAGTTGCAAACGACAACACCCGACAGATGTGCCTGTGAACGCATTTGCGAGTCTGCATCGATAACCACGTCACTCAATCGTGCAGCAAAACCGCGCACCTCTGCCAATAACTCTTCGCTCGAAGCCTCGACAAAAAGGGGAATCTCGCGAAAATCGACTCTGCGACCTGCGGTAAAGGTCTGCAACGGATAGACTACTGCCCGACGCTCAAAGCGCGAAGGTATCACTCCGAGGGGTTGTGACCCCGCCGTATGTGCGACAACGGCACTCTTGGGGATTGGTAGAGATTCGAGCAAAGGTTCGATTGCCGAGTCCGAAACAGCAGTCAGGTAGAGGTCTGCCACGGCCAACTGCGCCGGAGTATTGCTCCATTCGCAGTGAGCCAACTGCGCCACTTTGCCCCCTCGCTCGGCATTGCGTGCGAAGATTTGTCGCACTTTGAATCCCCGCTCGTAGAGCGTAACGGCAAACGCCTCGGCGACATTGCCACTGCCTATTATTACCACACTCCTCATCTCTGTGAATTGCAGTTGATATCGGTTAGTTTCAGATTCTCTTTCGAGGTGCGGGTCTCTGCCTTGATGCGCTCCAATTCCCGACTTGCACAGCGAATATCCTCGCTCGCTTCAAAGTTGAGGGTGGTGCTTCCCGAATGCTCGACCGCCTCCAATATGCCGTAGATAGTGAAGGTGGCAACATCCTTTGCAGGCACAAACCTGTTCTCGAATCCTTTGCCTTCGGCAGGCAGCTCGATAAGTTGCTCTGCCTCGACCAACGACCGCAATACCGAATTGACGATTCGGGTAGGCAGATTCAATTTCTGCTTAATCTCCGACAGAGATATCGCTCCCTTGCCCTCGGTAAAGTGGCGTACAACGACCAACATCGCTGCAAGAACAACCTTGCGGCGTGAGTCGTAGTTTATATGGAGCGATTCGCGCTCCTCGTCAAATTTGTCTATATTCTGATATGCAAACGACAACTCCCCGCCAAAGAGCAGAATCATCCACGAGTACTGCACCCACATCAAGAAGAGGGGCAGAGCCGCAAAACTGCCGTAGATGGCGTTGTAGGAGGTCATCAGCGTTTGCAGATAGAGGTATCCCCATTGGAAGAGGATAAACGCTGTGCCGGCAACGATGCCCGCCGTGACTGCCGAGCCGATGCGGACGGTAGTGTTGGGAATAACGTAATAGAGAAACGAGAACATTACCCACATAACCACTATCGACATCGCTTTCGACACCCAAAATATCCATTCGGCATCGATATCGCCAAACAGCCCCATTGCGTAGGTGTTGATTCCGTTTGCCGCCGCCCACAGAATAGGTGCCACAACTATCACTGCTATGTAGTCAGAGTATTTGCGCGTCAGGCTGCGAGTCGAGGTAACTTCCCAGATGTTGTTGAACGCACTCTCAATCGAACCGAAGACACGAATTACTGCCCAAAAGAGAGTGACGATTCCGACTGCTGCAACAACTCCGCTGCGAGTATTTTCGAGAGCCTTATTCGCAAACTCCACCACATAATCCACCACTTCGGGCATCTTCGGGAATAGCGAGTAGAGGTTGGCTATCAAATCTTCGATAATGCCGAATCCTTTGACAATCGCAAAGACCACCGCCAAAATCGGAACAATCGAAATAAGGGTATAGAAGGTCAGCGCGGCACAGCGGACAACCATACCGTGCTCCTGCATTCCGCGAGCCGTATAGAAGAAGAGTTTATATTGGCGCACAAGCCAATTCATCCACGAAGAGTTGAACTCCTTATGGAAGATTGTGTCCGTAAAAAACTCTATAATTCTCTTTATTCCCATTGCTCTAACCTTGGTTTGAACTACCAAAGGTAGTTATTTTAATTTTATCATCAAAAAATTATCGCCTGCGGTTGTAAAAGCTATCCGTTCGGAACCTCCCTCTTTCAACCCCGTAATCGTCATTAAACGCTCGGTTGAGAGGGGGAAATCTCGCTTTAAGAGATTTACTTTGTGCCCCTTCATTTCGCGTTTCAGGCGTTTCGGATCGAAAGGTTCGATGCTCTCGATTTCGTATATGCGACCGAGTATTCCATCGGGACGTTCCACTGCAAAGCCATATCCGTTTTCGCTCCAAATATCGGCTCTGCCCGCCAAATGGCGACGTGCCAACCGGCACTTCTGCAACGCGACATCGGGTTGCACAAGCCAACGATACTCCGATTTCCGAAATTGCGGTGTCGTAAGAGTATTGTCCGGTGTGTTAAGAGTCGAATAACTCCCTATGCCCAACGCTGTTGCCGTAATTTGACCTCTCTCGCCACCGCTTTTGCTGCCAACGTAAATGAGGACCTCTTTGCACTCGTCGCCGAGTGACACCACCTCGACATCGACCTCATCGAAGAGTCTGAAAGCCTCATCGACATCGAACATTGGCGAGGCTTTGATGCAAATTCTGTCGGCAATGCTCCGCAAGCGAGGCATAAGTGAAACCATATCGGGAGAGCAATCTTCGAGCCGCACAAGTTTTTCGCCCTTTGTGCCTCTGCGGTCGGGGTCGGCATAGCACCAATCGAAGTGTTCGCAGCAGTTTGCAACATACTCCTTCGAGTCGGCACATACGACCTCGACATTCTCTACCCCCAAGCGGCTGAAATTTTCGCGAGCAATCTCTGCTAAAACCTCGTTGCGCTCGATAGTTACCACTCTCTCGAATCGTCGCGAAAGATAGAGGGTATCAACACCAAGCCCACACGTCAAATCGAGCACGGCCTTGCCTTCGAGAGGTTTGTGAGCAGCGCACTCTTCACTCGACGACTGTTCGAAGGCGAGCGACGGAATGATACAGCGTGCTGCGAAGTAGGATGGGAGCTTCTTGCGGGCACGGTCGAGATATTTGACCTGTGTAGCCACCTCGGCAGCGTGCGGTATGTGCTTGTCGAGGGCAATGGCAAGAGGGTCGCGCGGGAGATTCTCGTCGATAGCCTTGCGAATTGCAGAATCGCACAACAATATATACTCTTCGTGGGTCATCATAGTGACAAATTTACCGTTTTTTTCGTTTCAAACAGATTTATTGCGAGGGTTATTGCAACAAACAGCCCATAAATTGTCCAGACAGCCCACGTCGGCAGGGTTATCTCGACTGCCGACCACGGGATGCGGGCAACCGAGCCGACTGCAAAGTTCAAACAATCTCCCACGAATGCTACTCCTGCTCCAAGCGCTCTGGCAATAGGTGTCACAGGAAGCAATATCCACAATACCGAGAGTATAACTATCGCATAAGCGCAAAGGATGACCACGGGATTGAGCAGAACTCCGATTATTGACACCACCCCAAAAGTGTGTGCAACCAGGGGCATTGTTGCGATGCTCGAAACCAGACCCACGACCATCACTGACGTGAATGAATCGAACCACATTCGATGTGTGCGAAGAGTGCGCATCAGAGGAACTCCCCAAAGCAGAATTGCCGCGACGGCAATAAACGAGAGTTGGAAACTGATATCGAAGAGTTGGTCGGGTCGATAGACCAACATCGCAAATGCGGTGGCTGCCAAGGTATTAAGTGACAAATATCTCGATGAAGTAGCCACAGATACCTGCAATGTCGTAAACATTATAGCGGCACGTACCACGCTGGGCGACAATCCGCACACCGCAGCATAAATCCATATCGGCACGACAACCGCAACTGCGCGGATAATCTGTCCGTGGTGCAGTAGTGGCAACCAAGCCAACAACGTATTGAACAGCAGAAAGACTATGCCGACGTGCAGACCCGATACGGCGAGAACGTGCGATGCACCCGAACGAGCATAAGCCTGTCGCAGTTCGGGTGTCATCCCGCGACGATCTCCGACACTCATTGCCCCGACAATGGCGGCAGCATCACCCTGCAATCCAAGGCGTGAAAGTCGTTCGACTGCAATGGAGTGAAGTGTCTGTTTCTCTCGGTGGGTCAGGCTTATGATATCGTCGGTATGCAGAAACAGCGTACCACCAAAACCGCGCCGTGTCATAAGATTTCCATAGGCGCCGAACTTCTCTGCAAAAGGAATAATGCGACCAAGAGCCTCGATTCTATCGCCAAAGTCGGCCTTTACAAGTGTGTCGAGATAGAGATTTACCCGCTCATCGCTGCTGTACGTCTCTCCGTCGTGTTCGTACGCAATTATACGTGCCGGCATAACGGCGAAAGATTTACGTTGAACGGGATTGTCTTCGATTTCGAGAGTGAGCCACTGCCGTTCAAGCTTTGGAACGTGCGGCTCGAAACTTCGTAATTCGGTCACGGCTCCGCCAAAGAGTATGAGAGCCACAACGATGTAAGCACTCCCCACGTGCGAATGCCATACGATTGCGGCGATAAGCAGCGAGAGTAGAAATCCTCCCCATAGTGCCATCGACGGCAGAGAGATATGGTCAAATAAGATTATCCCCGCCATAAACGGAGCAACGGCGGCGACCATCGGATATCGGTTCGCGGGTCGCAATGTGTGCTATATCGTTGGTGTGCTATATCAAGAATTTCAACAGGAAGAAGAAGGCAAGGATGTACATTCCGACCTTGACTTTATGGAACTTACCGCTGAACAGGTTGATGAGTACATAACTCAAATGTCCCAACACGATACCATCCGAAATACTATACGCCAACGGCATACAGACAATGCAGACAAATGCGGGAATCGCCTCCGAGAAGTCGTCGAAATCGATATTGCGCACATCGGCCATCATCATTACGCCGACAACCAAAAGTACGGGAGCTGTGGCGGCCGACGGAATGGCAACAAAGAATGGGGCAAAGAAGAGTGCCAACAAGAAACACAATCCTGTGACAAATGCCGTCACACCGCTGCGACCACCCTCATTCACACCCGCAGCACTCTCAACGAATGTGGTTACCGTACTCGAACCCATCAGCGCACCGCCTGTCGTAGCTATCGCATCGACCATAAATGCCTTTTTCAGATTGGGAGTTTTACCATTCTTGGTCATTCCTGCACGAGTCGTCACACCCACAAGCGTTCCGATAGTGTCGAACAAATCGACAAAGAGCAGAGCAAAGACTATCGCAAAGAGGTCCTTACTCAAAAGATTGCTCCATTCGAGTTTGCAGAATATCGGTTCCATCGAGGGCGGGGTGCTCCATATTCCGTCAAATTTGGTCACTCCGAACGGGATGCCGATAAGTGTTGTGGCGATAATTCCGATTAGCAATCCGCCCTTTACCTTGCGCACGAGAAGTACCGAAGTAAGGATTATGCCGAGAATCGACAGCATTACTGCCGGTTCCGAGAGATTACCCAACGAAACCAGCGTCGAATCGTTATTAACAACGATGCCGGCATTTTGCAAACCGATAAATGCGATGTAAAGACCAATGCCGACACTTATCGAGCGTTTCAATGTGTCGGGGATGACTTTTACTATCAACTCACGCAGGTTGGTTACTGTCAGCAGAATAAAGAGAATACCCTCGATGAATACCGCTGTCAGTGCGAACTGCCACGAGTAACCCATAATTTGGCATATCGAATAGGCAAAGAAGGCGTTAAGACCCATTCCCGGGGCGAGTGCAAAGGGCATCTTGGCATAGACTCCCATCAATATTGTCGCCAGAGCCGAAACCAACGCCGTTGTCGTAAAAAGTGCCCCCTTGTCCATTCCTGTCGAACTCATAATATCGGGATTGACAGCGAGAATATACGCCATTGTCAGGAATGTGGTAAGTCCTGCCATAATCTCCACACGGAGGGAGTGCTCTTTGGGGTTAAAACCGAAAAGGCGCTGCATAAAGCCTTTGACCGAAGATGTTGTCATAATGTCGTTTGGGTTACATTTTGTATTTCGCAGACAAAGGTAATAATTTTCCTTACACCATCAGTCAATTATCAACAAAAAATCCCTTTTGTTGTGCAACTTCCACAAAAAAAGGAGGGGTGCTCAACTCTCTTGTCGAACAACCCCTCATATTATGCGACCGAAGTCGCGGAATATCCACAACTTATGCAGTCGGGATATCTTTGTTTACGTTCTTCGAACCTACCAATGCGTAGAAGAGCAGGTAAGCCAAGCCGGCAACGATTACCCAATAGCTGGTCAGGTAACCTGCACCGCCGTTGGTCATATCGACAACGAGGTTCTGAACGAACGGAAGGATACCACCACCGCAAACGAGTGCCATAAAGATTCCGGCAGCCTTCTCGGTGTACTTGCCAAGACCCTCAACTGCAAGGTTGAAGATACCGCCCCACATAACCGATGTGCAAAGACCGCACAGAACGAGCAGTGCTGCATTCACGGGAACCTCTGCAAGACCGAAGCCGTCTGTACCCTTGAATACGGGGAGATTAACAGCCGTTGCGGGATCGAGGAACATTGCGCACAGTACCAATACAAGACCTACGCCCGATACTGCGGTAAGCATCGACTTTGCCGATACCTTTGCACCGAGAGCAGCACCTGCCAAACGGCCTACGAGCATAAGCAACCAATAAGTTGCAGTCACGGTTCCGGCGATAGCTGTTGCAGCATCACCGGTTACGTTCAGACCGCCATTCTGCAACCACTTCTGCAATACGTTGGGAATACCTACCTCAACACCTACATAGATGAAGATTGCAACTGCTCCGAGAACGAAGTGACGGAACGACATCGGACCATACTGCGACTTCTCCTCGACCTTTGCACCCACGGTCGGATTCTCGGGAATCTTGGTAAAGAAGATAACCACGAATGCCACAGCGAAGATTGCCAACGCGATGAACATCAAGGGGAATACCTGGCTGATTTTTGCATCAACAATGCTCGGAACGAACACACCCGTAAGGAAGATAACGGCTGTACCCATCAACGAGTTGAACGAACCACCTACCTGTACAAGCTGGTTACCTGTGTTACCACCGCCACCGAGTTTGTTAAGCATCGGGTTTACGACGATGTTAAGCATACACATCGAGAAGCCTGCGATGAATGCACCGAGGAGGTAGATGCCGAATGCGAGGTTACCGGTCAGAAGACCTGCGATGGTCTGAACACCGACACCGGTAAAACCTACCAATACGGCTGCCAGAGCGGTAAACTTGTAACCCTTCTTCTGCAAGAGGTTACCTGCGGGAATACCCATAACTGCGTATGCGATGAAGTTACACAATACGCCAAGAGTTCCCATCCAGTTAGCCACCTGGAACTGGTTCTTCAAGATATCGCCCATCGGCGATGCCAAGTTTGTGACGAACGAAATCATACCGAAGAGCAGGATGCACACGATAATCGCCGGCACATTAGAATTTTGTCTCTTTTCCATAATTTTTAGATTGGTTAAAATTAAATTGTTGTTTTATGTAAATTTATCTGTTCCTCTCGGCAATATAAGCGCACAAGTCGAGCAGAGCCTGTCGATAGGGGGTCTCTTCGTAACCTCCGAGTATCGACATTGCACGTTGCAGATAGCTCTTCATCGTCTCGGTTGCAGCGTCGATGCCGCCGCCCTCAACAACGCGGCGTTGCACCTTCTCGATGCACTCCTCGTCTGTGGCGCAACGCTCGATGAGCGACAAAATCTCGGCACGCTCCTCCTCGCCTGCCTTTTCGAGAATCTCGATGAGCGGGAGAGTAATCTTACGCTCACGCAGGTCGTTATTCGAGGGTTTGCCCGTATCGGCAGTCGGGGTATAGTCGAGGATGTCGTCGCGAATCTGGAATGCCATACCGATAGCCTCTCCGAAACGGCGCATAGCTGCCACATTCTCTGCCGAAGCCCCCACCGAGAGAGCTCCCGCAGATGCACTTACGCTCAAAAGACTTGCCGTCTTCTTATAGATAATGTCGAAGTATGCCTCGCGTGAGGTGTCGAGTTTCGCTGCGTGGTCGCTCTGGATGAGTTCGCCCTCGCAGAGGGTTGTCATCGACCTGATGATATGCGACAAGAGATCGAACTGCCCGCTCGACAGACCGAGGTCCATATTTTTTGCGAGGATATAGTCGCCAATAACCACGGCATTGCGGGATTGCCAACGGGCATTGACCGACGCACGACCGCGACGCATATCTGCCTCGTCGATAACGTCGTCGTGGATAAGCGAGGCGACGTGAATCATCTCAACAAGCATCGCTGCCAAAAATGTACGTTTGCCGAAACGTCCCTCATTTGCGGAGTTCATTGCTGCCGAAAGCATTACCAGCATCGGACGGATTCCCTTGCCGCGAGATGCAAGCACATACGAAAGCATCTCGGCAAGCAGACCCTTCTCGGCACTGAAATTCTGCTTTACAAACTCGTCAAATTCGGCAAGTTCCGTCTCTATCGGTTTGCGAATCGTGTTGATTGAAATCATTTATTGTTACCGTTTATTTTGCAAATATAATCATTTTTCGCATCCCACGCCACGATAAGTCAATGTTTTTTTTGTACCTTTGGCGGTATGTAAGAGTGAGTTTATGGATAAAACAAAGCAGATAATCATCAAAATATTGCCCTATGTGGTGCCTGTGTTGCTCTTTTTTGGAGTGAGTGCTGCATATTTTGCACCGCAATTTTCGGGCAAAGTGCTGCCTCAACACGATGTCGAGCAGTACGAAGGTATGTGGAGCGATATCCGCTCTCATCGTGAGGCTACGGGCGAAGATGCGCAGTGGACGGGAGGTATGTTTGGCGGTATGCCGGCGTATCTGATTAACGTAAAGTATCCGGCGCAGGCGGTCAAAAATTCGATAGGTGCCATAGTTAAAATTATGGATACCCCCGCGTCGTTTCTCTTCTTTGCGATGACGGCATTTTGGGTGATGATGCTTATCTTCGGTATCTCGCCGTGGGTCGGTATGGTTACGGCTCTCGCCTATGGACTCTCGACCTACTTCATTCTCATCATCGGAGCCGGTCACGTTACGAAGATGTGGGCATTGGTCTATGCCCCACTGATGATGGGAGGAGCCTATATGACTATGCGTCGGAATATGGTCGCAGGAGGAGTGGTGACGGCTCTCTTCACATCGCTCGAACTCGGTGCTAACCACCCGCAGATTACCTACTACTTCCTGCTGGCAATGGTGCTGTTTTGGATTAGTGAGCTGGTCGTGTCGTTCAAGGAGCGCAGTTACGCCTCGTTCTGGAAGCGTACTGCCGTGCTCGCTTTTGCGGGAGTCGTGGCTCTTGGCTCAAACTTTGCTCCGCTTTGGTACACCTCTCAACATACGAAGGATACAATGCGCGGAGGTTCGGAGTTGGCTGTCGAAGGTTCGGAGGGGACAACGGGTCTTGACCTCGAATACGCGACGGCGTGGAGTTACGGTGTTGCCGAGAGTTGGAATATGCTGATTCCCGACTTTGCCGGCGGAGATTCGGGTTCGACATTCTCGCCCGGAGGTCCTGTCGGAGATGCTCTTGCCGACCTCGGCATACGTCAGGCCGCAAAACAACTTCCGTCGTATTGGGGCGGGCAGCCCTACACCGCAGGTCCGACATATCTGGGAGCGGTGGCGATATTCCTCGCTCTGCTCGGAGCAATGCTCTCTCGCGGTCGCGACCGATGGTGGATTGTCGGCTCGATGGTATTGACCCTGCTGTTGGCGTGGGGTCACAACGCAATGTGGTTTACAGAACTATGCTTCAAATATCTGCCGATGTACAACAAATTCCGCACTGTCTCGACAACGCTGGTAGTTTGGGAGTGGGCGATACCTCTGTTTGCCGGCATAGCTCTCTGGAAACTGTGGCAGGCAGACGAGGAGATGCGTCGCAAGGCTTTGAAGCCTATGGGGGTTGCGGTTGGTGTCATTGGCGGAATATGCCTGCTCTTTGCCGTGGCAGGTAGCTCCATCTTCGACTTTGGACGTACCGAGGCGGAGGATATGATGATTGACCAATTCTACTATATGCTCAAAGAGTCGGGTGCCGACGATTATATAGCAAAAGGATATCACGAACAGTTGGGTGTCGAGGTTGCTGACGCTATGGTCGAGGAGCGAGTTTCGATGATGAGACACGATGCGTTGCGCTCACTGCTGTTCGTTCTTTTGGCGGGAGGTGCCGTTGCTCTCTATGCGCTGCGTCGCGTAGGCCGCGGAGTATTGGTAGGCGCTATGGCTCTACTTGTGTTGGCGGATATGGTGCCGGTTAATCTTCGTTTCCTGTCACACGACCGCTTCGTGGCAGAGCGACACATCAAGGTAAAACCCACGGCTGCCGATTTGCAGATTATGCAGGACAAGGAGTTGGGCTATCGCGTGCTGAATCTCACGGTCAGCCCCTTCAACGATGCTACAACTTCCCACTTCCACCGCTCGGTGGGAGGCTATCACGGTGCCAAGCTTGCCCGCTATCAGGACTTGATAGACCACTATCTCTCGAAAGGCGATGAAGGCGTTTTCGATATGCTCAATACGCGATATATTATCGACCGCGAAGGTCGTGTGGTGCTGCGCGAAAGTGCCAATGGGGCAGCGTGGTTTGTCGAGGGACTGCGTTATGTAAATTCGCCTCGTGAGGAGATAGACGCTCTTGCTACGACCGACCTGAAACACGTGGCGGTGGTTGATTTTGCACAGAAGGCCGACGTCGGAGGAGCGTATGCCCCCATAGATTTCGAGGGAGAGATTACACTTACAGAGTACGCCCCCAACCGCTTGAAATACCACTACACAGCATCCGAAGATGCCGTAGCCGTATTTTCCGAGATATTTTACAACAAAGGCTGGCGTGCTTACGTTGATGGAGAGGAGGCTCCATACTTCCGTGCTGACTATGTGCTTCGTGCAATGCGTCTGCCGGAGGGTGAGCACGATGTCGAGTGGCGTTTCCGCGCTCCGAAGTGGTCGTTGATTGAGGGTATAACCGCAACCTTCTCGGCAGTGATTCTGCTCGGTGTGGTGGCGTTGATATTTGTTGCAATACGAAGAAAAACAGAAAAAAATAGCGATGGAAAATAGTCAAAGAATCAGGCGTAAGGTTCGAAACTCCTACATAATCTCGACCATCAGCATAGCGCTGGTATTGTTCCTGCTCGGAGCCGTGGGGTATCTGATGACGGCTGCAATACGCGTGGCAGATTCGTTGCAGGAGAGCATAACGCTCATTGTCGAGCTCGAAAACGAGACCTCCGATGAGCGCAAGGTCAAAATTAAGGAGATTCTCGAAGCTAATCCGATGACTGCCGAGGTTATCTATGTCTCGAAGGAGGATAAACTCAACGACGACGAGTTTCGTAAAATTTTCGCCGTAGAGTTCGAGGAGGTGCTGGGCGAGAACCCTCTGCTCGACTCCTATGAGGTGCGACTGACCTCTCTCTCCGAGGATAGGGCGGCACTCGACCGTTTTATCGCCGAGATTACCGAGAAGGAGGGTGTGGAGCACGTGTCGTATCCCGCAGAACTTGTCGAAAAGGTTCACTCCACGGTCAATAAGGTGCGCCCTATACTGCTCGCCTTTGCCGGCGTTTTGCTGATTATATCGCTTACGCTGCTCAACAATACCATACGTCTGGCGATATTCTCGAAGCGTTACCTTATCAATACGATGAAGTTGGTCGGGGCAACCAAGTGGTTTATAATCAAACCGTTCCTCTGGGATAGCATAAAGCAGGGTATCTGGTCGGGTGTGATTGCTGCGGCACTGTTCGGAGCGATGACTTACGGCATCGACCGCAAGTTGCCGGAGATATCCTCTCCGGAGCAACTCCAAGCAGCAGGTGTGATACTTGCAGGGATGGTTGTTGCAGGCGTGGTGGTCTCGCTATGCTTTACGCTTTTTGCGGTCAATAAGTTTGTAAATATGAAGTCTAACAAGATATATCTCTACTAATTATGAAAAATCTGTTCAATAAAATATCGGACCCCAATGACGAGAAGATGCCATTGACGACCAAGAACTATGTTCTGCTGCTTGTCGGCTTTGTCGTTATTGTTGTGGGTTTTGTGCTGATGGCAGGCGGAGGCAGCGACTCTCCGTCGGAGTTTAATTACGAAATGTTCTCGTGGCGACGCATCACACTTGCTCCGATTCTCGTAATCGGAGGTTTTGCTTTCGAGATTTATGCTATAATGAAGCGCTTCGACAAGTAGGAGCCTTCGTCGGATGTTGTATCAAGAGGTGGCACGCACGCTACCTCTTCTTTTTGCGCACCGACCAACCGAAATGTCCGAGCGATTTGCCGAGGGTAAAATATTCGCCGTGCGAGTAGGCCATAAGCCCCGCGCGCACCATATCGAACTTGCCCTTCTCGTCGAGATACTGCTCATCGACCACAACATTTACCACCTCGGCAATAAACATATCGTGCGTGCCGAGTGGGATAATCTGCTTCACGCGACACTCGATGCTCACGGGCGACTCCTCGATAATGGGGGCCTTGACAACCGTTGCCGGCGCAGGGGTCAGACCCATCTCGCGCCACTTGTCGAAATCCTTGCCCGACTTCACGCCACACCAATCCGTAGCGCGTGCGAGCGCCTCGGTCGTGAGGTTTATGACAAACTCGCCCGTGCGACGGATGATGTCGTATGAGTGGCGCTCGGGACGCACCGAGATATAACACATCGCGGGGTCGCTGCAAATAGTGCCGGTCCACGCTACGGTCAGCATATTGTACTCTTCGGGCGTTGCGCCGCAACTCACCAGCACGGCGGGCAGCGGATAGATCATTGTTCCTGGTCTCCAATTCTGTTTCATAACCAAAAGGCTTTGTCGGTTTGATTGATTTTGTCGGTTTTGCGAACTCTGCCGTTTCCGAATGCAAATATAGTGAAAAAGTTGTTGAGTAAAAACTCTGCCCGCAGGATAAGAAAATACCCACGAGTTTTTGGCTCGTGGGTAGGAAATTTATTCATTTGCATTTTAGCAATGGGAGGTTTTCTTGTTAGACTTTGTCTTTGCATTTATCTTCTTGCGAAGTTTTATGCAACCTTCTTCATTTGCCATTCCATTCTCTTTCTAATACACTATTGCCATATGCTTGAATGTACTCCTCTATCCAGTGTACTATCTGTTTTTTGTGTAACTTTCATAATGTCAAAATTTTAACAGGTTAGTTGCTATTAAAAGCCTATCAAGATATCCGAAGCGTAAATTTTCCAATATGAAGCAGTTTTATATGCGCTGACCGATGCGGTCGGAACATAAATCTTGCGACCGGAGGCGTTGTTGTCGAACATATTATTTGCTCCTGTCGGCGGAGTGGTCGGTTTGCAATATACCTCTTCCAGAGAGGTGCAATTATAGAATGCACGTGCTCCAATCGAAGTAACGCTCTCGGGGATACTTATATTTGTTATCTTCGCATTGTTGATAAATGCTTCTGCCCCAATCGAAGTAACGCTGTCGGGGATAGTGATACTTGCCAATTTTAGACAACTTGCAAATGCTCCTTGATCAATTTCTGTAACACTCGAAGGAATTGTTATATCTACCAAAGCATCGCAATTGTCAAATACATAAAATCCAATCTTTGTCACTCCTTCGGGTATCGAGTATGTAGTTAGTCCCGAATGGGCAAAAACAACCAATTCGCCATCTATAATTAGACATCTATTATCCTCGGATGCTAATGGGCCACGTAAAGAAGTGAGTTTGTTGCACACATCTAACGCATCTTCACCAATTGTTGTGATGCTCGCAGGGATGGTTGCACTTACAAGTTCGGAGCAGTTATAAAACGCTTTTGCACCAATCGTGGCAACGCCTTCGGGGATACTTATATTTGTTATCTTCGCATTGTTGATAAATGCTTCTGCCCCAATCGAAGTAATAGGAGCATCAAAAGTGAGTACTCCTCGCCCGTTTTCATAGATGTTAGAGGTTATATTCGCATTTATGACTCCTGCATTCGTTGGAGTTACAACATCTCCATCTGTGGATGTGTACCAAATCTCATTGTTGGCCTGCACCTCCTCCTCGGCAACCATAGGCACATACGCTGATGAGATATTGCTACTCTCGTTTGCTATCGAGAGACTTGCACTTGCAGACTGCGTACCTGCAAAGAACTTTTCCGAAAGGTTGTCGCACAAAACCGTAAGTGAAAGTATTCCGTTTTCAGCATCTGCACTGCACGAAATTATCGGCAACTCTACAAATTCCACCGCACGAGTTTGGGTATATACCGCCTTTACGGAGCAAATTTCGGAATAGAGATTCGCAATATCGCCAACAACATCATTTGGCTTAATTTCAAAGTCTAAAACAGCATAACTATTCCACGTAGAGGAGTAATAAACCGTAGCTTTGCCATCAGAATAGGTCGGGATATACGATACAGACTGAATACGAGCAAGGAGTTTTGCAATATCCTCCTTCATATCAGAAAGGTCAGACAAAATTTCGACAATCTGCTGCTTGATTGCAGCAACCTCGTTTTCAAGGGTTACAACACGAGCAGTTAGCGCATCGATAGCGGTGTTGATAGTCGCCACCTCATTGTCAATACGAGTATTGATAGTTGTAACCTCGGTAGCAATCTTGTCACGAAGTTGTCCGTCAAGGGTTTCGATAGCGGTCTTGATAGCCGCCTTATAAGCCTCGGTAATCTCGTTTTTGGTTGTTATGAGGTCTTGCTGTAACTGCCAAATATCGGCTGCATTTTGTGCGATAGCATCGGCATTATTACTAATAGCAGTGGCATTCTGTGCAATAAGAGCAGCGTTATTTGCAATATTCTCGGCATTAGTTGCAATGTCGGTTGCATTTTGTGCGATAGCAGCCTCGGCAGATGCTTTAAGTGCAGCAATAGCAGATTTATTCTCTGCGATAGCGGTAGCGTTTTTGTCGATATTAGACTTATTGGTATTAATTAGTGACTTGTTGTTTTCAATCTTCTGCTCAACACTATCTTGTAGTTGAGAAATTTTAGTCGTATAGTCATTGCGCACAGCCTCTATCTCATTATTGATAGCGACAATATCGGCATCGATATCGGTAAGACGACCTTCAATCTCTGCGATTTTGGCAGCCATTTCGCTCTTGTATTGAGAAATGGTATTCTTGATATTCTCAATCTCGGTAGCATTGGTCGAGATAGCCGAAGCATTTGTGATAATATCCTCTGCATTTTTCGATATAGCAGTGGCGTTGGCTGTGAGTTTGTTGGCGTGCTCTGCATCAGTTTGTTGCAATTTACTTACATCTGTGCGTAGAGCCTCAATCAAAATACCGTTTGCCGATATCTTACCGTTTAATTCGTTGGAAAGCGAGTTGATTAGACCTTCGAGATATGTTCTTTGTGATGCAAGTTGCGATTCAAGTTCGCTCTGTAACAAGGCGAGTTTCGCCTCGGTTTGTGCGATAGTATAGTAACCCGTAAGTTGGTCATTTACCCACGATTTAAGCGAGGCATCAAGAGTGTTAATTGCAGTCTGAATTGCGGTTGTGTATGCAGCTGTAATCTCCTCCTTTGCAGTCTTGATAGCGTTTGTGTAGGCGGTGGTGATATCGCTGACTTTCTGTTGAATATCAGCATTAAGGATTGCTACTGCTGTGGCAATATCCTCGTTAATCTTGGTTGTCAAACGAGTTTCGAGGTCTGCAATGCTTTGGTTGATAGTCTTAATCTGCTCCTTGATGGTTGCAATCTCTGCTACAAGAGCATTATATTGCTCCAAAGTTGCAAAGGTCGCATTTGCCCAATCGGTTGTTTTGCCGAGCTCGGTATCGAGATACGAGCGCAAGTCGGTAATCTTCTGGTCGAGTTCCGAGTCTTTGGCTTTGAGGGTTTCGATTGCCGTGTTGATTTTCGCAAGTTCGCCCTCCATTTCGGCCTTTGCTGCTGCAAGTTGAGCCAAAACCTCTGCTTTTGCAGTCGAAATCTCGCCCTCCAACTCCGTCTTTAAGTTATCGATTTTGGTGTTGGTAGTGTTAATCTGTTCTTGGAGATTCTCTGCCGTAGAGGTCAGATTGTTGATGTAACCTTGCAATTCCCTGTCTGTGGTGTCAAGTGCATCAAGCGAAAGGTTTATCGCTGAAATCTGCTCGGCGATAGTCGGGATAGACTCCTGCTCCAACTTGTCGAGGCGGTTGTCTAAATCGTCAATCGCATCGTTGATTTTTTCACAGCTCGGCAATAACATTGCCACTGCTGCAATACAAAGGATTAGTTTCTTCATAATAAGTTGTGTTTAAAATGTTGTAAGTTATTTATAATCAACGAAATACCCCCCCCCGAAAATCGGGGAGGGGTATTCGATACCCTCTATATTGAACTCGCGTTCATATTCTATGTATTGTTTGTTGTCACAAAGTTAAAAAACTTTTCCGAAACGAACAACACTTCGAGGGGACATTGCACGCACAGGGTACAAAAAAAGTCGAACCGGACCTCTCGCAGAAGTCTCGGGTGGGTGGGCGTGTTTGGACACCTTATGCGCCATATCTTGGGGCGGTTTTGGTGCGATTTCGGGCGTCACACGGGGCCTCTATGCGGCACCCACGGTGGTATTTGGAGAGATTTTTAGACATTTATGTTCGGAAAATTTGGAAATAGAAAAATAATCTCTATCTTTGCGCCACGAAAATGATGGTGCCATAGCTCAGTTGGTAGAGCAAAGGACTGAAAATCCTTGTGTCCCCGGTTCGATTCCTGGTGGCACCACAACAAAGAAAAGCAAAACAACGTAAAATCCTGATTTTCAACGAAAGTTAGGATTTTTTATTTTCCCAAAAAATGCAAAAAAGTGCGGTTCACGACCGCCTTTGGTGGAGCAAGAGGTGGAGC
>CAZIAS010000034.1:0-21497 GCA_964536825.1 uncultured Alistipes sp. | reverse complement strand
TCGCCCTCAATTTAATACTCAAAAAGCGCCACTTTTGGCATCATTACCTTTGTTTATCAGAAGTCGTATATCTCTAAATTATCTTGCCGACCTCACATCTACTTCTCATCCACTCCATCGAAGAAGTATGTCGAGTAGTGGGGATATCCCGCCTTCTTGTAGAGTTCGCACAAGTGGGTCAGGCGACGAGCGAAATCGTCAAAATTCTTCTCGCCCTGCGACCATCCCGCCTCGGCAATTGCCGGCATACGGGGCAGAACCTTCTCCTGTACGCGCTCGAAGGTCGAAACAAACTCGGTCCAGAGGTTACACTGCACACCTTTGATGTTCTTGTGATGCTCGGGCGCAAGATTCTCATAAGGATTCAGCGCATACGCATCACGCAGGGTAATGATTCGCGTTGCGAACATCGGGCCCTCCTTGTTCGAATCGGGACGGCGGGTCTGATAGTAGTCCATATAGCAGTGACGCTTCGGAGTAAGGATTACCTCATTACCGAGAGTTGTCGCCTGCTGGCGGCGCTTATCCTGCCAGAGCATTACGGTCACACTCTTATTTACGCCACCCTTGATAACCTCATCCCAACCGATAATCTTACGACCGTGCTTTGCGAGAATAGCCTCCACACGGTGGGTAAAATAGCTCTGCAACTCATTCTCATCTTTCAGACCCTCCTCTTTGATTCGTTTTTGGCAGAGAGGACACTCCTTCCAGCGATTGCGCGGAGCCTCATCGCCTCCGAGGTGGATATACTTCGAGGGGAAGAGCTCGAACACCTCCTCCAAAACACCCTCGATAAACTCGAAGGTCGATTCCTTGCCGACACAGAGGACATCCTCGCTAATACCCCACTTCGTGCGCACCTCAAACTTCTCGTCACGGCATCCCAGATAGTTATACGAAGCCAATGCGGCCACCATATGACCCGGCATATCAATCTCGGGGATAATCTCGATATAGCGCTCGGCTGCATAGTTTACAATCTCACGAATCTCATCCTGCGTATAGTAGCCACCGTGAGGCGTACCGTCATACGATGTCGAGCGGTTACGACCCAGGATGGTCTCCTTACGAACCGAACCCTTCTTTATGAGGTTGGGATACTTCTTAATCTCGATACGCCAACCCTGGTCCTCGGTCAGATGCCAATGAAAAACATTCATCTTATGGATGGCAATCAGGTCGATATACTGCTTAACCTCCTTGACAGTAAAGAAGTGACGGCAGACATCGAGCATAGCACCTCGATAGCCGAGCAGCGGCTTATCCTTAATCGACACAGCCCCAATCTCTACACCCTTCTTAACCTTCTCGCCTGCCGATATCATCTGACGAAGGCTCTGCAAGCCGTAGAAGACACCCTGCGGAGTGCCACCCTTGATACTTACACCTTTCGAGGTTACATCGAGCAGATACTCCTCCTTACCGAGCGAAGAGTCGAGAGCGAGGATAATACCCTTCTTGGCACCCTTCTCGACAGCCAAGGTCATACCCTCCTCGGCAGCCACATAACCTGCAAAAATCTCTGCCGGACGCACCAGCGTATCATCCGCAACCGCAATTACGGTCTTCGGAGTAACAACAAAAGCTCCCTTACCCTCGGTCGCTTCGAGAGGACGGGGAATAATTACCGTAGCAGCATTTTGTGCCGACACGGAGATAGCCGCAACCACGGCAGCTATGGTCAAAATAAATCTTTTCATATAAAATAGTTTGGTTGTTCTAATCATTGCCGGCATTGCCTACTTCAAATTGTCATTGGTCAGCGGTTTGCCCTGATACTCTCCGGTCAGCGAATTGAGGAATTCAACGATAAGTTCCTCTTCGGGGTCGGTAAGCTCTACGCCCGACTGGTAGGTACCCATACCACAGACAGCCTCTTTGAGCGTTTCACGCGAACCATCGTGATAGTACGGCATAGTGAGCGCCACATTGCGCAATCCCGGCACCTTGAAGCGGTGACGGTCGCGCTCTACGCCGGTCTGCTTGAAACGACCATTATCCTCCTCGGTCAGAGGCAGACCTCTGTCGGCAAAGTAGTGGGCACGCAGACCCATCAACTCGTACGACTCGCCACCGAGGTTGGGACCAACGTGACAAGTGGCACAACCGTACTGCTTGAAGAGTTCGTAGCCCTGCTTCGCCTCCGCTGAAATGGCCTCGTTATCGCCGCGCAGATATTTATCGAACGGAGAATTGGGGGTAATCAGCGTACGCTCGAACTCCTCTATGGCATCGGTAATGGTAGCCTGCGAGATACCCTCCTTGGGATAACACTCACGGAAGGCTCGTACCATCTTCGGGTCACGTTTGAGCTTTGCGATAATCTCATCGAACGAGGACGATGCCATCTCCACAGGATTCAACGGGGGTCCGGCAGCCTGGTCGGCAAGCGTAATGGCACGACCATCCCAGAACTGCACGAAATTATAGACCGCATTATAGACCGTCGGAGCATTAACACCGCCCTTCAAGCCATCGACACCCTCGGAGTACTGTTTATTATCGACTCCTGCGGTATTGAGGCCGTGGCACGATGCACACGACACCGTATTATCGACCGAAAGACGTGTGTCGTGGAAGAGAGCTGCACCGAGAGCAACCTTCGCCGCATCCACGGGCAAAGACTCCGCAATCGGGCGTATCGGTTCTCCGGCACGGTCGCCAACAAGCCCGTCGTGATAGAACTCTTCGCGATAATTCTTCGCCCATTCGAGAATAATATCACGCTTGGCATTGGTCATCTTGCTACCCCAATGTATCATATAGTACTTCGCCGTCGGCATACTCTTGTCGAGAGCAACCTTCTCAACCTTCGCCACATCGACAGGTCGGGGCAATTCATCCGCTTCGAGAGCCTTCATCAGCGGCACAATATCGAATGCACGGTAACCGCTATCAATGTCCTGCATCACGATATCGCCCGCAACAGGCAACTTTGCATAGAAGGGAACATCTGGCTCTGCCGAATGGCAACTCAAACATCCGCTTTGGATAAAAATCGCTGCAACACGAGCCCTCTCGGGATACTCCGACGACGGTACCCGATGCGAAATACGCCACACCGCCAGCAGCACCGCCACCAGCGTCAGGGCAAGAATCAGTAGTCTTCGTTTTGTCATAATGCAAACAGATATAAATTATTGGTTCATCTTCCTGTTGTAAGGGAGTTCTCTATCTTCGGCTCCTTCGGCATCCCTGATTTTCGCGCATCACAGAATCCCACGATAAAGATAATACAAATTATTGAAACGCGCGCACGCACGAGATATTTTTTATAAAAAAAAGCGTTAAGGGAGGCAGGAAGGTGTGGGGATTATGGGGATATGGGGAATATGGGGAGAATAGGGAAAATCATTTTGAAATTTGAATTTTCAACTGCGCGCCCCCAGCTCTATCATTAAGAGTCATTAAGCAGCCGCAGACTGCGTTTGCCATTCTTTGCCATTATAGGCAGCAAGGACACTTAAAGACCTTGCGAGCACAAAAAAAATGGTACTTATATACAAAATTACACGAATAAAATTTGTACCACATTTCGGAGCCGAAGGCGACCAAGTCCCCTCCCGAGGAGGGGATTTAGGGGTGGATCAGACTTGCAAACGCAGCGTGTCGCTGCGAGCAACTACCTGAATTAGCGGCAAAAGGTTCGTGTTGTGTAATCACGTATATAAACACCAAAAAAATTACGGAATTATCAATTATCAATTGCCAATTCTCAATTATATTATTATATTTGTACCTATGGCGGGGCTATATTTTCACATACCCTTTTGCAAGCGGATTTGCGCATATTGTGACTTTCACAGATGCGCGGATTTGCGTCTTATACCCACAGCCATCGAGGCGATGCACCACGAAATGGATGTCGCATCGGAGTTCCTTACCGATCGCAATATCGCAACCATCTACTTCGGCGGAGGAACACCATCGCTGCTCGCCCCCAATGAGTTACAGAGATTTATCGACCACACGGGCCGTCTGTTCAGCACCTCGGCAGTCGAGGAGATTACTGCCGAGATGAACCCCGACGATATTACTTCCGAGTATGTTGCTGCCCTGCGCAAAACGGATATAAACCGAATAAGCCTCGGCGTGCAATCTTTCGACGACAAGGCACTACGGTTGATGAACCGCCGACACACGGGTAGCGAGGCCGCTGATGCAGTCAAACGCCTACAAGATGCAGGCTATCAGAACATCACAACCGACATAATCTTCGGAATCGAGGGTTTTGGCTCCGAACGCATCGAGCGCGATATCGACCAGATGCTATCGCTCGGAGTACAACACATTTCGGCATACCATTTGACTATCGAGCCATCGACCCGACTCGGGCGTATGGTCGAACGAGGAGAGTTCCACGCCGTCGAGGAGGAGCAGAGCGAACGAGAGTTTACACTGCTGCACCAACGCCTTACCGAGGCGGGGTACGAGCATTATGAAGTGTCGAACTACGCCCTGCCCAACTTCCGCTCACGCCATAACTCCTCATATTGGACCGGCACGGAGTATCTCGGTATCGGGCCGGGGGCTCACTCCTTTAACGGCAGCGTGCGACGCTGGTGCGAACAACCGGTGGCAGAGTATGTTACGGGATGTCATTACGAAGAGGAACTACTCTCCGAAACAGACCGTTATAACGAAATGATTATGACCTCGTTGCGACGAGTCGAGGGTATCGACTTGACAGATTTAGCCAGTCGCTTCGGCACAAAACGGGCAGACAAACTCGAATCCGAGTGTCGCAAATTCGAGGGCTCCGCAGTCGAAATTTCAGACGGCAGAATCCGAATTCCTCCCGAAAAAATGTTAGTTTCGGATATGGTAATAGAACACCTTTTTGAGATAAAATGTTAAAAAATTATTAAATTTAATAAATATTTTTAGAAATTAAGGAAAAGAGGCTGTAAATGTTTGGTTTATCAATCCAAAAGCACTATTTTTGCGGCGGTAAATTTGAAATTTATATATAAACAAAACAATATCTGTATGAACAACACGAAGTTTGCCCCCGATTATCTGTTCGAGGTAAGTTGGGAGGTATGCAACAAAATCGGCGGTATTCACACCGTCATTGCAACCAAGGCCAAAACGGCAGGTTCTAAATTTGGAGATCACTACATCGTCATAGGACCCGATTTCTCGGGAGACAGTATCTCTGCGGAGTTCGAGGAGGATACAAATCTTCTCAAACAGTGGCGCCAGTCGCTGTACGAAGATGGCATCCGAGTTCGCATCGGCCGCTGGAAGATCGAGGGTTCGCCTATCGCAATTCTCGCCGACTTCACTTCGCTCTTCGCACAGAAGGACGAGATTCTCAAACACCTCTGGGAGAGCTATCACGTCGATTCGATTTCGGGACAGTGGGACTATGTTGAGCCCGTTCTCTTCGGCCGCATTGCCGGCGTCATCATCAAATCGTTCGTTGATAACTTCTGCTCGACCAACGACAAGGTTGCTGCTCACTTCCACGAGTGGATGACTGCTTCGGGAGGTCTTTACCTTCGCGAGCAGGCTCCCTACATTGCGACGCTGCTCACCACTCACGCAACCGTAATCGGTCGCTGCATCGCAGGCAACCGTCTGCCTCTCTACAACGACCTCACGAAGTTCAACGCCGACGACCTGGCATACCAATTCAACGTGATGGCAAAGCACTCCATCGAGAAGATGGCTGCCAAGTATCACGATGTTTTCCTTACCGTCAGCGACATCACTGCCGAAGAGTGCAAATATCTGCTCGGCAAGGAGGTTGATGGCGTAACGCCGAACGGATTCGAGAACGACTTTGTTTGGACCGGCGAGGAGTACAAGACCAAGCGCGCAGAGGCTCGCAAGGCTATGATTGAGGTTGCAGAGGCTTGTCTGGGTCACAAGTTCGAGCAGGAGCCCATCATCATCGGCACCAGCGGTCGCTATGAGTTCCGCAACAAAGGTATCGACGTTCTCTTCGAGGCGTTGAAGCGTATCGAGGCGTCGGCAAACCTTAATCGTGAGGTTCTCGCGTACGTTATGGTACCTGCGGGCATCACAGGCGCACGCCTCGACTTGAAAGCACATCTTGCCGACAAGTCGAACCCTATCGATCCGAGCCAATACAAATACACCACTCACACCCTCGAAAATGCAGCTTGGGACCAGATTGCACAGTCGATTAACGGCAGCAACCTCGACAAGGTCGATTCGAAGGTCAAGGTTATCTTCGTTCCGACCTACCTGAACGGCAACGACGGCATCTTCAACAAGAGCTACTACGAGATGTTGGCAGGTATGGATATGACCGTATTTGCATCGTACTACGAGCCTTGGGGTTACACTCCGCTCGAATCGATTGCATTCTCGGTTCCGACCATCACTTCGACCCTCGCAGGCTTCGGTATGTGGGTTAAGAAGTCGGGCGGTAACGACGGTGTGGTTGTCGTTGAGCGTAACGACTTCAACGACAAGGAGGCCGTAACAACCATCGCAGACGCCATCATCCGTTTCGCTGGTCTTTCGTCGGAGCGTGTGGCAGAGGTTCGCAATGCCGCATTCGAGATTTCGAAGCGAGCACTTTGGTCCAACCTCTTCGAGAAGTACGAGCAGGCATACTCGAAGGCTGTCGAGAGTTCGGTTTCGCGCACCAATCGTGCAATCCTCGGCGACGGAGGTTCGTCGCACGAGCAGATTAACTTCGTTCGTCAGCAGCTCATCTCGGAGCGCCCGACGTGGCAGCGTATGATGGTCGAGAAGAACCTCTCGGCTCGTCTGCGTCCGTTGGAGGAGTTGTCGCGCAACCTTTGGTGGTGCTGGACTTCGGGAGGTCGCGATCTGTTTGAGTATATCGACAAGGAGCTGTGGGCAGAGGTTGATCGCAACCCGATTGTTCTGCTCGACAAACTCTCGGTAGAGCGCCAGAAAGAGTTGGAGCAG
The DNA here is from genome assembly GCA_964536825.1 of uncultured Alistipes sp. Taxonomy (GTDB): domain Bacteria; phylum Bacteroidota; class Bacteroidia; order Bacteroidales; family Rikenellaceae; genus Alistipes. Next base: position 14,582 of record CAZIAS010000034.1, on the reverse strand, counting down.
GATCAGACATTCCTCGAAAAACTCGATGCCATCTACACTAATTATAAGGCGTATATGTCGGAGAAACCCGACCCGAAGAGTGCAAAAATCGCATACTTCTCGATGGAGTACGGTCTGCATTCGTCGCTGAAAATCTATTCGGGAGGTCTCGGAATCCTCGCGGGCGACTATCTGAAAGAGGCATCGGATAAGAATACCCCGATGGTTGCCGTTGGCCTTCTCTATCGCTACGGATATTTCACACAGCGTCTGTCGGCACAGGGTGCACAGGAGGCTGCTTACGAGGCACAGAACTTCTTCAAGCTTCCTATTTCGCCCGTTCGTGACGAGGAAGGCAATTGGATTACCGTTCAGGTTGCATTCCCCGGTCGTACCCTTTCGGCTCGTGTTTGGAAGTGCCAGGTAGGTCGTACCGACCTCTTCCTGCTCGATGCAGACTACGAGGCAAACCTTCCCGAGGACCGTCAGGTTACCCACCACCTCTATGGTGGCGATTGGGAGAACCGCTTGAAGCAAGAGTTGTTACTCGGTGTCGGCGGTATCCGCGCACTCGTAAAGATGGGCATTAAGCAGGATGTTTACCACTGCAACGAGGGTCACGCCGCATTCATCGGTTTGGAGCGCATCCGCAACCTCATCGACCGCGAGCGTCTGTCGTTCTCGGAGGCTTTGGAGGTTATCCGTTCGTCGTCGCTCTTCACGACACACACGCCGGTACCCGCAGGTCACGACGCATTCCCCGAGTCGATGATTCGTCAGTATATGTCACACTACCCCGACGTTCTGAAAATCACTTGGGAGCAGTTCATCAACCTCGGTAAGACCAACCCGAACGACCCGAACCAGAAGTTCTCGATGTCGGTACTCGCCTGCAACCTCTCGCAGGAGGTCAATGGTGTATCGTGGCTCCACGGCGAGGTTTCGAAGGATATCCTCGGCAATATGTGGCCCGGATACTTCAAGAACGAGTTGCACATCGGCTACGTAACCAATGGTGTCCACTTCCCGACCTGGGCAGCATCGAACCTGCGTCGTCTTTACGCTAAATACTTCCCGCAGGGCTTCGAGGGACACGTTTATAATATTCCGGAGTGGCAGGGCGTTCACAAGATTGCCGACGAGGAGTTGTGGGCAGAGCGTATGTTGCTCAAAAAGCGCCTTATCAAGACCATTTGCGAGCGTTACAGCGACCCGAGCAAGGTTCGTCTCGAATCGCCCCGCCAGATGGTGCAGATTACCGAGAGCCTCAAACCCGATGTTCTCACTATCGGTTTCGCACGCCGTTTCGCAACTTACAAGCGTGCATACCTGCTCTTTACCAACCTCGAACGTCTGTCGGCTATCGTAAATAACAAGGAGCGTCCCGTACAATTCATCTTCGCCGGTAAGGCTCACCCGAACGACAAGCCGGGGCAGGACCTTATCAAGCGTATCGTCGAGGTTTCGGCTATGCCGGAGTTCGTCGGCAAGATTATCTTCTTGCAGAACTACGATATGGAGTTGGCTCGTCGTATGGTTCAGGGTGTCGATGTATGGCTCAACACGCCGACTCGTCCGCTCGAAGCATCCGGTACGTCAGGCGAAAAGTGCGTAATGAACGGCGTAATGCAGTTCTCGGTACTCGACGGATGGTGGGTCGAGGGTTACAAGGAGGGTGCCGGCTGGGCGCTCCCGATGAAGCGAACCTTTACCGACCAGCACTTCCAGGACGAACTCGATGCCGAGATGATATACAATACCATCGAGGAGGAGATCGTACCGAAGTACTACAACCGCACCGAGGACAACATCCCGCACGAGTGGGTAGCATCGGTTAAGAGCTGTATTGCCGACATCGCGTCGAACTTCACGACCAACCGTATGCTTATCGACTACGAGGAGCGCTTCTACAACAAGCTCGCAGAGCGTAAGAAGGTTCTTCTCGCCGACAACTACAAGGAGGCTCGCGAGATTGCAGCCTGGAAGCGCAAGGTTTCGGCAGCGTGGGATAATGTAAAACTCGTTGATGTTAAGCGTGCTTGTATCGACACCGAGGCAATTATGGTTGGCGAAAACTACCACTTTGAGGTTACTCTCGATATTGCCGATCTTCAAAAGTCGGATATCGGCGTTGAGCTGGTAGTTGCCAAGCAGATCGAGTTCGGTCAGGGCGCCAACGTACAGCACTCGGTAGAGTTGCAGCCAGTGAAGGCTATCGACACGCTGGTTACCTACGCGTTGGACTACGTTCCCGAGAATACGGGAATGTTCGATGTAGCACTGCGTATATTCCCGAAAAACGCAAAATTGCCGCATCGAATGGACTTCGCCTTGGTAAAATGGGCTTAATTTGACAAAAAATCGGCGAAACATTTGTCGTTTCGCCGATTTTTTTATAATTTCACATAGAGAATAAACAAAATTTCAAAAAATATGTCAGCACTTACATTCGACAAGGGCGAACTCGGCAACCTCGAATACTCGCTGCAACGCGAAATGTTGGCTACCGACCGTCGCAATGGTTATATGAGTACGACCATCGTCTGCTGTAATACGCGCAAGTATCACGGACTGATGGTGGCTCCTATCGACAACAGCGACCGCACGCACGTATTGTTGTCGTCGCTCGACGAGACTATCGTTCAACACGACCAGTCGTTCAACCTCGCACTGCACCGCTTCAAGGGCGTTTACGAGCCGCGCGGTCACAAGTACATTACCGACTTCAAGTACACTCCCTGCCCGACCATCACATACCGCGTCGGTGGCGTGATTTTGCAGAAGGAGTTGCTTTGGATTCACAAACGCACGCAGTTGATGATTCGTTACACGTTGCTCGATGCCCACTCCGAGACGACGTTGCGTCTGCGTCCCTTCTTCGCATTCCGCGACAAACACTCGCTCACGAAGGCAAATATGGAGGCAAACGGACGCTCGTATCCCGTAACCTGCGGTGTTAAGTGCCGACTCTACGAAAGTTATCCGTGGCTCTACTTGCAGACCGACCGCGCAGATACGGAGTTCATCCCTGCTCCCGATTGGTACTACGATTTCGAGTATCAGCAGGAGTTGCGTCGCGGCTATGAGGGCTATGAGGACCTGATGACCACCGGCTACTTCGAACTCAAAATCAAGAAGGGCGAGAGTGTCATCTTCTCGGCTTCGACCGAAGAGATGCCTTCGTGCGAGAGCATCCGTGACTTTTACGAAACGTCGATTGCCCGCCGTACGCATAAAATCGACTTTACGAGCTGTCTGCACCACTCGGCACGCCAGTTCGTAGTTCGTCGCCCGGGCAACCGCACCGAGATGATTGCAGGATATCCTTGGCTGGGCGTCAATGATCGCACGACATTCATCGCACTGCCGGGTCTGACACTCGAACAGGGCTACAAGGAGGATTGCATCGAGATTCTCGACACGATGATTCGCGATATGCGTAATGGAGACTTTGCAGGCTCGGCTTCGGCATACAATGCAGCAGACGCTCCGCTTTGGTTCTTCTGGACATTGCAGAACCTCGAAAAGCATATCGGCGCTACCGAGATTTGGAGCCGCTACGGCGAAGTTATGAAGTCGATTCTCGAAGCATATCGCAGCGGTATCGGAGGTCGTGTTCAGTTGCACGAAAACGGACTCGTCTGGGCAGCAGCCGACAATGTGGCTCTGACTTGGATGAATACCACCATCGACGGCAAGGTACAACTCCCGCGTGCAGGCTACGCAGTCGAGATTCAGGCTCTGTGGTATAATGCCGTATGCTACGCATTGGCATTGGCAAAGAAGCAGGGCGACAAAGCGTTTGTTGCCGAGTGGAAAGATATGCCGGCAAAGACACAGGCATCGTTCATCGAGAAGTTCTGGTACGCAGACGAGAACTATCTCTACGACTACGTGAATGACACGGAATCGAACTCATCGATTCGCTCGAATATGGTCATCGCCTGCGGTTTGGACTATACAATGCTCAACGAGGAGCAGACTGTGAATGTGATTCTCACGATTCGCCAGCACCTTCTCACTCCCCGCGGTCTGCGCACGCTCTCGCCACGCAATCCGCTCTACGACTCAACAGCAAACGACGAGCAGTCACAGCAGGATAAGGTACGTATGAACGGAGCTGTCTGGGTATGGCCTCTGATATTCTATGTGCGTTGCGGATTCCGTCTGCGCGGAGCGGCATTTGCCGATACGGCTCGCGAGATTCTCGACGGCTTTAACGAAGATATCCAGACCTGCTGCATCGGTTCTATTGCGGAGTATTTTGATGCAGACCCGCCGTTCGGTTCGCGTGGTGCGACCTCTTCGGCATTGAGTGTCGGCGCACTGCTTCAAATCAGCGAGATTCTCGCCGGCGCCAGCAAGCCGAAACGATGCGCCAAGCGTGCTACGTGCGGTACAAAAGCGACGAAAACAAAGGTTAATAACAAGAAAAAACAATAAGCGATGAGAGTATTGATGTTCGGCTGGGAGTTCCCTCCGCATATTGCGGGAGGTCTCGGCACGGCTTGCTACGGAATGACGCGCGGATTGGCACGTAACGACGTGGATGTTACCTTCGTAATGCCCAAGGCTTCGGGTGACGAGGATGAGCGTTTCGTGAAGGTGGTCAATGCGAGTGACGTAGAGGCTGTTTTCGGCAACGTGGACGGAGGCGTGGAAGATATCATCGACAAGATTTCGTTTGTGCATATCGACTCGAATATGGTTCCATACATCTCGCCCGAAGAGTATCTCGCCTACCACGACGAGTATGTCAAAAGTGGTAAAAAGACGTGGGAAACCAAAGATTTGTGGAGCCAACGCTACACATTCTCGGGAAAGTATGGCGCAAATCTGATGGAGGAGGTTGCCCGCTATGCAATTATCGCTGCACAGGTGGCAAAAGACCTCGAAGGTCAGTTCGACGTTATCCACGCACACGACTGGCTTACCTACTTCGCAGGTATCGCAGCAAAGAGAGTTTCGGGCAAACCGCTGGTTGTACATATGCACGCAACCTCGTTCGACCGCGGCTCTGCGGACAATATCGACACTCGCGTCTATGAGATGGAACGTGCAGGTATGGCCGCTGCGGATTGCGTTATCGCAGTATCGAATCTGACCCGCAACATCATTATCGAGAAGTACAATATTCCGGCAGAGAAAGTTGTAACGGTTCACAACGCTGTACGCTTTGCCGAGAAAGAGAATGAGACACTCGAACGAGGCGTCAAGGATAAGATTGTGACCTTCCTTGGTCGTATTACCTACCAGAAGGGTCCCGACTACTTTGTCGAGGCGGCGGCGAAAGTCCTCAAACGAGTTCCCAATGTCCGCTTTGTGATGGCAGGTTCGGGCGATATGATGAACCACGTCATCCGTCGTGTGGCACGATTGGGCATTGCCGACCGTTTCCACTTTACGGGCTTCTTGCGAGGCGACGACGTTCATAAGATGTTCCGTCTGTCGGACGTATATATTATGCCTTCGGTTTCGGAGCCTTTCGGTATCTCCCCGTTGGAGGCAATGCGTTCGAATGTGCCGAGTATCATCTCGAAGCAGAGTGGTGTGGCAGAGGTTCTTGACTACGCCGTGAAGGTGGATTATTGGGATGTCGATGCTATGGCAGACGCCATCTATGGTCTGATTACCTACCCCGCACTCTCCGAGATGTTCGCCAAGAAGGGTCTCGAAGAGGTTACCAATCTTAAATGGAACAATGCTGCGGCAAAAATCAAGAAGATTTACCAAGACGTCATTGATAACGCGAAATAACAAAAATATCAAATATGAAGACTATTTGCTTATACTTTCAGGTACATCAGCCCTGGCGTTTGAAGACCTATCGTTTCTTCAATATGGGCAAAGACCACAACTATCTTGACGATTTGACCAATCGTGCGATTATGCAGAAGATTGCCCGTCAGTGCTACCTTCCGATGAACGCCCTGTTGCTCAAACTCATCAAAGAGAACAAGGGTAAGTTCCGCTGCTCGTTCTCGCTGACCGGTACGGTGGTGGAGCAGTTCCGTGCTTATGCTCCCGAGGTTCTCGACTCGTTCAAGGCTCTTGCCGAGACGGGCTGCGTGGAGTTCCTCGCCGAGACCTACTCTCACTCGTTGGCGGCTCTCGCATCGAAGGAGGACTTCGTTGAGCAGGTAAAACTCCACAGTGCAATGATTAAGAAGGAGTTCGGTCAGAAGCCGACAGCCTTCCGCAATACGGAGTTAATCTACTCTGACGGCATCGGAGCAATGGTTGCAGAGATGGGATTCAAGACGATGCTCGCCGAGGGCGCAAAGCATATTCTCGGTTGGAAGTCGCCCGATTTCGTCTATGCAAATGCCGAGGACCAGAAGTTGCGTCTGTTGCTGCGCAACTACAAGCTTTCGGACGATATTGCTTTCCGCTTCTCGAATCAGGGGTGGGCAGAATATCCGCTTACAGCCGATAAGTACGCCTCGTGGTTGGCAGCCGAGAATGGCGAGGTAATCAACCTCTTTATGGATTACGAGACCTTTGGCGAGCACCAGAAGGCATCGACCGGTATCCTCGACTTTATGAAGGCTCTGCCGAAGGCTGTGTTGGCACAGGGCGATATGGAGTTCGAGACCGTATCGAAAGCTGCCGAGAAGCACCAGCCGGTATCGGTTTTGCACTGTCCTCACGTTATGTCGTGGGCAGACGAGGAGCGCGATATTACCGCTTGGCTCGGTAACGAGTTGCAGAATGAGGCTTTCGCGAAGCTCTACGCTTTGAAGGATAAGATTAAGAGTCTGAAAAATGCAGATTTCGATTACGTTTGGAACTTTATGCAGACTTCGGACCACTTCTATTATATGGCTACCAAGTGGCTCTCGGACGGCGACGTTCACTCCTACTTCAATCCTTATGGTTCGTCGTATGAGGCGTTTATCAACTATATGAACGTACTTTCGGACTTCCAAATCGAGGTCGAGAAGGCTCTCGAAGCAAAGTCGAGCCGCAAGAAGGCTGCAAAGAAGGCTTAACCGCTATACAGAAGTCTTGACAAAAGGGCTGTCGCAACAATTCGCGAACAGCCCTTTTTCATCTTCGATAGTGCCAGCAGGACTACAATATCGGCTTGATAACGGGGGGATTGATTGTCACACCCTTGGAACTGTTGCGGTCGGTCGTCGAGACAATGCGCACCGCCTTAATCGGAGTCGAAGGATTGACAATCTTCGCACATCCATCAATCAACGCTGCTCCACGTTCGAAGCGCTCGCCATCGACACTCACTTCGATATATCCGCTTGGGAATAGACGATGAGCAATATGTGTATAACCCGTGATAAACTCCATCTCGCGGCACCTCACAGGTTCATCGAACTCAAACAGGAACCAATCCCCTTTGCGACAAGTGCGTTTTGTCGTGACTCGCCCGCGATACTCCTCCACACGCACGTAGCCATCCGACCTGCCGGACTCGATTGAAGAGGTCAGCGCAAACGAAGGCTTAATGGTCTTGTAGTGGTCATCGTGAGCAGCAATCGGGCTGTGAGCATCGAGGAACTCGCTGCGGAAGATGTAGAGACCGGGCTTATCGCATTTGAAGGGAGCAACGTAGCGGTTCCAGCGTTTGGCGTTCTCTGTCGTATAGTAAATCTTCGAGCCGTCGTCTGTCGAGGCGGACAACATCCCATCGGCATACTTTACCGTCGGAGGCATCAGGCGGTAGTTTATCCCCATAGCCGACATACGGTCATAGTGAGCCGATGTCAGGCGGGCATAGAAGTTCGCCCAATCGCTGCCATTTTTACCCCAACCAATCTCTGCCACGGCACACACTCTGGGGAAGGTCATATATTCGAGGTAATCAGTCGAGCGGTCGCCACCCTGCGAAAGAGCTATTTCGCTCCAAAAAGCACACTCGATACCCTCAACCAAAGCTACCTGCTCGGCTGGAAATCCCTGCTCGGCGAAATCGAACGAATAGGTGTGTTTCACATCAAAGATATTACTCCAATTCGAACCCGTTTCGTACTTGCTTTGACGCATATCAAAGTAGAAATACTCCGCCGGCATAAATATGGTCGGATAGCCCGCTTCGAGAACTTTACGACAATCCGCCATCTTGCTCCAACCGTGCACACGTGTCGATTTATCGAGACCGCCGCCATTGATACCCTCATTCCAAACGGCAGGACGTTTGCCGAACTTCGCCAAAATGTCGGCCATACGCGCCATAAACAGGTCTTCCAATTTGTGAGCATCGGTATAGCCGTGTCTGCGCAGATAAGCCGAACAGTCGGGGCACTTTTCCCACTGCGATAGCGACACCTCATCGCCTCCGATATGGATATACTCCGAGGGGAAGAGTTTGCATACCTCGCTAAAAATAGTATCCAACATCTTGTAATTCTCCTCGCGCGTGGCACAGAAGACATTGCGAGTATCGATGCCACCCGAGCAGTGACCTTCGTCGTATTCGTATCGACACACCACCTCGGGATGCATCATCGCGAATGCCCAGCTATGCCCCGGAAGGTCTATTTCGGGGATAATCTCCACGTTACGACGGAGTGCATATTCTACGATATCGCGAATCTCTGTTTGAGTATAAAATCCGCCATACGACTCATTCCACTTTCCATACATCGGAGGCACCGGCGAAGTTCCGCCACGATAACCGCCAACCTTGGCCAATTCGGGGTAAGCCTTAATCTCGATACGCCACCCCTGGTCGTCGCTCAAATGCCAATGCAGACGGTTGATTTTGTGATACGAGAGCCAATCGATATAGCGTTTTACACCCTCGACATCAACCCACGTACGAGCAACGTCAAGCATAACTCCGCGATAGGCGAGTTGCGGAGCGTCTGCGATTTCGCAAGCCGACAATGTGACGGGCAGACACATATTCTTGGCATACACCTTGCCCGGCATCAGCTGGAAGAGTGTCTGCACCGCATTAAAGGCCCCGCCGTAGTCACTCGCCACGATACGTACACCTCGGGGTGTAACGGAGAGCCGATACTCCTCCTCCGCCAGCCCCGACTGCAACTCCACGGAGATAAAATCACTCTCCGGAACCTGCTGCGACACGTTTTTCACAGCGAGATATTCCAACATATAGTGAGCCAACGGACGCAACTCGTCAGCATTGTAGGCTATGGTGGTTGATGGACAAAGCTCAAATACGCCTTCGCGACTCTCCATTGTTCTTGGTTGAGGAATAACAGCAAATGCAGTTGCTGAAACAAGTGTTACCAGAGAGAGAATTGTCAATTTTAGCGAAGTTTTCATACGGTTCCGGATAAATAGTTTGGCCAAAGATATATTTTTTTTGCCAAAAACACTAACTTTGTCTCGATAATCGTTGATATTGATATGAGTAACAAAAATGCAGACGCAACGCTGCGTCTTATAGAGGTTATGGACACTCTGCGCGAGCAGTGTCCGTGGGACCGTGAGCAGACCTTCGAGTCGCTGCGCAACAACACAATCGAAGAGACCTACGAACTCATCGATGCCATTACCGACCGTAATATGGAGGGCATCAAGGAGGAGTTGGGCGACCTGCTGTTGCACGTTGTCTTCTACTCGAAACTCGGCTCGGAGAAGGGCGCATTCGACTATGCCGATGTGGCAAATGGCGTATGCGACAAACTCATCTACCGCCACCCGCACGTCTATGGAGATATCCACGCCGACACTCCCGAAGAGGTTAAGCACAATTGGGAAGCGCTTAAATTGCGCAAGAAGAATCGCAAGAGCGGCACCCTCGGTGGCGTACCACGCAGCCTTCCGGCACTTGTCAAAGCTTTTCGTATCGGCGAGAAGGCGGCATCGGTCGGCTTCGATTGGGAGAAGCGCGAGGATGTCTGGGATAAGGTCCGCGAAGAGTGCGCAGAGATTGATGTTGAGATTGCAGACAAAAATCACGACCTCTTGGAGGGCGAGTTTGGCGACCTGCTGTTTGCGATAGTCAATGCTTGTCGTCTGTACGGCATCGACCCCGAAGCGGCACTCGAACGCACCAACAAAAAATTCATTTCGCGATTCAGCGGAATGGAGCAGGCGGCAGCCGACGCGGGTCGCACCTTGGGAGAACTGACTCTCGACGAGATGGAGAGCCTCTGGCAGGCACAAAAACAGAACAAATAAAGACAAAGAGATATGGCATACATTAAATCTGTAAGAAACCACACTCCCGAGATTGGCGAGGGTACATTCGTAGCCGAAACAGCCGTTCTTATCGGCGATGTTACCGTAGGCAAAGATTCGTCGCTCTGGTATAATGTCGTACTGCGTGGCGATGTAAACAAAATCACCATCGGCGACCGCACAAACATCCAGGACGGCACGGTGATTCATACCCTCTATGACGGTTCGCCCCACCCCTCGCAGACACATATCGGCAACGACGTGTCGGTAGGTCATAACGCCACAATTCACGGAGCAATTATCGAGGATAATTGCCTTATCGGTATGGGCGCGACAATTCTGGATAATGCCGTAGTCGCATCGGGCTGCATCATTGCAGCAAATGCGTTGGTACTCTCGAACTCGAAACTCGAACCCAACTCGGTATATGCAGGCGTTCCGGCAAAGAAAGTCAAGGATGTAACTCCTGAACAGCGCGAGCAGATTATTCGTCGTATCGCAACCGACTACCGGATGTACGCTTCGTGGTACGACGAAGAGTAGTGTTCCACAAAAGATATATGAGATATGAAATGCAGATGCAATAACCGCAAGAACGGACGACTTTCAACCTCGACATCGCTAATCTTGGTTGCAATGGCAATCAGCTTGATTGTCAATTTCTCCCATCTTCTGCTATTTGCTGTCGATGAGTTCGGCTCGTGGCAACAGTCCGGCTCGGAAGACGAGAGCAAAATCGTGGATGTCCGAGGCAGGTTATCGCTCAATCCCGACGGCTATGCTTATCTGGTTTGCGACGAGAATGAAGCTGTCGATAGTGTCTATATCTCCGGTTGGAATCTCCGCAGCATCGATGTTGTCAGTGGCGATTCGTTGCATATCAAAGCACGTCCCTCGACACGCGAAGGCGGGCACTACCGCATAATGGAAATCTTGGAGGTAAACGGCGAGGAGTTCGACTACACTACCGTCTTTACCCGCTATAACAAGATATTGGAACTTGTTGTTCAGATTTTCTACTATTTCGCAATGTCGTTGATGATTATGATGATTCTTGCATACAAGTACGACCGCAGGAATGTCACATTCACGAAGATTCTGCACCGCAGCCTTTGGTGTCTGCTGCTGCTTGTCGGCTGTTACTTTTTGGCTCCGGTATTCAATCGCTACACGGGAGAAGTGTCGTCGGTATTTGCCAACAAAGGTGGCTGGCGCGTGGATTATTTAGTAGTCTTGAAATGCTCGTTCACGTTTGCCGTCTCGGTGCTTTATGCTTACATCTACGCGCTTATCTATCAGCGCCAAAGCATCTTACTCGAAAACGAGCAGCTTAAAAGCGAGAATCTGGCAACACGATACGATCGACTTGTCAGCCAAATCAACCCTCACTTCTTCTTCAATTCGCTCAATTCGCTCGCCTCGTTAGTACGCGAAAACGACACGAAGAAGGCTTTGACCTACATCGAACAACTCTCCTACACGTTCCGCTATATCTTACAGAACAGCCAGAATATGGAGGTCCCGCTCAAAGAGGAGTTGCAGTTTATCGATGCGTACGGATATCAATTCAGGATACGTTACGCCGAGAAACTGTTCTTTGAAATCGATATCGAAGAGAGATATCTCGATTATATGCTCCCCTCGCTGACATTCCAACCGCTGATTGACAATGCCGTAAAGCATAATGCCATAACCAGCAGGCACCCGATGCATATTAAGATTTACACCGAGGAGGGGATGCTCGTAGTCTCGAACCCGAAGTCGCCACTCGTCGAACCGGCAAAGGGAACCGGCATCGGATTGAAGAATCTGAACAGCCGTTGGCAACTCATCACGGGTCAGAGCATCGAGATTATCGACAGCGAAGACTCCTTTACCGTCAAATTGCCGTTACAGAAGCCTAAAACCTCAAACAACTAACATCAAAGAATGAGAGCACTTATCATCGAAGACGAGACAGCAGCTGCCCGCAACCTGCAAAGTATGCTCGAATCCCTCGAATCGGAAATCGAGGTTGTCGGCATTACCGAAAGTATCGCCGATACCATCGAATGGTTTGCCGAAAATGAGGCTCCGGATATTGTCTTTATGGATATTCATATCGCCGACGGAGAGTCGTTCCGCATCTTCGATTCGATAGATATCACATCCCCGATAATCTTTACGACGGCATACGACCAATATGCCCTCGAAGCCTTCAAGGTAAATAGTATCGACTATCTGCTAAAACCCTTGAAGGAGGAGGATTTGCAACGAGCCCTCGACAAGTGGCGACGCATAAGCAACATCGAGCGCAACGAATACCGCGACCGCATCGACACGATGGTCTCGACACAACGCAAGCGCAACGATGTATTTCTCATACACGTCAAGGATAAACTCGTTCCTTTGCAGGCATCGGAAGTGGCATACTTCTACACCTCGAACGAACGTGTTACGGCACACCTTGCCAACGGAGTGTCCTACCCTATCGACAAGACCCTTGAAGCGTTACAGATATCATTGCCGGAGTATGATTTTTTCAGAGCAAATCGCCAATTCATCATCTCGCGCAAAGCAGTTAAAGATATCTCGGTCTGGTTTGGCAGCAGACTATCTCTCAATCTGACGGTCGAGATTCCCGAACGCATAGTCATATCAAAGGCAAGAGTTCCCGAATTCAAGCGCTGGCTGACAGCAGTTCAATCCTAAATCCGGGCGATTCACCCTTTGATTTGGGCGATTGACGGCACAGAGCGATTTCTGTGTCGTTTTTGTGTATATATTTGCGTAGCAAACGGAGAAAAATCCGAAGTGAGACTTTTTGATAATTTGAGAAAGAGTTGAGGCACCTTTGCGTGAGTCATTTTAGGGGGAAGGTATTTGAGGCTTGCGCGGAGGTGTTCTCTTGTAAAAAGCTGAAAACTATCCCTTTATGCAGGATATAATTACTACATTTGCGGTCTGAAAACATAAACTCACTATATAAAATGAAACGTCTTATCTTTATACTCGCGCTTGTCCTGTGCATACTCCCTGCGACAGCACAGCAACGCAGTAAGGTAACAGCTACAATCGTAGATGCCAAAAGTGGAGCAGGAGTCCCCGGTGCCGTGGTCGAAGTGTCATCAACGGCAAATCCCGACAGCAAACGCTACTACACGACCGGCTATGGCGGCAAGGTCGAGATTCCTTCGCTCAACTACGGAAACTACAAGTTGGTTGTTACATTCCTCGGCTATGCCGATTTAGTGAAAGAGTTTAAGGTTTCGACAGCTACTCTCAACCTCGGCTCTTTGAAGTTGGAGGAGGGTTCGACCCGTATCGACACGGTCGTTAAGGAGGCAAAAGCACTTCGCACATCGCAGGATGGAGATACCCTCGCCTACAATGCCGGAGCATTCAAGGTAACGAACGATGCCGATGTCGAGGGCCTTTTGAAGAAGATGCCGGGTATTACCATCAGCAATGGCGAAGTTTCGGCGCAAGGCGAAACCGTCAAGAAGGTCTATGTCGATGGCAAGGAGTTCTTCGGCGAGGATGTCAATACCGCCATCAAATCGCTGCCGGCACAAGCCGTGGACCGCATCGAGGTATATAATAAGTTGAGCGACCAGGCCGAATTTTCGGGTATGGACGACGGTGAGGGTTTCAAGGCAATCAATATCGTAACCCATAAGCATATGCGTCAGGGTCAGTTCGGTAAGATGTATGCCGGCTACGGCTACCAGCCCGAGACCGACGAGGTTACATCTCACCACAAATACACGGTCGGAGGTAATGTCAATATCTTCAACAAGGATTGCCGTCTGTCGATTCTCGGATTGTTCAACAACATCAACCAACAGAACTTCTCCTTCGAGGATATCCTCGGTGTGAGTGGCTCATCGGGAGGTGGAGGCCGTCGTCGCGGCGTCGGTCAATATATGGTTACCCCGCAGGCGGGCGTTGCGTTGGTAAACTCTTTGGGCCTGAACTTCTCCGACCAATGGGGAAAGAAGGACCAGATAAAGTTCCAAGGTAGCTACTTCTTCAACAACACCTACACCAAGAATCGTTCGGAGCAGGAGACCTGGTACGAGAACCCCTCGCCGCTCGACACTCTTCGCAAGAGCGGTTTTACTCGCGCCCTCAACAACAATCATCGCTTTAATGCACGTTTGGATTGGAAGATTTCGGATCGTCAGTCGTTGATGTCGCGTACCTATTTGAGTTATCAGGGCAACAACAACCCGAAACTCGCAAACACAACCGAAGGTTTCAAGTTCGGAGAGAGCGGTCTGACCTATATCGACGACTTCACGAAGCGTAATTCGTACGGCATCTTCTTCAACGAGTTCTTGCAGTACCGTCTGCGCATCGGCGAGAAGAGAGGTCGCACGCTCTCGATAAGCGGTCGTTTCAGCCTGCGCGACAATCACAATCTGCGTCGCGTTCGCTCGAATGATGCAGAAGCACTTGCATACGATAGCGACGACTACAACAGATATATGGAGGAGTTGCGCTCGACC
>CAZIAS010000033.1:0-21838 GCA_964536825.1 uncultured Alistipes sp. | reverse complement strand
TCAACGAAATCCTCGTCGAAGAGGGCCAAAAGGTCAAACGCGGACAACTTATCGGCACGGTCGGAAGCACGGGAGGCAGCACCGGTCCACACCTTCACTACGAGGTCATTTATATGGGCAAGGTTGTCAATCCCGTAAACTACTTTAACAAAAATATGACGCGGGAAGAGTATCGACGTCTGATGGACGAGATGAAGGATACCGACCTCGAAACCGAATAATAACAGACAGTTCATAATTCACAATATTCCTTTCAACTTTCCACTTCCCAATTATGGCTACCATCGAGGAGAAAAAAGAGCAGCTGTTACGCCACCGCACAAGACGCCAACGTGCCATCCGCATATTGACGCAAGGTCTTGTATGGCTGGGCGTTGCCGTCATATACTACATCGGCTTCTCGCTCTTTTTCGACACTCCTGCCGAGTATCAGCTTAAACACTCGACCGATGCTCTGCGCAGGCAGTACAGCTTGTTATCGGCACGCTACGATTCGCTCGAAGTGGTCCTCGACAATGTCGCCGAACGCGACCGCAATGTCTTTAATATCCTCTTCGAATCGACCCCTTACGACCTCGATGCCGAATTCGAACAAGAGCGACTCTCGATGCAGGAGAAGATGCTATCGAAGAGTAATCGACGATTACGTCGCGAACTCTCATCGGGAATCGATGCCATAGAACTAAAAATGTCTCAACTCGAAGGTTCGTATATGCGATTGAACGACGATGTCAATCAGGTTGGCAAGGGAATCAACAACATCCCCTCGATTCAGCCTGTAATCAACAATCGCCTGACGCTGCTGACTGCCGGATACGGAACACTGATGCACCCATTCTATCGCACTCTGCAATCGCATCAGGGTGTCGATTACACCATTCCCGAGGGCTCGCGCGTCTTTGCCACCGCCGACGGCATCGTTCATTCTGTTTCCGGTAGAAATTCGACCTACGGTCAGAGTATCGTAATCGACCACTACAACGGTTATCAAACACAATACAGCCACCTCTCGAAGGCGAATGTCCGCAAGGGTCAGCGCGTACGCCGTGGCGATATCATTGCCCTCTCGGGCAACTCCGGTCTTTCGCTGGCGCCTCATCTCCACTACGAGGTGCGTTACAACGGTATGCGTGTCGATCCGATACACTACTTTTTTATGGAGCTCTCACCCGAAGAGTATCAGCGCATTATCCGTATTGCGCAATCGGGAATGCAATCTTTCGACTAATAAACTTCCGAACTATGCAGATAAAACTCCTTCTTCTCGATTTTGACGGCACGCTTGCCGACACACGTCGCGCCAATACATTGGCATATATCGATGCTCTTGCCGAGGAGGGTTACGCTCTCACAGAAGAGGTCTATCTGCGCAAATATTTCGGTCTTCGATGCGCGGAGTTTTTGCGCGATATCGGCTACACCCGAGAGGAGGATATCGAACGCATACGCCGTCGCAAGATAGAACTCTACCCTACACATTTCGATACCGTACAACTCAACCGCCCGCTTTGGGAATTTGTGAAAGACTTCCGCTCAAAAGGAGGTAAGGCGTGGGTCGTATCGACCGGACATCGTGAAAATGTCACAAATGCGATGCGCTATTTAGGCATCGAGAACGACTTTGACGGCATACTCACAAGCGAAGCCGTCGAACATTCGAAACCCTCGCCCGATTGTTTCCTGAAAGCGATGGAGGCGGAGGGAGTCTCCCCTGCCGAGACACTGATTTTCGAGGATTCGGAGGTCGGCATCGAGGCTGCACGGCGTAGTGGCGCGGGCTACTTCGTGGTTCGACTGTAAAGAGTATCGGAACGGAATAAAATCTCCGCCGTATATGTTAATAAATCTTTAACAAATCTTTAACTCTACGTTAATTCTTTATTTTCGAAGAACAATTCGACACAAATATTGCTAACTTTGTGTGCAGAAGAGAAGAAATCTACGCCAAAACATAGAACTCAAACTAATATAATAAAGGTATGATTTTACAACTTTTCACACTTCTGGGAGCTCTCGGAATGTTCCTCTACGGAATGAATATGATGAGCGCCGGACTCCAAAAAGTCGCCGGAGACAAGATGCGCCACTTTTTGGGAGCAATGACCTCCAACCGCTTCAAGAGCGTAACCACAGGTCTTACAATCACATCAATCATCCAATCATCGAGTGCAACGACCGTAATGGTTGTCGGTTTTGTGAATGCAGGCTTGCTCGCACTCAACCAGGCCATCGGCGTAATTATGGGTGCCAATATCGGTACTACGGTTACGGCGTGGTTAATCTCGCTGCTCGGATTTAAGGCAGACATCTCGATTCTGGCAGTACCTTTGATGGCAGTCGGATTCCTTTTGAGCATTGCCAAGAGCGAAAAACGTCGCAACATCAGCGAGTTTATCATCGGCTTTGCGCTTCTGTTCCTCGGTCTGTCGCTGATGAAGGAGTCGGTACCCGATTTGCAGAAGACCCCCGAGGCACTCGAATTTATCAAAGGATGGACTCAACACGGATTTTGGTCGGTACTTATCTTCCTTGTATTCGGTACGGTACTCACTCTCGTGCTACAATCTTCGAGCGCTACGATGGCTCTTACGCTTATTATGATGAGCCTCGGTTGGATTCCGTTCCATATGGCAGCAGCAATGGTACTTGGCGAGAATATCGGTACAACCATTACCGCAAATATTGCAGCAGCAGTTGCTAACGCAAATGCAAAGCGTGCGGCATTGGCACACACTCTCTTTAACGTCTTCGGTGTTATCTGGGCATTGATTCTCTTCAAGCCTTTCACTGCACTTATCGGCTGGATTATCGGAAGCTGGGGACTCCCCAATCCCGCAGAGATGTCGTATAATGGCGTTATGGACCCCGTATCTGACGAATCGACTGCCGCTCTCTACGGACTTTCGATGTTCCACACGCTCTTCAACACGTTCAACACCTGCATCCTTGTTTGGTTTATACCGCAGTTGGCTCGTATCGTAACGTCAGTTATCAAGGATAAGCCCAAGAGCGAGGAGGATACCATTAAACTCAAATACATCAGCGGAGGCCACCTTTCGACTGCCGAGCTTGCAGTTGGTCAGGCAAAGAACGAGGTTATCCACTTTGCGCAGATTTCGCGTAACGGACTCGGTTACATCCGCGATGCCATCCACGCAACCAAGGAGGCCGACTTCGAGGTTTATCGCCAGAAGTTGGTTAAGTATGAGGAGATTGCCGACCGCATCGACTACGAGATTGCAGCATTCCTCAACGCATTGCCGCAGGAGAGCATCAGCGAGGACACCCGCAAGCAGACCAAGGCTATGTATAAGATTATTGGCGAGTTGGAGAGTCTGGGCGATTCGGGCGAGGCTATCAGCCGCATCCTTTCGCGTCGCAACAGCCACGGCAAGGAGTTCCTGCCCGAGCAAATCAACAAAATCGACACTATGCTCACATTGGTTGATGAGGCTTATGCCGTGATGATTGAGAACCTCTCGCGCGAGGAGTTCCGTCCGGAGCATCTTCGTGCAGCGGTTGATTGCGAGATTGCAATCAACGAGCGTCGCACCACACTTCGCGAGGAGGAGATTCTTCGCGTCGAGCAGGGTGGTTCGAACTACCAGAGCAGCGTTTATTACATCGATATCGTAGTCGAAATCGAGCGTATGGGCGACTATATCATCAACATTTCGGAGGCTCTGCAATAGTCAAGAAGTGTCAATTTATATCTAAAAAGCCTCGAACCTTTGCGTGGTTCGAGGCTTTTTGTTAAATTTGGAACATCAAAATCACAAATAACAGAGAAAGATGAAGAGAATTATCAACCCTTACATAGGTCACGAGGATGAGGGATACAACTGCTTCGCCTGCGCACCGCACAACCCTTGCGGATTGAAGATGGAGTTTTACGAGGATGGCGAGGATGTCGTCTGCTTTTGGACCCCCGACGAGAATTATCAGGGATGGCGCGATACGCTCCACGGCGGCATCCAGGCAACGCTTATTGACGAGACTGCCGGATGGCTCATCTCCCGCAAGTTCCAGACCTCGGGAATGACCACCGCTCTCAATATCAAGTATCGCAAACCGGTCGCAACGGGCGCTGACCACAATGTCGAGATACGCGCCACCACCCGAGAGGTAAAGCGCAACTTTGTCTTTATCGATGTAAAGTTGATGTGCGACGGCGAGGTCTGCTCAACCGCCGACTTGACCTTCTTCTGCTTCCCGAAAGAGAAGGCTGTCGAGGAGTTTTTATTCCTCCCCTTTGAGGTAGAGGAGTAACCGACTCCCCACCTTATCATTATCACGGGGATTTATTCGATTTCCGGCGCCTACTTCTTCTGTCCGTAGTAGGCGTTGGCACCGTGCTTACGGGAGTAGTGTTTCTCTATCAGCAGTTCGTTCATCGCCAATGCCGGATTTATTTGAAACGACAGGTATGCCATCTTGGCTATCTGTTCCATAACCACTGCATTATGAACCGCCTCGCCGCTATTCTTACCCCACGCAAATGGTCCGTGATTACGCACCAGCACCGCCGGAGTATGCATCGGATTGATACCGAGCTTGGCAAAATGCTCAACGATAACGACACCTGTCTGCTTTTCGTATTCACACATCTGCTCTGCCGTCATCGGCTCGGTACAGGGTATCGGGCGATGGAAGTAGTCGGCGTGTGTGGTTCCGATATTCGGGATATCGCATCCGGCTTGTGCCCAAGCCGTGGCATAGGTTGAGTGGGTATGCACGATACCTCCCACCTCGGGAAATGCCTTATAGATTTCAAGATGCGTTGCAGTATCCGACGAGGGGCGCAAATCCCCCTCAACGGCCTCTCCGTCGAGCGTTACAACAACCATATCCTCGGGTTTCATCTCGTCATACCCCACCCCGCTGGGTTTGATAACCACCAGACCACTCTCGCGGTCAATGGCAGAGACATTCCCCCACGTAAAGATTACCAATTGATGTTTGACGAGGTCGAGATTAGCACGACAAACCTCTGCTTTCAGCTGTTCCAACATACCTTCAACTTTAAGATATTACCCTCACTGCGACAGACTATGCACCCACAAGGTTGGAGAGTACAAATTCAATATATCCCACCTCTGTCGAATCCTTAACCAACACCCGTTTCTCGGCATCGAGCAGATAGAGTGCAGGTATCGCCTTCAAGTCGTAGAGGTTTTTATTTCGAATAACGGTTCCCTTGTCATACGAGTTTATCCACGCCGAGGGGATATGCTCCCGATATGCGTGCCACTCGTCAAGTTGCTCGTCGGGATAGAGAGCAAGCACCTTCATATCGCCTCGTGCGATAAGTTCGGACAGCAACTGCGACGAACAGATTGCATCGCGAATAGACTTGCACATCGTACAGCCCGGATTATTGAAGAATATCAACGTATATTTCGCCCGCAGGCCATAGAGCGTACCTGAACGTCCTGATGCTGTTGTATATCGGAAGTCGTTAGCCGGTCTGCCTATACGATTCTGCAATGCGAGATTCAGGTTGTACTGCGGCGAAAGTTTCTCGTACTTGTCGAGCCACTCGCTATCGACCTGCGCCTGTAACACAGGGATATAGAGTTCGTCGCTGCGCAGTGGCGAGTTGGGGTCGTAGAGAATCTTCTCTGCCAACATCGAGAAGTAACGCAACGAATGTGGATACTTCGCCGCCTTCGCCATAAGCTGTTTCATCGGAGCGCCATCATTCGGATTCATATAGTTACCCACGTAGCTCATAAACGCCTGCAACATCTGCACGGTATCAATCTCGGCAAAGAAGGTCGAGTCCGCCATATCGACCTTATCCCAATAGTGTTCACACATATATAACCTGCGAGCCTCCGCATCGACAATGGCCGAAGGGATTATCGCAGGAACAAACACACGCGGAGCCTTCACTTTGGGCGACTGCTCCGACTTGGTCGCACGACCTCCGCATCCGACAACAACAAGTGTTATCATCGCTGCAATGATTGTATAAAGAGTCCTTTTCATATCTACAAATATAGGCATTTTTTCTTAAAAAGCAACCAAAACTCCCTTTTTGCACGGTAGTTGTACCCTGCGGCGAGAGATTGCAAACCAACAACATAAAATTTCATCAATTATGGATGCAAAAAAAAGCACAGGGTTCAGATTGAGCGTTATGACGCTTGCTATTATGAACGTCACTGCCGTCGTAAGCCTGCGAGGTCTTGCCTCGGAGGCGGTCTATGGACTATCATCGGCATTTTATTATCTCTTTGCCGCCATCGTCTTCCTGATTCCCACGGCACTCGTAGCTGCCGAGCTTGCGGCTATGTTCTCGGATAAGCAGGGCGGAGTCTTCCGCTGGGTCGGCGAAGCATTCGGTGCGCGCACGGGATTTTTGGCTATTTGGCTGCAATGGATCGAATCGACCATCTGGTATCCGACAGTCCTCACTTTTGGTGCGGTGTCAATAGCCTTTATCGGTATGGACCAGGCGCACGATATGTCCCTCGCGTCAAACAAAGTTTTCACTCTCGTGGTCGTTCTGGCTATATATTGGATTGCCACAATGATTTCGCTGCGCGGACTCGACTGGGTAGGTAAAATCAGCAAGTGGGGCGGACTTATCGGTACGATTATCCCTGCCGGACTGCTTATCGTGCTGGGAATTGTCTATCTCGCCTCGGGAGGTCATAACAATATGAATATGTCGGGCAGTTTCTTCCCCGACCTCTCGAAGTTCGATAATTTAGTCTTGGCAAGCGGCATCTTCCTCTTCTATGCCGGTATGGAGATGATGGGTATCCACGTTATGGAGGTCGAAAACCCCAAGCGCAACTACCCCAAAGCTATCATCATCGGCTCGCTCATCACAGTCTGCATATTCGTTCTGGGCACCTTCTCACTCGGATTTATCATCCCCGCCAAGGATATCAACCTTACACAATCGCTACTTATCGGATTCGATAACTACTTCCGCTATTTCCACATTTCGTGGGCAGGTCCGATTATCGCTATTGCGCTGATGTTTGGAGTTCTGGCCGGCGTTCTGACGTGGGTTGCAGGCCCCTCGAAGGGTATCTTTGCCGTCGGCAAAGCGGGATATCTGCCCCCATTCTTCCAGAAGAGTAACAGTCGCGGTGTGCAGCGCAACATCCTGCTTATTCAGGGCGGATTGGTAACCCTTTTGAGTCTTCTGTTTGTCGTGATGCCCTCGGTGCAGTCGTTCTACCAGATTCTCTCGCAACTTACCGTGCTGCTCTATCTGATAATGTATATGCTGATGTTTGCCGCAGCTATCGCCCTGCGCTACAAGATGCGCGATACCGACCGTCCCTTCCGTCTCGGCAAGGGCAATGGATTGATGTGGTTGCTCGGTGGTTTGGGATTCTGTGGCTCGTTACTCGCCTTTGTTTTGAGTTTCATACCTCCCGGACAGATTGCCGTGGGCAGCAAGACCATTTGGTTCTCGGTACTGATTATCGGTTGTTTGATTGTCGTCGTGATACCATTTATTATCTACGCGATGCGTAAGCCCTCGTGGCAGGATGCAAAGGCCACCGCAGAGTTTGCTCCGTTCCATTGGGAAGAGAAAAAAAATTAAAAAATGTATAATTATCGACCCCTCCGGTCTGCGACCACCTCCCCTAAAACAGGGGAGGAGTTTTTGAAATTCAAAATTAAGAATTCAAAATGCATAATTATTGACCCCTCCGGCCTGCGACCACCTCCCCTAAAACAGGGGAGGAGTTTTTTTTATAATTCAGGACTGATTACGCAGAGATAAGGTTTTTAATGGCGTTAAGGGAAGCGCAATTCAAAATTCAAAATGATTTTCCCTATAATCCCCATATTCCTCTCCCTTAACATCTTCAACGCACATTCAAAAAAATTCTCCCCCTGTTTTAGGGGGAGTACCCGAAGGGGGAGGGGGGCTATAAAAAAGCTAATGGCAATGGCCCCCTTAATTATCCTTAACGTCTTCAACGCCCATTCAAGCCAAGCGTAGCCGACACATTATACGAAAATCCCGACTCCGTAGCATACTGAACGTATGTTAGGAAGTCGGGATTGAGTATAACGAAGAAATTACCTTTATATACGGCTTATCTGACAATAGTTTCGTCACGATCCGGACCCACAGATATAATCTTTACAGGAACACCCGTCTCGCGCTCGATAAACTCGACATACTCACGGAACTCTACCGGGAAGTCCTCCCAGCGGCGAACTTTGCAGATGTCGCAGTTCCAGCCCTTAAACTCGCGATATACCGGCTTTACATCGTCGGCAGCCTCGAAGGGGAAGTAATCAAGAGTCTCTCCATTCAGTTCGTACGCAGTGGCAACCTTGATGGTCTCAAAGTCGTTCATCACATCGGCCTTCATCATAATCAGACCTGTAACGCCATTCATCATAACTGCATATTTGAGAGCCACCAAGTCGAGCCATCCACAACGACGAGGACGACCGGTAGTGGCACCAAACTCGTGACCCACAGCACGCAGTTTCTCTCCCACCTCGTCGAACAACTCGGTCGGGAAGGGTCCGCTACCTACGCGAGTACAGTATGCCTTAAAAATGCCATACACCTCGCCGATGCGGGTCGGAGCAACACCCAATCCTGTGCAGACACCTGCACAGAGCGTATTCGAAGAGGTTACATAAGGATATGTTCCAAAGTCGATATCGAGCATCGAACCCTGTGCGCCCTCGGCCAGCACAGCCTCATCGGCAGCGATATACTTATTAACCTCGTACTCGCTCTCGATAAGCGGGAAGCGACGCAGTGCCTCGATACCCTCGAACCACTTGCTCTCATACTCGGTGATGTCATACTCGAATCCCTCGTATTGCGCCAACATATCGGTATGCTTGTTTTTCAATCGCTCGTAGCGCTCCTTAAACTCCGGCGAGAGGATATCGCCGATACGCAGACCATTACGACCCGTCTTGTCCATATAGGTCGGGCCGATACCCTTTAAGGTTGAACCAATCTTGGTCTTACCCTTTGCAGCCTCGCTGGCAGCATCGAGCATACGGTGCGTTGGGAGAATCAGGTGGGCCTTCTTCGAGAGGAAGAGCTTGCTCGTCAAATCGATACCCATAGCCTCGATTTGAGCGATTTCATCAGCCAAAATTACAGGATCTACAACCACTCCGTTACCGATAATATTTACCGAGCCATCGCGGAACACGCCCGAAGGCACGGTGTGCAACACAAAACTCTTACCTGCGAAGTGGATAGAGTGACCGGCATTTGGTCCACCCTGAAAACGGGCAATAACTTTATAATTGGGAGTGAGGACATCGACAACCTTGCCTTTACCCTCGTCACCCCATTGCAGTCCGAGAACTACATCGACTTTTTTCATCTTTCTGTGAGTTAATTGGGTTTAGTCGCAAAAGATATCTTTTGCACCCAAAAGTAGGTCTTTTATAACAAAAAGTATCTGCTTTGCGACTTCTTTTTTCAACAATTGATGCACAAAACGCAGTCCCACACTCGGAACTGCGCTATGTATCACACAATTAGCGAAAATCTATAATTTCAAAATCTTTGAATTTATCGGGATTGAACACCGCCGGAGCCTCCTCCGTCTTCGCTATATGCGAGATAGCAACTTCGATACTCTCTCCGGAGGGATAATAGAGAATCTTCTTCGGAAGGTTATTGACAGCATTGAGCGTAATCTCAATCACTCCGTTCTGTTCATCCTTCCGACGTGGCGTAAGGCGCAACACAACCACATCGCGACTCTGCGAAAGAGTTTCGGCAAGATACTCGTCTGCAATAAAATCGAATGCCGAAGTCGGGTTGTTCAACACATTATGCGAGGCGCCATCGACCTTATCGATTACCACCTCCTTGCGCGACTTATCGACCTCATAACGATTCTCTGCATCGCCATAGGCCTCGATATTTCCGAGAGTGAGGGCATAGCGCACTCCGCTAACCGTATAGCTGCCTGATGCACTGTAATCGCCCACGGCGACATCGAAACGCACTTCGTAGGCGCCCAAAGCCTTCACTGCCTGCGAGAGTTGTTTCACTCGCTCGTTGGCAGCGGCTTCGCTTACCGTTTGAGCGCGAAGATTAGCCACTGCACCGAGCAGTAGCAGCATAACAGAGATATAGTGCCTGATTTTCAACTGTGGATTGTATTAGGAATTATTCAACTCCAAGGTCTTGCAATTTTGCCTCCAACGATGGCAGGTCATAGAACTTAATATCACGCGGTTTGGCTCCCAATTGAGGACCTACGATACCTGCTCGTTCGAGCTGCGACATAATGCGTCCCGCACGGTTGAATCCCACCTCGTAGTTACGCTGAATATAGGAGACCGAAATCTGTCCGCCCGTCACGGCATCGCGTGCAATCTCCGCAAAAAGCGAGTCGTACTTCACGGGGGCACCTCCACCTCCCAAGTCGCTCGGAGAGCCGAGTTGATCGCCTCCGGCCTCCTCATAATCGGGCAGAGGATATGCCGAAGGGTAGCCGTTCTGCTTGGCTATAAAATCGACAATCTTCTCAACTTCGGGCGTATCAACCAACGCACACTGGATACGGGTCAGCTCGCCATTATTCGAGAAGAGCATATCTCCACGTCCGATAAGTTGGTTGGCTCCGGGCTGGTCGATAATAGTGCGCGAATCGACCATCTGCATTACTCGGAAAGCGATACGGGCAGGGAAGTTAGCCTTGATACCACCCGTAATAACCTTAACATCGGGGCGCTGCGTTGCGATGATGAGGTGGATACCGATGGCACGTGCCTTCTGCGCCAATCGCATCACGGGACCCTCAACCTCCTTGGCCGTCATAATCAGGTCGGCAAACTCATCGACCACAACCACGATATACGGAAGGAAACGATGTCCGTTCTCGGGATTGAGTTGGTAGTTACGGAACTTCTCGTTATACTCCTTGATGTTGCGGGCGTGAGCCTTCTTACAGAGTTCCAGACGCTGCTCCATCTCGATACAGAGGGCATTGAGCGTATAGACAGCCTTCTTGGGGTCGGTAACGATAGCCTCCTCCTCGGATGCCATCTTCGCCAAGAAGTGACGTTCAATCTTCGAGTAGAGCGAGAACTCGACCATCTTGGGGTCAATCAGCACAAACTTCAACTCCGAGGGATGCTTACGGTAGAGCAGCGAGGTAATTATCGCATTCAGACCTACCGACTTACCCTGACCCGTAGCACCTGCCACCAAGAGGTGGGGCATCTTCGCCAGGTCGAAGACAAAGTTCTCGTTCTGAATCGTACGACCGATAACCACAGGAAGCTCGCCCTTAAATTGTTGGAAACGCTTCGAGAGTATCGACGAGCGCATCGGCACAATCTCCTTATCGCGATTCGGCACCTCGATACCGATGGTTCCGCGTCCGGGCATCGGAGCGATAATACGGATACCCAACGCCTTTAAGCTCTGCGCAAGGTCATCCTCCAATCCCTGAATGCGGGCAATCTTCACACCCTGCTCCTGCACAATCTCGTAGAGTGTCACGGTCGGACCAATCGTAGCCTTCATCTCGCGGATGGGAATACCGAAATTAGCCAACGTCTCCTCGATACGGTTCTGGTTGGAGGTAATCTCCTCGGTGGTAACCTTCGAGTCGGAGGGATACTCTTCGAGCAGGTCAAACGGAGGTCGTTTATAGTTATGGACATCACGTGTCGGGTCGTAGAGTCGCTTATCGACCGACTTCTCGCTAACAGTCTTATCTTTATGCTCCTCGACAAGGATAACCTTCGCCTTGCTTTCATCGGGCGTCGATGTTGCTTCCGATGCGGGGGTTGCTTCCGCGCTCTCTGCTGCATCCTCTTCTTTCGGATTCGAGAGGTCAATCTCGACAAACTCGTCATCCTCCGATTCCGAAACTCGCTTAACGATAACTTCGGGCGCGGGTTTTTCATCTTCAAGCGGAAGGGCCGAAGGCTCAACTTCCTCGCCGTCGCGCGTAATTACACGCTGCTCAACTTCGCTCTCGGCATCATCGTCATCAACATCTTCGGGCATCTCTTCAATCTCCTCCTTTGGTCTTCTCGAAAAGAATCTTTTCAGGCGGTCTGCAAAGCGCACACCTCGGTCTGCCATAACCTCGCCTGCGTGATTCACCGTATTGATAAAGTTACTGTTGATGAATACGCCCGTCAGAATCCAACCCACAAAGAGCAGAATTACCGAACCGGCAACACCTATACCACCTTTGAGCTGACCTGCCATAGCGTAACCCAGAGCTCCACCCCAACCGCTTCCAAAGGTTGCAGCATCATTCTCGAAGATAATCTCGCCCAGGCCCAACGTCAGCGAGCCAAGAATCAACACCAACAGACTGCTCAATGTCGAGTGGTTGAACAACAGAGGGCGCTTGCGAATTATACGCACACCGAGCAAAATCGCTATAATGGGCAGAATAATACCGAACAATCCGAACGAACGACCAACAAGCACATCGCCAATCCACGCGCCGGCATAGCCACAGACATTGTCGATACTCTTGTCTGCACGAGGATTCTCGGCATCCGCAGCCACGCAGTTGATTATGCTGTAATCGTTCTTCCAATTGAAGTAATACGACAGCACCGCCAAAGTTGCAAAGATGCCGATGACGGCGATAATCAGACCTGCAATCCAGCGTATATTCTCCTTCGAGGAGCGGCCCGCGCCGGCCGTACCCTTCGTCCTGGTTTCGTTTTCTTTATCTCTCTTTATGCCCATTGTTACTCTCTTTTTTGCGAAAATAGACAAATTATCTCTTCAAATCAAATTTTACAATCAAATGCTTTGCGCTCCAATCGCTTGCGATACTCCTCGTCGGCAAAGGTCAAAAAGCTGTACGCTGCCACATTATCCTTGTCGGCACGCAACCCGAACTCGTCGAGCAGTTGTTCTACCCTGCGCTCCACGGCATCGCCCGAGTCGATAATCTCGACATTGCGCTCGCCCACCACCTCTCGAATCGGCTCCAACAAGAAAGGATAGTGCGTACATCCCAACACAATCTTATCGACCCCCTGCTCCAAGAGCGGCTCCACAACCTTGCGAACAATATCGATTGTCGCAGGCCCCGTCTCGGCATCGTTCTCGACAATCTCGACAAAGCCCTCGCCCACAGCCGTCACAATCTCGGCACAGTCCGCATACTTTGCGGCAGTTCGACGGAAGTGGTCCCCCTCGAAACTACGCGCCGTAGCCAGCACTCCCACTTTGCCCGTACGGGTAGTGAGGCAGGCAGGTTTTACCGCAGGTTCCAAACCTACGAATGGTATGTCGGGATAGCGCTCCCGCAACTCCCTTATGGTCATAGCCGTCGCCGTATTGCAAGCGACAACTATCAACTTCACACCCTCGGCAAGCAGCACTCTTACCGCTTCGTCGGTAAATCGGGCAATCTCCTCGCGCGAGCGGTCGCCATAAGGGCAGTTCTTACCATCGCCCAGATAGACAAGCGACTCGTTGCGAAGAGTCTTATATATCGCTCTCCACACGCTCAACCCGCCAAAGCCGGAATCAAAAATTCCTATGGGATTATTGTTTGCCACAACTGCTACTCTTTAATTTTCGTCTTATCAAAAATCTCCCCTACTCTATCCGAGAGTTCGTAGTCACTCAATGCATCGACCTCGATATGGTATCGTGCTTGTGAATAGAACGCACGTCGCTCCTCCATATTGCGCTGCATAAAAGCCACCAGCTCCTCATCGTTCAAACCGCGCAATTTAGGTCGTTTGCTGCGCCCATAAGGCGATAGTCTTTTAGCGGTCTGCTCTGCCGAACGATCAATCCACACCGTAACACCGGCACTATTCATCAGCTCCATATTGTCGCCCCACGTCGGTAAACCGCCACCTGTCGAGACCACCACATCGCCTTCGTCGGCCACAATCTCTTCCAGCACGGCACGTTCCGCCTTGCGAAAATACTCTTCTCCTTCGTATCGGAATATATCGTTGATATCGGCACCCTCACGCTGCTCAACCATAGCATCGGTATCGGCAAACGCCACCCCCAGCCGACGGGCAACCCTACGACCTACGGTGCTCTTACCACAACCCATATATCCGACCAAAAAAAGTTTCATCGCATTTGTTTTCTTATGTTCAGTCGGCGGCTAAAAGAGATTAAGCTGTTCAGGGTTAATCATTTCGTCCAACTCGTTATGAGGGCGCTCAATCTCAATCTTCACTCCATTCGACAATGGCACAACGGCATCATCGTCAAGCACATTCGAAATATCAAGCGAAGGTATGCTCACAGGTTCGCTCTCGGCCTTATCAACATTTGCAGGAGCATCTGCGGTTGCAAGAGTCGTCCCATTATCGAGTTCGCTATCGTCTGTTTCAACCTCCTCTGTCTCCGGTTCCTCCGGTTCGATGAAGGTCAGCGTATCGACATCGTAGGTCGTCAATCGCTTACCCTTCGCACGATGGCTCTTCACGCCGACAAACTCATCAACCTCAACCTCGTCGGCAGGGCGCGTTGCGTGGGCTCCCTTATAGGTAATCTGTAACTTGGCACCCGCCTTATCGGTCACGCAGATAAATTTGCAAAGCCCGCCCTCGTCAAGGAAGAACTGCATCTTGTCACTCAATTCGAGAGCAAAGCGTTTCATATAGTAGTAGCCCTGCTCTGCATCGAAGTAACAGAGCGAATAGACCTTATCTGCCGCAAATTTCTGCACCAATACCGTATCGTCGGGGAAGTGCTGCTGCACATCAAATCCCGTGATGTAGTACTGATTCTTCGAGGTCCATACCACAATCTTATCATCGCCCTTAAACTCGCCGAGCAGCAATCCTCTGCCATCGGTATTGAGACGATGGATATCCTCGTCAAACCATATATTCTGACCTGCCAGGGTCGAGGTTCCGCGCTCTTTGAGGACAATCTTATGAATAGCGTAGTGCGAGAAGAGATTACCCTGGCTTTGGCGGCCCTTGATCGAGAGCGTCGAGAAGTCCAAATCGACAATCGGCTTCTTCAATCGCGGACGCGGCTTGAAATATACTTTCAGCACCTCCGCCTCGCCATTCGGATTCACGGTCAGGTAGAGCAAATCGCTCTTGGGCGTACCCTTCGTAAGGTTATACTCCTTGTCGCGTGTAATCGCCTTAATGGCGCAACGCTTCATCATTATGGGTCCGTTCTTGCCGTCGCGATAGAGCATATTGTAAATCGTACGCTCGTCGTTACGCTTGAAGACTCCTATATAATATATACCCTTATCGAAGAATGCCTTATCGCTAACCTTTGTGATAACGTAGCGACCATCTTTCAGGATGACTATCACATCGTCGATGTCCGAACAATCGCAGACAAACTCTGCATCCTTCATAGACTTACCGATACCGAAGAATCCCTCGGCTCTATCGACGTAGAGTTTCGCATTCGACACCGCCACCTTCGTAGCCTCGATATTATCGAACTCACGAATCTCGGTACGACGCTCGCGTCCCTTGCCGTACTTATCGCGAATACGCTCATAGTATGCCACCGCATAGTCGGTAAGATGTGCGAGATAGCCCTTTGTCTGCTTGATATCCGCCTCAATCTGCTTGATTTCGTTATCCGCCTTATCGGCATCATAACGGGAGATTCGGATAAACTTCAATTCGGTCAGTCGCTGTACATCTTCGAGCGTAACCTCTCGGCGCAGTTGCTTTTTGAAAGGCTCCAAGCCCTTATCCACAGCGGCATAAGCCTCTTCGCGCGATTTGCATCCCTCGATGAGTTGATAGAGTTTGTTCTCGATAAATATCTTCTCCAACGATGCTGCGTGCCAAGACTCATTGAGTTCGCCGAGTTTGATTTCGAGCTCGCTGCCGAGCAGGGCCTTCGTATGCTCTGCCGAACGACGCAGAATCTCGCTCACTCCCATAAACACAGGTTTCTCGTCGCAAATCACACACGAGTTGGGCGATATCGACACCTCGCAATCCGTGAAGGCATAGAGCGCATCGATAGTCTTGTCCGACGACTCATCCGGAGCCACCTGTATAACTATCTCGACCTTCTCTGCCGTATTGTCATCGACCTTACGAATCTTAATTTTACCCTTCTCGTTTGCCTTGATAATCGACTCTTTGAGCGATTCGGTCGTTGTCGAGTAGGGAATTTCGGTAATTGCGAGGGTACGTTTGTCAATCTTCGAAATCTTGGCACGCACCTTTACCGCACCACCCCTCAAACCGTCGTTATAGCGCGACACATCAATCATACCGCCCGTCGGGAAGTCGGGATAGAGCTGAAACTCCTCGCCGCGCAGGTGGGCGATACACGCCGAAATCAACTCATTGAAGTTGTGGGGCAGAATCTTCGATGCCAAACCCACCGCAATACCGTCGGCTCCCTGTGCCAACAGCAACGGGAACTTCACGGGCAGCGTTACCGGCTCCTCATTACGTCCGTCATACGAACGCATCCACTCGGTAGTCTTTTTGTTATAAACAACCTCCAACGCAAATTTCGACAAGCGGGCCTCGATATATCGGCCTGCTGCCGCATCGTCTCCCGTGAGGATATTACCCCAGTTACCCTGACAATCGACCAGCAGGTCCTTTTGTCCGAGTTGCACCAACGCATCCTTAATCGAGGCATCGCCGTGCGGGTGATACTGCATCGTCTGACCCACAATATTTGCCACCTTATTGTAACGACCGTCATCGACACACTTCATCGCGTGCAGAATACGACGCTGCACGGGTTTAAGTCCGTCTTCGATGTGAGGCACGGCTCGTTCGAGGATGACGTACGAGGCGTAGTCCAGGAACCACGTCTTGTACATACCCGTCAGTTTGCGGATACTATCCTCCGAGGTCAGGCGGTCAAACTTACTCATCTGCGCCGGCTCCACGGGCTCGGCAATCGGTTCGTTTTGCTCCATTTGTTCGGGCTGTTGTGTCGAGGAGAGTTCCTCGCTCAATTCATTCTGTATATCTTTTTCTTCCAACATATCTTTTCAGCTATTAGCTGTTGGCCGTTGGCCATTAGCTTTTTATTCCTCGACCAAATCCTCTTCGATTCGCAGGTTGTTGATAATAAAGTTTTGTCGTTC
The DNA here is from genome assembly GCA_964536825.1 of uncultured Alistipes sp. GTDB lineage: Bacteria > Bacteroidota > Bacteroidia > Bacteroidales > Rikenellaceae > Alistipes. The sequence goes on along the minus strand of CAZIAS010000033.1, from coordinate 4,808 downwards.
GAAAGTATTTTTGCCCATATAGAACGAGAGCAAATCGTGGATGGGGTCATCCTTCGTCAGGCGAACCTTATCCAAACGCATATTCTCGCCGATAAACTCCTTGAACTCATCTGCCGAAATCTCTCCCAAACCTTTGAATCGGGTAATCTCGGCGCTCGCGCCACATCGCTCGATAGCCGCCACACGCTCCTCCTCGGAGTAGCAGTAGTGGGTCTCCTTCTTGTTGCGCACACGGAACAGAGGCGTCTGCAAGATAAAGAGATGCCCGCTACGAATCACATCGGAGAAGAATTGCAGGAAGAATGCAGTCATCAGCAGACGGATATGCATACCATCCACATCGGCATCGGTTGCAATGATAACCTTGTTGTAGCGCAGGTTCGCCATATCGTCCTCGATATTGAGCGCCGCCTGCAACAAGTTAAACTCTTCGTTCTCATAGACTACCTTCTTCGTCAGTCCGAAGCAGTTGAGCGGCTTTCCGCGCAACGAGAACACGGCCTGCGTCCGCACATCGCGGCTGGCCGTAATCGAACCCGACGCAGAGTTACCCTCCGTGATAAAAATCATCGACTGCTCCGCCAACTCGTGCTTGTCGGTGAAGTGAATCTTGCAATCGCGCAATTTGCGGTTGTTGAGCGACACCTTCTTTGCCGTCTCGCGAGCCTTCTTTTGGATGCCGGAGATAGCCTTGCGCTCCTTCTCGTTCTCGACAATTTTCTTTTGCAGGGTCTGTGCCGTCTCGGGGTGCTTATGCAGATAGTCGTCGAGGTGCTTTGCCAAAAAGTCGCCCACAAACGAGCGTATCGTTACTCCGGGCTCTGCCTCCTTCGAGCCAAACTTTGTCTTCGGCTGATTCTCGAATTGAGGGTCGGCAACCTTGATGGCGACCGCCGCAACAATCGAGGTTCGCACATCCGACGGGTCGTAGTCCTTATGATAAAACTCCTTGATTGTCTTTGCCACCGCCTCGCGAAATGCAGCCTGGTGCGTACCTCCGTGGATTGTGTGCTGACCATTGACAAACGAGTAGTAGTTTTCGCCATAGCCCGTGCCGTGAGTAATTACCACCTCGATATCCTCGCCGACGAGATGAATCGGAGCATAGAGCGGCTCCTCGGTCATATTCTCGTTCAGCAGGTCGAGCAGACCATTCTTCGAGGTATAACTCTCGCCATTGAGCACCAGCGTCAATCCCGGGTTCAGGTAGGAGTAGTTGCGAATACGCTGCTCGATATACTCCATATTGTAGTTATACGAGCCGAAAATCTCGCTATCGACCTTATACGAAATGAAGGTACCATTCTTCTCGTTCACGCCACTCTCCCACTTGTCGGACTGCTCCAAGCCCTGCGAGAAGGTTACCGTGCGAGCCTCGCCATCGCGCACCGCACGCGCCGTAAATTCAGACGAAAGGTAGTTCACAGCCTTCACACCGACGCCATTCAGACCCACCGTCTTCTTGAACGCCTCGCCATCGTACTTCGCACCCGTATTCATTTCGCTGACAGCTGCCGCAAGAGATTTGAGCGGAATACCGCGACCATAGTCACGCACCGAGATTACGTTATCCTTAACCTCGACCTCAATACGCTTGCCAACACCCATAATAAACTCGTCAATCGAGTTATCGATAACCTCCTTGATAAGCACATAGAGCGCCTCGTCGGGCAGTGAGCCATCGCCGATGGTTCCCACATACATACCCGGACGCAGACGAAGATGCTCTCGCGGAGAGAGTGTCTTGATGGCATCATCGCCATAGTTCGCCGCAGCGGTTGTCTTCTTTGTATCCTGTTCTGCCATTATTCTACGTTTTATTTACTGCGTATATCGTTAAGCGCCACAATCATCGTCTCGCGCACCTGCTCCATAAGTTCCTCCTGCGCAGTGGCTGCCACCTGCTCGGCGCTAATTGCCGGCAGCACCTTGATAGTGAACATATTGCGCCAATTTACCATCATCGAGGGTTTGAGCAGCGTAGTCGAGCCCTCCATAACTATCGGAAGGATACCGACACCTGCCTCCTTCGCAAGAGCAAAGGCTCCCGCCTTGAAACGATGAATCTCGCCATCCTTCGAGCGCGTACCCTCGGGGAACATCGACACCGACACACCTCTGCCGAGCCACATCTTACCCTGCTCCATAACCTTGCGCATAGCCTTCGAGCCCTGCTTGCGGTCGATGGTAATATCGCCGTGCATATACAACAGAGGACCGATAAACGGAATCTTATACGCCTCACGCTTGCTTACCCAACGGAAGGTCATCGGAACCAGGTAAAGCATCATAATATCAATCATTGATTGGTGATTGAGCACGATAACATAGGATTTACCCTTCTCGATATTCTCCAACCCCTCGACTACACGGCGCCAACGCGGAGGCACCAGCACAAACATATAGACCAGAGCACGAGAAACCTCGTGTACAATCTTACGGCGCTTATCGAATGGCACCGTAACCACAAAAACCACTGCCGAAAGCAGCGTCATCACCGTACAAATCACAACGGTGTAGAGTCCAAAAATCAGCGTAAACATATCCTTAATTCAAATTTCAAAATCAATACTACTACGTCGCAGCCATCTCTCCCGTCTGGCAAATATATCTCGGCAATCTGCCACTTTCGGACAGAGGAGAATAAGGCAATTTAATTCAACCTGCAATTTTACGAATTTTCCCTCATTCCGCCCAATTTTACAACAAGAAGTTATCAACAATTTGTTATATATATAGGTAAGGGAGAGGGATTCAAAATTCAAAATTCAAAATTCAAAATTCAAAATCGATTGCGCAGAGAAAAGGTGTTTAAGGACGTTAAGGGCAATTAAGGGCGTTAAAGGGGCGCAACTCAAAATTATTGACCCCTCCGGTCTGCGACCACCTCCTCTGTTTTAGGGGAAGTGGTCTTAAAATTCAAAATGCAGAATTCAAAATGATTTCCCCTATTCTCCCCATATCCCCCATAATCCCCATAATCCTCTCCCTTAATTACCTTTAACGCCCTTAACGCCTTTACCCCCCCCCCTTCAAAAAAAAATCCATCCTTGCCAAACGGTATTTTTCATCCCTATATATCGAATTTTGCTACAAAAACAACCGGATTAACCACATTATCAGACTATACACCACCAAAATTTGCCTTTACACGAGTCTATTTTAAGATTTGCGCCGCTATACGGTTTCGTGATAAATTATCACGAAACCCTAAAAAGATGTTTAACTAACAAAAAAGACAATGAAGAAAATTACTACTTTGACGCTCGCTCTGGCGAGTATTGCAGCGACTGCCTTTGCCGGCGGACTTGCGACAAACACAAACCAAAACGTAGCATTTCTGCGCAACCCTGCGCGCGGTAACTCCACGGAGATTGACGCCGTATATTCCAACCCCGCAGGTGTAGGTTTCCTTGCCAACGACGGATTCCACTTTTCGTTCAACGTACAGGGCGCTATGCAATCCCGTACATCCAAGACCACATACGCGCCCTTCGCCTACAACGGAGGTAACCCGACAAAAGAGTACGTCGGCAAAGCTATGGCAGCTGTCCCGAGCTTTCAATTCGCCTATAAGCAGGATTGGTGGTCTGTGATGGCATCCTTCGGTATCGGAGGTGGTGGCGGTACAGCCCACTACGACAACGGTCTCGGCTCGTTTGAGTCGATGGTTGCCATCCTCCCCTCGGCACTCAACCAAAACCTCGGAGGTGCCGGTTTCAACACCACAGCCTATTCGCTTGACTGCGCAATGAAGGGCACACAGATTACCTACGCAGCCACCGTCGGTGCCGCTTTCAGAGTAACCAAGTGGCTCTCACTCGCAGCACAAGTGCGTTACAACCACGTTACCGCAGGCTATGACGGTTACATCCGTAACATCCAAACAAACCTCTCGAATCCGGCAATGAACTTCAATCCCACCGGCGCTATGATGCCCGCACACCAAACATTCCTCGGATTGCAGCAGGCAACAGGCAATCCCGCATTCGGAGCATTGGCAGAGCAGGTGGCAGACAAGCAGGTCGATTGCAAACAGAGCGGTTACGGCATCACTCCCGTAGTAGGTATCCACTTCGAGCATTCGGGTTGGAATCTCGGCGCAAAATACGAGTTCCGCACAAAGGTCGAGATGACCAACGCCACGGAGGTTGATGACACGGGAATGTTCCCCGACGGCGTAAAATCCCGCAACGACATCCCTGCATACTTATCGGTAGCCGCCGGCAAGCTTATCTGCGACAAGGTGCGCATATCGCTCGAATGGCATCACTTCTTCGACAAGGAGGCAAATATGGCAGGAAAAGAGCTCCTTATCAACAAAAACACCAACGAGTATATCGCCGGCGTAGAGTGGTATATCAACAAGCGATGGAGCGTCAGCACAGGTGCTCAACGTACGCAGTACGACCTCTCGGACGCATTCCTTTCCGATATGAACTTCCCGCTCTCGGCGACTTCGTGGGGTATTGGCGGAGCATTCAAAATCCTTGACAACCTCAAACTTAATGTCGCTTACCTCGGCACATTCTACGACAAGCGCAGCGTCACTTCGCCTGCAAATGCCTACGGTCTTACCACCAAGAATGATTACTCTCGCACGAGTCACGCTATCGGCGTAGGTCTTGATTGGAACTTCGGCATATCCAAAAAATAGAGAATAACTATCCGCAAATAAAAACGGACATATTCGATTTGCAGCTTCCTCCCCTGTTTTAGGGGAGGTAGTCGCAGACCGGAAGGGTCAATAATTTTGGTAATGATGCCAAAAGTGGCGCTTTTTGAGTATTAAATTGAGGGCGAGAAAC
>CAZIAS010000032.1:0-22598 GCA_964536825.1 uncultured Alistipes sp. | reverse complement strand
ACTTGGGGTATCTTTATTGCAGCTTGTGTGGTACTTGTCTGGATGGAGGCCGATGAGATTATCGAGGATAGAAATAAATGGATTGAAACCATCGGTGCAATTCTGGCAATCTTATCAACGGCAGTCCCTATGATACTTGCGAAATTGACAGACAGATAGCTCTGTGTGGATATTTTTACTATCTTTGCGGTTGTTGCGTCAAGTGCGTAACAGCCGCTTTTTGTTTGAATGATTATGATAAAACTTGCGATTTTTGACCTTGATGGCACGCTGCTCGACACGATTGGCGACCTTGCGGCGAGTTGTGATGCGGTATTGCAACAGAACGGACTCCCTCAACATACGACCGAAGAGTATCGTCGTATGGTAGGCGGAGGAATGTTGCGACTTGTCGAGGCTGCGATTCCCGAACACCTGCGCCTGCCCGAATATGTCGAGAAGGTGCGCCAAGATTTTGTGGCATACTATCTTGACCATATCGACCTCCACACGCGTCCGTACGATGGTATTCCTGCACTGATAGATGCGTTGGTGGAGCGAGGAGTGAAGATTGCGGTGGCATCTAATAAATTTCAAGCAGGTACGGAACGACTTATCAGGTCATTCTTCCCCGATGTGGAGTTTGTAGCCGTTCTCGGTCAGAGGGTGGGAGTGCCGCTCAAACCCAACCCGCAAATCGATATGGAGCTTATGGAGGCAGCGGGCGTCGAACCGAGCGAGACGCTCCATATAGGAGATTCGGGTATCGATATGCAGACTGCGAAGGCCGCTGGTGTTTGCTCGGTCGGTGTGACGTGGGGGTTCCGCTCTCGTGAGGAGTTGGTCGAGAATGGTGCGGATGTGGTAGTCGATAATCCTGCCGAGATATTGAATTTGTTCAAAATCAATCCTTCCGATAATCAATGAAACCGATTAAAATAGTGGTCTTTACCGGTGCCGGAGTGAGCGCCGATAGTGGTATTGCGACTTTCCGTGATTCGGATGGTCTGTGGGCAAATTATCGCATTGAGGATGTCTGTACACCCGAGGCTTTGATGCGTGATAGAGCCACTGTAATAGAGTTCTACAACAAGCGCCGTAAAGAGTTGTTCGAGAAAGAACCCAACGCTGCGCACTACGCCATAGCCGAACTTGAAAAGGTGTTCGATGTCGATGTTGTTACCCAAAACGTCGATAATCTGCACGAGAGGGCGGGCTCATCGCGAGTTACACACCTGCACGGAGAGCTTATGAAGTTGCGCTCGATGCGTGATTCCGACCTTGTGGTGCCGATTGAGGGGTGGGAGCAGCGGTTGGATGACGTGGCACCCGATGGTGCTCCACTGCGACCGCATATCGTCTTCTTTGGCGAGGCTGTGCCGATGTTCGACCCTGCGATTAAGACAGCTGCCACGGCAGATATTATGGTTGTCGTCGGTACCTCTCTGGCGGTCTATCCCGCGGCGTCATTGGTGCATTATGTGCGCCCCGAGGTGCCGATATACTTGGTCGATCCGGCTACGCCCAATCTCTCGCTTGTGCGTAATCCCGTAACTCACATTCAGGCTCGCGCAGCGGTGGGAGTCCCCGAATTGGTCGAGATGCTGAAAGAGAAATATTTGTAGTTTGAGCAATACTTGTTCGAAAAATAGCGTTATACTCGTGGACGATAAAAGCAAATAATTATGGCGACAAAACTTCAAAAAATACTTTGTACAGATTTAGCCTTGATTCTGCCATTTTTTTGCGATGGTATTTTCGGGTGAGCAGATGCACTTCCATGGTCACTGTGTATGTGGCGATTGCCACGGAATATGGCATAATTGGGCTGTGATTCACGTTGTGACGGCAGTGCTCTTTGTCGTCGTTGCAGGATTGCACGTTCAGCAACATTGGGCTTGGTTTAAGAGTGTGGCGCGTTCACTCAAAAACAAGATCAGGGTGACGCTGGCTCTGTCGGCCGTTATGGTGGCGTTGGTCTTTACGGGATTGTGGTTGCTCTTCGGCTCGGAGGGCGCAAATAGCGATATGGGAATTGCGCATCTGGCAATTGGTCGCGCAATGTATCTCCTCGGTGCGTGGCATATCGTAAAGCGATTACCTATTCTCTCCAAAGGTTTGCGAAACCTGTCGAAACCGCAGCAGGGTAGAGCGTAGGGTAGTTGTAATTGTATAATCAGGGGTGTTGCATTATCGCGACACCCCTGATTATACAATGAGTAATTATTCTTCTACGATTTGATTGACAGTAAATACTCCTCCGTATAGTCCTACTTTTGCCGTTTTACTGTACCCCTCACCAATAATGACTATTCGAAAGTTGCCTTCGCTTCGTGGGGGCAGATGCACCTCGACTCGCTCCTTTTCGGGACGAACTATGGTGCAATAGTCGCTGATGCTACGACTGTAAGGAATTGTCTGGTCCTCTTTGCGAACATCTATTTTGAAAAACAACTTCCCGTCAACGTACGCTGTAATGTTCCATATTTGGGTAAAATCCTCCGCATACGACACCGCCACACCGCCTTCGGGACCGAGAATAACCCCTTCGGGATAAAATGTAAAAACACCGCTATTCTCTACAAACGCAGGCCGGTCGTTACAGGACATAGCAAGTAAAACCAATACTAATAATAATGTTATATTTTTCATAATAAATCATTTTGAGGATTACTCTTGCGAATTTGGTGCGGAAATATTGTTATATGGTCAGTTGCAAGTTATAAAAAAGAACTCGAAAATACAAATTTTTCGAGTTCTTTGTGAGAGGCAATATCGTTTGTGACGATTGTTGCCTTATTACTTTCCGAAGTAGATGTCTAACAACTCCTTGGCGGCGATAAACGAGGATAGTTTTGCTTCCAATACACGTTGCTCAACATCCTCGATACGACCCTCGATTTCGGGGTTGCGATAGAAGTTGTTTTTGAGCGTTTCGTTGATGGTTTCGTACATCCAATACTTATTCTGGCGGTTGCGGTTTGCGCTAAAATAGCCATTTGTCTCGATATGTTCGAGATACTCCTCGATGCCGTTCCAAACCTCCTCCAAGCCCGTCTTATCGACAGACGAGCAGGTATAGACTTTTGCTCGCCATTGCGACTCGGGCAGCGGGAAGAGATGGAGTGCATTTTGATATTGAGCCTTCGCGAGTTGTGCCTTGTGGATATTCTCGCCGTCGGCCTTCGTGATGACCATCATATCCGCCATCTCCATAATTCCGCGCTTGATACCCTGTAACTCGTCGCCGGCACCCGAAATCTGCAACATCAGGAACATATCGACCATCGAGTGTACTGCCGTCTCGGACTGACCGACACCGACCGTCTCGATAAAGATAACGTCAAAGCCTGCTGCCTCACAGAGGATAATGCTCTCGCGGGTCTTGCGTGCCACGCCTCCCAGCGAGCCTGCCGAGGGCGAAGGTCGTACAAAGACATCGGGGTTGGCGGTAATGCTCTCCATTCGGGTCTTGTCGCCTAAAATCGAACCTCCGCTACGCTCTGACGATGGGTCAATGGCGAGAACGGCTAACTTGTGGTGCAACGATGTAACCATATTGCCCACAGCCTCGATAAAGGTCGATTTGCCGGCTCCGGGAACGCCTGTGATGCCGATACGTACCGACTTGCCCGAGTGGGGCAGACAGCGTTCGATAATCTCTTGCGCCTGCGCATAGTGGTCGGGATTGTTGCTCTCGATAAGAGTAATCGCCTGCGAAAGTGTTGTGATATTTCCGTCGAGAATGCCGGCTACGTACTCGTCGGTGGTAAGCGAACGACGCTTTTTGCGAACGAAGTAGGGATTTACAATTGGTTGGTCGGCAACGCCCTCGGCTACGTTGAGAGCAGTGTCGTGATGAGCGTCGGCATATTCGCGCTCGAAGTGTTCGATTTTAGTGTGTATCATTGTTTTGAGTAGTTATCTTGCTGAAAAAATCTTCATTCACGGTGGCGGGATTACCAAACCAAAGCGCCTTGCGACGATGGTCGATAATTATGCCGAAGGGGACATATTTCACGCCGAAGAGGTTGAACACGTCGCCCTCGGCGTCGAATGCGACGTGGATATATTCGTTCACACACTCACGCAGGGCAGAACTTATCTGTTCGGGACTCTCTTTTGTGATGATTATGGCACGCATATTCTCTCCGAAATAGGCTTTGTCCTCCTGAATCTGGCGAAAGGTCCGGATGCACGAAGAGGTCTTCGAATGGACAAATTCGATGTAGGTATATTGAGCTTTTTTCGGTTCTCGGTCGTCGAGCCAGAGGTCGGTTTTAATCTTCGGAATACGCTCTTTGAGAGCTACATGCTGTGCTACGACTCTGTCTGCAACAGAAAGGAGTACGCACAAAATCGTTGCTATGTATATGACTCTTTTCATTCGGTTCGCCTTAAAGCGTGATTTTCTACTACAAAGGTATGCTATTTTACTGAACTTCCCAATAAGAATATGCGCTGTTTTTTGTTTTTGGTGGTGTTGTGCAAATTTATCTCTTGGCAACGGTTTCCAGCCGGTGGTAAGTATCGTACATCTTGCATGTACGCGCCTGATTGATTTTGTCAATCTCCGACGGATGCAGATACCCCTTCTGTAACGCCGCAAATTTCTTGCAAAGAGTTCTCTCCGTGGCGATAATCTTCTTCATACGGGCGACTTGCTCCGCTACTGCATCAGCGGTTGCGTCGCGATGATTGATTTCAGCCTCCAACTTTTTGAATTTGACATAATTAAGACGAATCTCGAACATCAATATCAGATGGTCTAAATCGGACTTGTTGTGCTTGGGTTTCATCTTCGACAATTGGGTAACCGCCGTATCTAACTCCGCGATTATCTCGTTGTGCGTCTTTCGCTTCCCGTGGTGGTCGGCACGAGGCTTGGCTTTCGGAAAGCGAACTTGGGGAGTCATCAATAGCTCGTAGATGGTCGCGCCCTCCTCTGCCGACAATCCCAACACTTCGCAGGCGTACTCCGTAACAACCGTTTTGGGGTCTATCGGCTCGATCTGGTTTATAGCCTTGCCATACATGTAAATTAGGAGGTTAAATCCGTTCATCGGATAGACATATCGCAACGGGAGCATATCAACCACCTCATGATCAAGCTCCCAAACGGTGCTAAAAATACCAGAAGTACTCCACGAAGTCATCACAATACCGTTATATTGCTGCTTACGGCAGTAGGGGATAAACACCCTCTGGTTATCAAAATGTTTCTCCCAAGTCGTGATGTGCATATTGTCCGGATGGCTGCGAATGGAAGGCGCGCCCCAAAATTTAACATCCTGTTTAACCAACGCTTCAGCATCTCCGAACTTGCGATTACTCCACCCATAGTTCCAATCGACAAAGATTGTCTCCTTGGGGAGTTCGTTTATGTATTCGGGGTGTTCGAGGATTATATCTGCCCACATAATCGGAATTTTACCGTGCCGAATTACAAGATTGCAGATCTCCTTCATATAATCCACGAAAAGCTTTGATTTTCCCTGTTTTGCGACTTTACTGGCACACTTGGGGCAAGCCCCGAGCAGGCGGGTTTCATCTCCGCCGACGTGGAAATAACGACTCGTATGCAGTGATATCATATCCGCAAAAAGTTCATCAAAAAGCTCTATACACTTCTCTGTTTTGAGCGGACAGACTTGGGTCGGATCTGTGATTTTCTCGGCAAGCGATAAGTATCGGGGGTGTCGCAGAATGTAGTCGGTATGTCCTATAGTTTGTTGCAGAGGAATAACATCTATACCTAACGTCGCACAGTGCTTCACAAAATCACGGATTTCTTCTCGGGTATAGGCATATTTTGACGATATGGTAAAGTGTTTTTCGTAGGGAAACGTCGCCTCGTACTCCATAAGGATCGTATTTACACCAATCCCGTGCAGTTGGGCTGCAAAGGCTTTAAGTGCCGGCATTGTCATCACCTCAACACGGAGGTCGATATGAAATCCCTTAACCTCGAAATCGTGAGCTTTTACACTTTGCGCAGATAGTGCTGCAATCAAAAATATCATTGCTGCAATCAGCAGAGAAAGGATACTGTTTTTCATTGTTAGACGATATTTACGATAGACAAATGTATATATTTTTCGCCTAAAACACAAGTTGTGGAGAAGTATTGATGATTTAAGTTAAAAGTTGATAAAAAATACTCGAATATGTTTTTTTTTCAAAAAGAAAAGAGTACCTTTGTGGAGTTTGTGAAAAAAGTAACAGAAGATGAGGTTGGGCGAGTGAAATCAACCGACGGAAAGAGAGTAAAATAGAGTAAAATTCAATACAATTTCAATAATTTTATAAAACGTAAAACTATGAAAGTTTCACACATTGAACATCTCGGCATTGCCGTAAAGAGCCTTGATGAGGCAATTCCCTATTGGGAGGGTGCACTCGGTTTGAAGTGCTACAAAATCGAAGAGGTTGCAGACCAGAAGGTTCGCACCGCATTCTTTATGCTTGGTCAGACCAAGATTGAGCTTTTGGAGGCTACTTCGGAGGATTCGACCATCGCGAAATTTATCGAGAACAAGGGTATCGGTATCCACCATATGGCACTTGCCGTAGAGGGTATCGAGGAGCAGTTGGCTGATGCAGAGGCACAGGGTATCCGTCTTATCGACAAGACCCCGCGTAAGGGTGCTGATGATATGACCATCGCATTCCTTCATCCGAAGAGCACACAGGGTATTTTGACCGAACTTTGTGAAAAGAAATAATCTTATAAAATCATAAAATATTATGAGCGAAATTCAAAACAAAATCAACAAACTCATCGAGAATCGCGAGTTGGCTCGATTGGGTGGTGGCGAAAAGGCTATCGAGAAGCAGCACGAGAAGGGTAAATATACCGCTCGTGAGCGTATCGCAATGTTGCTCGACGAGGGTAGCTTCGAGGAGTTCGATATGTTCGTGACTCACCGTTGCTATGACTTCGGTATGGAGAAGAAGCACACCTTCGGAGATGGTGTGGTAACCGGTTACGGTACGATTGGCGGCCGTCTGGTTTATGTATTTGCACAGGACTTTACCGTGACCGCAGGTTCGTTGTCGCTGGCTCTGGCAGACAAGATTTGCAAGGTTATGGATATGGCTATGCGCAACGGTGCTCCCTGCATCGGTCTTAACGATTCGGGTGGTGCCCGTATCCAGGAGGGTGTGAACGCTCTGGCTGGTTACGCTAACATCTTCCAGCGTAACGTAATGTCGTCGGGTGTTATTCCCCAGATTTCGGCAATCTTCGGCCCCTGCGCAGGTGGTGCAGTTTACTCGCCGGCATTGACCGACTTTATCATTATGAAGAAGCAGACTTCGAATATGTTCCTTACCGGTCCGAAGGTTGTTAAGACCGTTACGGGCGAGGATGTAACACAGGAGCAGTTGGGTGGTGCTACTATGCACACCACCAAGTCGGGTGTTGCTCACTTCGCGGTTGATACCGAGGAGGAGGGCATCGAGCTTATCAAGAAGCTTGTTTCGTACATTCCCCAGAACAATATGGAGGATGCTCCGCTCACAACCTGCACCGACAGCATTGCACGTTTGGAGGATTCGCTCAACGAGATTATCCCCGATAATCCCAACCAGGCATACGATATGTACGAGGTTATCAAGGCTATCGTCGATAACGGCGAGTACCTCGAATCGCAGGCTGCATACGCAAAGAATATCATTACCTGCTTCGCACGTTTCAACGGTCAGTCGGTAGGTATTATCGCTAACCAGCCCAAGTTTATGGCAGGTGTGCTCGATATCAACGCTTCGCGCAAGGCTGCACGTTTTGTACGTTTCTGCGATGCCTTCAACATTCCGTTGGTTACTCTCGTAGACGTTCCGGGCTTCTTGCCGGGTACTACCCAGGAGTATGGCGGTGTTATTACCCACGGTGCAAAGTTGCTCTTCGCTTACTGCGAGGCTACTGTTCCCAAGGTTACCGTTACTCTGCGTAAGGCTTACGGTGGTGCTTACATCGTTATGTCGTCGAAGCACATCCGTGGCGATATCAACTACGCTTGGCCTACTGCCGAGATTGCAGTTATGGGTGCAAGCGGTGCTGTCGAAGTACTTCACGCAAAGGCTCTGGCTGCATTTACCGATGCAGAGGAGAAGGCGAAGTTCATCGCCGAGAAGGAGCAGGAGTACAAGGACCTCTTCTCGAATCCCTACAACGCCGCACGTTACGGTTATATCGACGATATCATCGAGCCGCGTAACACTCGTTTCCGCATTATCCGTGCTTTGCAGTCGCTCGCAACCAAGCGTTTGCAGAATCCTGCTCGCAAGCACTCGAACATTCCGTTGTAATCCATCGTAAAGAGATATTAAGACTATGGATAAATTTGCAAATATTGGCTGGCCGGAGATGTTGCTGATGGCGCTTATCGGCTTTGTGCTTGTCTTTGTGGTATTGGTGCTGCTCATCTACATTATGAAGGCGATGGGTTGGTTCTTTACCCGCGAGCATAAGGCAAAGGTTGCTGCATCGGCACAGACCAAGCACGCTCACGACCACGCAATCAGCGACCAAGAGTTGGCTGCGGCTATTGCCACGGCTCTGAAACTCTACAAGAGCGATCTGCACGACCGCGAGTCAGAGACTTTGACTATCAACCGCATTACTCGTGCTTACTCGCCCTGGAACTCTAAAATTCACGGATTGACTCAATTACCAGAGAAACACTAATTAAACAGACAAGATGAAAAAGTATTCATTGAAGATAAACGGCAATCAGTACGAAGTTAAGATTGACGAAGTAAATGAGGCATCGACTATGGCACACGTTACCGTTAATGGTACCAAGTACGATGTTGAGATTGAGGGTGGCAAGGGTAAGCCCGTGTCCAAGCCCCAGGTTATCGCAGCTCCCGAGAATACGGGTCTGTCGGTAACTCCGAAGACTCCTATTGCATCGAAGCCGGCGGCTGTGGCTGCTCCTGCTTCGGGTTACAAGGTTGTTTGTCCGCTCCCCGGAACGGTTCTCTCGCTCAAAGTTAAGGAGGGCGACACCGTGGCAGCAGGTCAGACCGTTGCAGTTTTGGAGGCTATGAAGATGGAGAACAACATCGACGCAGAGCGCGGTGGTGTTGTTAAGTCTGTAATGGTTCAGCAGGGTGCTACCGTTATGGAGGGTGATGTTTTACTTGTTATAGAGTAAGGTTATGGGAATCTTATTGCAGACAGGTAACTTTATTACCGACAGTCTTGTGAAGTTTGTCAATATGGCAGGCTTTACGGCGTTCTTTGCCGAGGGCGGCTACAAGTATATTATTATGCTTGGTGTGGCTTGCCTTCTGCTCTATCTGGCTATCAAGAAGGAGTTTGAGCCTCTCTTGCTGTTGCCTATCGCATTCGGTATGTTGCTTACCAACCTGCCGGGTGCCGGAATGTTCCACTCGGAGTTCTTTGCCGGTGGTCACGTCGATTGGGAATCGATGATGGCAGGTAAGTTCGGACTGCTTGATGTGTTGTATCTGGGTGTTAAGTTAGGAGTCTATCCGTGCTTGATATTTATCGGTGTGGGTGCGATGACCGACTTCGGCCCGCTGATTGCCAACCCCAAAAGTTTCTTGCTGGGTGCGGCTGCACAGTTGGGTATCTTCGCTACGTTCCTCGGTGCATACGCATTGGGATTTGCTCCCAATGAGTGTGGTAGTATCGGTATTATCGGTGGTGCGGATGGCCCGACCTCGATTTTCCTTGCTGCACGATTGGCTCCCGAGTTGCTCGGTCCCATTGCTATTGCTGCTTACTCGTATATGGCTCTTGTTCCGGTGATTCAGCCTCCCATTATGAAGGCTCTCACTACCGACAAGGAGCGCCGTATCAGAATGTCGCAGTTGCGTCAGGTGTCGAAGACCGAGAAGATTCTCTTCCCCGTTATTATCACCATCATCATCTCGTTGTTCTTGCCGGATGCTGCACCTTTGGTAGGTAGCTTGATGCTCGGTAACTTGATGAAGGAGTGTGGTGTGGTAGATCGCCTGTCGAAGACTGTTCAGAACGAGCTGATGAATATCGTGGTTGTATTCCTCGGTATTTCGGTGGGTGCTACGGCAACCGCAGAGTCGTTCTTGAATTTTAGGACTCTTGGAATCCTTGCACTCGGTATCTTGGCATTTAGCGGTGGTACCGCAGGTGGTGTTCTCTTGGCGAAGTTTATGAACCTCTTTGCCAAGGAGGGCAACAAGATCAATCCTCTTATCGGCTCGGCAGGTGTGTCGGCAGTGCCTATGGCAGCGCGCGTATCGCAGACCGTTGGTCAGCAGTACGACAAGTCGAACTTCCTGTTGATGCACGCTATGGGTCCCAATGTGGCAGGTGTCGTTGGTTCGGCAGTTGCTGCTGGTATCCTTCTGGCGTTCCTCGGATAGGAAACTATATTATAAAAGTATGGGGCAGTCCTTTCGGGCTGCCCCATACTTTTTACCTTAAAGGTAATTAAGGGGTATTAAAGGATTTTAAGGGATTTTTTATTCTCTACTGATTATCCTTAACAATCTTTAACAACCATTAAAAATCAATTCTTGACTCCGATCTCTTTGACAAGTTTATCCATCTTTTTGCGGATTTTGGTAATTGCAGGAACGTAGAAGATGGTAAGACCCTGCGTAAGACCTAAACCCAGACCGATGCTCATTCCCTCGAAGAAATCGTGTAGATTACCCTCGGTCAGATCGCGACCGAGCATCGAGAGCATTATCGCTACAAAACAGATAGCAACCATATAGCACAAGGCGCGAGTGGCGTAACCATACACTTTGTTGGTTATGCGCAGGCGCGAATAGAGGGCATCGTCCGCATCGAACGGGCCATCTACGGCAGGCTTGCGCAGGAAGAGCCAATCCTTATGGCGGCAGGCTACCTCGATACCGCACTCGTTCAGAAATGCTATGTACTCCTCGCCATTGAGTCCCTTGGCATCGCCCTCGACCATATCAATCTTGTAGAGCCACGCACCTCGCTCGCCGCGACGGAATGTATATCGAAAACCTCCGTCCCACTTTTCGAGCAGCCACCCTGCGGCAGCCATCTCGTTTAACCACTTCTCTTCGCGTTCGACATCGGCAATTGTAAACCAATTCCAGACCTTTTTAACCTCGTTGTTCTTCATAGTTGTAGGGTATTTAGTAGTTCTCTTACAATATCTTTTCGCCGTTGGCAACAAGTTCGCGCAGACGGTCGAGCTCTGCCACGAGGACCGCACGACCTTCTGCCGTGATGATATACTCCTTGCGGCGGCTGTCGGTGGTGTTGGCAACCTGCTTAATCCATCCTTTTTCGAGTAGGGTAGATAGCGCTCCGTAGAGTGTTCCCGCCGAGATTACGAGCCTGCCATTGCTCAATCGGGCAGTCTGTTGCATTATGCCGTAGCCGTGCAGTGGCTCGACAAGTGCCAAAAGTATGTAATAGACCGCTTCGGTCAATACGTTGTTCGATGTATTCATAATTACCTTGTTTTGCCTCCTTCCTCCCTTATTATATTGCCAGCCGTTATATCGGTTGCCGATACAAAGATAGTCGATATATTTCAATTTCCAAACTTTTTTGTAAATTTGTTGAAATTTATAACCTTAACAACAGAACAAATTATGAAGAAATTACTGATTTTGTTGGTGGCTGTGGCTTTCGGTGCGCAGACGGCTTCGGCATGGGCGAGATTGGGGCACGAAACGGTTGTCGAGATTGCCAAACGGCATCTGACAGAGGAGGCGAAGGCAAATATTGCTAAATATCTGCCCTATGATATTACGCAGGATGCGATATGGATGGATAAGAATCGCAAGGGCTCGCCGTGGTACTACTCGAACGATTGGCACTCGTACTATTACGATGCAAAGTTGCGTCACGACCCCAACCAAAAGATTGTTCACGGAGATACGATGCGGGCTCTCGATTTGGCAGACCGTAACTTACGGATGTATAAGGAGTTGTCGGACTCGGCTGTGGTATATAATATTCGTATGATTCTACACTTTGTGGGGGATATGCACTGCCCGTCACACTGCAAACTCATAGGTGGTCGTGATGACGAGCCGACGGTATATGTCAAGGGAGAGAGGTTCAAATCGTTCCACGCTCTATATGACAGAATGCCCAACCTTATTTATGGTGAGAAGTGCTCGCCTGCGGAACTTGCCGAGAGGCTCGACGATGCGCCGAAGGGCGAAATAAAACGTCTTTGCAGGGGCAATCATCACGATTGGGCGAAAGAGTGCATACGTCGTACAAACCTTATCCATCAGTGGAATCCCCAAGGCGAAACCCGTACCCTGCGCGATGATACCATAGAACTCTCGAAAGATATGATTGACGGGCAGCTGCGCAATGCAGGTTATCGTTTGGCGCACCTGCTGAACTGCTATTTCGGGGAGTAGTTAGAGCTGCCCTGTACAACGGAAATATTTATACAGTACAAGCAGGGAGATAAGTTTCTCGCGCCGTTTGTCCGCAAATTGGGCAATATATTCGTGAGCGTGGCGGATGATTGCTTCTGACTTTTCGGGATTTGCCGAGAAGTAAGCCAAGCGCTCCGCAAGGTCCGAGTAGTCGGGCTTGATTTCGATGTAGTGGTGGTCGGGAATCAGGCGACCCTCCATAAACCACGTTTCGTAGGTCGGACGAGGCATTACGGCTATCGAGTTGGTGGACATTACCCATTTTAGATTGGTAGCAACATCGTTACCTTCGATAGTGATGATGTAGCGATATCGCAGGTGGTCGTACATCGAGATGTGAGGTACGGTCCACTGTGGTGGTAGTGTGCGGTGGCGATTCGATATGCCTGCATCGCAAATTTCCGAATCGAAGTACATCTCCATAAAGGCTTTACGGCGATGGTGGTTGGGGTGGTGGCAGTTGATGGCGCCACGGAATATAGCCCTATCCTCTTTCTCGCGGAAGGGTATGTTGTCACGTAGGAAGACGAAGTGACGAAACTTATCGAGATTCAACACCACCGAATTTGCGTTATCCTCCGAGATGGGGCGGCTCTTGATGATGGAGGGAGTGTCGGGTATGTGTGTAACATCGCCCGGAATCATATTCCAACGCAGGTTGTTATCGAACCAGCGCGTATATTCATAGGAGTCGAAGAAGTACGCCGTACGCACCTTCTTTCCGAATTTATGTTCCGAGAGGAGATTCGACTCGGTCTCGGAAAGTTGTGTTCCATCAAGCAATTTGCAGTAATAATCCACTCGGTCGAAGATATAGTCGCGGTCGGGGCGATTCTCAACCTCTGCAAGTACCTTTGCGAGCCGACGCTGCATCAAACTTTTCGGTACGGCATAACGCATAAAACTGCGGGCAAACCAAAATAGTTTGATACGTTTGTTGTGGAATATACGATTGAGCCTGTTCATAGGGGTTGTTCAATAGTTCCGCAAAGATAGTGTAAAAGTATAGGATTAGCAAAGCTTTTTATTTGTGAAAAAATATCTACCTTTGTACATATAACATTGTGTAACTGTTTTTTTTGAGATGAAAAAGCTATTCTTTATAGCCGTAATGGCACTATTCGCGCTTACTGCCACTGCGCAAACACTGAAATCCCCAGATGGAAATTTGGAGATGTCGTTCCGCCTTGACGATAAAGGAACGCCGATTTATACCCTTTCATACAAGGGTCGGGAGGTTGTTCGGCCGAGTGCTTTGGGATTTGAGTTTGTCGATAATGCATACGAGAATTACGGTACTTATTACCACATACCCAAGCGTCCGACCTACTCAATGCGCGAGGGTTTCTCGTTGAAAGGTGTGGAGAATGGCAGTTTTGACGAGATATGGCGACCCGTATGGGGCGAAAATAGCGAGATTCGCAACCATTATAACGAAATGCTTGTCCGTTTGTGCCGCGATGAACGCAACTTTTTGTTGAATATTCGTTTTCGACTCTACAATGACGGACTTGGTTTTCGTTATGAGTTCCCAAAGCAGGCATCGAAAAAATTAGCCTATTTCGTAATAAAGGAGGAATATACCGAGTTTGCAATGACCGGCGACCATACGGCATATTGGATTCCCGGATGTTACGAAACGCAGGAGTATGAGTATGTTGTGTCGCGAATGAGCGAGATTGATGACCGTATGGTCGAAGCCGGTAAAAATGTCGGTAATGCCATACAAAAACTCTTTTCGCCAACCGGTGTGCAGACCTCACTGCAACTTAAAACAGATGAGGGGTTATATATCAACATCCACGAGGCTGCATTGGTTGATTATTCGTGTATGCACCTCGAACTTAACCCCGAAACAAATGTTTTTACATCGCACCTGACCCCCGATGCGCTTGGATATAAGGGATGGTTGCAGGCGCCGTGTCACTCGCCGTGGCGTACCATCGAGGTCTCGGATGATGCTTGCAAGATTTTGGCATCCAATATGATACTCAATCTTAACGAGCCTTGCGTTTATGAAGATACGTCGTGGATTAAGCCAGTGAAATACGTCGGCGTGTGGTGGGAGTTGATGCTCGCAAAGAGCCGTTGGCATTACTCTGACGAGTTAAAGGCAAAAGGTATGAAGCTCGAAGAGTGTGACTACACAAAGATTAAGCCCGTTCCCAACCACGGAGCAAACAACGATAATGTTCGTAAATACATCGATTTTGCTGCCAAGCACGGATTTGACCAGGTGCTGGTCGAGGGTTGGAATATAGGATGGGAGGACTATTCGGGATGCCGCAAAGATTATGTGTTCGATTTCCAAACGCCATATCCCGATTTCGATATCAAGGCTCTGAATGAGTATGCACACTCAAAGGGAGTGCGACTAATGATGCACCACGAGACATCTGCGTCAGTGCGTAATTATGAGCGACATATACACGATGCCTATGCGTTGATGAATAAGTATGGTTACAATGCGGTAAAAAGTGGATACGTCGGAGCCATCATCCCTAATGGCGAGTTTCACTCCGGACAATTTATGGTAAATCACTATCTGTATGCCGTAAAGGAGGCTGCCAAGCATAAAATTATGATTAATGCACACGAGGCAATCCGTCCTACGGGTCTGTGCCGAACATATCCTAATCTTATAGGCAACGAGTCGGCGCGAGGTATGGAGTATAACGCGAATGAGGATTCGGGCATCAATCCGCATCACGCAGCGACACTGCCTTTCACGCGATTGAAGGGTGGCCCGATGGATTATACCCCTGGTGTCCTTAATATGAAATTTGCAGACCAAACAACCAATAAAAAGAAATCCAAGCGTTATGTGCGCTCGACCGTCTGCAATCAGTTGGCTCTCTATGTTACGCTCTATTCGCCGTTGCAGATGGCTGCCGATCTCCCCGAAAACTACGAGAAGTATGCCTCCGCATTTCAATTTATCAAAGATGTGGCTGTCGATTGGGATGAAAGCCGCTACCTTGCAGCGGAGCCGGCCGAGTATATCGTGGCGGCGCGTCGGGCAAAGGGTAGAAACGAGTGGTTTGTTGGCGGAATTACGGATGCTGAGCGGACGATGCCTCTTTCGTTCGATTTTCTCGAAGATGGGAAGAGTTATGTTGCAACGCTCTACACCGACGGTAAAGATGCTGATTGCGTGGATAACCCACAGGTATATACGGTTCGCACAGGAGTCGTAAATTCCGAGAGCCGACTAAATATTTGGATGGCGCGCGGTGGAGGTTTTGCAATATCGATTCGTGAGGCAGTTGCCGCCGACGGTAAAATGCGAAGGCTGAAATAGTAACGAAAGGTTTACCGAGATGGAGCCTTGTTGTAGTTGCTCTTCGGGTTGCACGGGTGTGGTTTTCGACATCCGTGCAATTTGCTTTTGGGGATAATGGGGATAATGGGGATAATGGGGTGTGCTTGCACATCAATGCTCTACAAAAACAAACAACCGAAGCTGTTTTTTCGGGAGCCGTAGGCGACCAAGTCTCCCTTTGTCAAAGGGAGATTTAGAGGGAATGTCAATACTCGGATTACAAAAAAAGAGAGTTGAAGCAACTCTCTTTTTTTGTGATCCCGCTGGGGCTCGAACCCAGGACCCCAACATTAAAAGTGTTGTGCTCTACCTGCTGAGCTACGAGATCAACGCCAAATTGTACGGGAAATCCGTTTTGGTGGTGCAAAAGTATAATATTTTTTTATTTCTACAAAACTAATGGCTCTATTTTTACTCATTTTGTTGATAATTATCGTTTCTGCTCGGGTGTGAGTAGAAATATATGGTAACAATTTCGGGTTATGGTTCGTTAATTTTGCGAATTATGAATTGTTTTATATCTTTGCTTTTCGGAAAATAACCATACAAACAATATTGCTTATGTGTAGAGCCCTGATTATCGGTGCCGGAGGTGTAGGTACCGTAGTTACCCAGAAGGTTGCGGCAAATCCCGTATTTACGGATGTGATGCTTGCCAGCCGTACAAAATCGAAGTGTGATGCTGTGGCTGCCGCTATTGGTGGCAATCGAGTTAAAACTGCGCAGGTTGATGCCGATTCTGTCGAGGAGTTGGTTGCTCTGTTCAACGAGTTTAAGCCCGATATCGTTATCAATGTGGCGTTGCCTTATCAAGATTTGACAATTATGGATGCCTGCCTCGAATGTGGTTGCAACTACCTCGATACGGCAAACTATGAGCCCAAGGACGAGGCGCACTTCGAGTATTCGTGGCAGTGGGCTTATCAGGACCGCTTCAAGGAGAAGGGGCTGACGGCTATCCTCGGTTGCGGCTTCGACCCGGGTGTGACGGCTATTTTCACGGCGTACGCTGCGAAGCACCACTTTGACGAGATTCACTATCTCGATATCGTTGATTGCAACGCAGGAAACCACGGTATGGCATTCGCAACGAACTTCAATCCCGAAATCAATATCCGTGAGGTAACGCAGAAGGGTCGCTACTACGAGAATGGCAAGTGGGTTACTACCGAGCCTCACGAGATTCACGCTCCGCTCAACTATCCCGAGATTGGCGAGCGCGAGTCGTATGTGATTTATCACGAGGAGTTGGAGTCGCTGGTTAAGAACTACCCGAGCATCAAGCGTGCACGCTTCTGGATGACCTTTGGTCAGGAGTATCTTACCCACCTGCGCGTGATTCAAAATATCGGTATGGCGCGTATCGACCCGATTATCTATAATGGAGTTGAGATTGTGCCTATCCAATTCTTGAAGGCCGTGCTGCCCGACCCGAAGTCGCTCGGTTCGAATTACCACGGTCAGACTTCGATTGGTTGCCGCATTCAGGGCGTGAAGGATGGCAAGGAGCGCACCTACTACATCTACAACAACTGCGACCACGAGGTGGCATTCAAGGAGACCGGCACGCAGGCGGTAAGTTTCACGACCGGTGTTCCGGCAGCGCTCGGAGCCTCGATGTGGGCGAAGGGCTTGTGGCGCGGAGCAGGTGTCTTTAATGTCGAGGAGTTCGATCCCGATCCGTTCTTGGCGGAACTCGGCGAGCAGGGCCTGCCCTGGGTCGAGATGTTCGATGTGGACTTGGAGGTCGATAAGATTAAGTAATTCCAAACCTTTCCCTAACCTTTTATAGCGACCACCCGACAATGCGAAAGCACTGTCGGGTGGTTTTTTGTTTTGCTGTGGTATGGGTATTAAAAACAATACCCGCGTGACCGTAGGGTGTGGTGTGGGTATCAATAAAGATAGCGGCTTAATGGTCAAATATGAGACCTGCTCTTATCTGTAAATATAGATAATATCGCCGCTGTACGCATATTTGAGCTGGATTTTACTTATATGCCATTAGCGAGAATAGGTCTCCTAAAATTATAACATCACTTGGCTTAATGGTCAAAAAAAGAAAGTGTGAGGTTGAATTCCGTTTATTGAATAGAAGGTTGTGGAATACCTGAATGAAAATAAACGATACAATGCCCCACACCTGTATATAGCATATATATCGGCACAGAATGTGCCAATAGCGTATATACAAGGAATAGGTGTTGCCGTATATCCTTCCATTCTGAAAACTTCCACATTTTCTATTCAGGACTGCGAAAACACTTTCGTAATATGTCTGTCGCGCAGTATATGCCACCCGACACTACAAAGGTATGAAATTTATTCTAAATAACAATGCCTCTGAATTTATACTTCCGGGAGAAAGAATTAGGTGTTTTTACCTAAAAACGGCGGGTGGGGTGGATGGTTTGATAAAAAGTTGTTATCTTTGTGAGGTTAAACTAATACGTTAAACAGACTGTTCTATGATTGATTTCTCGAAAGTGCCGTCGCCCTGCTACCTGCTCGATGAGCAGCTGCTGATGCAGAATCTTGCCACCATCGACCGCGTGCGTCGCGATAGTGGTGCGGAGATTATCGTCGCACTCAAAGCTTGCGCAATGTGGAGCATATTCCCGACATTGGCGCAACACTCCGACGGTGCAACCGCAAGTTCGCTTGCCGAGGCGCGTTTGGTCTATGAAGAGTATGGCGAGAGGGCGCATACCTACGCTCCGGTATATACCGAGCGCGAGATCGAGGAGTTGATGCAGTATTCGAGCCACATAACTTTCAATTCGCTCGGTCAGTTTGAGCATTTTGGTGCGAGAGCACTGCTGCGCGGAATTTCGTGCGGTCTGCGTATCAATCCGCGCTATTCGCCCGTCGAAACAGATCTCTACAACCCTTGTGTCGAGGGCTCGCGCCTCGGTGTTACACGCGAGGAGTTGGGCGACCTGCCCGATGGTATCGAGGGCCTGCACTTCCACGTTCTCTGCGAATCTCGTCCCGAGCACTTGCGCAAGGCCTTTGAGGCTGTGGAGGAACATTTTGGCGATTTGCTCGATAAAGTTAAGTGGCTCAATTGCGGTGGTGGTCATCTGATGACACACGCCGAGTACGACTGCGATGAACTTATTGCCGTGATACGCGACTTTAAGGCTCGCCATCCCCACCTTCGCATAATCCTCGAACCGGGAAGCGCATTCACTTGGCGCACGGGCTATCTCGTTGCTACCGTGGAGGATGTTGTGCGTAACGGCGGGGTCAATACAGCAATGCTCAACGTGTCGTTTGCCTGTCATATGCCCGACTGCTTGGAGATGCCCTACAAGCCGGCAATTATCGGTGCGCACGAACCCGCGGAGGGCGAAAAGGCGTGGCGTATGGGCGGTATCAGCTGCCTTGCCGGAGATTTCTATGGAGATTGGGCGTTTGACCACGAGTTGCAGGTGGGCGAGCGCATCGTATTCGAAGATATGATACACTACACGATGGTTAAGACCACGATGTTCAATGGCGTGAGTCATCCCTCGATAGCGATAGCCTCGACCGACGGAGAGGTTAGGGTAGTGAGGGAGTTTGGCTACGAGGATTATAAGACCAGAATGTCGTAAGTCGCTGTGAAACAGATAAAGGATAAATAAATATAGAAACCGATGAAAGAATTTACACCAACAAACTACAAGTTGTTATGTGTGGCTACGGGTCACGAGTTTGAGGATGCGGGCTGGACTCTCGATGATAAGGAGTGCGATAAGCCGGCGCTTGTTCGCGCACACTACGAGAAGAACCAACTCGATGTCAAGAGCGACGATTACGGACTCTATAAATTTGCCGATTGGCTTCCTGTGAAGCGTATGTTGAAGGGCTCGTCTGCCCCTGTAACCTACAAGAGCGAGGGCTTGGCGAAGTATCTCGGTCTGAAAAATCTCTATATCACGCTTAACGGTTATTGTCCGGCACGTGGAGCCAATATGTCCTCCTGTTCGTTCAAGGAGACCGAGGCTTACAGTGTCTGCGCTCGTGCCGACGAGAATAACGACAAAGTCTTGGTGGTGGCGTCGGCAGGAAATACCGCCCGTGCATTTGCGAAGGTCTGCTCCGAGAATAATATCAAACTGCTACTCTCGATTCCGGCAGATAATCTCAACGCTATGTGGTTTGATGCTCCGCTCAACCCCTGCGTGAAACTTATCGCTTGCGAGAATGGCGGAGACTATTTCGATGCTATCCATTTGAGCAATCTCGCTCTTAAATCGCCCAAGTTCTATGCCGAGGGCGGTGCGAAGAATGTGGCTCGCCGCGATGGTATGGGTACTACGTTCCTCTCGGCAACAACCACTATCGGTCAGATTCCCGATTACTATTTTCAGGCAGTGGGTAGCGGTACGGGCGCCATTGCAGCGTGGGAGGCTAATATGCGTCTTATAGAAGACGGCCGCTTCGGTACTACGATGACCAAATTGATGGTGTCGCAGAATGCTCCGTTTGTGCCGATGTATGATGCTTGGCGCGTGGATTCGCGCGAGATGCTGCCATACGACGATAATAAGGCTCGCCGTGATGTCGAGATTATTGATGCCAAGGTGTTGTCGAATCGCAAGCCCCCCTATGGTATTGTCGGAGGTCTGTATGATGCGTTGAAAGCTACCAATGGCGAAGTGTTGGTAGCTACCAATCAGCAGGGACGTAAGGCGTGCCAACTCTTCCTCGAATTGGAGGGTGTTGATATTCATCCTGCTGCCGGCATTGCAACCGCTTCGCTTATCAAGGCGGTAGCCGATGGCAAAGTTGATGCCGAGAAGGTTGTGATGCTTAATATTACGGGCGCCGGCGAGCAGCTATTCAAACGCGATAAAGATATCTTCTACCTCGAACCGAGCTTTGTCTTCCCGCTGAAACCGGAGGTGGATGACGTAGTTGCAAAGGTTGAATCACTGTTTTAAGTAACGAATATAAAATTTTGTAAGATAGGATGTTGTCTCCATTGAAATTTAAGCCAAGGCTCAAAGAACGTATTTGGGGAGGCTCTGTGCTTGTCGAGAAGAAGGGTAAAGCGGCAGGCCGTGTGGATAAGTCGAAAAAATATGGCGAAAGTTGGGACCTTTCGTGTGTGAAAGGCGATATTTCGAAGGTCGCATCAGGTATGCTCAAAGGAAATAACCTTGAAGAACTTATCGAGGTTTATATGGGCGATTTGGTAGGCGAAAAAGTGTTCGAGGAGTCCGGCTTGGAGTTCCCTCTGTTGATTAAGACTCTCGATTGTAATGATGTTCTTTCGGTGCAGGTTCATCCCGATGATGAGTTGGCAGCAGAACGTCATAACTCGTTGGGCAAAACAGAGATGTGGTATGTAACCTCGTGCGAAGATGGAGCTGCAATTTATATCGGTTTCAACCGTTCGGACCTGACGCGTGAGGAGTATCTCGAAGCTGTGTCGAACGGTCGTCTTACGGAGTTACTTAATCGAGTGGAGGTCAAGGCCGGCGATGCCTTCTTTATCCCTGCGGGATTGGTCCACGCGCTCGGTAAAGGCGTGCAGGTGGTTGAGATTCAGCAGACTTCGGATGTTACATATCGTATCTACGATTGGGACCGCGTCGATTCGGAGGGCAAACCTCGTGAGTTACATACGGCTTTGGCTGTCGATGCCATTGACTTTGCCATCAGTGCGAAAGATAGTATTTGCAACTATACTCCAAAGGTTAATGAATCGGTTGAAATAGCAAAGTGCAAATATTTTACAACCAATATGTTGCAGATAGAAGGCGAGACTACAAGAGATTACGCATCGCTTGATTCGTTTGTTATATTGATGTGTATCGGCGGAGAGGTCGAAATCGACGCCGAGGGTAATGTCGAAAAACTTTCGGACGGAGATGTCGTTCTGGTACCTGCGGAGTTTAACGAAGTGAGCTTCAAAGGTAGTGCCAAACTGCTTGAAGTAAGCATTTAGATTGTAAGTATAACAATTTTATAAACAGAAATTTATAGCTATGTCGGTAGAAAGTACGGTACGTCCGGTGACAACATTGCGCCTGACGGAGATGAAGCAGCGAGGCGAGAAGATCGCGATGCTTACGTCATACGATTTTTCAATGGCAAAAATTGTTGATAATGCCGGTATTGATGTTATTTTGGTGGGAGATTCGGCTGCTAATGTAATGGCGGGATACGAATCGACACTGCCTATTACGCTCGACGAGATGATTTATCACGCTCGTTCGGTGGTTAGAGCCGTTAAGCGTGCTCTGGTTGTTGTTGATTTGCCGTTTGGAACATATCAGGGAAACTCCAAGACGGCCCTCGACTCGGCAATTCGCATTATGAAGGAGACCGAGGCGGATGCAATCAAGATGGAGGGTGGCGAGGAGATTCTCGAATCGGTGCAGCGTATTCTTTCGGCCGGCATTCCCGTGATGGGTCATCTCGGATTGACACCGCAGTCGATTCATAAGTTCGGCACCTATTCGGTGCGAGCCAAAGAGGAGGCAGAGGCAGAGAAACTTGTGCGTGATGCTCATCTGCTCGAAGAGGCTGGATGTTTTGCGGTTGTTCTCGAAAAGATTCCTGCTGCACTTGCAACCCGTGTGTCGTCAGAGTTGAATATCCCGACTATCGGTATCGGAGCCGGTGCAGGTTGTGACGGACAGGTGCTTGTAATTCACGATATGTTGGGCATTAACAAGGGGTTCTCTCCACGATTTTTACGTCGTTATGCCGACCTGCATACGGTTATGACCGATGCGGTTTCGCAGTATGTCGAGGATGTGAAATCGCTCGATTTTCCGAACGAGAAGGAGCAGTACTAACGTCCTGCAAGGTGTTTATCATAAAGGTAATGATGCCAAAAGTGGCGCTTGGGTAAAAATGTAATTGTCTATATATTTGGAAATTACAGCGATATTTT
>CAZIAS010000031.1:0-23063 GCA_964536825.1 uncultured Alistipes sp. | reverse complement strand
GCTCAAACAAAAAAAAAGACCTGCCTAACATTTTTTAATTGTTAGACAGGCTCATAATTTTATACCTCTTATAAATGTACCGCTATTAAGGCCTTGTCTATTCCTGTAACCACAGCGCCGATTGTCAATGCCGAAATCACGGATGCAATCGGTTTTGGCCTCTGTTACTACTCCTCGTCGCCGCCGACAAGGATACGACCGCAGTACTCGCAAACGATAAGTTTCTTGCCTTGGCGGATATCCACCTGGCGCTGGGGAGGAATGCGGTTGTAGCAGCCTCCGCAAGCATCGCGACGTACCGTTACAACAGCCAGACCATTGTGGACATTGCGACGAATACGGTTGTAAGCGGTCAGCAGACGCTCGTCAATCTTGGTCTTTGCTGCCTCTGCCTGCTTTGTGAGATTTGTAACCTGCTCGGCAGTTTCTGCCTCGATGCTGTCGAGTTCTCCCTTCTTTGCTGTAAGGTCCATAGTGCGCTCTGCAACGATAGCTTGTGCGTCGGCAAGAGCCGCTTTCTTTACCTTGGTTGCTGCACCATACTCTTTCAGTCGTTTGTCTGCGAGTTCGATTTCGAGCTCCTGATACTCGATCTCCTTGGTAATTGCGTCAAATTCGCGGTTGTTGCGTACATTATTTTGCTGCTCCTTGTACTTTGCAATCAGAATGCCTGCCTGATCCTTCTCGCGACTACGCTGCTTCGAGAGAGAGTTGAGTTCCTCGATTTCTCCTTCGATGTTGGCGATACGGGTGTTAAGACCTGCAATTTCATCCTCCAAGTCTTGAACCTCCAAGGGGAGTTCTCCCTTAATTTTGTTGATTTCATCAATTTGTGAATCAATCTTTTGCAACTCATAAAGTGCTACAATTTTCTCCTGCATCGAGTAATCAACCTCTGCTGTCTTTTTCTGTGTTGCCATATATCGTGTTAAGTTTATTTTGTCAAATAATTTACCGGATTGCGAGAGCACTCACTCTTGCGAACCGCAAAGGTAAGTATTTTTTTTGATAAAATATCAAATAAAATTTCAATTACGCAATATTCGCTCTCAAAATGTCCGATATCGACCACCGTAAGCGCGCTGTCGGGGGTCATAAAATCGTTGTATTTGAGGTCGGCAGTGACGTATATGTCGGCACCTGCGGAGCGTGCATTGCCGATAAGCGAGGCGCCCGAACCGGTGCATACCGCAACGCGACTAACTGATGGAGTCGCGATATCGCTGTGACGCAGCACGTTTGCGTGGGTTGCCTCCATTACGCGACCGAGAAAATCGGTTGTAGCCATCGGTTGAGCCAAGACTCCCACAACTCCGAATCCGGTCTGCGCGCCTTCGGCGGAGGGTTGCAAGACTTCGAGATGCTCGATGCCGAGTTTTGATGCCAATCGCCAACTCATACCGTCTTTTGCGCTGTCGAGATTGGTGTGGCAGGCGTAAAGTGCTATTCCTTTGCGTATTGCACGTTCAACGCAGCGCTCGACCATATTGGCAGAATTGAATCGTTTGAGCGGGTGGAAGACGATAGGGTGGTGCGTGATGATGATATCACACCCCTCTCTCTCTGCCTCGTCCATAACCTCGTCGGTCACATCGACTGCGAGTAGGGCTTTATTTACCTCGTCAGTCGGATGTCCGACAATCAGGCCGGAGTTGTCGTAAGATTCCTGCAAAGCCAGAGGCGCAAATTCTTCGATAATGTCGGTTATCTCCTTGATTGTCATCGTTAGAATAGTGTTTGTTCGTAGAATGCGAAGAGCGGGCGTTGGTCATCCTCCTTCTTTTTGCGTTTGCGTGGCTGTTTGGGCTCGATGACCTTTACTGCACTCTTTTTACGAGGTGTATCTTCGCCCTCTGCGCCTTCGTCAGCCGTATCGACGCTTTCGAAATCATCCTCTGCGAACTCTTCGTCGGCGAGGGTGGCGTTGTCGCCATCTTTCAGAATCTCGCGCACCTCGACCAGCATCGAACGCACCGACTGCAATCTTTCGAGCAGTTCGGCATTGCGCGAAACCTCCTCGGTGCCGTGCTGTTTCATCGCCCGTTTGGCTCCGTCGAGGGTCATTCCGCACTCCTTGACCAGGTGGTAGATAATCTTGAAATTCTCGATATCTTCGGGACGGAACATTCGGTTGCCCTTTTTGTTCTTTTTGGGGCGCAGACAACTGAATTTCGACTCCCAGTAGCGTATCAGCGACTGATTGACATCGAACATCTCGGCAACTTCGCCCATCGAGTAGTATAATTTCTCTGCCATAACTTATGGTATTATAAATCGTTCTTCAATATTCTTAATGAATTGGGGAACAGATTGTTGCATCTGTTGCCTATTCGTTTTGCAAATCCGAGGGCGCATCCCTCGCAGACAACAAGATTCATCCCCTCGGCAAATCGTTCTGCGCGAACATCCTGCTTGCGCAGATACTGCAATGCCTCCTCGCGTTCGAGAGTGGCGTTGGCGACAGCCTCACGACGCAGCCCGACAAAGAATGCCAATGCTGCATCTGGCTTCAAAACGCCTTGGAATATGCGACCCATAGCCACACCCGAATAGATTACCGAGAGCCCTTCGGCGAGTGCCTTAACATCGTCATAGATACCCGAATAGTATCCGTAGCAGGTGCCTGCGACATCGGCAAACCGCATCTTTGCAGGTTGCTCGACCCAGCGCGACAACTCTTCGCGCACTTTGCCTCCGAGGTCTGTCATAATCTTGCGACGCGGTTTGGGCGTTACTCTGCGAGTCCCTATTGTAGCCTTGCGTGCCACTGCGGCAAAAAATCCTTCTCCCTTGGTGCGGTGTGGATAGAATCGGAAAGTCTGCCAGACTCCCTCCCTGCCGCAAACGATGCCCCAATCTGCGGGGCAGTCGATTCTCTCTGCTTCGACAATCTCTTCTCCGACTCTCTCCGAAAATGTGCGGAGCGTGCCCTCGTTCTCCTCGGTGTTGAAGGTGCAGGTGCTGTAAATGAGCAGACCGCCGTCGCCGAGAGATTTCCAGGCTTCGTCGAGAATCTCTGCTTGGCGGGCAGCGCACATACGAACATTGCCCTCGCTCCACTCTTCGCGAGCCTGCTCGTCTTTGCGGAACATACCCTCACCCGAACAGGGGGCATCCACCGCAACGACATCAAACCAACCCTCGAAGGCTGCTATATGGCGAGGTTCGTTATTGGTAACCACGACATTTCCGACGCCCCATTTACGCACGTTGTCTGCCAATATGGCGGCGCGATTGCGGACAATCTCGTTGGCTACGACCAACCCATCCTCGCCAACGAGGGTGGAGTAGAGGGTCGTCTTGCCTCCGGGCGCTGCACACATATCGAGCAGTCGCGCGCCCTCAATCTCGTACTCTGCGAGTATGTGTCCCACGAACTGTGAACCCGCCTCCTGAACGTAGTATGTTCCGGCATTGAATCCGCAGTCGAGTGTGAATGAAGGACGATGTTCGAGATAGCGCCCGTATCTGTTCCACGGCACACACTCCCCGTCAGGCTGTGCGTAGGGTTTGCGGGGATTGAGCCGTATCGACGTGGGGACCTCTTCGAGTAGCGAGCGGCACAGTGCCTCTCCCTCCTCGACTCCCATATCGCGACGGATACGCTCGACGAACTTCTCGGGTAACGACATCGGTAATCTTTTGAGATTCTACTTGTTGAGCGTACCTCTTACCTGCTCCAATTCGGCGCAGATGCGCTCGAATACGGCGGGGTCGGCAACAAAGTCATCGCTATCCTTGTCGATTACAAGTACGCGACCCTTGTAGATGTTTTCAATCCAATTATTGTACTTCTCATTCAAGCGCGAGAGATATGCCTCGTCGATATTTTGTTCGTACTCTCTGCCACGACGCTGAATCTGTGCGATGAGGGTCGGAACGCTCGCTTTGAGGTAAATCAGCAGGTCGGGCGTAGGAATCATATTCGACGAGACGTTAAAGACCTTCATATAGGTCTGAAAGTCGCGACCCGACATCAATCCCATCTGATGAAGGTTGCCTGCGAATATGTGGGCATCTTCGTAGATTGTGCGGTCCTGAAAGATGTTCTCCGCACCGTCTGCCAACATATCGAGAGTCTGCTGTACGCGAGCTCCGAGGAAGTAAATTTGAAGCTGGAATGCCCAACGGTTCATATCCTCGTAGAAGTCGCCGATGTACGGATTGTCCGTATCTTCGTAGTAGGCTTTTGCGCCGTAGTGTTTGGTAAGCATTTCGGTCAGGGTTGTCTTGCCGCTGCCGATATTACCTGCAATTGCTATGTACATTTTTGTTCGGGTTTTATAATGTTTTTCTTGTTCTATCTGTTCGTATTCATCTTCTTAATTTCATCCATAACTCTGCGGTCGTTGCACAATCGCGGGACCTTATTACGCCCTGTGGCTATCATCCAGCGGTGGAATGTGCCTCGTGGCAGTGACTCGATTTCGAGCCTCGACATCGTACTTTGCCGCTTTGCCTCGTAGTCCGAGTTGAGCGACATAAGCCTGGCGTCCAGCACATCGGCGAAATACTCGATATTTTCGGGTGCGTTCGTAAACTCCACCAACCACTCGTGTGCACCTCGCCTTTGAGCGCTCATATACCTCGGCGCTATGGTAAACTCCTCGATTCTGACGCCTGTTTGTCGGCAAACCTCTGCCAAAGCTCGTTCGACATTATCGATAATCAACTCCTCGCCGAAGGTGTTGATAAACTGTTTCGTTCTCCCCACGATACGCACTCGGTAGGGTGCGGTCGATGTAAATTCGACGAGGTCGCCAATCTCATATCGCCAAAGTCCGTTGGTCGATGAGATAATCATCGCATAACTCTTCCCCGCGGTAACACCTTCGAGAGGAACGATGTTGTTGCCATCGCGAAACTCGTAAAAGGTTCCGTAGTCGAGCATCAGCAACATATCCTTGCGCGAAGGGTCATCGGCAATCGCGAAAAATCCCTCCGAAGCGTTGTAGGTCTCCATATAGCGGATATCTCCACTTGGAAAGAGTTCCGCAAACGCTTGGCGATAGGGTGCAAATCCCACACCTCCGTGCACAAACAACTCCAATCCGTTCCAAACTTCCCGCAGGTCGCGTTTGCCGGTGTACTCCAAAATCCGACGCATCAGCGCGAGATTCCACGAGGGGACTCCCGCAAACGAGGTGACATTCTCTGTGCAACACTCCCGGCAGATGCGTTCGACCTTTTTGTCGAAATCGGGCATCAGTGCGGTCTTGGTCTCCGGTAATCGGAACCATCCGCCCACAAGTCGCGTCTCGTGCATCAACAATGCCGAGAGGTCGCCCACCAACGCATCACCCATTATGCTGCACGACCCTCCGAGCGTGAGAGTTTTGCCATCGAGAATGTGCGACGACGGGAATGCCGTTACGTAGAGTGTCACGACATCCCTCATCCCCCGCAGATGGTTGCTCCACAATGCACGGTACGTGACGGGAATGAACTTGCTGCGGTCGGAGGTCGTTCCCGACGAGCGGGCAAAAAGCCTGATGGCTCCTCGAACCGTAACATCCCTCTCGCCGTCGAGCATCTGACGAACATAATCACTCATCGAATCGTAATTCGAGAGCGGAATCTGTGTCTGGAAATCTTCGATTGTCTCGATTAGTTCCATCTCGTAGCGGCGACCGAAATCGGTAGCACAGCCTCTCCGCAACAACTCGTGCAACGCCTCCTGCTGGGCGTCCAGAGGATAGCGGGTCATTCGCTCGATGCGCTTCATACGCGAGCGAAACAGTCGTTTCAAAATATTACCTTTAAGTGACACCTGAAAAAGTTTGAAGGTTGAACCTGTTCTCTCTCGGGGTTGCTTCACTTATCGGGTTTGAGTCAAAGAGCCCTTTTGTATCAATTTGTCGGGGCACCGGAGTGCCTCCGATTGTAGTCTAATTAAAGTATGAGCCCACCTTGTCGATAGCCGACGGCATCGCGAAGACCACAACGCGGTCATAGGCGTTAATCTCGGTATTGCCTACTGCGATAAATACCTTGTCGCCACGCACGATGCCGCCGATGATGACATCCTTCGGCAGCCCCATATCCTTGATGCGGCTCTTCGTTGCGGGCGAGTTAGGCTTGACAATGAACTCCAAGACCTCGGCATCGCTACCTGTCAGACACTTTATCGCCTGTACGTCGGTGGACATCGTGAAACGGAATATGTTAGATGCCGTTACCAACTTCTTGTTGATGATTGTGTCGATGCCGATGCTCTCGGCAAGGTTGATGTAGTTGAGGTTCTCGACCTCGGCAATAACCTTCTTGACACCCATACGCTTGGCAAGCATCGCCGTCAGGATGTTGGTTTCGCTACGACCCGTAACCGCAACGAAAGCGTCCATATTCGACAATCCCTCTTCCATCATCGCCTCGGTATTACGTCCGTCTTCGTTGATAATTAAGGTCTTGTCCAACAACTCTGCCAAACGATAAGCCTTCTCGGCGTTGTAGTCAATGAGTTTGATATTCATCTCGTCTTGCAGTTCGGTCGCGATACGTACTCCGATGCGCGAACCTCCGAGAATCATCATATTCTGTACGCGAACATCGGTTTGACCCGATAGAGCCATAACATCGTGCAACGAGTCCTGTCGGGTAATGATATAGACCAAATCGTCTTCCAAAAATCCGTCGGCACCGTTGGGAATGATGGTCTGACCTCCGCGCGAGATGGCTACCGTGCGGAAACTCAACACCGCATCCTCCTCCGAGAGTTCTGCCAAGGTGCGCCCGACAAGCGGGGATGTCGCTTCGAGGCGGAATACTACAAGCGCGAGCTTGCCGTTCGAGAAATCGACATACTCGGTCGTGGCAGTATGGCCAAGCAGATTGATAACCTCGCCGGCCGCGACCTTCTCGGGGTAGAAGAGGTAGTCGATACCCATATTGATAAACATCTCTTTGTTGTTGGGTTCGAGGTACTCGTTGTTGTCGATACGGGCAATGGATTTTTTTGCTCCGAGCTGCTTTGCCATAATTGCCGAGAGGACATTGTCGTTCTCGATATGGTCCACAGCAATAAAGAGGTCACACTTGCGCATCGCCGCTTTGCGCAGCACGGCAAAGGTTGTTGCATCACCCTCGACGGTAATAACGTCGGCGAGGCTGCTTACCTCTGTCAGCAACTTTGCATCTTTGTCGATTACGGTAATGTCGTGTCCGTTACCACTCAACATCTTTGCCAAGTGGCTGCCCATTTCGCCGGCTCCCGATAGTACAATCTTCATAATTCGCTACAATCAAACTCTGCCTTTGAGTCGTTTTGTGACCGCCACGGTCTGTGAAATTTCTCGACAAATGGCAGCAAAGGCAACATTTTTGCAAAATAACTCACAAATTTATACATTTGTAGTCGGAAAAACAAAAGTTAAACTCAAAAAGTGATAATTATGCCCTCTTGGTTAGTTGTAGTACTCGTGTCAATTGCGGCGGTTGCGCTCTTTGTGGTCGGAATGTCGATAACCATAATTTTCAAAGGGCACTTCATTGACAGCGAAATATCGACCAACAAAAATATGCAGAAACTCGGCATAAAGTGTGCCGTGCAGGAGACTCGCGAAGATATCGGTCAGGCGGATTGTTCGGACGATGCGACGGGTTGCAGCGGCAATTGTTCGGCGTGCGATATCGAACACGCGAAGGATAACCAATAACCCTATATCGATATGAAGAAAATCCTCACATTGATGCTGGCTCTGGTTGTGGGCAGCACATCGCTTAATGCTCAAAATATTGCTCCGAAGGTGTTTCCGCGTTCGATTTATACGGGATTGTGGAAGGCGGGGCACGTGCAGGGCATAGCCCTCGACACCGAACACAAATATATCTATTTCTCGTTTACCACGATGCTCGTTAAGACCGACCTGCAAGGTAATGTTGTAGGTACGGTTACCGGATTGCTCGGTCATCTCGGCTGTATAGATTTTAACGATGAGGACGGGCGCCTGTACGGCTCACTCGAATATAAGAATGACGCCATCGGCAAGGGAATTATGCGTCAGGAGAGATCCGATAGGACTCTGCAAGATGGATTCTATGTTGCGATTTTTGACGTCGAGAAGATTACCCGTGAGGGAATGAGTGCCGAGAAAGATGGCATTATGACTACGGTCTTTCTGCCGACCGTCTTGGCTGATTACAAGGCTTCGGTACCGACCGAAAAGGGTGCGAATACACCTCATCGATTCGGTTGTAGCGGATTTGATGGTCTGACGTTTGGTCCTACGTTCGGCAAGAGTGGCGGTCGTCGCTATCTGACCATTGCTTATGGTATTTATCGCGATAAGGAGCGTTCGGACAACGACTATCAGGTGTTGTTGCAGTACGACACGCGAGGTTGGGCGCGCTACGAGTCTCCGCTCTCGCAGGAGAATATGCACCGCAACGGACCTGCCAAGCCTGCGGGTTACTACTTCGTATATACGGGCAATACCTCCTACGGAGTACAGAACTTGGAGTACGATGCCGACTCAAATCTCTGGTTTATGGCGGTTTATAAGGGTAAGAAAACGCACTTCGCCAACTTCTCGACCTTCGTGGTCGATGGCTCGAAGGCTCCACGCAAGGAGTGGCTGCGAGGTGTCGAATATCTCAAAAAGGGGCGGGTTCTCTCTCTGCTTGATCAGGGCGATTGTGACCCTCGGAATCCGGAGATACGTGGTTGGCACGACAATATCGGAGCGAAGGGATTGTGCGCTCTCGGAGGTGGATATTTCTATGGAGCCATTGGTAAGAAGAGTAAGCAGGGACAGGATTGTAACGCTGTGCTCTACCGCTTCACGGGAGGCGACAAGCAGGGTTTCGAACGAGTGGAATAGAGTTCTTTTGTTCTATTGGACGCTGTTAAAATCGAGGGAGTGTAGGGCTAAATACAAAATTTTAGCGACGAAGTTTTGCTGATTCGAAAAAAAGATTATATCTTTGCACCGCTCTTACCGCAAGGAGGAGGGTTTGGTGAGATGGGTGAGTGGCTGAAACCACCAGTTTGCTAAACTGACGTACGGGTAACCGTACCGGGGGTTCGAATCCCCCTCTCACCGCAAGACGAAGGGATTGTCTTAACTTTTTGAGTTGGGAAATCCCTTTTTTTGATATATATACCTCTCTTTATTTAAGAGAAAATACTAAACTAAACCTAAATACTATGAAACAAAGAATTTGTTTATTGTCGATTGTCGCATCGCTTTTGCTTTTTGTCGGATGTGGGGCAAATTCCGATACTCGTGTCGGCAAACGTGTTGATGCGCTTGGCGATGGCGCCTGGAACGTATCGCAATGGATTTCGGTCGTTGATGCACCCGTAATTACGGGCAAAGGCGCTACTCGTGCCGCCGACGGAGCCAATTGGTTCCTCTCGACAATCAAAAATGAGCAGGAGGTTATCTCTGCAAAGTTGATGGCAACGAGTTTGGGCGTTCACGAACTCTATGTCAATGGCAGACTCGTTGGCGAGGAGTTTCTCAAACCAGGATTTACTCACCGCGAAAAGACCAAAATATCGTTTACGTACGACGTTACCGATACATTCCGTACGGCTGCTGCTGCCGAAAATACCATCTCGGCACAGGTTACTCCCGGTTGGTGGGCGGACTGCATCGTTACACCTTTCGGATATGATGGTATGTTCGGCAAAAAGTGCGCATTCCGTGCCGTTTTGGAACTTACTTTTGCTGATGGCTCGACCAAACTCTATGGTACCAATCTCGAAGATTGGAAGGCAGGTATTGCAGGTCCTGTGAAGCACGCCGGAATCTTCGATGGCGAAGAGTATGACGCCCGCGTACCGATGGGATTCGAGACCCCCGAACTGCTCTCTGCGCCCGAGTTGAATAGCGAATTTGCAGGCGAGATTCTCCCCTCCGCAGGAGCAGAGGTCTATCTGCGTCACGACCTTGCCCTTTCGCCCGTCGAGGCCTACGTTTGGCAGGGTGTTGAGGGAGCGGCCGAGGATGCGTACGGTAAGGCTATTGTCGTTCGCAATTACGATGCGGGCGACAAAATCACGCTCAATGCGGGCGAGACGTTGGTGGTCGATTTTGGTCAGAATGCCGCAGCAGTCCCCCTCTTTACGTTCAAGGCTGCCGAGGGTACAGTGCTGACCTGCCTGCCCGGAGAACTTCTCAACGACGGCAATGGAGCCCACAACCGCGGAATGGATGGCCCCGAGGGTAGCGTTCATCGCACCAATCTGCGTGCGCACAGGGATTGTTTCCGTTTGGATTACACCTTTGCCGGCAAGTGTGGTTACGTGTCGTATAGCCCTCGCTGTACATTCTTCGGGTATCGTTATATTTCGGTAACGGCAACCGATAAGGTTACCTTCAAGAGCATTACTTCGATACCCGTAACCTCGATTGCGGCAGATTTGGAAATCGGCAAAATATCAACAGGTAACGAACAGATAAACAAGCTTATATCAAACACTTGGTGGGGACAACTCTCGAACTATCTTTCGGTGCCGACCGACTGCCCGCAGCGCAACGAGCGTATGGGCTGGACTGCCGATACGCAGGTATTTGCCGAGACGGGTTCGTTCTTTGCCGATACGCACCAATTCTTTCATAAGTGGATGCGCGATATGCGCGATAGCCAAAACGAGTTTGGCGGTTTCCCCGGAGTGGCTCCAATGGTACGACAAGGTGTCGGATATATGAAGTTGGGTTGGGCAGATGCGGGAGTTATCGTTCCGTGGATTGTCTGGAAACAGTTTGGCGATACGCAGATTATCGACGAGTGCTGGGAGTCGATGACTCTCTATATGAAGCATATCAACGATACCAAGTACGACCACACGGCACTGAAAGCCGAAAATGCCAACCGCCAATATGCCGACTGGTTGAGCTATGAACCATTGGAGAGTTGGAGCAAGAGCTACCGTAGGCCCGACAGCAAAGAGGTCTTCCCCGAGGCAATAGATTATTGGAACTTTTTGAGTGCTGCGTATTGGGTAATTGACGCCGATATGATGGCGGATATGGCGTCTGCGACGGGTCGTGATGCCGAGCACTATCACAAGATGGCTACACGCGCCCGCAACTATATCAAGAGTAAGTTTATCAATGCTGATGGCTCCTTCAAAACTCCGATTCTCAACACGATGCAGACTCCTGCCCTCTTTGCTTTGAAGGTGGGCGTGGTCGAGGGTAAGGCAAAGGCCGATATGATTGCCCGCCTGCGCAAGAATTTCGAGGAGCACGACAACTGCCTGCAAACAGGTTTTCTCGGAACATCGATTCTGATGCCCACGCTGACCGAGAACGGAATGGAGGATATCGCCTACGAACTGCTCTTCCAGCGCAAAAATCCGAGTTGGCTCTATTCGGTGGATAACGGAGCAACGACTATCTGGGAGCGTTGGAACAGCTACACCATCGAGAGCGGTATGGGCCCCAACGGAATGAATAGTTTCAACCACTACGCCTACGGATGCGTCTGCGAGTGGATTTGGGAGACGGTGGCAGGTATCGCAGCCGACCCCGCGGCTCCGGGATTCAAACATATTGTTATGCGTCCAATTCCCGACAAGCGTCTGGGTCACGTTACGGCCGAATACAACTCGGCATCGGGAGTTATCAAGAGTGCGTGGCGTTATGAGGGCGAGTTGTGGATTTGGGAGTTCTCGATTCCCGAAGGAGCCACCGCGAGCGTAACCCTGCCGGGTGAGAACGAGTCGAAGTTGTACGAGAGCGGAGAGTACTGCGTCGAAAAGAGTCTTCGATAGAGAAACTTCGATAGGGTAGATATCTCGTTAAGATTGTCGGCTGCAAGCCGAATCTTAACGAGATATTATTTTGTCGAGAGTGCGGTCGTGGGGTTCGGTCGGCATATCCTCGATTATTTGAACCTCGAAGCAGACTCCGACTGTGTGGGCGCGGAAGCCGTCCTGTGAGAGATAGCGGTCGTAAAACCCCTTGCCTCGCCCCATACGTCTGCCGTCGGGCGTGAATGCGACTCCGGGAACAACCATCAAATCAATCTCTTCGGGGTTGCAAAGGCGCGCTCCGCACGGCTCGTCGATGCCGAATGCTCCCGATTGCATAACCTCGGGCGAGTAGTCGTAAAAGTGCATAATCTCCCCCTCGACACGTGGTACAACAATGCGTTTTCGACTGCTCCACTCGTCGATAAAACGTCTGCTGCACGGTTCGTCGGGTAGAGATGCATAGAGTGCAACAACCTTTGCGTCGGCAAAGTCGGGGAGGGCTGCCACGGTGGCGAAAATCTGCTCTGACGAGAGCTTGCGTTGCTCTTCGGAGAGGGTAGCGATGCGGTTCCGTATAATCTGTCGTAAATTGCGTTTTTCCATAGCAGTCGGTGTGAATTTTGCCTGTACCTCCGAGTGTTTTGGAGGTTTATGTTGTAAATTCCCGCAGGGGAGATGTAAAAAAGTGATGTTTTTTGTTGTTATTCCGCAAACAATTCTTATCTTTGTGCAACTATAAGTGCAATTTTTCACGAACAAATATAATCAAACTTTCTAAAATTATGAATTGCTTTTTAGTAAAATCGTCTTTGGGAAGAAAACTCGTGATGGCCGTATCGGGCTGTTTTCTCGTACTCTTCCTGCTGTTTCACATGGCAATGAACCTCGCAGCGTTGTTCTCTGCCGAGGCTTACAACATGATTTGCGCCTTCCTGGGTGCTAACTGGTATGCACTTGTAGGTACCGTGGTGCTCGCAGGCGGTGTGCTGGTGCACTTCGCTTATGCGTTGCTGCTCACCTGGCAGAATCGCAAGGCTCGCGGTAATGTGCGCTATGCGATGACCGTGAATGAGAAGGGCGTGGATTGGGCATCGAAGAATATGCTCGTTATCGGCTTCATCGTTTTGTGCGGTTTGCTCGTTCACCTGGTACACTTCTGGTCGAAGATGCAGTTGGTGGAGATTATGGGTGGCCACGAGAACTCGCTCGGACTTGCTCCGACCGATGGCGCGGCTCTGATTGCCTTTACCTTCTCGAAGTGGTACAATGTGCTGATTTATCTGGTGTGGTTTGCGGCTATCTGGTTCCACCTGACTCACGGTGTGTGGTCGATGTTCCA
The DNA here is from genome assembly GCA_964536825.1 of uncultured Alistipes sp. Taxonomy (GTDB): domain Bacteria; phylum Bacteroidota; class Bacteroidia; order Bacteroidales; family Rikenellaceae; genus Alistipes. The sequence goes on along the minus strand of CAZIAS010000031.1, from coordinate 10,020 downwards.
GACTGCAGGTTGGGCTAACGATAAGTGGTATCCCCGCTTGAAGTGCCTTGCCAATCTGATTTCAACTCTTATCTGTGGAGGCTTTGCACTCGTTGTAGTGTTCTTCTTCCTCAAAGAGAACGGCTGGCTCTGCTGCTGTTGCTAATTTTTAGATTAAAAACTTAAAATTCAATAAGGATATGGCATTAAAATTAGATTCCAAAATTCCTGCCGGTGAGTTGGCTCAAAAGTGGAGCAACCATAAAGCAGCCATTAAGGTCGTGAGCCCCGCCAATAAGCGTAAGCTCGACATTATCATCGTGGGTACCGGTCTGGGCGGTGCTTCCGCAGCTGCTTCGCTCGGCGAACTCGGATACAACGTGAAGGTGTTCTGCATTCAGGACTCTCCTCGTCGCGCACACTCGATTGCTGCGCAGGGCGGTATCAACGCGGCAAAGAACTATCAGAACGATAACGACTCGGTATATCGTCTCTTCTACGATACTATCAAGGGTGGTGACTACCGTGCACGCGAGGCTAACGTATATCGTTTGGCAGAGGTGTCGAACCTCATTATCGACCAGTGTGTGGCACAGGGCGTTCCCTTTGCACGTGAGTACGGCGGTCTGCTTGCAAATCGTTCGTTCGGTGGTGCGCAGGTATCGCGTACGTTCTATGCTCGCGGTCAGACGGGTCAGCAGTTGTTGCTCGGCGCTTATGCTGCTTTGAACAAGGAGATTGCTGCCGGTTCGGTAAAGAGCTATCCCCGTCACGAGATGTTGGATATTGTTGTCGAGAACGGCGAGGCAAAGGGTATCATTGCTCGTAACCTTGTGACCGGCGAGATTGAGCGTCACGGCGCACACGCAGTGGTTATCGCTACCGGTGGATACGGAAACGTATTCTTCCTCTCGACCAACGCTATGGGTTCGAATGGTTCGGCAGCATTCCAGTGCTACCGCAAGGGTGCAGGTTTTGCTAACCCTTGCTTCACGCAGATTCACCCGACCTGTATTCCTATCCACGGAACACAGCAGTCGAAACTTACCCTGATGTCGGAGTCGTTGCGTAACGATGGCCGTATCTGGGTACCGAAGAATATCGAGGATGTTAAGGCTATCCGCTCGGGTGCGAAGAAACCGTCGGATATCGCCGAGGAGGACCGTGACTACTACTTGGAGCGTCGCTATCCCGCATTCGGTAACCTCGTTCCGCGCGACGTTGCGTCGCGTGCGGCAAAGGAGCGTTGCGATGCCGGTTATGGCGTGAACGAGACGGGTCTGGCCGTATTCCTCGACTTCAAGACCGCTATCGAGCGTTTGGGTAAGGATATTATCAAGCAGCGTTATGGCAACCTATTCGATATGTACGAGGAGATTACCGACGTAAGCCCCTACGAGGAGCCTATGCAGATCTTCCCCGCAGTACACTACACGATGGGTGGTATCTGGGTTGATTATAACCTTATGACTACAATCCCGGGTCTGTACGCTATCGGCGAGGCCAACTTCTCGGATCACGGTGCAAACCGTCTGGGAGCGTCGGCACTTATGCAGGGTCTGGCTGACGGATATTTCGTGTTGCCCTACACTATCGGCGATTACCTCTCGGCGAAGATTCAGGCTCCGAAGGTCGATACTACCACCGCAGCATTCGACGAGGCAGAGAAGGCTGTTAAGGAGCGTATCGAGAAACTTATGTCGATTAACGGTAAGCAGTCGGTTGATGATATCCACAAGCGTTTGGGTAACATTATGTGGGACAACGTGGGTATGGCCCGCACGAAGGAGTCGCTCGAAAAGGCAATTACCGAGATTCAGGCTCTGCGCAAGGAGTTCTGGAAGGATGTGAAGGTTGTCGGTACGGCAGATTCGTTCAATGTTGAGTTGGAGAAGGCTCTGCGCGTTGCGGACTTCCTCGAACTTGGAGAGTTGATGGCACGCGATGCACTCAATCGTGAGGAGTCGTGTGGTGGTCACTTCCGTTCGGAGCACCAGACCGAAGAGGGCGAGGCTCTGCGCCACGACGAGGAGTTCGCTTATGCAGCGGTTTGGGAGTATAAGGGTATGGACGAGGCTCCCGAAATGACGAAGGAACCGCTCGACTACGAATTTACTCACCGCGCACAGCGTAACTACAAGAACTAAAATTCAGGCGTCTAACTTTAATAAACACGAAAGATGAAATTTACATTAAAGATATGGCGTCAAAAGGACGCCAAGTCGAAGGGAGCTTTCAAGACTTATACGGTCGATAATATCTCTCCCGATACGTCGTTCCTCGAAATGCTCGACATTCTCAACAATGACCTTGTACACCAAGGCGAGGAGCCTGTGGCATTCGACCACGACTGCCGCGAGGGTATCTGTGGTATGTGCTCGTTGCATATCAACGGTCGCGCTCACGGTCCCGGCACGGCAGCTACAACCTGCCAGATTTATATGCGTAAGTTCAAGGATGGCGAGACTATCGTAATCGAGCCGTGGCGCTCGGCTGCGTTCCCCGTAATCAAGGACCTCGTAGTAAACCGTGGTGCTTACGACGAGATTTTGCAGGCCGGTGGTTTCGTATCGGTACGTACCAACTCGGTGCCCGATGCTAATGCAATTCCTATCGCGAAGGCAGATGCCGACGAGTCGATGGATGCAGCAGCTTGTATCGGTTGTGGTGCTTGCGCAGCAACTTGTAAGAATGGTTCGGCAATGTTGTTCGTTGCGGCTCGCGTTTCGTCGTTGGCGAAGTTGCCGCAGGGCAAGGTTGAGGGCGCACGTCGTGCAAAGGCGATGGTTGCCAAGATGGACGAGCTCGGCTTTGGTAACTGTACCAATACGGGAGCTTGCCAGGCAGAGTGCCCGAAGGCTGTGTCGATTGCACACATCGCTCGCTTGAACCGCGAGTTCTTGGCTGCGAAGTTGGAGGATTAACACTTCGGCAATACAAATAGAACCCCGCTCGGTAATTATCGAGCGGGGTTCTATTATAATTTATGGTGCTTATATATGTATATATGGAGTAGGAGTATGTGCTCTACTCCTGATTACGTTTGAGCCATTCGAGGCGACGCTGGTCGGGCAGGTGCTTGATTGCGAACTCCTCGAATCGAGCCTCGAAACCGTTGCCATCGGGGCAGGCTGCCATCATTCCGACCATCACGGGCGAGTTGTCCGCAAGCCAACAGTTGCGCATCATCGTGTACTCCTTGTCGTCGAACGAATAGAATATCTCGACGGCATCCAATCGGCGTACAGCCTTAATCCAGATGTGCTCCACGGGCTTGTCGAGAGTGATTACCGACCAATCGCTGGTGTGGTGGGTAACGACACACGAGATGTTGTACTTGCCATCCACAAACTCGATGCCGGCTTTGATGTAGTTCTCTTTGTCGATACGGAGCATCATTCCCGCTTGATCGAAACGGACCTTGTAGTCGCCCGAAATCTTAACCTTTGCCTCGAATTCGCCACCGCGCACGGTGTAGAGGAACGGTGCATCATCGACCGTGAATCCATAGTGGGAGATGCGCCAATAGTCGCTCTGTGGGGTTACCTGCATCGCGAGCTTTCCGTTTGAGATGGTCCAATTTTCGGGTTCGTTAAACCACTGCATACGCTCTAATGTCTGTGCCGAAACGGTCAGTGCGAGAAGAGTCATTGTTGCTGAAAGAAGAAGGTTTTTCATAAAAATTATATATTAAGTTAGTACAAAGATACGAAATAAATGTAAAATGAAGTTACCTAATAAGGAGGTTTTTGCATTATACTCGTCATTAAAATTCTACTTTTATACAACTTCAAACGAAACGAGGGTGTCCACAAGTTTTCTAGACACCCTCGTTTTGAGAAATTTTGTGCGGAACTACATCATTCCCATACCGCCTGCGGGCATTGCCGGCATTGCGGGTTGCTCGCTCTTCTTCTCGGCGAGAACACACTCCGTAGTAAGGAACATCGAGGCGATTGATGCCGCATTCTCCAAAGCGACACGAGCCACCTTTGTCGGGTCGATGATACCCGCAGCGTGCATATCCTCGTAGCGGTCATCGCGAGCATTGTAACCGAAGGTTCCGGTGCCCTCCTTGACCTTATTTACAACGACCGAGCCCTCGCCACCTGCGTTAGCCACAATCTGGCGCAGAGGCTCCTCGATGGCGCGTTTCACAATCTGGATACCGGTAGTCTGGTCCTCGTTATCGCCTTTAAGGTTTTCGAGTGACTCGACAGCGCGAATATAAGCCACACCGCCACCCGGAACGATACCCTCCTCAACAGCTGCACGTGTTGCTGCCAGAGCATCATCTACACGGTCTTTCTTCTCCTTCATCTCGACCTCGGTAGCAGCACCGACATAGAGAACCGCCACGCCGCCTGCCAACTTTGCCAAACGCTCCTGCAACTTCTCGCGGTCGTAGTCCGACTTCGAAATCTCGATTGCGGCACGAATCTGTGCCACGCGAGCCTTGATTGCCTCCTTGTCGCCTGCACCATCCACGATGGTCGTATTCTCCTTGGTAAGGGTAACCTTCTCGGCAGTTCCGAGCATTGCGAGGTTTGCGTCCTCCATCTTCATACCCTTGTCGGTCGAGATTACCGTAGCGCCTGTCAGGATGGCGATATCCTCCAACATCTCTTTGCGACGGTCGCCGAATCCCGGAGCCTTGCAGGCTGCAATTTTGAGCGTTCCGCGCAACTTATTCACAACGAGAGCCGAGAGAGCCTCGCCATCGACATCCTCTGCAATGATAAGCAGTGCGCGACCACTCTTTGCAACGGGTTCGAGTACGCTCATCAACTCCTTCATTGTCGAAACCTTCTTGTCGGTAATGAGGATATAGGGGTTTTCGAGTTGTGCCTCCATCTTCTCGGTGTCGGTCATAAAGTATGCCGAGATGTAACCGCGGTCGAACTGCATACCCTCGACAACCTCGACGTGAGTCTCGGTACCCTTTGCCTCCTCGACGGTGATAACACCCTCGTTATTGACCTTCGCCATAGCCTCGGCAATCAGTTTGCCGATGTTGGTGTCGTTATTTGCCGAGATGGTAGCCACCTGCTCAATCTTCGAGAAGTCGTTGCCGACAACCTGGCTCTGCTTGCGCAACGAAGCGACAACCTCTGCCACGGCTTTATCCATACCGCGTTTGAGGTCCATCGGGTTGGCTCCGGCGGTCACGTTTTTAAGACCAACGCTGATAAGCGACTGTGCCAAAACGGTTGCTGTGGTCGTGCCATCGCCCGCGTCGTCATTGGTCTTGGCAGCAACCTCCTTGACCATCTGTGCACCCATATTTGCAAACGGGTCCTCCAACTCAACCTCCTTGGCTACCGAAACGCCATCCTTGGTCACTTGCGGAGCTCCGAACTTCTTGTCGATAATTACGTTACGACCCTTCGGTCCGAGCGTTACCTTAACTGCATTTGCCAGCGCATCGACTCCCTCTTTCAGAAGGTCGCGCGCCTCCACGTTGTATTTGATATCTTTTGCCATTTTATTCTCTCTGTTTTAGTCGTTTTGTAATCTATTTTTCCACAACAGCCAAAATATCCTGCTGTTTCATAATGAGGTAATCCTCGCCATCGATGTGGAGTTCGGTGCCGGCATACTTGCCATAGAGAACCTCGTCGCCAACCTTTACCTCCATCTTAATCTCGGTAGTACCCGGGCCTGCGGCAACAACTTTGCCTGCGAGGGGTTTCTCCTTTGCTGTGTCGGGTATAATCAGACCTCCTGCGGTCATCTCTTCTGCCGGATTGGGCTTAACCAATACTCGGTCCGAAAGTGGTTTTACGTTCATAGCTTTTTCTGTTTATGTTTGAATTAAAATTTATTTTCTCTGTTTGACCTTGGTTTGAGCAATCGCTGTGCCAAATGGCGAAATTAGAAAATCTCTGCCAAACCGCAATGATTATGTCACATTTTTTGTCATTTTGGCAGAAAATGTTAAATTTGTGAAAGAACAATAATCAAATTGACCTATGAAACTCTTCTGCACACTTATTGCTACTCTACTTTTTGCTGCAACATCTTTCGCTAATGGATTTGCTCCGGCAGAAAAACCGCACCCGCGACTGATTCTTAAATCGGGTGATTTCGCAGCTCTGCACACTCTTGTCGGCAAGGATGCAGCAGCAGAACGCCTGCATAACATTATTGCAAAACGCACCGAAAAGAGTTTGAACGAACCTGTAAGCGAGCGTGTTGTGGTAGGCAGACGATTGTTGGCAGTTTCGCGCAAAGTCTTGGAGCGCGTGTCAATGCTCTCGTATATGTACCACTACACGGGTAACGTACGCTATGCCGAGCGAGCCGAGCAGGAGATGATTGCTGCGACGAAATTCTCGGATTGGGGGCCTACGCACTTTTTGGATGTGGGCGAGATGACTGCCGCCCTCGCCATAGGCTACGATTGGCTCTATGATGTGCTGCCCGAATCGAGTCGTACTGCTATTGCCGAGGCGATAGCCGAGAAGGGTTTGGGGGCAGCCGATAAGAAGAAACCTTGGTTTTACAAGAGTGTGAATAATTGGAATTCGGTATGTAACGCAGGCCTTACGATGGGAGCTATTGCCATAGCAGACCTCTATCCCGAACTTGCGAAGGCACACATCGCCAAGTCGCTCAAAAGTAATCATCTCGTAATGCCCTCATACGGACCCGACGGAGTCTATCCCGAAGGTTACGGATATTGGGGTTATGGTACGTGGTATCAAGTGTTGATGATAGAGTCATTGCGCTCGGCAGGTCTCGACACCGAGGGTTTGGAGAAGTATCCCGGATTTATCGAGTCGGCCCGTTTTATGGACTATATGCAATCTTTCGATAATCGGACATATAACTTTTCTGATAGTGGCAGCACACACGATGTATGCAATCCCCTGCTCTACTGGTTTGCTGCCGAGTCGGGGGATATGTCGATATTGTGGAACGAGCGTCGTATAACAACTTCTGCCAAATATTTTCGTATCGGAGGTCTTCGACAATTGCCGATAGCAATGCTTTTTATGTTGCGCTGTGACCTCACGAAGGTTGTACCAAACGAGAATCGTTGCTGGTCGGGAGATGGTAAGCAACCTATATTTATCTGTCGCGACCGCAACTTCTATCTCGCAGCCAAGGGTGGTTCGCCAAATCTGTCGCACGCGCACATGGACGGAGGCTCGTTTGTCTATGAGTGGGGCGGTCTGCGTTGGGCTTCCGAACTTGGTATGCAGGACTACCATTCACTCGAAAAGGTGGGTGTTAAATTATGGGCAAAGGGGCAGGAGTCGCAACGCTGGGAGGTCTTCCGTCTTTCGCTTGATTCGCACAATACGCTGATGGTCAATGGTAAGCAACAGCGATACAGTGGCTCTGCCAAGATGCTGGAAACATTTACCGACCCCAAGCGTAGCGGAGTGGTATTCGATATGTCATCGCTCTATTTCGATTTGGAGCGTGCGGTGCGCACCATCGAGGTTAATGCCGAGGGTCGTTTGTTGGTTACCGACGAAATGACGTCGGGCGCAGAGTCGTGCCGAGTGCGCTGGACGATGTGTACGCCTGCCAAACCTCGCGTGTTGAGTCGCACCGAGATTGAGTTGGAACAGAAAGGTCGGAAGATGTTGTTGCGAGTAGTTTCGCCCACAAAGGGCATTGAGCCGTTTATGTTGCCCAATACACCACGTCACAGTTACGATGCTCCCAATAAAGGCTCACTTCGCGTAGGATTCTACACCACACTACCCTGCGATAAATCGAAGACCTTACAGATTGAGTTAGTTCCGGTCGATTAGTTTGTTTGCCTCCTTGGCGAAGTTATAGACCGAGTCGCAATATTTCCACTTGTTATAGACTGCTCCTCGACGACGATAATTCATCACTTTGATTTGTCGCGTTGAGGGGTAGTCATATTTATTGACCGTAAAGCAGACTTTCGAAGGGTAGTCGAGTGCGTCAAACTCGGCAATCTCCTTCGGGGTACATTCGTTACGCTCGGCAAGTTTTACGATGATGTTATCGTAGTTCACGCGCTTGGCGCGGCGGTACCACTTGGCAGCCTCCTCTTCGAAGGATGTGCCGTGACGGAAGTGAATCTCCACAGGGTCACTGCCATCGGTCGGAGTTAGTACGGCCAGCGGGAAGCGACAGTTGAATCGTTTGAGATTCTCGACATAGCGGCTATCTTCCCACGCGATTTCGTGCAGCGTTCCCTCGACATAGGCCCGCAGTGAGCGCAGAATCTTGATATAGTCGGGTGCCGGAACGAGCAGACCGACAAACGGAGAGTTGTAGCGCATACCTGTGAATTGGCACATAAAACTTCCCCAGCAGTTCTCGCTGATGATTGTAACCTCTTTGTTGCGTAGGGTCTTGCGCCACCACCAATGTCTTAATTCGGCTATCGGATGAATCATAAGTTTGGGTCGTAGTTTTATGCAAATGTACAAAACTAATTCAAAATAACTTCGAATTTTGATTTTTGAATTTTGAATTTCACTATCTTTGTTCTATGTTTTGGCTTGAATTGATAGGAGCCGTTGTGGGGCTGATATACCTTTGGCTCGAATATCGGGCTTCGGTGTGGTTGTGGGCAGCAAATATCGTAATGCCTGCAATCTATATCTTCGTCTATGCCGAGTCGGGTTTTTATGCCGATATGGGTATCAATATCTACTACCTTGTGGCAAGCATATACGGATGGCTTATGTGGCGATATCGGGGTCGTGAGGAGCGTGAATTGCCGATAACACGGACTCCGCGCCATAAGGTTGCGCCACTCGTGGCAGTGGGTGTCGTGAGTTGGGCATTGATACTCTTTGTGTTGTTGCGTTTTACCGATAGCACGGTGCCTTATGGCGATAGTTTTACCACCGCGGCGAGCATTGTAGCACTCTATATGTTGGCACGCAAGTATGTCGAGCAGTGGCTGGTGTGGATTGTGGTCGATGTGGTGTGCTGCGGGTTGTACCTTTATAAGGGGTTATACCCGACGGCTGTGTTATATGGTTTGTACGCAGTGCTGGCGGTGTTCGGTTATCGCCGATGGCTGCAAATGATGAATCAAACGGATTGTAAAGAGATATGATGTACAGGCTACCCGATACGAACGATGCTCCCTCGTGCGTGATTCTTGCTGCCGGAGATTACCCGACGGGCGAGGTCGCACGCTCACTGCTCGCAAATGCAGAGTGCATAATCTGTTGCGATAGCGCGGTTGCGGAGTTCTGCGAGGATGGCGGAGAGCCCGATGCGATAGTGGGCGATATGGATTCGATACCCGAATCCCTGCGTGAGCAATTTGCTGACCGCCTTGTCGAGCGTCCCGAACAGGATACCAACGACCTGTGGAAGGCCGTAACCTATGCCGTGGAACGGGGATGCCGGGAGATTACGGTGTTGGGGGCTTTCGGTCGCCGCGAGGATCATACGCTTGGAAATATTATGTTGATGGCGGCGCGATTGCGAGAGGCTCGTTTGCAGATGGTTGGCGATCGCGGAGTCTTTAACTTTATCGATGAACCTTCCGAGTTCGAGAGTTTTGCGGGAGAGCAGGTGTCGCTCTTTACGCTCGACCCTGCGACCGAGATATCGGTGAGCGGCTTGCGCTACAACCCGCCGGCAAATCGCCTTGTGGCTATGTGGCAGGGGGTATCAAATGAGGCATTGTGTGAAAAGTTCGAGATTGAGACCCACTCCGCGACGATAGTTTATCGGCTCTTCTGAACTGCGCGCAGCCGATTTTAGTAGAAAGGTCAATAATTTCTCTCTGCGTTAGGGATTATAAGCCCGAATCTGTGGTGTGGAATCTGTTGTTGAGAGTTATTTTACGCGAAATAACTTAAAAAACGCCGAATAAATTTGCACGGAATCAAAAAGAGTATTACATTTGCAACCGATTTGGGAGACCGAGTCTAAATGGTGGATGTAGCTCAGTCGGTTAGAGTGACGGATTGTGGTTCCGAAGGTCGTGGGTTCGAATCCCATCTTCCACCCCAAAGAACAAACGAAGCAAAAGAGCCTGTCTAACAAGTTTTTTGTTAGGCAGGTTTTTGTATATAATAAAAA
>CAZIAS010000030.1:0-23326 GCA_964536825.1 uncultured Alistipes sp. | reverse complement strand
CGTTACGACTTTTTGTTTTCGGGTTAATTCGTAACACTTCGTAACGAAATGTACAGCGGGAAGGGGTGTTTTCGGGGGATTTGGCTTACGGACCAAAAACAAGAAAACCTCTCTGAAACAGCGTTTCAAAGAGGTTTTTCGTTACTTTGTCCTTTTCATTTTGGACTCTTGGAGCGGAAAACGAGACTCGAACTCGCGACCCCAACCTTGGCAAGGTTGTGCTCTACCAACTGAGCTATTTCCGCATTTTTGGCTGTACGCTCCGGCTTTGCTCGCCTTACCAAGGTTGGAGTGTTATTCTCTTCGGGCAAGGTTGTGCTCTACCAACTGAGCTATTTCCGCAGCAAATTTAGAACTCTGCAACACCTTTATCGGTTTTGCGAGTGCAAATATAATGCGTTTTTTTTATTTCAACAAATTTTTTTCGAAAAAAGTCACTTTTTTCTTGCACCCAACCGCGTTCTCGAATGCCAAATTTTCACAATTCTCGCAGAATCAACGCATTACCCGCTCGCAAATATTTATCCTGCAAACAACAAAAACGGGGCACGGATATTTGTGTCCGCACCCCGAAACCCTAAAATCCAACATTTACTGCGCTGCCGAGAAGTCGTAGCCCTCAATATACGATTTATAATCGCTCCAATATGAAGCAGCTTTATATGCGCTGACCGATGCCGTCGGAACATAAATCTTGCGGCCCGCAGCATTGCTATAGAACATACAACTTGCTCCTGTCGGCGGAGTGGTAGCCTTGCAATACACCTCTTTCAGCGAGTTGCAATCTTGGAATGCACCATATTCAATCGAAGAGACACTATCGGGAATTGTAATACTTGTCAGCGAAGTGCAATCGGCAAATGCAAAACGTCCAATTGAAGTAACGCCATCGCCAATTGTTACACTTGTTAGCGAGAAACACATACTGAATACAGCCTCTCCGATCGAAGTAACGCTATCTGGAATTGTTATACTTGTCAGCGAGGTGCAACATTGGAATGCAAAATCTCCAATCAAAGTAACGCTGTCGGGAATAGTAATACTAGTCAGCGACTCGCAACAGAGTGCAGCCCTTCCGATCGAAGTAACGCTATCTGGAATTGTTATACTTGCCAGAGAGTCGCAACGTTGGAATGCATAATCTCCAATTGAAGTAACACTATCGGGAATGGTTATACTTGTTAGCGAGGAGCAAAACAGAAATGCGCGATCTCCAATCTTTGTAATATTATCTCCAATAGTCAGTTTGGTAAATTTAGAACCGTGAAGCCAGCCGGAAGAATTATATGCCGGATAACTATCAGTTGTATAATCTGTTTCAACAATCTTGCTATTGATTATCAATTCGCCCGTGCAACCATAGAATGCAGACCCTCCAATCGAAGTAACGCTATCGGGAATAGTAATACTTGTCAGCGAGGTACGATTTCTGAATGCGTTCTCGTTAATGCTTGTAATATTACCATCACACACAATTATTCCGACACCATCGTATGTATTGGATATAATTTTCACATCAAACGGATTGGAGGCATAAGGGGTTATAATCTTATCATTTGCTGTTGTATAGTAAATTATATTTTGGTATGCATCAAGGTCTAATTGTGTAAGTCCCAGTGTCTTATAGTTTAGTTTGTCATCTGTTTCCGAACCATATGTCGCCACCGTGTTCCTGTCTTCGCAAATATAAACCATCTTATCGCCCATAAATCCCACTTCGGTATATCCCGACACGAATTGCAACATCGAAGAGTCGGTGACTATATCCTCTAACACCATTGCCAGAGCCGAACACAATTCACCTTCGAAAAACTCATAAGATACAATTTTCGAAGCATTGTCAGCCGAGAAATAGAGTATATCATCTGTCTCTTTATCAAGCGTAAAGCCCTTCATCTTCACTTTAACCTGTTCCTTGCTCATCCCCCATTCAGAACACAGGTTTATCTTAACCTTTTTTCCACCTGCGGCATTGCCGTTTGTGACATCATCGAGACTTATGGTCTCGCAGCCGACACAGACGATAAGACCAAGAAAAATTACCGATATAATATTGTATGCAGTCTTCATTTTAATATTGAGTTTTAGTTTTTGAAATGAGGCTGGTTATTCTTGCAATCTTGCCGTCGAGTTTTGCCCTTGACAGATTCTCGGGAGCCCTCTCGACCGTAACAGAGCAAACAGCACTCTTGTTATTATCCGTTTTAACCGTAATATCGGCAGTTCCGACATTTTTACCGGTAACCACACCATCTGCCGACACCACTGCGACAGAAGGGTCGGATGAGGTCCACTTATAAGTAGTTTCCGAATTATCGGGGGTAAGCACGGGTGTTAGTTTCGTTCCGTATCCCTCCATAATACTCACACTCGAAGGAAGGATTACATCTGTTGGCAAAGGGATAACATTTATTTTGCAACTTGCCTTCAAGCCATTATCGGTTGTTGCTGTAATAGTAGCAGTTCCGGGGCTAACGCCAGTAACACGGCCGGTGGAGGAGACCGTTGCAATAGATGTATTGGAGGATGTCCAAGTAATTTTAGAAGAGGCTCCCTTGGGTGTCAGGGCAACCGATATACTGACAGTCTTTCCCTCCACAACATTCACAGGATTGGTAGTAATAGATATGCCAGTCGGAGGAACGGTAAGAACTCGCACATTACAAAAGACCTTTGGAGCCACGATTGGATTGCAGGTAATAAGAGCCGTACCACTACTTACTGCTGTCACTTTTCCGTTTTTATCTACCTTCGCAATGTTTTCATTGCTCGATGACCACTTGGCAGAAGGGGTGCCGTAACTATTGGACATAAGGGTATAACTTAAACGGAATGTTTCTCCGGGGGATAACTCTATATTAGTGTGGCTAATTGTTGCTGTTGTTCCTTTACAGGAGATGTAGTAATATGCATAACTATGGTTTGGATGCAGATTTCCATCCGCTCCAAGATAAGTGAAAGAATAAAGGCATGAGATGGTTGCTGTACCTTCAAAGTAGTTATTTATGTATATAATAGCACCTACCTCGTCGCTCTCTACGAAGGTAATTTCCGCCATGTCACAACCCCAAGATGCATGTGTAATGTATCCATCGTAGGGAGGATCCGGCAATGGCAAATATTCGTGTTCATTAATTTTTAGGGTGTAACTTTGCGCTACAACAACCAAGAAAGAGAAACAAAACAAAATAGATAGAATATATTTTCTCATAAGCCCATTTACACAACTGCTCGCACCACAGCAGTTTCTTCATAAAAAAGGAAAGCGTGGTGCTGAAAACTTATTTTAGAAAATCGGGTTGTAGGAGACCTCGCAGATAAAATAAGATGCAGTTCCACGCCCATATCCGTATGGATACGAAGCGAAGAATGTCAGCAATCTCTCTGCTTTGAACTTCCTACATTCGATTTTCGAGAATATGCTTACACTTTCCGTGTTTGTATGTCCGCCGCACGGTGCAAACCGTTCGACTCCACAAAATTAGAAAACTTTTCCGAAACGAACAACACTTCGAGGGGCATTGCACGCACAGGGTACAAGATATCGCCCGATATTCGCTTGCACAATCGTCTCGGGCAGGCGCTCATCTTCGGCGTGATTATTGTCTTTGTCGCAAGTGTAACCACCATTCGAAACCAACAGACGATTATGACACCTTCGCTGACAACCATCTTTGCGGGGCTCGAACTGCGCAACCCCGTCATCATCGGCAGCTGTGGTCGCACAGCCAAGCCGGAGTTAAACCATCGCCTCGAAGAGGCGGGTGCCGGAGCCATAGTCCTCAAATCGCTCTTCGAGGAGAATATCGTTCGACGCGCAGCACATCTCACGGCAGAGTCGCGCGCTTCGTTTCCTTCGGCACACAGCGAGGAGGCCGACTATATGCAAAGCTACCTGCGCGACGAAGCGCTGCGGGAGTATCTTGACCTTATCCGCGAGAGTCGCAAGCTCTGCTCCATCCCGATCATCGCGAGCATCAACTGCCATTCGCTTGGCGAGTGGGTCGAGTTTGCTCGTGAAGCAGAGCAGGCCGGCGCCAACGCCATAGAGCTCAACATTATGACCATACGCACCTCGACAGAGTATCATCACGGCGATTTCGAACGTCACCACATCGAGATTCTCTCGGCAGTAAACGAGCGCACCAGAGTACCGATAATTGTCAAGATCGGACCCAACCTCACAAATCCCGTAGCCCTTGTCGAACGGCTTTATGCCCACGGGGCCGCGGGCGTAGTGCTTTTCAACAGGATGTATCAACCCGACATCGACATCGAGCGTATGGAATATACATCAGGGTGGGTATTAAGCAATGAGCCGGACATCGCTAACCCACTGCGCTGGACAGCTCTCGTTACGGCGGCAGTACCTCAACTCGACATAGCCCTCTCCGGTGGCGTGCATAGTGGCGGCGCCATAGTAAAGGCCCTGCTGGCGGGAGCCTCGGCCGTGGAGGTGTGTAGCGCGATATATCGCAATGGAGATGAGTGGATTTCACAAGCCGTGCAATTCGTGAGTCAGTGGCTCGAACTTCACGGATATCGCTCATTGCTCGATGCCCGCGGAACAATGAGCGCACGCAATCTCGAATATGCCGAACGATTGGAGAGGGTACAATTTCTGAAATACTTTGAAAATTTTTCTTAAATTTGCGATTGGATGACACTCGTCAAGAGGAGGAAAAACATATAAACTTTTCACTTATAAAAGATTTTACGGTATGAAAAAGTACAGATGCACGGTATGTGGTTGGGTATATGACCCCGCAATCGGCGATGCCGATTCAGGTATTGCACCCAACACCCCATTCGAAGAGATTCCCGATGAATGGGTATGCCCTTTGTGTGGCGTAGGCAAAGAGGATTTCGAACCTGTGGAGGAGTAACCGACACAGGGAGCTATCCAACAACTGTGGGGCTGTCCGGTAGATTTCCTCGGGCACGCTCATCTTGTCGGAAGTTGTATAACAAGAGGATTTTTCAGGGCGAATACAACGCTGGAATTACCTTGTTATACAGCTTCTTATTTTTTGACAAAAAAATAAAAATATTTACCTTTGTCGGCAATAAACCAAACAAACACTAACTAACCGTGAAAAAGTTAATCTTCCCTATGCTGGCTGCGCTTATTTTGTGCAGTTGCACCGACCATAAAGAGGAGAATCCCGCGCCGACCATCTCGGTAAAGTTGCCGGAGGTTATCGCAACATCCATCGAGACTCCCGAATCACGCACATCAATCAACAGCGCGGGGAGTATCGCCTGGGGTTCCACAGACCGCATAACTCTCTACCCTGGTATCAACACCGGCTCGGAGTATCGTTACAACGGCAATGGCGAGTTCGCTCGTGTGACCACCGAGACCAAGGCTGTGGGTTCGAAGATTAACCGATGCTACGCAGTCTATCCTCATTCGGCAGAGAACCTCATTTCGCTCACCGGCGAGCTGACACTCACGCTACCGGCGACACAGCCTTACGCCAAAGGTTCGTTTGGTCAGGGAGCTAATGTAATGGTTGCGGCGGTTGATAATCTTGCAAAGGCAGGCTCCCTGCAATTCCAAAATATCGGAGGTTATCTGAAAATTCTGCTTTACGGAACCAATGCGACTATCAAGAGTTGTTCGATAAAAGGCAACAACGGCGAGAAAATCGCCGGCAGAGCATACGTTCGCACCACTCCCTCCACCACTCCAAGTGTCACAATGGCAGAGGATGCGACCGAAAGTGTTACCATCGATTGCGGCAGCAAAGGCATAGCCATTGGAACTTCGGAGCAGAGTGCAACACCCTTCTGGTTTGTTTTACCCGAGACCACCTTCACGAACGGCTATACAATCACCATCGTCGATAATAACGGGGTCTCTTTTACCAAGAAGATAAACGAGTCGCTGACCATCGAGCGAAACACCGTACTCTCAACCACCGCTATCAAGACGAAGTTGAGCGGCGACGGTCTTGAATTTATCGACAATAAGGTCCGTTTCTACCTATCGGAACTTGCAAACAGCACTCGTTCCGTATCGGGAATTGCCGCACGTAATTGGGAAACATCTACCCTACTCGTGAATAACAAGGAGTACAGCATCCTCTTCGACGAGGATGACATCCCCTACGTTGATGTCGAAATCAACAGCAACAACTCCTACTCGGCAACTCTTCTCACTTCCAAATCCGAGGAGCACTACATTACCTCGCCCTACGTCGGACTTAAAGTCTCGCCGTCGCAGTTCCAAAACGCTTCGGCTGCCACGATAGCCTCGTTCCCGATGTATGCTAATTACTCCGTAAGCACGGGCAACAGATTGATATTCAAGGATTGTTTCTCGCTCATACACCTCAAACTGAAAGGTACGGCAAAGATTAGCTCCATCAGGGTTGAAAATCTCTCGGGCGCCGTGATTGCAGGTCCCGTGGGAGTCAATAGGTCGAGTGGAAATGTCACGCTGTCGCGAGGTTTGAGTTTTGCCAACCTCAATTGTACCAATGGAGGCAGTTGCGTACAATTAAGCAACAATGTGGCAACCGACTTTTATGTGATGGTTGCACCGAAGAATTGCTCAAAGGGACTCTCCATTACGATTTCCGACACGAAACGATTGGCGATGTTCCTCTCGATGCCTGCCACCGAATTGGAAGCCAGTCGCGTATATACTTTCGAAGAGACTTACGCACCGGAGTCGAGTATGGTCTTTTACGAAGGCTACGATAATTTCGTATGGGGCGGAGATATCGTCAGGGGCAGTGGCGGTTACGGATTCTCGCCCGACGATACGACCATAGAGAAGACATCGTGCTTGGACCGCACAGGTTACGAAGAGGCTCTTACCGAGGTTGCTTACGACAATCCGGGCAGCGGATTTATTCAATCCGACACGTGGAACGACAACTCCGGTCAGACCGTCGATACCTCGCATCAGGTATCCGACAGCTATGTCAAGAGTCGTTGTCTCGAAGGCACGCAATATATGTTCCGAGTACAGGAGTTCCCCGGATACATTGGCGTTGGAACTGCCTCTACGGCACGCGGAATCTACTCGTCGCCGATGATGCAGGGTATGACCGGCATCGGAACGGTTAATGTCAAAGTACGCTTTGCTATGCAGGCAGGATTTGACGGCACGCTGCAAGCAATCATAACTCTCGGAGGTGTAATCTCGGCTGCGACCCTCGATGGCACACCCCTCACGCTATCCTCAAATAACTGCTATTACAGTTCTATAAATTCGGCGCTCGAAATCGACAGCTCGAAACTCAAAATCGCATCGAACGCAACCTCTTCCAAGGCGTGGCACACGCTTGAATTGGTGGTCGATAATGCTACCGATGGCACACGAGTATATATGACCGACAAGAACTCCGGCACGGGTGTTCACGGCATCTACATCGACTCGATAGAGGCACACAAGGTAAACGAGTGGTCGCGCCCCGCCAATACGTTGCGAGTTTTGCTTTGGAATATCCAGAACGGAATGTGGGCAGATCAGCACAACGGCTACGACAATTTCGTAAGATGGGTTAAAAAGTACGACCCCGATATCTGCATCTGGTGCGAATCCGAGACAATATATCACGACAAAACCAACACGGGCAAAGACGCCGCAGACCGCTACCTGCCAGATGGTTGGAAATACCTTTGCCCGAGATACGGTCACTCGTATGCTGCCAACGGAGGTAACCGCGACAACTACTCGCAGACTGTCACGTCGAAATACCCCATCACGATATTGCAACAAATCACGGGCCCCTCGTCGAAACCGGTTTCGCACGGTGCCGGCCACTTTACCGTTACGGTCAATGGCAAAAAGATAAACATTGTAACACTTCATATGTGGCCACAGGCATACGGCTATGGCGTCTCCTCATCCAATCGGGAGACCAGCAAGGCAAATCGTGAGGGCGACTACTACCGTCAATATGAGATGCAGTATATCGTCGATAATACCATTAAGAAATCCGAATATGCCAACGAGGAGTTGTGGCTGTTTGGAGGCGATACCAACTCGCGCTCGCGCAAAGATGCGTGGTACTACTCATTCCCATCGGATGACCCGATATATCTGACCCACGATATTTTGCTCGAACAGACCAAGTTGAAGGATGTTATTGCCGACTACTATCCGAGCAACTACTTCTTCTCTTCCACCTCGGGTAATAGCCGCATTGATATGCTCTACACCTCGCCGGCAATGTTCGACCGTATAATTCTCTCAACTACATTGATTGACTCGTGGACAAATATCTGCGATATTCACGAGTTCTGCAAGAATTGGAGCAGCAACAAGTTCCGCGACCCGTCCGACCACCGTCCCATTCTGGTCGATTTTAAGATGGACTAAAACTTCGGCAAACTATCGATAAAGAGAAAGAGCGTGTCCAACAAGTTTTCTTGGACACGCTCTTTTTGACAGAAGTTGTATAACTTTTGGGTAATGACACGAAGAGTGTCGCAATAAGGCTACTCCTCGTCGGAGCTGGTCACGACAGAGATTGTATCCCGAACCAAGCTATCCGACATCTCGATACGAACCTCCTCTGTGGGAGCGGTCGGCTTGGGGAGATTCAAGTTATTTTTCGCTCCAAAATCCACTGCTGACGAGTAGTCTCGGCGTCCCAAGACGACAACTACGACCACAGCCAGAACCAGCAAAGTACCGACAATTCCTATTACGCGTTTAATCATAACTGTACCTCCTCTTCTGTTTTACGCTCCTTCTGCATACGTTCGAGAACCTCTACCGAACGGAGCACCGTATTATCTATCTTTTGAATATTATCGTAAAATCCGTTGCTTTCGAGCAGCGTATTTCGGCTGATATATGCCCGCAACTGCGCCTCGATAATCTCGCGAGAGATGCGGATGTCGCTCCACACGGGTCGCACACCGTTGCGCTCGGCATAGCGCACAAAGTCATTCAGCAAATCCTTATCTGCGTCAAAAAACGCTCGTAACTCTTCGAGTGTCGTAATTCTATCCAACTCTGCACGATGGCGGTCGGCGTACTCGATGGTGTAACGATAGAGGATATTACGCCCCGACACCTCGACATAGTATTTGGTTACATTAGTCGTATCGAGCGGAATAAAGAGGTCGGGCATAATGCCGCCACCGCCATATACAACCTTCCCCTTCGGAGTCACAAAACGTAGCGAATCAGCAAAATGGATACTGTCAGCCGAGAAAAATTCATTATTGAGATAGCGGTTAAACAGGTCACTTTCGTACGCTTCGCCCTCGCCGTTGGTATATGGTTTCTGAATCGAGCGACCGGTCGGAGTGAAATAACGAGCGACCGTTATACGCAGCGCCGAACCATCCGCAAACGGCACTTGGCGTTGCACCAAGCCCTTACCGAACGAACGACGACCTACGATAGTTCCGCGGTCATTATCCTGCAATGCTCCCGCCAGAATCTCGCTTGACGAAGCGCTTGCCTCGTCAATCAACACCGCTATATCAAGGTCGGTCGAACTTCCCGTTCCATCGCTATACTCCTTCACTCGGTTGTGATTGCGGTCCTCGGTATAAACAATGAGCGCCCCCTTCGGCAAAAACTCGTTAGCGATGGCAACAGCCTGGTCGAGGTATCCGCCCGTATTACCACGCAGGTCGAAGACCAACTGCTCCATACCCTCCTCGCGCAACTGCGTCAATGCCCGCTTCAATTCGGCATACGAGGTTCGGGCGAACTGCGAAAGTTTGATATATCCGATTTTCGGAGTCATCATAAACGAAGCTTCGATACTGTGCAACGGGATGGCATCGCGCACAACGGTAATATCGACCAAATCGCCGATACCCTGACGTTCGATACCGAGACGAACCGACGTTCCCCGCTTACCTCGCAGTTGCTTTACGATGTTGTTCTGCGGGATTTTACATCCGGCAACCACCGAATCATTTATGCGTATAATTCTGTCGCCGGCGCGCACTCCCGCTTTATCACTCGGGCCTTTCGGGATAACATTCAGCACGATAACCGTATCGGTTGCCATATTGAACACTATTCCGATACCGTCAAACTCCCCTTCAAGCGGTTCGTTCAACTCCTGCATCTCCGAAGCGGGAATATACGCCGAGTGCGGGTCGAGTTTCTCGACCAGATGCGGCATAACGTGTTCGATAACCGAGTCGAGCGGCAACGAATCGACATAACTATTCTCAATCAATGAGAGTGTATAGGTCAGCTTATTGTCGGGCAGAGCCAATTCGCCCACTATCTCGCGCAGTTGTAATTGCGTGGCACGACTACCCCGCATTTTGCCTATACGCATACCCGCAATAAAGGCAACTGCCACCACAACAAGTGGCAGCAGATAACCCCAAATTCCGAATTTGAATCTACGCATCCGCGATTGAATTGCTACTTATTCTTGAAATTATATGACAAACCTACGCCAAGCAGAATCTGTGTCTGGATAGACTTAATCTGCGCCTTGTTGTAGCACATCTGGAAGTAGAACTGCGTCGAGAAATACTTGGTTGCCTTGATATCGACAGTATGCTCCCAGCGCACGGTCGGCGCGATATGCTCGTCAAACAAGCCGCGATTCTTTCCGGTCTGCTGTGCTACCTCCGAAATCCAACCATAGAACGAATAGAGTACCGTACGATAGCGGAATACCTCCTTCTTACCAAACGTGCGATCGAAGTTAATCTGAATTGACGAACCGCCCTCATAGCGCGAAGAGCCATTCGCAAGGGTAAGACCATAGCAATAGGGAGTGTTGCGCTGCTCCGGTTTGAGAAGGTTCTTATTTGCGAGGAATTGGTCATACGTCACAACATTGCCATTCGCATCCTTAAAACTCTCCTCTGCAAAGAAACCGCGACGCACCGTCTCGTTGGTTACATACGTAGCACTCATAGAGATTGGCGAGAGGTTAATCTTAATCGGAAAACCCTTCTTGGGGCAAACGTAGGTAAAACCGAGCGAGAGGTTCAGATATGCCGGAGCAAGTGCCGAACTCGTACGGCGGTAATCACCGTTCACGCCATTGGCAAATTGCGAACGGAACGAAGCAATTGCTCCAAAATTCCACTCATCCGAAATCTTGTATGCAGGCGAGGTCGAGATAAACCATTCATCCTGGCTCTTGGTCCACTCCTTCGCCTTGCTGGTGTAACCGAGCTTGGCAGTAACCTTGTTGCTGATGGTAAACTTGCCCTTGCTGAAACTGTGAGTAAAGAGCATATTTGCCACGGCTGTAATTGCGTCGGTGCTACCATTTACCGAACTCCACTTGCTGTTGAAGTACGAGAGCGAACCATTGAGCGAGGCGTTAAACTCGATGGTATTGCGTTCCTTGCGAATTGCAGCACGCTCGGCGCGCAATTTTGCCGCATTCGAATATTCGGCCTTAACCTCGTTTTGTTTTACCTTGTCCTCGAAGGTTATAGCCTCCTCGGTGGCTTTCGCCGGAGCTGCTGCCTCGATGGACACCTGTGCAAACGCCGGAGCCATTGCAAAGATGGCAACCGCAAAAATCAAGTAAAATTTTCTCATATTGTCTGTTTTTGATAGTTTCTCGGTTCAAAGATAGTAAAAATTTACACACACTTTCTTCCCCGACTACATTTTATGACAAAATACAACCGCTTGGGAACAATTCTCCGAAATCGAAAGGTGCTTGCCGTTACGACACTCTACTACTCCTTCGAAACAGTGGGAAGGTCACGCTTACCACCTCCGTCAAACGGGTCTTGAATAAGCTTTAACGAGAGGTTATTACGTTTCTTGAATGTCTTGCCACTGCCGGAGAAATGACGCAGATTATAGGTAAACTTCACAAGGAAGTAACGACCCAGAACACTGTTATAACGAATCTGCGAGTAGCCGGTGCTTACATAGCGGCTAAACGACGTATTCTGATTGAGCAGGTCGTTCACACCCACCTGAATCTCTCCCAACTTATTGTGGAACAGCTTTTTGCCGACCCAAACATTGAGCAACACAAAGTTGTCTTTATATCCATTGGTAAGACCGAGATACTCCGTATATAGGCAATTACCCGTGATGGTAAATCCGAGGGGCAATACCGCCTTGATTTGAGCCGAGGCACGATGCATAAAGTACTCGTTATTGAAGCCTTCGAGCGAACCCTTTGTTGTGTTATACGAGCCGTTCCACGCCAGCGTAAAATCGACATTTTCGGATATATTACTACCCAACACGGCATTGAACGAGTAGTTCATACTCTCGATAACATTCTTATCTGCACTCTTAATCCAATCCTCCGACCAAACTATACGTTCAACTTCGCCGGTTTCGGGATTATCGGGCGATACACGCAACATCATCGGCGTCGTTGCGTAATCCACGCCGGCTGTCATATTGATATTGGACTTCATAAACTGCAACGGCAGACCAAGGCTTAAACGGCCCGTCAAGCGCCAATATCCATCCATATTGTATGGTTGCGAGAACTGTATCGGGTTATACTTCTTATAGTTCGGGTCGCCCTTCTCGCCAACCTCGACGGTCGGAGAGTAGAGAATCGCCGTACCGATAAAGTCCTGGATGGTTTTTGCTTGGAACATTGCCATAAATGTTCTACCCTTCTCGGTATTCGAGCGTGTATAACGAATAAATGCCGAATGTTCGGTATAGGGGCGCAGCGCCGAGTTTCCTCGCGAGAGATACTGCGAGTTCGAGACGTTAAAGTAATCCTGCAACTGTCCCATACCCGGAGCCTTCACATCGGAGTTAAAACTTACACGCATAGAGTTTTGTTTATCGAAACTCCACTGCAAAGTCGCGTTATATATGAAACTATGGTACCCGTGAATGCTCTTTTGGGTTACCGATTGGTCCTTATTTGTCAGCTCCGAGTATTGATAGAAGAGGCTGATTGTTGTCCAATTGCGGCGGCGGGCATAACGATACGCCGCACCGACACGATGATACGAGAAGGTGCTGATTGCATCATTCGACGTATATGGATTACGCTTCTCGTCCTTTATTTCGTGTGTTTTATCCGTTGAATAAGACGAGTAATTACGGTCACGCATAGTCCAATAGGGTCGATAGATAAAACTTATCTGCATATACCTGGCTATCGGCTCACGATAGGTAATTGTTCCATTCACGCTGTACGTCGAAGAGTTGCTCACGGCACGAGTATAAGTAGTATCAATCGTCGCCTTCATCACATCAGTCTTGTTGGAGGCGCCCTTTCCGTTCGAGTAGTAATCACGGTCGTCCCAACCCTTATAGTAACCAACCGAGAGGTCTGCCACGAACAGACGTACCGGCTTCTTGAAAGTCACTCGATACTGCGTGTGCAGACTTGCATTAACACCCTTCCACCATCCGTCGTTTCCGCTGGCAAGATAGCGCCAACCCTGCTGTCCCCAGCGCATACCGTTGGTAACATTTACCGATGAGTTGTCACGATATTGCACATACGGAATAAAGAGCAACTTGTGTTGGCGATTGATTCTCCAATCCATACGAGCGCGAACACGTGCCGTGTAGTTATCGGGATTAGAAAACGAGAGATAACCCATCGTATCGACCTTCAACGGTGCAGTGTACCAGCGGTCTATCTGGTAGCGGTTCTTCGCTGTCGTATGGTTAAAGAAGGCTGTTCCGTCAAAGTGAAAATTCTTGCGTGCTCCCATCTTGTCGGTCAGGTTAAAACCGAATATCTGCGACTCGCCGATACCGCTTTGAGCTCCTACCGAGTAGTTCTGCGAAGCGTTGGTTCGGCTACTGCTACTCGATACCTTCAAATCATCTGACGAGAAGTTCTGCTTATTGAGATTATTAACCAGCGCCGTCATCGAAATTCGGCGGTCGCCGTCAAAGATATTTACAGCTCCACCTCCCGTATATTTGTGCTTGGATGTAATCTTTGTGTCTGCATCCGGCTCATAGCCGTATCCTGCTTGAATCTTTCCGAATTGGCTGTGACGCATCGACGAACGTGTCACGATATTGATAACCTTTCCTCCACCACCATCGGCAATACCCGTTGCCTGACCCGTTTCGCTCAATCGGTCATAGACCTCGATACGCTGCACCGCCTGTGCCGGCAGAGTCTGCAATGCCTGCTCGACACTACCACCGAAGAACTCGCTACCATCGACATAGACAGCCCTTATCTGCTCTCCCTGCGCCTCGATACGGTTACCCGACACCGTAATACCGGGCATCTTGTTGAGCAGGCTCGTCAGGTCGGCATCCATTGCCGTCTTAAAAGCATCTGCATTATACGCCAGCGTATCTCCACGTTGAGTAGTACGGGTCGAAACCGCCTCCTTGACCACCATCTCAATTTTGACACTCGCCTCCTTGATAAGGATGGTACCGAGGTTATGCGACGAGCGTTTCAGACTGAACGATAATTCCGTATTGTCATAACCGAGAAAAGTAACCACAGCCGTATATTCGCCGTAGGTCAATCCGTTAATCGTAAATTTACCAGCGTGACCGGAGGTGTAATACTTTATCTCGTCACTACCATTGCGCTTAACTTCGATTACGGCTCCGGGCAGACCACTGTTGCCGTTGGCATCAATAATCACACCGGTAACACTTCCCTTGTTCTGGGCCAATGCCACAGATGAGAGAAGAGATAATACTAACGCCACGAACAGGCGTTTAATTGCAGATTTCATCAAGTTTCAGGTTGTCGGTTGCTTATATCTTCGCAAAGGTAATAAAAAAAAGAGTATCCGCCAAAATTTGACAGATACTCTTTTTTATTGAGTGATATAAGGTTTAATCTCTATTTGGTCAGGTCGGCAACAGCAGCCTTTGCAGCCTCGACATTGTTACCAGCCGTAACCTTGTTCATATACTCCACAACCTTGTTTTTAAGAGCCTCATCCTTGTTGCCGCCGGCATTGTACTTTGCGTTGTAAGCGGCTCCAACCATATAATACACATCGCTCTTATTCTCCTCCGAAGTTTGTGCCATAGCCGCAGTCTCACCCAACTCGATTACCTTGTCGTAATCCTTCTTGCCATTGTAAGCCTGCAAACGAATCTTCTCTGCCAAAGCCGATGCGGGGTCCTCGGCGAGCATCTTCTCTGCCATCTCGATAACGGCATCGTTGTTACCCTCTGCCTGCAACTTTGCAACCTGGTTGTTGGTATAGAGCGCCATCATCTCCTTTGCCTTCGCGATAGCATCCGCATAACGCGAGGGGTTCATCGCAGCAACATTGCGATATACCTCCATACCCTTATCGAACTGACCAAGCTCGCAGTAGCTCATCGCGAGGTTGAGAGCCATATCCGTATTACGGGGATTAGCCTCATAACCCTTTGCGAATACCTCGGCAGCAGTAGCATAGTCCTTGTTGTTGAATGCGGTACCACCCTGCACCTGATATACACGAGCCAGAACATTCTTAATCTTTCCCACAGACTGCGACTCGCCATAGAGTTCGGCCTTCATAGCACCTTCGTTAAGCACCTCGGCAGCCTTATCATAATTCTTCGCTCCGGCAATTCTTGCACCAAGGTTCAAGTAGCAGGTCGGAACATACTTCTTTGCCTGCGAAACATAACCCAAAACAGTCGTGTCATCAGAGTCGGCACCCTTGTCGATAAAACTCTCGAATGCTGTGATTGCCGTAGCATAATCCTTATTGTTCAACGCATCAATACCCTCGTTGTACTTTGCAATCAGTTCATTCTGTGCCGATACTGCACATACGGTCATCAATGCGACCACAAACAAAAGCAATTTTTTCATCTCTTTCTATGTTTTAGTTTTAATTTAATTCATTATACAACTCGCAAAGGTAGCCTTTTTTTTGTTATTATTCAAAACTTTGGAGTGCCAATGTTCAATTTCGCTATCGTAATTGTGCAAAAAAACTCTTCATCAACTCCTCGCACTCTTCCCTCAAAACACCACGTTCAACCTCCGTTTTCGGATGCAGAATTGCCCCCTGCACAGTTGTATAACCACGTTTCGGATCATCGGCTCCATAGACCACCCGCCCCACTTGGCTCCACGCTATCGCTCCGGCACACATTATACACGGCTCGACCGTGACGTAGAGAGTGCAGTCGTTCAAATACTTCCCTCCGAGCGTCGAGGTCACTGCCGTAATAGCCTGCAATTCTGCGTGAGCCGTGGCATCACACAATGTCTCGACCAGATTATGACCTCGACCTACGATTGCGCCTGTCGATGCCACAACCACCGCTCCGATGGGCACCTCTCCCTTATCTAACGCCAAATGCGCCTCGTTTAGTGCCCTGCGCATATAGTTTTCGTCGCGTTCGCGCTGTATCTGCTCCATAAATTGCCTAAATTTAAGTCGTCAAGAAACAAATATAGTAAAAATTTTCCTTTTCAGCCAAAAATACCTACTTTTGTACGTTAAATCGACAATAGACGTAAAATATTATAAATTCGTATGTACAGAACTCACACCTGTGGCGAACTTCGCGCCACAAACGTAAACGAAACCGTAACCCTCTCCGGTTGGGTACAGAAGGTGCGCAACCTTGGTGCAATGACCTTTATCGATCTGCGTGACCGCTACGGCATTACCCAGATTGTCGTCGAGGAGCACTCCGACGAGGCTACCAAGGCGGCTGCCGCAAAACTCGGTCGCGAATATGTCTTGCAGGTAACCGGAAAGGTTATCGAGCGCGAGTCGAAGAACCCGAAGATGCCGACCGGCGATATCGAGGTGGCAGCTACTGCCCTCACAATTCTCAACGAGGCGCAGACCCCTCCCTTTACCATTGAGGAGGTTTCTGACGGAGGCGATGACCTGCGTATGAAGTATCGCTACCTCGACCTGCGTCGCCCGCCCTTGCAGCGTGCGATGATTCTGCGCCATAAGATGGCACAGTCGATTCGTCGATTCCTCGATTCGGAGGGTTTCCTCGAAATCGAAACCCCCTATTTGGTAGGTTCGACTCCCGAGGGCGCACGCGACTTTGTCGTACCGAGCCGTATGAACCCCAATCAGTTCTATGCACTACCCCAATCGCCCCAGACCCTCAAACAGTTGTTGATGGTTGCGGGCTACGACAAATATTTCCAGATTGTGCGCTGCTTCCGTGACGAGGACCTGCGCGCCGACCGCCAGCCCGAATTTACCCAAATCGACTGCGAGATGTCGTTTGTCGAGCAGGAGGACATTATCGAGGTATTCGAGCGTTGGGCAAAATATATGTTCAAGGATGTCTTGGGCATCGAGTTCTCGGAGCCTTTCCGCCGTATGCCGTGGATTGAGGCGATGGAGAAGTATGGTTCGGATAAGCCCGACTTGCGTTTCGGGATGGAGTTCTCGGACATTACCGACCTTGCAAAGGGTCACGGATTCTCGGTCTTCGATGACGCCGAGTACATCTGCGGATTTGCGGCAACGGGTTGTGCAACCTACACCCGCAAGCAAATTGATGCTCTGACCGACTACGTCAAGCGTCCGCAGGTGGGAGCCAAGGGTCTTATCTGGATTCGCATCGAGGAGGGTGGCGTAAAGTCATCCATCGACAAGTTCTACTCGCCCGAGGAGGTTCGTGCAATGGCAGAGAAGTGCGGCGCCAAGGCAGGCGATATGGTCTTTATTCTCTGTGGCAAGAAGTTCAAGGCGCTCTCGCAACTCTGCGCATTGCGCTTGGAGGTTGCACAGCAACTCGGTCTGCGCGATCCGAAGAAGTTTGCTCCACTCTGGGTTGTCGATTTCCCGATGTTCGAGTGGGACGACGAGACCGAGCGTTTCTACGCTATGCACCACCCCTTCACATCACCCAAGCCGGAGGATGTAGAGTTCCTCGAAAGCGACCCCGGTCGAGTTCGTGCCAATGCTTACGACTTCGTATGCAACGGTACCGAGATTGGCGGCGGTTCGATTCGTATTCACGATGCACAGTTGCAGGCGACCATCTTCAAGTGCCTCGGTTTCACGCCCGAGAAGGCACAGGAGCAGTTCGGCTTCCTGATGAACGCCTTTAAGTTCGGTGCTCCGCCGCACGGAGGATTGGCATTCGGTTTCGACCGTCTGTGCTCGTTGTTCGGAGGAGTGGAGTCTATTCGTGACTACATCGCCTTCCCGAAGAACAATGCAGGTCGCGATGTGATGCTCGATGCTCCTTCGACCATCGACCAGGCTCAACTCGACGAGTTGTTCCTCTCGCTGGTTAAGCCGGAGTAAGCTGGGATAACCCCAATACCAAAAAGAGTGACGCGCAAACGTCACTCTTTTTTGTACTATTAGGATATACTCCACCCTACTTCTCCTTGAACAGATCTATCTCGCCGGTCTCCACCTTACGATAAACATCCGCAAGTTCAGCAACCACGGGCGACACAAACTCGATGGTATCCTTCACGGCACCCTTCTCGCCCTCGCCCTTAATGCGGTAGAGCATAGCGGCATAGAGAGCTCGGAAGCACAACTCCGTATCGCTCATCTCCGCCTCGCCGACCAACTCGCGCAGACGCGGCAACTCCGGCTCCAAGCGCGAAAAAGTTGCCCGATAGTGGTCGCCCGCAGGGAGCTGCATAAGTTGCAGGTGGAGATTGTGCATATCGGCAATAAGATGGAGCGTGTGGTTCAGGTGTCCCTTCTCCTCCTTGCCCTCTTCGCGCAGCAGGTTCACGATATCCATATACCAGAGCAGAAAAATCTGCTTCTGCTCCTCGGCGACATCGCGTCGCGCCACGAGTTGCGAGTATATCGCCTCGGGGCTGAACTGCAATGCACGCAGCAAATCCTCAATCTGCCAGAGATAGAGGATATACTCGGCTATATTCTCTTTGCGCTTGGCTTGTGCTATATCCATCGTTTACTCGTTGTTGTTGCGCACCAACTCGGCAAAGCAGTGGCGGCAGATAGGTTCGTAGGTATCCTTCTCGCCCAGCATAACGAGTTTCTCGTCGGCAGTCAGGCGGTGCGAATGGTGAGCCAGGTTGCCGCAGCGCACACAGATGGCGTGCACCTTCGTAACGTACTCGGCGGTAGCCATCAGCGCCGGCATCGGACCGAAGGGCTTACCCATATAGTCCATATCCAGACCTGCGACAATCACACGCACTCCGTTGTCGGCAAGTTGTCGGCAGACATCAATAATACTCTCGTCGAAGAACTGCGCCTCATCAACTCCGACAACATCCACATCGCTCGACATCAGCAGAATATTCTGCGGCGAATCGACCGGCGTGGAGCGGATGGCGTGAGCATCGTGCGACACAACCTCCTCCTCCGAATAGCGGGTATCGATGCAGGGTTTGAAAATCTCTACCTTCTGATTTGCAAACTTTGCGCGCTTCAAGCGGCGAATCAACTCCTCGGTCTTGCCCGAGAACATCGAGCCACATATTACCTCGATATAGCCTTTACGGCTGGCACTCTCTAAAAACATACCTTTTTTCTTTTAGCCATTGGCCATTGGCCGTTGGCTTTTATATTATTTATAAATCTCGATTACGAATTAAAGTCCTTCATCCTCTACGCGAGTAATTTTCGCTCCGAGGGCGTTCAGACGGCCGTCGATATTGGCGTATCCGCGGTCAATCTGGTCGATATTCTGGATGGTACTCGTACCCTCGGCACTCATAGCGGCAATCAGCAACGCCACTCCGGCACGAATATCGGGCGAGGACATCTTCGTTGCGCGCAGACGGATACGGTGGTCGTGACCGATAACCGTGGCGCGGTGGGGGTCGCAAAGGATAATCTGCGCACCCATATCTATCAGTTTATCAACAAAGAAGAGGCGGCTTTCGAACATCTTCTGATGAATCAGCACCGCACCCTTCGCCTGCGTTGCCACAACCAGGAATATCGACAGCAGGTCGGGCGTAAGTCCGGGCCACGGAGCATCGGCAATGGTCATAATCGAGCCGTCGATAAAACTCTCGATGGCATAGTGCTCCTGTCGAGGAATATAGATATCGTCGCCACTCTGCTCGAAACGGATGCCCAAGCGTGCAAACTGGGCAGGGATGATTCCGAGATTCTCGAACGATACATTCTTGATAGTCAGTTCCGAGCCGGTCATCGCTGCCATACCGATAAAGCTACCCACCTCAATCATATCGGGCAACATCGTATGCTCGGTACCACCCAATCGCTCGACGCCCTCGATGGTAAGCAGATTCGAGGCGATACCCGAAATCTTGGCACCCATTCGGTTGAGCATCTTGCAGAGTTGTTGCAGGTAGGGCTCGCAGGCTGCATTATATATAGTGGTAGTACCTTTTGCCATCACTGCCGCCATAACGATATTTGCCGTACCCGTTACCGAGGCCTCGTCGAGCAGCATATAGCAACCCTTCAACTCGTCAGCCTCGACCGCAAAAAATTCGTCGGCACTGTCGAAGTTGAACTTTGCACCCAACTTCTGAAAACCGATAAAGTGGGTATCCAGACGACGACGGCCAATCTTATCGCCTCCGGGCTTGGGCACATAGCCCACGCCGAAACGCGCCAAGAGCGGGCCTACCATCATTACCGAGCCACGCAGACGACGGCAACGCTTCTGATAATCTTCACTGCGCAGGTAGTCGAGGTTGATATCCTTTGCCGTGAAAGCGAAGGTATCCTCCGACAACTCCTCAACAACCACACCCATCGAGCGCAACAACTCGATAAGCTGCATAATATCGAGAATACGAGGAATGTTGTGAATCACAACACGTTCCTCGGTCAGCAAGGTGGCACACAAGATTTGTAAAGCCTCATTTTTTGCACCCTGCGGGGTTATCTCTCCGTGGAGGCGATGACCTCCCTCAACCTTAAACACTGCCATACTTATGAATTTTTACCAAAGATAATACATTTCCTGCAAACTGCGAAAAAAGAGGTTCCTATTTTTTCGATTTGGGAGAATTATCATCTGCCACCGAACGACAAAAGCATTACCACAGGCTACCTCTCGCACAGAGCCTCGATAAAATCGGGATAAAGCGCCCAGAGATTCTCGGTCTGCAACCACAGTTGTCGCGCCTGTGCCTGATGCGTCGGAGGTTCGGACTCCAAACCGCGCAGGTACTCCTCGTCGGCAGGATGCTCCGTGGCACAAAACTCCTCATAAAAGAGCCTATGCCTGAACTTCAACATCTTCAACTCTCCTTCGGGCACCGAGCCGGTATGACGATACTCTGCCCATATCAGCAACAGATGTTTCTCCGGAAGTTTGTCCGATATATCGTTTGCAATTTCGTCAAAGAGTTCGTACTCCTCCATCGCCACATAACAGAAGGCAAGAGTGGTAATACAACCTGTATGGTCCTCGGGGTCGAGATCGAGCAACATCTCGAACATACCCGCCGCCATTTCGAAGTCGTTAATCAGGAAGTGGTCCACCGCCGAAGCATAAATCAATTCGAGAGCAGCACGAGTGTTGGGGTGCTCCCATTCGAGCACAACCTCTTCATCGTCGGGGATTATCTCGACAATGCGCTGAAAGGCATAAAATCGCTCGTTGCAGGCGGCCTCGATATTATGCTCCTGCTCCTGCAATTCGTAGGAGTGGTGCAGGATGGTCGTAAAATCATACTCTCCGCGACCAACCAATTCGAAGGTCTGGTTCGAGGTCGGGTTAAGTGTAAATCTATCTTTTGAACCCATAAACTTTGCGAATACGAAGTGCTACGGCAATGATTATCACAATGGTTACCAGACCTCCCAAAACATACGCCAGCGAACGGTTCTCCATTCCAAACATCAACGGAGAAACAAACATATAGCTTGCGCAAACGTAGGTCATAAATATCGCCGGCAGGAGACCGATAACAAGGGGTTTGCGTCCTTTCGCCAGATACGCCACGATTGCCCACAGCGTAATTGCAGCCAAAGTCTGATTACACCAAGCGAAGTAGCTCCAAATCGCCTGAAACGGCAGAGCGAAAATTATGAACAGGCCTCCGGCAAAGAGCGGCAGGCTGATGTAGATACGTTTGAGCAGACTCTTTTGCTCGATATGCAGAAAATCCGCAACAATAAGGCGCGCCGAGCGAAATGCGGTATCGCCCGAAGTTATGGCACACGCAATAACTCCGATAATGACCAACGTCGCCATAAACGAGCCGAGTGTATCGGTCGCAATCACATCCACAAGCACGGCCGCATTGCCATTATTGGCGGCAATAGCCTCATTCAGACCCTCTACGCCACCCCAAAACGCCATAGCTATCGCAGCCCATATCAGAGCAATGATACTCTCGGCAATCATCGCTCCGTAGAATATCGAGCGACTCTGTTTCTCGTTGGTAATGCAACGAGCCATAAGGGGCGACTGTGTTGCGTGGAATCCAGAAATGGCACCACAGGCAATGGTTGTGAAGAGCATCGGAAGTATTGGAAATTTCTCGGCTTCGGCAATCATATTTTCGAGTGTCGCAAGCTCCGGAATCGGATATTTATCACTTTGGAACAGCAGAACAATCAATATGCCTACCGCCATAATGAGTAGCGCAAGACCAAACAAAGGGTAGAGTTTGCCGATAATCTTATCGACCGGCAACAACGTAGCCAAGATGTAATAGATAAGTATTACAGCAAGAATTATCAGCAACAGCCACGAGTAGGTTCCGAATGCCACACCTTCGAGTGAGGGGATATCCAAACGATAGTCTATGAGATTCGCCGGCTGTGAGAGGAAAACAGCACCTACCAGGACCATCAACAGGACCGAAAATAGTCCCATAAAGGTCTTTACTCCTTTACCGAGATACTCGCCGATAATCTCGGGCAGACTCATTCCGTCGTGTTTTAACGACATTACACCCGATACCATATCGTGCATAGCTCCCACCAAGATTCCGCCGAGCGTAATCCATAGGAAGGCAACAGGTCCGTATGCTGCACCCAACACAGCACCAAAAATAGGACCCAAGCCCGCAATATTGAGTAACTGAATCAGAAAAATCTTCCATCGGGGCAATGGGATGTAATCCACTCCGTCATAGAGAGTTTTCGAAGGCACGGGATTGCTTGCATCAATATCGCAGACGCGTTCCAAATAGCGACCATACGTAAAGTAGGCCGTGATAAGCAGAGCCAAACAGATTAAAAAGGTAATCATAATCAGTAAATTTAGTTCGGGTATCATCTGTCACACTCCGAAGGCTGCGACAGTTTGACAAGGCGAATATAACCAAAAAGTGTCAAAAAAACGCACTTTCCGGCAAATTATCCTCCGTTTTTTTGATTTAATCAGAATTTTTTTACGATATTTGCACCCCGAACGGGTACCGTACCCGCGGTAGTTGCCGAAATAGCTCAGCGGTAGAGCACTTCACTCGTAATGAAGGGGTCCCGAGTTCAAATCTCGGTTTCGGCTCAAAGAAGAGCCTGTCTAACAATTAAAAAATGTTAGGCAGGTCTTTTTTTTTGTTTGAGC
>CAZIAS010000029.1:0-23893 GCA_964536825.1 uncultured Alistipes sp. | reverse complement strand
CCGATAACACGGGTTACATTACCGAGGGTCAGTTGTTCCTGCGTAACGACTCCGACACGGGTAAGGTCATCGTCGATCCGTTCCGTTCGTTGTCGCGTTTGAAGCAGCTCGTTATCGGTAAGAAGACCCGCGAGGACCACCCGCAGGTAATGAATGCCTGCGTGCGCCTCTATGCGGATGCTGCAAATGCAAAGACCAAGTTGGAGAACGGTTTCGACCTTTCGGACTACGACGAGCGTGCATTGAAGTTCGCTCACGACTACTCGGAGAAGTTGCTTGCCATCGACGTGAACATCGAAATCGAGCAAATGCTCGACACCGCGTGGACACTCTTTGCAAAGTACTTCACCCGCGAAGAGGTTGCAATCAAGGCAGAACTTATCGAAAAGTATTGGAAAGCGTAACGCGCAATGGCAATCAAGTTTCAATATAATAAGACTTCGCTCGGCGAACTCGGCAAACAGCTGAAAATGCGCCAGAAGGCTCTTCCGACCATCAAGTCGAAGGAGTCGGCTCTGCGCTCCGAGGTCAAGCGAGCGAAGATGTCTGCCCAAGAGTACCGCGAACTCCTCAATCGTGCGGTTGCGGAGTACGAATATATGGTTGCTCTCTGGGGAGAGTTCGATTGCACGCTGCTCCGTATTGCGGATGTGGAGCTCACGACCCAAAAGATTGCCGGAGTGCGTATTCCGGTCTTGGGAGAGATTCACTTTGAGGTTAAACCCTACGACGTCTTCTCGTCGCCATTGTGGTTTGCCGACGGATTGGCGATACTGAAACGGTTGGCAGAGCTCGGCATACAGCAGGAGGTCTATAACCGTCGCGTCGAATTGCTCGACTATGCACGACGCAAAACTACTCAAAAGGTAAACCTCTACGAGAAGGTTCAAATTCCCGGATATGAGGATGCCATACGTAAAATCAAGCGATTTATGGAGGACGAAGAGAATCTCTCGAAGTCGGCACAGAAAATCGTTAAAACTCGTCAGCAGCAAGCCGCGGAGGGGCAGATGTTATGATAGCAAGAATGACCAAATACGACTTTGTCCTCTATGCGGGACAGAGCGAGGATTTTATCGCACACTTGCGTGAGTTGGGTCTGGTCGATATTACCACCACAGGCTGGGAGCCACAGGAGGAGGACCGCCAACTTCTTACCGACATCGAGGCTCGCTTGAAGGCGAAGGAGGCGCTCTTGGCATTCCGCGACAGCGAGCAGTTTATCGCCGATGCGGAGGCTGTTACCAACGTTTTCGAGAAGTACTCTGCCGCTGCACAGCAGATTGCAGAGTTGCGCTCGGAGATTGCCCGTTTGACCAAAATCGTCAGCGAGTGGGGTCCCTGGGGCAACTTCTCGGTCGATACGGTTAAGCACCTGGCTTCGCAGGGCGTCGGTCTGCGATTCTTCACTACACAGAAGAGCACCTTCGACGACAATGCCGAGGCGTGGAACGAGCAGTATAACATCTCGGTAATCAACGAGCAGATGGGCGTAATCTACTTCGTAGTTATCACCGAGCCCGACAAGGAGGTTGTACTTGACGCTATGGAGGTCAAGTTACCACAGTACGATGCGGGCAAGGCGGCGGTCGAGGCAGAGGCTCTCGAATCGAAGATTTCGACCTTCGACAAGACCTTGTCGCAGTGCGCCGTTTCGGTTTCGGAGTTGGACACCGAAGTTGCCGCTCTCAAAGAGCGTCTGCAAGGCGTCAAGGTCGAGGCTACGGCCACCCGTGAGGCAGACGGTCTGCTTATGGTTATGGAGGGCTGGGCAGAGGAGGATACCACCACCAAAGTCGATGCACTGCTCGAAGAGTACCCCAATGTGGTCTATATCAAAAGTGAGCCGACGCCCGAAGACGACACTCCCGTAAAACTCAAAAACAATCGTTTTGCACGTCTGTTTGAGTTGATTGGAGGAATGTATGCTCTGCCGAAGTACGGCACGCTCGACTTGACTCCGTTCTTCGCACCTTTCTATATGCTCTTCTTCGCAATCTGTCTGAACGACGCCGGCTATGGAGCAATCCTCTTTATGCTCGGTCTGTTGCTGGCAGTGAAGAGTGTAAAATTGCGCCGTGCCGCATATCTTACGATGCTTTGCGGAGGAGCAACCACCCTCTTCGGACTCTATACAGGTTCGTTGTTCGGTATGAGTATTCCGGCGCTGATGGGTTACGAGGATTTGGCTCAATGTCCGATTCCGTTCCTCGACTTCCAAGGCAAGTTCTTCGCGTGGGCATTGGCTCTCGGAGTATTCCAGATTCTGTTCGGTATGTTGCTGAACATCATCTTCAAGGCCCGCACCTTCGGCATTACCTCGACATTCTCGTTGCTGGGATGGTTTATCGTCTTGGTGTCGGCGTGTCTTGCAGGAGGTCTGCAACTGCTCAACCCGGCGTGGGTAATCCCCGGATTTACCACCTCGTCCATCGCATTCTATGTTGCTATGGGTATAGGCGCCGTATTGATGCTTCTGCTCAACGATGTACATCGCAATCCGTTTATGAACTTCGCCTCGGGACTGTGGGATACCTATAATAATATAACCGGTCTGTTGAGTGACGTACTTTCGTACATCCGCCTCTTTGCCATCGGCTTGTCGGGTGGCGTATTGGCACAGGTATTCAACTCGCTGGCACTGGGTCTTACGGGACTCGACCAAGGTATCGAACAGTTCTCGGTGGGCACCATCTTCCAGATTCTGGGAGCTACGGCAATTCTCCTTGTTGGACACGGAATCAACCTCTTTATGTCCTCGATTTCGTCATTCGTACACCCGATGCGTCTGACCTTCGTGGAGTTTTACAAAAATGCGGGCTTCGAGATGACTGTTCGCTCGTTCGAACCGCTGAAAAGAGAACAATAACAAACAAATTCAATAACTAATAACTAAAACAATTTACAATTATGAATTCAGCTTTGATTTTGGCCTATGTCGGTGTTGCACTGATGGTAGGTATGGCAGGTATCGCATCGTCTATCGGTACTGCAATTTGCGGTCAGACCGCAGTAGGCGCTATGAAGAAGAATGGCGCAGCTTTCGGTAGCTATATGATTCTCTCGGCTCTTCCGGGTTCGCAGGGTCTTTATGGTTTCGTCTGCTTCTTTATGGTTCAGGGTCTTTTGACTCCCGAGATTACGATGTTCCAAGCAGCAGCAGTATTCGGCATCGGTCTGCTCGTTGGTATGGTAAACCTTCTCTCGGCAATCTACCAGGGCAAGGTCTGCGCTAACGGTATCGCAGCAATCGGTAATGGTCACGATGTGATGGGTAAGACCCTTATCCTCGCAGCGTTCCCCGAGTTGTACGCAATTCTTACCGTTGCAGCTACCTTCCTCATCTCGAATATCGTAAAATAATTCGAAGTTGAGCAAAAAACAGCGGAGAGGCGATAACCCTCTCCGCTGTTTTTTTACCAATGACACAACCCTATTCTCCTCGTTGCATTGTGCTGATTGTGTGCTGAATATAGTGCTCGATATCGAGACTCAAACGCTTATATAGCGGACAGGCCGTATAGTTCTCGTTGTCGAGCAGAACATCGCGAATCGAACGTAACGAGTTGTTGTAGTTGCTAATCTCGTCACGCAGGGCTATACCCTCCTTCGAAGAGGCGTTAATACGGGCGTGCGAGAGCTTGCGCAGCTTGTCGCACACATCGTTTAACAATACCATAACCACATTATCCATCAACGTATGCCCGTGCATATAGAGGTACGTTTGTTCCGGAACCACGCCCTTTGTATCACGCAGATATATCCCGAACTTATCGACCTCCGCCTGCATTTGCGGATATTTGCGTTGCAGAGAGCGCAGGCGCGTCGCAACATTCCCTTTCAGCCAATCAAGCGTGGGCTGTCCGTTATTTTTCAGGTCGAGATACCCGAGACGTACGGTTGCACGGAAATCGTTGAGTGTAAGCACATTCTCGGCCCCCATCTGCGCCGAATAGGCATACCAGAGAAATACGGGATGGATTATGCACGAATACTCCTCCATAAATGCGACAAAATCAAAGATTCGGGTATCATTCTTGGTCGCCTTGACACACACATTATGGAGCGAAGGCGCATAGCACAGGAAGTTCTCGGTGGCGTATGTGTAGGTGTGGAACATATAGCGCGAATTATTGATGGCACGCGACTGCTCGGTCCTATCTCCGAAGAGGTAGTCAAAGTCGGAATCCACGCATAGCAACAACTCCTCCGACGAGGATGGAATCATCGACATCAGCACCTTTTTGCCTTTGGGCAAATCGGGTCGCGTCGGCACCGAGATTTCGAATCGCAGATACGGATTTCGGAAATGGTCGAAGATGCCACGCCAAAACGCAACATCCTCATAACCTTCGACATAAACTCTCACCAAACGCTTCGTGCCGAGATATGGCAATGGTTCGGGGAGCACCTCCGAAAGGTCACTTTTCGGTGCCAATGTAGAAATATTCTCGTTTTTCATACCATACAAAGATAGTAATTTACTATCTTTGCACAAAATAGAGAGCAAATATTATTCGTTAATATCCGAAAAACGACACTTTTTATGGCAAACGACTGGAAAGCACGCCTCGGAATGGTCTATTCGACCAACCCCGATTTTGAGTACGACACGGGCGAAGAGCCGGAGGTCGAGACACTGCCGCCGGCACAACAAGATTTGCGGGTTTGGCGCGATACAAAGCAGCGCGGAGGTAAGGTCGTAACTCTCGTAAAGGGCTTTGTCGGCTCGGCAGACGATTTGGAAGAGTTGGGTCGTATGGTCAAGAAGAAGTGCGGCGTCGGAGGCTCTGCCAAAGATGGCGAGATTATCATTCAGGGCGACCACCGCGACCGTATAGTCGAGATTCTCTCACAGGCGGGCTACCGCTGCAAAAAGGCAGGAAGTTAGCAACATACAGGATTGAAAGGGTTAAAATACATACTCTTGGTCATCGTGGCGACGCTCTCGACGAGTATCGCTTCGGCACAGTATTACTCTTGGGGAGCCGACCCCGAATCGATGAATTGGAAGCATATTAAGGGCAAGAAGATTTCGGTCATCTACCCCGATACGGCAAGAGTATTGGGCCACAAACTCTTCCATTATGTTCGCGCCGTACAACCCTCAATAGACTTCGGATTCCGCCATAGCGCGATGAAGATTCCCTTTGTCATCCATCCCGAGAATGCTATGTCGAACGGAATGGTTATGTGGCTGCCCAAGCGAGTGGAGATACTCTCTTCGCCCGCCATATCGAGCTACTCGATGCCGTGGCTCAAACAGCTCGCTGCACACGAATATCGTCACGCCGTACAATACAACAACCTTAATCGGGGCTGGGTACGAGCATTCAGCTACCTGCTCGGACAACAGAGTACGACCATCGGATTGCTCTTTATGCCGCTGTGGGGAATGGAGGGCGATGCCACGCTCTCGGAGACGCAGATGTCTTCGTATGGTCGAGCCCTGCAACCCTCATTCACGATGCACTACCGTGCCCTTGGCGACAGGATACTCGAATGCAAGAGTAACGACAAATGGTTCTGCGGTTCGTACCGCGAATATGTGCCTGACCATTATCAGCTCGGATACCAGATTACCTCCTATGCCAACACCAAGTACAACGAGAATATCTGGGACAAAATCGTGCATTACGCCGTACGCAACCCCTACGTTATTGCTACGACGTATGTCGGTATGAAGAAGTTCTATTCGACCACAACCACACAACTCTTCCGAGAGACCTTTACCGAGTTGAACAACTATTGGCAACCGCTCGCCACGGTGGAGGACTCCTCGACCAGAATCCCCGTACCAAAACAGCGCAGTTACACAACCTATCGCTATCCGACGCCCTTTGACGGCGGACGCATCCTCTCGTTCAAGGAGGACTTGGACCGCCCGTCGGCATTGGTCGTAACCGACCCGAACAGCGGCAAGGAAGAGCGCATTTGCTACACGGGCATCATCTCGACACGCCCGACAATCTCGGCAGGCAAAATCTGGTGGACCGAGTATCGTCGCGGAGTGGTCTATCAACAGAGGGTCAATTCGCGTCTTTGTTATGTCGAAGAGGGCAAACACCACACCCGCACCATCTTCAAGTACCGCAACGTGCAATTCCCGACAGCCATCGACGGCTCCTCCTCGCTTGCCTGGGTCGAGTACCGCCCCGACGGCATCTACACAATCGCTCTCGGCGACGAGAAATCACGACGTATCATCGCGACGATGCCGGATGGAGTCGAACTCCACTCGCTGTCATACGACAACAAGACACACAAACTCTACTTCATAGCCACCGACGATAGTGGAATGTGGATAGGACGCGTGAACGAAGACGGCACCACCTCGCAGCTGACCAAGAGCGCATACATTACCATCAGCGACCTGCAAGCTCGCGACGGCATCCTATACTTCGGCTCCATAGAGTCGGGCAAGGATGAGGTCCATTGCTACAATCTCGACTCGGGCGAGGAGTTCCGCATCTCCACCTCGAAATACGGCTCCTTCTCCCCTATGCCGATCTCGCAGAATGAGATTTTGATGACCACCTACGACAGCCAAGGCTATCATCTGGCTCGACAACGTATCGACAGCAGCCGACTCGTGCGGGTCCAATATTCGTCCCTGCCACGAAATGTGGTCAATCCTCCACGTAAAGTGTGGAATACGGTCAATCTCGACACCGTAAGATTCGACAGCACGGTGGCAAAGCAGCAGCACAAACTGAAACCGCGTCGATACTCGAAATTTACCCACCTCTTCAATGTCCATTCGTGGGCACCGGCATCGTATGACCCCTTCACCTTGACAGAGGGACAAATCGACTTCAACCTCGGCGTCACGGTGATGTCGCAGAGCCTGCTTTCGAATGCCGAAGGCGCATTGACTTGGGGCTGGAACAAGGAGGAGGGTTCGGTCTATAAGGGCACTCTGCGCTACTACGGCTTGGGAGTAAATTTGAGTTTGAGCGCCACCTACGGAGGTACGCAGAGGATGTATCAGGCATACACTTACGTCAAGAATCCCGAGACCGACAAATTTGAACTCGTGCTGCCCGACAACCCGAAACTCGACAAGTATTTCGACATCACGGCATCGGCGTCGCTGCCTCTCTACTTCCAGCTCGGCTACCGCACCCGCTATCTCGGCATCAGCACTTCGTGGAACTATTCGAACGGTCTGGTGGCGAAGGTTCGCGGCATCTTGAAGATGATTCAGTCGGGAGAGATTTCGAATGTGGCGAAAATCGGCTATCGCGAAGGTGTGCATCTGTTGCAGTTCGGCATCGGATACCAAAATCTGACACAGATGGCTCACAAGGACTTTCTGCCGCGTCAGGGTCACGTTCTCTCGCTGAACTACGCCCTCAACCCGGTAAATAACGACTTCGGGCAGTTGATTTCGGCATACGCAAAACTCTATCTGCCGGGAGTTGCCCGCCACCACTCACTCTCGTTGGCAGGAGCTTACCAAACCACCCTCGGAGGATTTGAGTCGAAGGTGCTGGCGTCGAATCTCTCGTTCAAATCGTCGTTACTCATCCCCCACGGCTTCAATACGGGAGATATTATGAACCGCAACTACTTTGCCGCTTCGGTAAATTACCAACTACCGCTCTGCTACCCCGAGGGCGGCATCCCGACATTTCTGTACTTCAAACGCATCCGCCTTAATCTCGGATTCGACTATGCATCATTCGATAAGCCGTCGTTCATCGGCAAAGAGGATGCCGAGGCGGGAACTATCGCCAACATAATAAAACGTCGCCAACATCTGTTTGCTTATGGAGGCGATTTGACCTTCGATATAAACCTCTTCCGTATGCCCTCGGCAGCAACCGTGGCTGTAACTTTATCGGTCTATAAACCCCACGGCAAGAAGGGAATGTACGTTGCCGGCGGAGTAGGGTTACCCTTCTGATACGGAGTTTTGAGTAAAATGTGTAACTTTGCGGCAAATATAAAAGAAGAATATGGCTCACAGAGAGAGTAAAAACAAGAATAGCAAGATAATCAAATGGATGTGGTACATCGTGATGGTCCCGATGGGACTGCTCTTCACGATGTTGCTTCTCACATCGCTCGGAGTTTTCGGACGTATGCCCTCCTTCGAGGAGTTGGAGAACCCGAAGAGCAACCTCTCGACCGAAGTATTTTCGGAGGAGGGAAAGGTTCTCGGAACCTTCTTCGTGCAGAATCGTTCGTACATACAGTACGACGATCTCTTTCCGCAAGATTCGTCCCTTATCATACGTATGCAGGGGCGCAATATGCCGCCGATTGTCGCTGCACTGATTGCTACCGAGGATATCCGTTTCCACACCCATTCGGGCATCGACATCCCCTCGCTGATGCGCGTGGGAGTGAAGACCATCGCTCTACAACGCAGCTCGCAGGGTGGAGGCAGTACCATTACCCAGCAGTTGGCAAAGAATCTCTTCCCGCGTGACACGGTACGCAATCAGAGTAAGATTGTGCGTGGCACCAAACTCGTACTTTCGAAGTTCAAGGAGTGGATTACTGCAATAAAACTCGAATACAACTACACCAAGGAGGAGATTGCGGCGATGTACCTTAATACGGTGGCATACGGCTCGAATGCCTATGGTATCAAGTCGGCATCACAAACCTTTTTCAATAAGGAGCCGCACGAACTGACAATTCAAGAGGCGGCGGTATTGGTCGGTGTGGTTAATGCTCCGACTCGCTACTCCCCCGTGCGCAATCCCAACAACTCATTGGCACGACGCAACCTGGTAATCTCGCGTATGGAGGCTGCCGGAACTATTACCAAGAGCGAGCGTGATTCGATTTCGGCTCTCCCCATAGTTCTGAATTACAGACCCGTCTCACACAACGAAGGCAACGCCACATATTTCCGCGAGATGTTGCGTTTGGTAATGAGCGCCCAACGCCCTACCCGCCGTCAATTCTATACGGAGTGGGATTACGAGCAGGCAGTAAAGGAGTACGAAGAGAATCCTCTCTATGGTTGGTGCCACAAGAATCGCAAGGCGGATGGCGAGCCTTACAACATCTATCGTGATGGTCTGAAAATCTACACCACCATCAATGCCTCAATGCAGGAGTACGCCGAGGAGGCTCTCCAAAAGCAGATGCGCGAGGAGGTGCAACCGATGATGGATGCACAGGTTAAGCGAACCGGCATATTGTTCCAGGATACCGATGAGGAGGAGCGCAATGCTATTATGCGCCGAGCTATGCGCAATACGGACCGCTATCGCAATATGAAGCGTGCCGGCGTGGGAGAGAAGGAGATTATGGCAAGTTTCGAACGAAAGTGCCAAATGAAGGTCTTTACCTTCAAGGGCGAACGTGATACGATGCTCACTCCGCGAGACTCAATTCTCCACCACAAGCGTATCCTGCGAGCAAGTTTTGTCGCTATGGACCCGCATACAGGCTACGTGAAGGCGTACGTCGGCGGACCCAACTTCCGCTACTTCAAGTACGATATGGCAAAGCAGGGCAAACGCCAGATTGGTTCGACCGTAAAGCCCTTTATCTATACCTTCGCTATCGACCACCTCGGTCTTACGCCTTGTACGATGGTACCGAATCTGCCCGTGACAATCGAGACTTCGCTCGGCACGGCGTGGTCACCCAAGGAGGCCGGCAGAGTCGAATATGATGGTGTATTGCACCCGTTGGCTTGGGGTTTGGCACGCAGTCGCAACAACTACTCGGCGTGGATTATGAAGCAGGCGAAGCAACCAGAGGCAGTAGCCGATTTTGTGCATAATATGGGAATTCGCAGCTTTATCGACCCCGTCTATGCTATGTGTCTCGGCACCTTCGAGTCGAATGTCTTTGAGATGGTCAGCGCCTACTCGACCTATGCTAATGAGGGCGTGCATAACGACCCGATTTTCGTTACCCGCATCGAAGACAGACAGGGTAATGTCATCTCGAATTTCAGCAACCACTCGCAGGACGCCATCAGCAAGCAGACCGCCTACACGATGCTGACAATGCTCAAACGAGTAATTTCGGGAGGTACGGGCGGCCGTATGGTTTGGAAATACGGATTCAAAGATATGGATATCGCCGGCAAGACCGGAACCTCGAACGACAACCGCGACGCGTGGTTTATGTGCATCACTCCCAAGTTGGTTGCGGGAGCGTGGGTCGGAGCCGAAGACCAGCAGGTCCATCTGCGTTCCGGCGGAGAGGGTAGCGTTATGGCGCTGCCTATCGTCGGCGAGTTCCTCACTCGCGCCTATGCCGACCCGAAATTGGGTCTGAACCGCGAAGATAAGTTTGCACGCCCACCGATGATGCCGACCTACGAGTGTCCGGATGAGGCAGAGGCTCCAACCGAAGAGACCGATACGGAATTTTTCGAATAACGGATAGTAAAAGTATTAAAAAGATATAACTATGAATATTGCAATCGTTGGCGCAAGTGGCGCCGTGGGTCAGGAGTTTCTGGCCATTTTGGAAGAGCACAACCTCCCAATTGAGAGTCTGACACTTTTTGGTTCGGAGCGTAGCGCAGGTCGTACCTATAAATTTCGTGGCCAGGAACTTACAGTGAAGTTGCTGCAACACAACGATGACTTCAAAGGAATCGACATCGCGTTGGTTTCGGCAGGAGGCGGCACCTCGAAGGAGTTCGCCGAGACCATTACCAAGCACGGGACACTGATGATTGACAATTCGAGCGCATTCAGAATGGATGCGGATGTTCCTTTGGTTGTTCCCGAGGTCAATCCGGAGGACGCGCTT
Source organism: uncultured Alistipes sp. (assembly GCA_964536825.1). Classification (GTDB taxonomy): domain Bacteria; phylum Bacteroidota; class Bacteroidia; order Bacteroidales; family Rikenellaceae; genus Alistipes. The sequence goes on along the minus strand of CAZIAS010000029.1, from coordinate 13,156 downwards.
AATGCCCCACGCAGAATTGTCGCCAACCCCAACTGCACAACAATCCAGATGGTTGTCGCACTAAATGCCATCGAGAAGTTGTCGCATATCAAGCGTGTGCACGTTGCAACCTATCAATCGGCGAGTGGCGCAGGTGCTGCGGCAATGCAGGAGCTCGAAACGCAGTATGCCGAACTCGGTGCAGGCAAGGAGCCTACGGTCGAGAAGTTCGCCTATCAGTTGGCATACAATGTGATTCCCCATATCGACGTCTTTGCTGATGACGATTACACGAAAGAGGAGCTGAAAATGTACAACGAAACGCGCAAGATTATGCACTCGGACATCGAAGTCTCGGCAACCTGCGTGCGCGTACCGGTAATGCGCGCCCACTCGGAGAGCATCTGGGTCGAGACTGCCGAACCTGTTTCGATTGAGTCCGCCCGCAAAGCATTTGCCGAGGGCAAGGGCATAGTGCTGATGGATGAGCCACAGTCGAAGGTCTATCCGATGCCGCTCTTCATCGCCGGCAAGGAGCCTGTATATGTTGGCCGTGTGCGCAAGGATTTGACCAATCCCAACGGATTGGCATTCTGGTGTGTAAGCGACCAAATTAAGAAGGGAGCAGCCCTCAATGCCGTGCAAATCGTCGAGTGGCTCGTGGCCCGAGGCGAGGTGCGATAGAGCCTAAACACTCCCGACAGGCGCCCTGTTTTGGTCGGTTTTTTGGTACAAATCGGACAAAATGGAGAGGTTGAGCAATTTTAGTTTGTGAAATTCGTTAATTCATTATAACTTTGCACGATTTAGCACGCATACGCGCGCGAGGTCACAAGATAATTCGACAGGTATGACAAGAACTTTTTGCAGATTGCTGGCAGTGGTATTGTGTTCGATATTCGTTATCGGCACAGTCTTCGCTTTGCCCGAAAAGAAGAGCGCCCGCGAACGTATCGAGAAGGGCAAAAAGGTCGGTCTGACCCGAATTATCAAGAGCGGAGATGCCCGCCTGATGTTCGACAAAGGTTACGAATTGTACGAAAAGAAGAAGTGGTCGAAGGCGTATCAACTCTTTGATGCGGTGCAACACTACTACACGGGAACCCGCACGGAGGACTCGGTAATGTTCTTCCGCGCCCGCTGCAAATTCAAGGAGCGCGACTATGACGCTGCAACAACTCTGCTTGACGAATATCGTCGCAGATATGGAGGTGGCGACAGCCCGTTCATCGAGGATGCCGAAGGTATGTACGCGCTCTGCTTCTATTATATGGCTCCGGGTCCCACTCACGACCAGACAATCACCCGAGAGGCGATTATTACCATCACGGAGTTTATGTCGCGTTATCCGCAATCGACCCGTCTTGATGATTTCCGTAACATCATTACCGAGCTGACGCAGCGACTGCACGACAAGGCTTACCTCAACTCTTACACGTACTACAAAATCGGTCGTCACAAATCGGCAATCGTTGCATTCCGCAATGCACTGAAAGCCTATCCCGACTCGTCGCATCGCGAGGAGATTATGTACTACATCGTCAAGTCGGGATACGAGTTGGCACACAACTCTATCGAGAAGAAACAGACTGACCGATATATGGCAATGCTCGACTCGTACTACTCGTTCCTTGCGGAGTACCCCCAATCGAAACACGTCAAGGAGCTGACACGTCTGTCGAAGATGGCAAAGGATTATTTAGAGAAAAACAACAAAGAAAATCTATAAAGATGGAGATTAAGAAGAACATTCCCAACAACACCGTTACCCGTAAAATCGTTGATCTCGATAAGGATACGGGCAACATTTACGAGAGCATCAACATTATCGCTCGTCGCGCAAATCAGATTGCATCAGAGCTCAAACAGGAGCTTAACCGCAAACTTTCGGACTTCTCGTCGCCGACCGACACAATGGAGGAGACCTTCGAGAACCGTGAGCAGATTGAGATTTCGCGCTACTATGAGCGTCTTCCCAAACCGGTAATCATCGCAACCGAGGAGTTCCTCGATGACGAGATTTACTACAAGAAAAAGGAGGAGTAGTTTTGTCACTCACAGGGAAACATATCCTGTTGGGAGTAACGGGCAGCATAGCGGCTTACAAGGCTGCTGTGCTTTGTCGTTTACTGAAAGTTGCCGGAGCCGAGGTTAAGGTCATTATGACCCCTCTGGCAAAGGAGTTTATCACTCCGCTGACGATGGCAACCCTCTCGAAAAATCCGATTGCCGTTGAGTTCTACAACCCCGAAAATGGCGATTGGAACTCCCACATCTCGCTCGGAGAGTGGGCAGACTGTCTGCTCATTGCTCCGGCAACGGCAAATACAATGGCAAAGATGGTTGCCGGCATCGCCGACAATCTTCTCTTGACGACCTACCTCTCGGCACGTCATCTGGTAATGGTAGCACCGGCTATGGACTGCGATATGTTTGCCCATCCGGCAACACAGCAGAATCTGGCAACGCTTCGCGAACGCGGAGTACAGATTATCGAGTCGGGCGAGGGAGAACTTGCCAGCGGTCTGGTTGGTAAAGGTCGTATGGCAGAGCCCGAGACAATCGTTGCGGCTGTTGATGCCGCCCTTTCCGAAAAAAAAAAGAGCCTGCAAGGTAAGCGATTCCTTGTAACGGCAGGCGCCACCATTGAGGCTATCGATCCCGTGAGATTCATCTCGAATCACTCGACGGGCAAGATGGGATATGCCCTTGCCGAAGAGTTGGCGGCACGTGGTGCGGAGGTTACGCTCGTCAGCGGTCGAACAACCCTCGCAACCCCCACCGGTGTGAAGAGAGTAGATGTTCTCTCGGCAGAGGAGATGTATCGAGCCTCGGTAGAGGCTTTCGATGGTGCCGATGGCGCCATAATGTGTGCTGCCGTTGCCGACTACACCCCCGCCGAGGTAGCAACCTCAAAGATTAAGAAGAGCGATGACGATATGTCGATTCGCCTGAAACGCACACGCGACATCGCAGCCGAACTCGGAGCGGTAAAGGGGAGTCGCCTTTTGGTCGGCTTTGCACTCGAAACCGACAACGAGAGAGTCAATGCCGAGGCAAAACTCGCAAAGAAGAATTTTGACTTCATCGTTCTCAACTCGCTGCGGGACAAGGGTGCCGGATTCGGAGTGGATACCAATCGGGTGTCGCTTATCGACCGCACGTCGCGCGAAGAGTTGCCATTGATGTCGAAGAGCGCGGTGGCAGAGCAAATTATCGACAAAATCGAAAAACTTTTATAGAGACCGAGGAGTATGCTGTGCAGATTGACAGTTGAGAACTACGCACTCATCGAACGATTGGAGCTCGCTCTCGATGCCCAACTGAACATTGTGACGGGCGAGACAGGAGCCGGCAAGTCCATTTTGCTCGGTGCGCTCGGGCTGCTGCTCGGCGCCAAGAATGACGGCTCGGCAATGAGGGACAACACCCGTAACTGCGTAGTCGAAGGCACTTTTGCACTCAAAGGTCTCGGATTGGAACCACTCTTCGAAGAGCTCGATATCGACTATGACGACGAGACCATCATCCGTCGTATAATTACCCCCGCAGGTAAGAGCCGTTCGTATGTAAACGACATTCCCGTACAGTTAGTACAACTCAAAGAGTTGGGAGCGCGTCTTATAGATATTCACTCACAGCACCAGAATCTGATTCTTGCATCCGAGACGTTCCGTATGCAGGCGGTGGATGTCGTTGCCGAATGTGGCGAGTTGTTGGCACAGTACGGCAGGGAGTATGCACTCTGGTGCGATGCTCGTCGTCGGCTGACAACGCTGGTCGAGGAGGCTGCCTCCGCCCGCAAAGATGAAGAGTGGATTCGCTTTCAAGTGGAAGAGCTCTCGGCCGCCAATCTCAAAGAGAATGAAATCGAGGAGTTGGAGCAGGAACAATCCCTCCTGGCAGATGCCGATTTGATAGGCGCAACATTGGACGAGATAAGTTGCTCGTTCGACAACGACGATATGGGCATATTGCCGGCATTGAAGAGTGCGGAGATGGGGCTGTCGCGTATCCGTGGCAGTTACCGCACGGGCGAAGAACTGGCTGCAAGGGTGCGCTCTGCGCTGTTGGAGCTCAAAGATATAGCCTCAACAATTGCTGCCGATGCCGAACGTGTGGAGGCCAATCCTGCGCGATTGGAACAAGTCGATAACCGCCTTGCTGCCCTCTACAACCTCCGCCGCAAGCACGGAGTCGAGACGGTTGAAGAACTTATCGCATTACGCGATAGGTTCCGCACACAACTGAACGCCATAACCCACTCCGACGAGCAGATCGCAATGCTCGAAGAGCAGGTCGAGGTGGCAAGATTGAAGAGCGCTGCGTTGGCAGACAAGCTGCACGCAGCACGCGACAAAGCCTCTTCGCTCTTTGCCGAGGAGATTGAACAGCGCCTGACTACCCTCGGGATGCCCGACGCCCGCTTTGTGGTCGAGGTACGTGCCTCGGAGGAGTTGCGGGCAACCGGTCGCGATGAGGTGGCATTTATGTTCTCTGCAAACAGAGGGGCTACGCCACAACCCGTCGAGCGTATCGCCTCCGGAGGAGAGATGTCGCGTATGATGCTGTCACTGAAATCGCTGTTGGCAGGAAAGATGAAGTTGCCGACAATAATTTTCGACGAGATAGACACCGGAGTCTCGGGACGCATAGCCGATGCTATGGGCGAGATTATCGCCGAGTTATCGCGCTCGATGCAGGTCGTAAACATTACCCACCTGCCGCAGGTTGCAGCAAAGGGAGAAGCTCACTTTGTGGTCTATAAAGCCGATTCACACACCAACATCAAGCGCCTGACCGCCACAGAGCGTGTAGTCGAGATTGCCAAGATGCTTTCAGGGTCGGAGATTAGCGATGCCGCTCTCTCGCAGGCGGAGATTCTTCTCGGCGGAGGCGCATAGTAGTACCTATACCTATAATATACATAGCATTTATAAGCACCACCATACACGAGGGGCTGTCCAACTGAATGGACAGCCCCTCAATATTTAAGAGCACCTAAATTACTTGCGGATAGCTGCTACACCCGGAAGTTCTTTACCCTCCATATATTCGAGCAGTGCTCCACCACCGGTCGATACATACGACACCTTGTCTGCCAAGCCGAACTTGTTGATGCAGGCAACCGAGTCGCCACCGCCGATAAGCGAGTATGCACCCTTCTCCGTAGCCTCGGCAATAGCCTCTGCCACTGCACGCGAGCCGGTCGAGAACTTGTTAATCTCGAATACACCCACGGGACCGTTCCAAAGGATAGTCTTGCAGCCCAGGATGTGCTCACGGAAGAGAGCCTTACCCTCGGGACCGATATCGACACCCTCCCAAGCCTCGGGAATCTCGCGAACCGATGCGTACTGTGTGTTAGCCTCCTCCGAGAAGTCGTCACAGATAAGAGCGTCGGGCGACATCACGAACTTGATGCCCTTCTCCTCTGCCTTCTTCAAGATATCGAGAGCTACGGGGAACATATCGGGCTCGCAAATCGACTTGCCCACATTTCCGCCGAGGGCACCCGAGAAAGTGTAGGTCATACCGCCACCGATGATAATCGAATCGACCTTCTCCATCAACTTCTCGATAATCGAAATCTTGGTCGAAACCTTCGAACCTCCTACGATAGCACAGAAGGGACGCTGGGGATTCTGCATTACGCCGTCGATAGCCTTCAACTCGTTCTCCATAACGTAGCCGAACATCTTATCTTCGGGGAAATAGTCTGCAATCAGAGCCGTCGAAGAGTGTGCACGGTGAGCCGTACCGAAAGCGTCGTTGATATAGCAGTCTGCATACGAAGCGAGCTTCTTAACGAACTCCTTCTGGGGACCCTCTTTGAGAGCCTTCTTTGCAGCCTTCTTCTCCTCATCGGTAGCATCCTCTGCCAAACCGCGAGGCTTACCCTCCTCCTCTGCGTAGAAACGGAGGTTTTCGAGCAACATAACCTCACCGGCTTTGAGGTTGGCAGCCATTTCGGCAGCCTTCTCGCCCATACAATCGCCGGCAAACTGAACCTTCACGCCCAGACGAGCCTCGATAGCAGGGATAATCTGCTCCAACGAGAACTTGGGGTCGGGATTCTTCTTGGGACGACCAAGGTGCGACATAAGGATTACCGCTCCTCCCTTTTCGAGAACCTTCTTGATGGTCGGGATGGCAGCACGGATACGGGTATCGTCAGTTACCTGACCCTCGCCATTGAGGGGCACGTTGAAATCAACGCGGATAATTGCACGCTTACCTGTGAAATCGTAAGAATCAATCTTGAACATAATTTTCTGTTTTATGTGGTTAAAATTCGTAAATCCGTTTGACGTGCGACAAAGGTACGAAAATTATTTGTTAATACATTAACAAACCTACACGAAGTTGGCATTTTTTGTTTTAAGCCCAACTCCATAACACAAAAAAATGAAAGTTGCACCACAAAAAAGTAGCACAAAAAGTGATTTTTGGACATAAAAATTATACCTTTGTGTGGATATACACTTACAAATTGTAAGCATACAGACCGTTTTAAGCACACAAAATATTGCAAACAACTTAAAATCAAATATATATGTACGGAAAAATCAAAGAACATCTGCAAGCCGAATTGCAATCAATCCGTGAGGCCGGTCTTTACAAGACCGAGCGAGTAATCTGTTCGCCCCAACGCGCTGAAATCACAGTTGCCGGCAAACCTGTTTTGAACTTCTGCGCCAACAACTATCTCGGATTGTCGGACAATCCCCGACTTATCGAGGCGGCAAAGCGGACGCTTGACGAGCGCGGATTCGGAATGTCGTCGGTACGCTTTATCTGCGGTTGTCAGGACATCCACAAAGAACTCGAAAAGGCAATTGCCGACTACTTCGGCACCGAGGATACGATTCTCTATGCAGCCTGCTTCGATGCCAACGGAGGCGTCTTCGAGCCCCTCTTTACCGAGCAGGATGCCATCATCTCGGACTCGCTTAACCACGCCTCGATTATCGACGGAGTACGCCTCTGCAAGGCGGTGCGCTATCGCTACGCCAATGCCGATATGTACGAATTGGAGGATTGTTTGAAGCGTGCACAGGCACAGCGTTTCCGCATCATTGTTACCGACGGCGTCTTCTCGATGGACGGCAACGCCGCACCTCTCGACGAGATTTGTGCCTTGGCTCGCAAGTACGATGCTTTGGTAATGGTTGATGAGTGCCACTCGGCAGGCGTTCTCGGAGCCACAGGTCGCGGAATCACCGAGCTCTACAATCTGCGTGGCGAGGTCGATATCCTGACCGGTACACTCGGCAAGGCTTTTGGAGGAGCCGTAGGCGGATTTACCACAGGTCGCAAGGAGATTATCGATATGCTGCGCCAGCGTTCGCGTCCTTATCTCTTCTCGAATTCGCTGCCCCCCGCAGTTGTCGGAGCCGGTATCGAGATGTTCAAGATGCTCGCCGAGAGTGACGAGATTCACGACCGTCTGGTGGCAAACGTCGAGCATTTCCGCGCAAAGATGTTGGCTGCGGGATTCGATATTAAGCCCACGCAATCGGCAATATGTGCCGTAATGCTCTACGACGCCAAACTCTCGCAGGATTTTGCTGCGAAGTTGCAGGAGGAGGGCGTCTTCGTGACGGGATTCTACTACCCCGTTGTCCCGAAGGGTCAGGCACGCATCCGCGTACAGGTTTCGGCAGGTCATACCACCGAACAACTTGACCGCTGTGTCGATGCATTTGTGAAGGTTGGTAAGGAGTTAAATGTGATAAAATAGAGAGAGTATGAAGCCCCTGTTTGATGAAATTGACCGTAAAATTTTGAAGTTTTTGATAAACAACGCACGTATGCCCTTCCTCGAAATCGCTCGCGAGTGCGGAATTTCGGGTGCGGCAATCCATCAGCGTATCAAGAAGTTGGAAGATTCGGGCGTAATTTTAGGCAGCCGTTTGATTGTCGATCCCAAAAAGATGGGATTCGATGTCTGCGCCTTTATCAGTATCCGTATTCAGGATCCGCAGTTACAGCTCAAAACCGTCGAGGAGTTGAAGCGTATTCCCGAAATTGTCGAGTGTCACTTCATTACGGGCACCTACAATGTGATGGTCAAGCTCTATTGCCTCGATAACGACCACCTGATGAAGACCATCTTCAACGGCATCCTGAATGTTCCGGGAGTCTCGACCACGCAGACCTACATCTCGCTAAATGAGGCTTTCCAACGACAGGCATACGTAGAGCGTCTGGATTAGAGTATGGCACGCATAAGACTTACCAAGGAGTTTACGTTCGAGTCGGCACACGCACTCGAAGGGTATGACGGCAAATGCCGACATATCCACGGACACTCTTACCGCCTATATGTCACCGTCATCGGCGAACCGATAGCCGACCCGACCAACCCCAAGTACGGAATGGTTATGGACTTCGGAGAGTTGAAGGCTCTGGTCAATGAAGAGGTTGTCGAGCCGATGGACCACGCCTTCGTGATGCGACGTACCGAGAGCGCCGATGCCGTCGGTGCAGCCCTTTGCGAGGGTTTCGGGAACGTCGTTCTGGTCGATTATCAGCCTACGTGTGAGAATATGCTCGCAGACTTTGCGGCACGCATCTCACGCCGACTTCCCGCAGGTGTAGCTCTGCATTCGTTGAAGATGCACGAGACCGCCACCTCGTTTGCCGAATGGTATGCCGAAGATAACGAGTAAGAAAACCAACCCTATGAAAAAACTCTTTTTGGTCGATGCTTACGCATTGATTTTCAAATACTATTACGCCTTTATGGGGCGACCTATGCGCAATCGTTCGGGAATGAACACCTCGATTGTCTTCGGTTTCACGAAGTTTCTTCGCGATATCCAAAAGCGCGAGAAGCCCGACCTGCTCGGCGTAGCCTTCGACCCCAAGGGCGGTTCATTCCGCAAGGAGATATTTCCGGAGTATAAGGCGAACCGACCTGCCACCCCCGAGGATATTATCGAATCGGTACCATACATCAAGCGACTGCTCGAAGCGATGTGCATCCCCATCCTCGAAGTCGAGAATTATGAAGCTGACGACGTTATCGGAACACTCGCCTTCAAGGGAGCCGAAGCCGGTTACGACGTCTATATGGTTACCCCCGACAAGGATTATGGTCAGTTGGTGGGCGAACACCGCCATCTCTACAAGCAGAAGGGGGACGGCATCGAGATTGTCAGAACGGCAGATATTTGCGAGAAGTATGGCATCGAAGACCCGATTCTGGTGCGCGATATTTTGGCCCTTTGGGGCGACTCTTCGGACAACATCCCGGGCGTACCGGGCATCGGCGAGAAGGGAGCCTGCAAATTGGTCCGCACCTGGGGCGAAGCGGAGAATATCCTTGCCAACGCCGACAAAATCGGCGGCAAGGTGGGAGCCAACATTGCAGATTGGGGCGAAAAACTTATGCTGGCAAAGCGACTGACCACAATCTGCCTTGACGTCCCCATCGAGTTCCGACCCGAAGACCTGACGGTCTGCTGTCCGCACATCGACGCTCTGAAAGCACTCTTCGCCGAGTTGGAGTTTCGGATGTTTATGAACGACCTTGCGAACCTCGCCCCTGCCGAAGAGATATCCGATGCTCCGCGTCAAGAGGCACAGACACAATTGGCAGAGGTTGCGCGCACCAAGTCACACGCCTTGAAGCAGGCTCGATTGGAGGGTCAGGGCGACCTCTTCGCACAGTTCGAGAATCCGGCACCTGCTCCGACGGTGACCTCTCCTTCCGAAGGGAGTGAGTCGTCGCAGACAACCCCCGCAGAGGAACCGCAGGAGGAGTTCCTAACTCCGGCAACGGCACAGACTACCCCACACGAATATCACACGATACATACTGCTGACGAGCTGCGTCGCGTAGTCGAGAAGATTTCCCGCCACAAGGAGTTCTGCTTCGACACCGAGACTACGGGATTCGATATCTTTAATGACCGTATCGTCGGTCTATCTCTTGCCGTCGAGGCACACAAGGCGTGGTACGTACCATTCAGCGAGCTGAACAACGAGGAGTATGCATCGATTCTGCGTCCGCTGTTCGAAAATGAGCGCATAGCCAAAATCGGACAGAACATAAAATTCGACATAATGGTATTGAGCCGTCTGGGCATCAAGGTCGCAGGTCGCAAAATCGACACAATGATTCTTCACTACCTGCTCGACCCCGAAGCCCGTCACGGGATGAATCAACTCGCTCTACGCTATCTCAACTACAAGCCTATCGAAATCGAGACGCTCATAGGTCGCGGAGCAAAACAACTGACGATGGATTTGGTCGCTGTGGAGCGCGTTGCGGAGTATGCTGCCGAAGATGCCGATATTACCCTGCAACTCAAACAGGCACTGCTGCCCTTGGTCGAAGAGCAAGGACTGCTCGACCTCTACTTCAACGTCGAAGAGCCGATGATTGATGTTCTGGCAGATATGGAACTTACGGGAGTCTGCATCGATTCGGGACTTCTCAACAACTACGCCGTCGAGCTCAACGCCCGCCTTGCAGAGCTTGAACGGCAGGTCCGCGAGGAGGCAGGAGAGCCTACACTCAATATCAACTCCACCCGTCAATTGGGAGAGATGCTTTTTGCCAAGATGCGTATCTCCGACAAACCCAAGATGACCAAGACCAAGCAGTTCTGCACCGACGAAGAGTATCTGCAAAGCTTTGCACACGACCACCATATCGTACAACTTATTCTCGAATATCGCGGTGTAAAGAAGTTGCTTTCGACCTACGTCGAGGCTCTGCCACAACTTGTGAATCGCACCACAGGGCGCATACACACATCTTTCAACCAGGCCGTTACCGCCACGGGCCGCTTGTCGTCAGCCAACCCCAACCTTCAAAACATTCCGGTGCGCGAGGAGCAGGGGCGTCGCATCCGTGAGGCATTCATCCCCTCGGACGACGAACATATTTTGGTCTCGGCAGATTATAGTCAGGTCGAGTTGCGCGTGATGGCTCATTTGAGTGGCGACGAGTCGCTTATCGAGGCATTCCGCAATGGAGAGGATATCCACGCAGCAACCGCTGCACGACTCTTCGGAAAGGCTCTTGATGAGGTCTCCGGCGAGGAGCGCCGTCGCGCCAAGACCGCCAATTTCGGAATTATCTACGGTATCTCCGTGTTCGGATTAAGCCAGCGACTCGAACTGCCACGTGCAGAGGCAAAGGCCATCATCGAGGGTTACTTTGCATCCTACCCGAAGGTCAAGGAGTATATGGAGAGCGCCGCCACATCGGCACGCGAAAAGGGCTATGTCACGACCATATTGGGACGCAGGCGCTATCTGAACGACATCAATTCGCGTAACGCAGTGGCACGAGGTCTGGCAGAACGTAATGCCATCAATGCCCCGATACAGGGCAGCGCGGCTGACATTATGAAGATGGCAATGGTTGCCATCGCACGCGAGTTTAAGGAGCAAGGGCTGCAATCGAAGATGATTTTGCAGGTACACGATGAGGTTATCATCGACACGCTGCGCTCGGAGCAGGCACAGGTCATCGACATCGTTACCCGCGCTATGGAGGGAGCTGTCTCGTTGAGAGTTCCGCTGACCACCGACTACGGCGTCGGCAGAAATTGGCTCGAAGCACACTAACCGAAAGATGTTCATTGCAGGAAAAATGCCACTCATAGAGTGATTTTAAGGCTCTGAACTCTCTATTATGAATTGTTTTGCTATCTTTGTGTAACAAATGGTATCAACACTATGTCGATGATTCTACAATTTCGAATGTTGAGCGACGAAAACGACAACTTCGTGCGTGACTATGAGGTCCTGTACGATATGTCGCTCTTTGATTTTCATCGTTTTATCCTCTCTTCGCTCGATTACGACGACTGTATGGCATCGTTCTTCACGGCAGATGACCGCTGGGAACGTCTGCACGAATTTACAGCGATGGATATGGGCGATGGTTCGGAAGACTCTCCGACACCAATGGAGAACGTTCTGCTCGGTCAGGTAATTCGCCATAACCGCGCACGCCTTATCTACCTCTTCGATATGTTCGCCGAACGTGCGTACTACCTTGAACTCACAGGCGCCAAAGAGGCAGAAGAGGGCTTCGAGTATCCGCGTGTGGCGTTCGAAAATGCCCCAGCACCCGACCAATACGACCCCGATGCCGTAAATTCGAACGAGGGCTCCATCTTCGACGAGATGATGGACGACTTCAACGACTTCGATGGCGACGACAACTACGACGATGAGTACTAAAACGCTGATTGTTGTGGTCGGAGCAACGGGTTCGGGCAAGACCGACCTCTCGTTGCGCCTTGCCACACACTTCGCGGCCCCAATACTCTCCACCGACTCCCGACAGGTCTATCGCGGAATACCGATAGGCACGGCGCAGCCTACTGCCGAACAACTTGCCACGGTGGAGCACCACTTTATAGCCTCGCACGATTTGACCGACAATTTCAGTTGTGGCGAATACGAGGTACAGGCCCTCGCCCGACTCGAAGCGCTCTTCGCGAAGCACGACTTTGTGGTTGCCGTAGGTGGCTCGGGTCTCTACATTCAGGCTCTGTGCGAGGGGATGGACGACCTTCCTCACGCCGACGAGGAGCTGCGCCGGCAGCTGAACGACCGCTTGGAGAGCGAAGGTATCGAATCGCTACTCGCCGAGTTGCAAAGTCTCGACCCCGAATACTACGAGCAGGTTGATCGCCAGAATCCGTCGCGCGTGTTGCGTGCCGTCGAAGTCTGTCTGCAAACGGGGAAGCCATACTCCTCACTCCGCACGGGCGAGCGACGCAAACGCGACTTCCGGATAGTGAAGGTCGGCATTGAGTGGGAGCGCGAGAACCTCTACGACCGCATAAATCGTCGTGTGGATATGATGATTGACGAAGGTTTGGAGCCGGAAGCCCGAAAAGTATATCCATTGCGACACCTCAACTCGTTGCAGACGGTCGGCTATCGCGAGATGTTCGAATACTTCGATGGGAGCATCTCACGCGAGGATGCGATAGAACTTATAAAGCGTAATTCGCGTCGCTACGCCAAACGACAGATGACGTGGTTTAGGCGCGACACCGAGATACGCTGGTTCTCGCCCCACAACTTCGACGGAATGGTCGAATATATTTTGGAGAATACGAGATAAAATACTACTTTTGCAGCGTGTTGCTCGAATGGTGGAATAGGTAGACACGCCGGACTTAAAATCCTGTGGCCA
>CAZIAS010000028.1:0-24316 GCA_964536825.1 uncultured Alistipes sp. | reverse complement strand
ATTGTTTATTTGTTGTGATGGTTTCCAGAGCCACGAGTCAGATAAATATCAGCCTCACACTCTTTTTTAGGGGTCAATGGCTAATGACAAAACAATGACTCTGGTATCTCATCATAGATGAAATGGGCGGGGTTATCCTTTTTTTTTGGGGGGGGGTAGCCCTATTTATTTTAGGCACTAAAAATAGACCTCGTAGTTGGCGATGCGGAGGGCAAAAGCATTGCCCGAGTACTCTACGATTCCGCAGAGCGAACCTTCGCCCGCAGGAATACGCGCACCTGCATACTCACAATGCGCAGACAGCCTAACCGTCAAACGGTTACCGTTTCCATCGACGATATGGCGTTCGGTTGCGACATACTCTCCATCAACACTCTCACACCACGGCAGACCGACCTCTTCATCGACAAAACGCACGCCCTCAAAGAGTATGTAATCCGAGATATGCTCGACGGCGAGGTCGTCAATAGCCACCCTCCTTGGCACAACCGAAGTCACATCATCCGGCATCCGATGCAGATACTTCGAAAAGTCGCTTTCGGCGATACGGTCGGTTGTATATTCGCCCGTAGGCACGGCTCCGAGAACTATCTTGCCACCTACCCTACCCACAGCAAGTCCATTGCAGGTTACCGACACATTCGCATATAGAGGAAAGTCATCACAGAGCCTCTCACTATCGAGCATAACCTCCACACCACCGCTCGCATCAACCAAAACTATTGTCTTGTAGAACTCGCCATAGAGGTCGTTCGCCACAACCGTACCCTTGATGGAGATATCGGCATTGATATTGGCTGACAAGCCGTTACATCGGCTTTTGAGATAGGCAATAGATACCAATCCGCTTTCAGAAAGGTCATTCGGCAGCTCGGAGTACTCGGGCTTGGTCGCCGAGGTACAACCCACAGCTATCAGTAGGCTACAAACCGTTATCAGAAATACTCTCGCAATCATCTTCGGTCCTCATTTTCAAACAATACCACTCGCCTGCCACACCACTGACCTTACCATATTGCAGAATACCCGTGATTGTGCACGTTGCAGTAGGCACCTCCGCTGTTGCAAATGTCGCATATTCGCTCGTATAGACGTAAATCGTACGTCCGAGTTCATCCGCAAAGGCTCTGTACCCCGACCACGTGGCGGGTACAATCACATCTTCGCCCTGCTCGAATGCCGACCCGGACACATCCTCCGTCGGCAAATCCGAAACTACCTTCAATCCTTCCACGCGCACAAGCATACCGCACATACCCCTCTCCAAAGCGTCAATGCCAACCTTTGCAACGGGAACATCAACCCGCCTGCCGCTCTGTACGATATGTCGGTCGAGCATCACTCGTGAATAGAAGTAATCGACTGCATAGCTGCTGTAAGATGCAGGCATAAGGCCAATTTGCAACACTCCGCGTTCGACACCGACTGCACATCCGTCGAGTTTCACATAGAGATAACTGCCAATGGGATATGTATTGTGTAAATCACGCATACCTGCCATAATCTCGGCAGCTCCGACTCCATCCGAGATTGTAAGAGTGCGATAAAAATTACCGGCGCTATCGGTCGAGGTTACATATCCACCGACAATCATAGGTTTATCAACCTCGAAAGTCGCACCGCGCCACAGACCACGCAACTCCGTAAGCGTCGCATTCGCCACGATGGTGGTCGGCACTCTTTCGGGCATATCCGCAGAATTATAACAGCCGCACAAAAGTACGGCTGCTATAACGACATAAGCTATTTTACTCCAAATGTGCATTATTCGATTCTCGAATCCTTCAAGCCGAGGAAGTAGAGAATACCATCCAGACCGATAGTCGAAATCGACTGCTCGGCTGTGGCCTTAACCTTCGGTTTCGCGTGGAAAGCTATACCCAATCCCGCAAGATTGAGCATCGGCAAATCGTTGGCACCATCTCCGACTGCTACCGACTGCGCCAAATCGATATTCTCGAACTGGCACAACAGGCGCAACAGCTCCGCCTTACGACGGCCATCGACAACCTCTCCCACGTAGCGACCTGTCAATTTACCATCCTCGATTTCGAGTTCATTGGCATAGACATAGTCGAAACCGAATCGCTGCTTCAAGTAGTTACCGAAGTAGGTAAAGCCTCCCGACAAGATTGCCGTCTTATAGCCTACACGCTTCAAGATGGTCATCAATCGCTCCAAACCCTCCGTGATGGGAAGGTTGTGGGCAATATCCTCCATAACCGAGACATCCAAACCTTTGAGCAGAGCCACTCTCTCGGTAAAACTCTCACAAAAATCAATCTCGCCACGCATAGCTCGCTCGGTAATCTCCATTACCTGCTCGCCCACACCTGCGCGCTTTGCCAATTCGTCGATAACCTCCGTCTCGATAAGCGTCGAATCCATATCGAAACATATCAGGCGACGCGAACGACGGTAGATATCATCTTTCTGCAACGAGATATCGAGTTGCGAATCCGACGTATTCATCAGTTTCTTTTGCAGCAGACTACGGTCTTCGAGAGTGCCTCGCACAGACAACTCGATACACGATTTCTGCGCGCGGTCATCCTCATTCAGAGGCATACGACCCGTCAAGCGTCGAATTGAGTCGATATTCAACCCCTCCTCGTATATCGCACGGGTAACGTCGGCAATATTTTGAGCAGTGACCTTACGACCGAGCAACGTCACGATGTAACGATTACGTCCCTGACGCTTAACCCACGCATCATACTTCTCCTCCGAAACGGGTGTAAATCGAATCATCACACCCAGCTCCGAGGCCTTGAAGAGCAGATCTTTCATAATAAAACCCGACTTATCGGAGGTGGTCTTTATCAGAATACCCATAGTCAGCGACGAGTGGATGTTCGCCTGACCAATATCGAGAATAAAGGCATCATAACCCGCCAGAATATTCGTCAGTGACGATGTCAAGCCCGGCTTATCTTCTCCCGAAATGTTAATCTGTATAATCTCTACCTTGGTTTCCATTTTATCAGATTTTATCAAATAAAAAAACTATTTATTTTTCTCTGCCTCGACGAGTTTATTGAATTTGTCGTAACCGTTTGCAGGAGCATTCCACATCAAAGCGATAACGAGCGAGCCAACAACACCGAAGATAAGCGATAGTACAAACACCGCATCCCAACCCTTCGTGTCAGCCAAGAAACCGAACAATACGCCCGAAACGGTCGTGCTGGCATAGCCGAAGATGCCGACAATGCCGTTAGCCGTACCCGTAGCGTGCTTCGTTGCCTGCTGCGAAGCGCACGCACCGAGAAGAGCCTGCGGTCCATAGATGAAGAATGCCGACAGCACGAGGAATACGAGCGACCACTCTGCCGACGGAATACGCCAGAAAACAAAGAACGAGATGGTCGCAAACACCGTACACAGGAAGCAGGTGCGATGAGCCTTATTCTTGAAGAATTTATCGGTAACCCAACCCGCAAGGAGCATTCCGAGAATACCTCCGATAAGCTCTGCCGTAGCCACCACCGACGCGGCAGTTGCGATATCCATACCCTTCTCCTGGGTCAGGAATGACGAGCCCCAATCGAGAATCATAAATCGAATCACATAGATACAGAAATTCGAGATGGAGATAATCCAGATGTAAGGATTGGCGAATACCATCTTATTGACAACCTTCTTGAATATAGCGCCATCAATCTTCGTTTCAGCCGGTTTCTCTGCTACACTGCCCGATTCGAGTTTATCCAACTCCTCTACGGGAGGAAGACCAACCTCCGAAGGTTTATCCTTCAAACCGAAGTAGATAAGGGGCACACCAAGCAACGATATCGCCGCAGGGACCGCAAAGCATAAGTTCCACGCCGAATAACCGTATCGATTGAGCATAAATCCGCACAGCCATACCACGATGCCGGCTCCAATGGAGTGGGAAGCATTCCATATAGACTGCTTGGTTGCCAACTCCGAAGGACGAATCCAGTTAGCCAGAAGGCTGACACACGGAGGAACTCCCATACCTTGAATATAGCCATTTACAACCCACAGAGAGCCAATCAGATATACCAAACCGAGCGTCGCTTTACCCTCGGCATCGAGCAGGTTCATCACGCCATTCATCTGCGGACTAAAACAGATT
This sequence comes from uncultured Alistipes sp., assembly GCA_964536825.1. GTDB lineage: Bacteria > Bacteroidota > Bacteroidia > Bacteroidales > Rikenellaceae > Alistipes. Next base: position 20,214 of record CAZIAS010000028.1, on the reverse strand, counting down.
GCGAGGTTAATGGCAGCCGAAAGAGCAAGACCCAGCGCCATAATATTCTTCTTGCTGAATCTATCTACCAGAATACCATTCGCAAAGCGCGAAAAACCGTAAATAATTCCATTGAGTGTAAGGAAGATACCCAATTGAGCCTTCGAGATACCCAGCTCTTGTTCGATAGCAGGTATGGCAATGCTGAAATTCTTACGCACAAAATAGTAGAGGGCGTAACCAAGCATCAGTACAATAATGGTTCGCCACTCCCAATATCGATGCTTACTCTTCAAATCGGTGTTCATCATTTTAGATTTAGTGTTTGCCTTGGTAGTTTATTTATTGCTTATTTTGTATTATCAAAGGTAAAAGCTTCCCACGGCAGTTGTGCATCCTTGCCGTTATCGAGGACATCGTTGGCGTGAACCATCAGCGGGAAATCAGCCAAGTCGAGCATTCCGAGTTCTGCCTTGCGATAGATAGCCTTTGCCACGCGACGAGCAACCACAAGCGATTCGAGCGTCACACCCGCAAGGATATTCATAGCCTCCTCGTAGGACTTTCCCTCGCCGAGCAAAATACCGATTTTACGCGTACGACCACCATAAACCGTCACATAGAGGTCGCCGATACCTATGTAGGTACTATCCTCATCTGCGCCCTGAATTTTGAGCAAGCGACTCATCTCCTTGGTTGCCTGATAGAAGGCTCCGGCTTGTGAGTTATAGTGCAGACCCGCATTCTCGCCATTTTCACGATTGACCAGACCAATGGTCATCGCCACGCCGAGAGCATAGGCATTTTTGAGAGCCACGGCACTCTCTAAACCAATGACATCATTGGTAAGCGAGATGTGGTAGTACGACGTTGCCATAGTCTCCTTCATCATCTTCAACACAGCGCTATCCTTACCGCAGAAAGCGACTTCGGTTTGGTCGTGATAGACCAACTCGTAAGATGTACAGGGTCCTCCGATTGCGCAAACCTCGCGCTCGATACCCTTTTTGAGCAACTCTGTCTGCCAATATGCGGGGTACGAAATCAGCGTTCCATCGGGCAGGTTGATAAGGCCCTTGGTAACCGACAATACAGGCATCTTCGGGTCGAGATGTACAAGCACCTCGTTCAAAAACCAATCGACACCAAACGACGACACTCCGCCGATAACGAAATCGGCACCATCAACAGCCTCTTTCCACTCCTCGAATTGGTAATACTTGATTCCCTCGGGAAATGCGATGTCAAATTTAGGATGCTTGTTCGAGCGACGGCACTCGTCGATAATCTCTCTATCAAGCGGCGTTCCGACCAGGCGGACTTCATTTCCATTTTCAAATGCAGGATACGCAAGAGCCGATCCCATCATTCCCGAACCAATGATTGCAACAGTCTTTTTCATATTTTTGATTTTTAATTTTTATTAAGACTACAAATATAGTAATTTTTGGTCATTATATCAATCGGCTCAAACCAAAAAGTCAAACTTTTGCCAAAAATACGAAGATTGAGTTTTCTCTGATGCGAAATGGAAGGTGGTCGAAGACCGGAGGGGTCTATAATTTTGAATTTTGAATTCTAAATTTTGAATTTAGCCAATGGCTAATGGTCCCTGCAAAAAAGCCAACACCCAAATTAGTTAATCCCTATTTTGCAGCCGTAATTTGCATTCTTATCGAACACCAAACTGTACGACTTACCGCCATATTCGAATGAAAGAGATATACAATCCTCACTCTCAACGGTTTTAGTCTTGGGCAAGGCACGCAACTTATGGTCGCCAACTTGAATTATATGCAGGAAATAATCGCTCTTGGATGCCGCTTTCGGAGAGACCTCTACGCGCCATTGACCAAAAGTCGGATGGTTGTTGATTGATGTTTTGTAGCGTTTGGTGTAGGCCGCATTTTCCGGTATTGCCCAATTTCGTCCATCCGACCAAAATTGCTTACCCTCTCCACCAACGAACTCAATAACTGCCCCCTTCGGCAAGAGCGTACGACATATTGACTTACCACCCTGCGAACTCTCGGAGAAGCCATCCTTTTTCTCCTTCACGGGCTTCCCTACCGTGTGATAAAGCCAACGCTTCGGATAGTCGGCACTATCCGACACCACACGGTCGAAGACCACAAAAACATCCGGCGCACACCACACAAACTCGCGTATAACCTTATCGGCCTTATCTTCGTGATAACATTTAGTTGCATCGGAGGCTATATAGACCCACTCATCGCCCTCTTCGTACGCCAACAGCTTCGCTTGCATAGGCGCATTCTGTCCGCCGTCGTTCGGTATCGGAGTCTTCTTATCTTCGTTAGCGGCTGCACCCCCCCAATATTTCGGCATCTTTTCATCCGGCATTCTGATGGTTATGCAGTTGTGTGCCACGGTACGGGCATAGTAGTACGGGAGATGAAGCCCCGGCTGGGGACGAGTTCCCGAATCGAGAGCCCGATAACCGTGTTTGTAGATAACAAAATTATTCTGGTCGAAGTGTTGATGATTGCCTACCACACGTTCGGTCATAAACATCGCGTACGTATCGTCATCCCCTGTTCCCGAACGCATATATATCTGTCCGAGTGCGTCGAAACGCATCGACTTCCGCTCCTGCACGGCAACGACTCCCCTCTTCATCTCATTAAAGCGGTGCAGAAGTGGCATAAAGGTAATTAAGTGATTCGATGTCGGCTGGTTATAGAGTGCCATAATGCCCGCCGCCTTCGGCAGAATCTCCGGATGAAGTTCTCCGAAGAGGTGCGCGATTTCATTGACGTGAGTACCAATATTCCCAGGTAATTTGCAAGACCGATGGTTAGCATCGCCCACTCCGAATTCGCAACTTCCCGGGAGTCTAATCCACTCCATATAGTGCATATAGCCAATCATATAATCCATTTGCGGAGTAATATCGATACCCGTTGCCGAACGGAACGAATAGATAAAATTATACTCGGCATAAGGATACGCACCGAGCCCATAGCCTACCGTACCGCTTGAACAACCACCACTCTCCCCAACAAGACCCGCACGTCGCTCAATCATCTTTTGATGCAGGTCGTAGCCACTGCAAGCCATCTCGTGACATTTATCATCGTTTATACCTTCGCCATAGAATGTGAGAGCGATATACCAAGGCAGCACACGCGGTCCGTAAAGACCTGATTTATAATTACCTTTATTCTCCCTATATCGGTATGGGCGTATCTTCTTATCGTACAAAGCCACATTGCACAACACATCATAAAGTCTCTTACCCATCTCCTCTCGTTCGTTCGAAGTAAGGTCATTGTAAATCCAATCGTAGGCACACAACACCGCAATTTGCGAGAAGGCATACCACTCAATATTCAGATTGTGGGATACTCGAAGCTGATAGTAATCGGTCATCCTCCCTACGAGATATTTTGTAAGGTCGAGATACTTTCTATCCTGCGTTATGAGCCACATCATTGCAGCCTCGGCGGTACGATGTCCGTAGTGATGATTTTTGGTACTTTCTCCACTCCTTGCGAGTTCGTTCTTGAAGACAACGTCCTTGCCCAACAAGGCATCTGTTCGCTTCTTTATCGCATTGAAGGTCTCCGATTCGAAAGTTCTTGCCGTTTCTCGGATTTGCGGGATATCATCCGCGCAGAGGAAGAGGCGCGGATGCTCGGGGCGAATCTTCGCAACCCACTCTCGGTCGCCTTGTTTCGGCTGGGCGTACATAGCTGTCGGCAGCGCCAGAATCGCTACTATTAAAGTTATGACAATGCGTTTCATATCGGATTATAAGAATAGTTACAGACACAAAGTTACGAATAAAATGGAAAAAGATTTTATTCTCGCGATTATAATACTCTTGTTTTTAATTATTTTTCACTATTTTTACCTCCGAATTGACACAACAAGGGATAACAATAAATAAACTCGACAGACGTTGATGTCTGTACAAGAACAAATAACAACAATATGAAGAAGATTCTTTTGATACTCGCGGCAGCCATCACTCTTTCGGCGTGTGACCTTGACGACAACCCGATGTACTACAAACTGCCCGAAATTACCAACATCGCATACACCCCCGCATTGGAGAACGTGACCAAAGACGACAAGGTCTCGGTAACGGCATCCGTCATAAACTACTACGGCACAGGGTATGCTTGTGTGAAATATTGGGTATGCAACAACACTTGGGGTGAGCAGTTGCCCGAGATGAAGATTGACAAGGATGTGCTATATGCGCTCGATGCCGAGAGTGGCGAATGGACAAAGCTTGCCACGATGAAGCATACCGAGACATTGGAGATTCACGACTCTGCGCCTTTCAAGTTAGAGGCAGAGATTCCTGCGCAGTCGGCAGGCAAACTCGTAACCTTCTCGGTCTTCTGTGTCAATATCTACGGCATCAACAACTACTCGCAGTGTTACCACTACACCGTACAATAATAACCCCGGCAATAAATATTTTCGGCAATAGACTATGAAGAAAATTCTCCTTTCCCTACTTGTTGCTTGTTGCTCGCTGACAGCTGTGGCGAACACGCACCTCTCACATCAAGTAACATCCGATATCGTACATCAATTGGTCTCGACAGCCCTTCCTGCGGATGCCGGGATGGATATTGTGGAGTACAATCGAGCATCGCTTGCCAATATATGCAGTGTCGATATAGCTGCTGCCTCATCATCTTTCGATAGCAGTGATTGGAGCGATGGGTTAGAGTGGTTGCAGAATTCGTTTATCGGAAAAATTCTCGCAGTGGTGCTCTTATTGATTGCGGTGCCATTATATCTGTTTCCATTCAGCCTTATACTGTTTGTCATACTGTTTGTATTCAAATTCGACGCTCTCACACGCTGGTTTGACAACAGAGCAGGAGTCAAGATAACCCCGACCAAGAGGTTGGATAAGAGCCTGTTGAAAACCATACCCTCATTCGCTGTTCTCTTCATAGCTTGTGCTATGATAGCGCAAGGCTCGGTCGCATTGGCTATTGTAGCCGTGGTTCTGATTGTCGGTTATGCGATTTTCAAAGTCATCTATCGCACCAAGCAGATGGGAAGTTTTCGTGTCGCTATGTGGGATATCCTATACTACGGCTACGCATCGTTCGCAGTTATTATGTTGGGAGTATTGCTATGGTGGGCTATCTTGTTCGTCATCGGATTCAAAATCGTAGAGACCTTTATTTCGGCTCCCTCGAATGTAGCGAAGTGCAAAAATTGCGGTTTCTATATGCGAGCTTACAACGGCCGACATTATTGCGACCGTCTGCGTGACCATCAGGTCGAAATAAGCTATAATCAAGATGCTTGCAAGCACTTTTACCGTTCATAACAAAACGAAGAAACGGATGATATATGTCGCAGATATGACAAATTATCTGTACCTTTGACCGCAGAATATTAAACAATAAAAATATAAAACAAAAAGATTATGGAATTACAAGACATTTTGGCAATTTCGGGACAGCCCGGACTCTACAAGTATGTTGCACAATCGAAAAACGGCATCATCGTTGAGTCGCTTGCTGACGGCAAACGTATGAACGCATCGGCAACATCGCGTGTAAGTGCTCTGACCGAGATTTCGATGTACACCGAAGGCGAGGATATCGCTCTGGCACAAGTTTTTACCAACATCTACAACTATACCGGAGGCAAGGAGGCTATCTCTCATAAGGAGGCTCCCGAGAAGTTAAAGGCTTACTTCGCAGAGGTGCTACCCGAATACGACCGCGAGCGCGTACACGTTTCGGATATCAAGAAGGTGTTTGCTTGGTATAATGCACTGCTGGCAGCAGGCTTTACGGAGTTCAAGCTCCCCGAAGAGCCGGCAGAGGAGTAATTGATAATTGATAATTGGAAAAGAAGTATCGGGGAAATCGGTACTTCTTTTTTTTTGCCATTAGCTTTTGACCATTAGCCATTAGCTAAATTCAAAATGATTTTCCCTATACACCCCATACACCTCATATTCCCTATAATCCCCATATTTCCCCACTCTCTCCCTTAATTGCCTTTAACGTCTTTAACGCCCTTAATGCCCTTAAAACTTATACGTCACAGAGAGGTAATACGTTCGCGGCCAGGCATAGGTATAGCGTGTCGGGAATGGCTCGTAGAGATAACCGTCAGCAATACTCTTGCGATGAATACGTAGCGATTCACGAGCCGAATAGACCATATTACTATTACCAAGCAGATTGCGTACCGAAAGGCTCACGACCAACCTATGCGCATTATCTCTGCGGGTAATATCACGAGGTATCTTGCTTTTGCGACCACGACCGAGAGTGAAACTTTTCCACGCTGCGACATCAACACTCACGGCATCCGGAAGTCGCTCCTGCTCGGTAAAGCGCCTAAACATCTCCTCCGAGAGCGACCCTTGACGCGACACCCTGTCGGTACGACGCATCGGCTCTGCCTCAACGTAGCGCAGGGCTGCATAGTTTGCCGTCAGTCGAGCGCCCCAGCCCCGATTCATATAAGCCACATCTGCCGACAAGACTACCTGCGGGGCATTGCCGGTACGCACACCTCCCATATGCGCAACAGCGCGGTCGCAAAGCAACGTATTATCTTTGTCGGAATAGAGCGACACCCGCGCATCCTTGGCGTATCCGTAGTAACCTGCCACCGTGGCAACTGATGCCGTCCAATGGCGTGCAAAACGTACCGAAGCTATCACCTCGGCACCTACACGCAATTGAGAGATATCCGACACGACCATATCGGAGTATTCTGATGCCAAATCATCGTAGTAGTGTGCCACCCTGACGCCTCCGCCCGACAGCGCGGCAAAGAGCGTAGCGTCGAGTTCCAGCACCCTCGTTCGCAGACGATACCCCAACTCCGCCGACATTTCGGTTGCTGCCGACACAGAGTCTGTCGTGCGATTATTGTAGCGGCTCTGTAAAAAGAGATTCTCGCCATCGGGTGCCTCACTGCGTACTGCTGCTGCCAACGCGATATTCTGCTTCGGCGTAACGGCATAATCAAAAGCTGCACGTACGATATAGGGTGTGAATCCCACGGTTCTCGACCTGCCTAATGAACCTGCTTTGGCGAAGAGTTCCTTTTCGTAGTATCCGCGACGATATATTCGGGTATCTCCCACCGCCACTCCGCAATCAAAGCGCAGACGGTCGGAATGCCACTCGATACCTCCCTCGAATGTTGCCGACGAACGCACAATGGCATAATCGTAGCCATAGCGCTCTCCCTCCACAATTCGACGGTCGGGATGGCGAAGGTCATTTTGCAGCATATTACCATAAGTACGGTCATCAACCAAGAAGTAATCGACATCAACTATATAGTCACTCCCGAGCAAGTCAGCCATCTGCTTGTAGTTGCGGCTACGTTCAAGACTATACGCCAATCCATACCTTACCCGCACCTTCTCGCCTACACGGGTACGTCCCGACGCGCGCAAATGCAGGTTAGTCACACGCTCTACCCTCTCCTCGACAGCATACACGGCGTGGTTGCCATTCAATCTGTTGATTTCATAGAGCGAATCCCAATCTATTTGAGTGTAACGAGGGTCGCAATCCCGCCACACCTGCTCCACATCACCCGCCACGTCGGTCGAAGCGTAATAACTCGGCATATAACGATAGTTGTCGGGCATAGGTGTTTGAGCATCAAACCACGTAAGCGCGCTATAACCCCGCCGACCCACCTCGGCACCGAGCGATACCGCAAGTTCGGTCCGCGCATCCAAACGGATATCATAAGATGCAACCACTGCCGGCAACATTACCCGACGCACATTGGCATTACGCATCTTGCCGGACTGCAAGCCCCACGAGGGGTTGTAGAAATTATTACCCGTAAGACGAAAAGCCTCCTGCGTAGAGGACGAGCGTAGTCCCCGCTCCGATGGAGCAAACAGAGCCGTCAAAGCGAACTTATGCTTTTGGCGCCATCGCTTTGCGAGTGAGAATCCCGCATCTACGCCATTGGTATATATGCCGTCAATATGCAAATCCCGTCCTGTGCGAGCCGAGAGCGTTGCAGCCAGCGACCACCCTCGTCCCAACATCTCGTTTACCACAACCCTGACACCTCCATTATATCCTCGACTCGACAGGTTCACACCCACCGAACGCGAACTATAAGGTTCGGAAAAGTTCGCACCTAAACGCAAGACACCGCCACGGTCACAATCGACAAGACTCTCGGAGGTCGGCACACTCGCAGACTCTCTACGCACCAATCCGAGCCGAAGCAGCAGAGAGTGCGTGCCTGACCGTAAAGGCACACCATCGAGAGTAACACCGCGTTCGCGATATCCCACTCCCCGCCGAGCAAATGCAACAAACGACAAATCGTAATCTGCCGCCCTGACAAATGTATCAATACCCTGCGGTATATGTCGATAGAAAATCGACGAGTCCGCCTCGATCATCGGGCGAAACTCGTCGGTAAAATATTTCGAAACGTGATATTCCTCTTCGGGAATTTGCGCCACAGCCCTCATTCCGCACATAACTACCACCAGCGTCAAGAGAATCCTCTGCGCCAAGTTACGCCCGTTATGTAAGCCGTGACCCACCGCAAACTACTCTATGTGCACAAGCACGTCGGCAAGCAAATCCCAGAATTTGCGCACCGTGGCAATCTCCAATCGCTCGTCGGGAGAGTGAACGCCACGCAGAGTCGGACCGAACGAAACCATCTCCAATTCGGGATATTTTTCGAGGAAAAGTCCGCACTCCAAACCTGCGTGAATGGCTCGCACCTTCGGTTCGACACCAAACAGGCGCTTGTAGCTCTCCACCGTTACCGCCAACAGATTAGAATCGGGATTGGGAGCCCAGCCCGGATAACCGTCCGAGTGTGCAACATCGGCACCTGCCAAGGTAAATACCGACTCTACGGTCTGCATTGCATAGGTCTTGGCACTCTCGACAGATGAGCGCTGCGACGAGGTTACGACAATAGAGTCGTCGCCCTCAAACTTAACCGAAGCGAGGTTTGTCGAGGTCTCAACCAAACCCTGTACGGCAAACGACATCGCCAGCACTCCGTTCGGCACACCGACAAGTGCATTAACCAGAGCCGTCTGTGTTGCTTCGTCCAATACGGTCGGCACCTCCGGCATCTCGTTGAGTGTAATCTTGAAGTTCGGTTCCGTGAATTGGAACTCCGCACGCACATCCTCGGCGAACATACGGAAACGCTTTACAAAAATCTCCTTGAATCGGGTCGGAACACCGAATATGGCATAAGCTTCGCGAGGAATGGCATTGCGCAGATTTCCGCCGCAGAAGTAGCTTAAACGCATCTCATAGCTCTGCATCGCCTCCCACAGCAGACGAGCCACAATCTTATTGGAGTTAGCACGTCCCTTGTCGATATCATCGCCCGAATGACCTCCGAGCAAATCCGACACATCAACGCGGAACCACACATAGTTCTTCGGCGCCTCCTCGCTACGATAGTGGAAGGTTGCCACCGTATCGATACCTCCGGCACAGCCGATAAAGATTTCGCCCTCATCCTCCGAGTCGAGATTTATCAGATACTTACCCTTCAACATACCCTCGCCAAGCTCGAACGCACCCGTCAGTCCGGTTTCTTCATCAACCGTAAATAGGGCTTCGATTGCTCCGTGTTGCAGATTCTCATCGAGCAGCACAGCCAGAGCCGCAGCCATTCCGATACCGCAGTCGGCACCGAGCGTCGTACCCTCGGCCTTGACCCATTCGCCGTCGATTCGCGTACGGATAGCATCATTCTCGAAGTCGAACTCCACATCCGAATTTTTCTCGCAGGCCATATCCATATGCGACTGCAACACCACCGTCGGGCGCTCCTCGAATCCCGGAGTCGCAGCCTTGTAAATCACGACATTACCGATATCATCTTTGCGGTATTCGAAGCCGTGATTCTCGGCAAAATTCACCAAAAACTCAATAATCTTGCCCTCCTTCTTCGAAGGACGCGGCACTCGCGTAATATCGTCAAATTGTTCCCAGACCAATTTAGGGTCAAGTTCTCTGATTGTCATAACTTATTCGATTTAATATTTTACAATTGATAAAGCAGGGCCACCGCCGTTGCCGAGACGCCTCTCTCCTCGCCCTCGAAGCCGAGATGCTCCGTCGTTGTCGCCTTGACCGATACACAACCAACATCGATTCCCATTGCCGCAGCCAACTCGGCTCGCATAGAGTCGATATAGGGGCGTAACTTCGGGCGTTGCATAGCCACCGTACAATCGACATTGCCAATTTCGTAGCCGGCATCGTGAATCATCGCCGTTACCCTGCGCAACAGCAGTCTCGAATCGACACCCTTAAACTCGTCGGAGGTGTCGGGAAAGTGCTTGCCTATATCGCCCAAAGCCAATGCTCCGAGCAGCGAATCGCACAGCGCGTGAATCAGCACATCGCCATCGGAGTGTGCTATGCATCCCTTCTCGTGCGGAATCTCAACTCCGCCGAGAACCAAACGAAGTCCCTCGCCCAATGCGTGAACATCGTAACCGTGACCTACTCTAAAATTTTTCATAACGTGTTACAAATATACTAATTTTCGACAAGAATACACACATCTCTGCGCGCTCGCGCATAATTTTCGTCGCTTTGGCACGAAAATCCCACTATTCGAGCCAAAAATTCACATTCGATATGGAAAATCTTCACAATCTCGAAAAACTTATCGCAAAACGGCGCTCTATATACGCGCTATCCCCACACTCAACACTCGAAGAGCAACAGATTATAGAGCTACTGCACGCAGTGTTGAAATATACCCCTTCGGCGTTCGATTCGCGTTCGACACGCCTCGTTCTACTGACAGGCAATGCCCACCTCCGATTTTGGAATATTGTCAAGGCTGCGTTGCGCGAGATTACCTCTCCGGATGTTTTTGCTCGCTCCGAGAACAAAATCGACACCTTTTTTGCTTCGGGATATGGCACGATTCTCTTCTTCGAGGATTGGGCGGTCGTTCGCGATATGCAGTCCCGATTTGCGACCTATCGCGACAACTTTCCCATCTGGTCGGCTCACACTTCGGCAATGCACCAATACGCCATTTGGGTCGCACTCGCCGACGCAGGGATGGGCGCTTCGTTACAACATTACAATCCACTAATAGACAAGCGCGTGCGCGAAGAGTGGCAACTATCCGAGGATTGGCAGTTAGTCGCACAAATGCCATTCGGAGTGGGCATAAAGCCTGCTCCCGCAAAGGACTTTGGAGATTTCGAGAAGCAGTTTTTGTTTTTTACGGAATAGATTAACTGCGGCGGGCGCTCGGCATAACACCGAAATTTTTTCATCAAAAAAACTAACAAAAAAGAGAGACAAAACTGTGCAAGCACATTCGTCTCTCTTTTTTGTTAGCGCCTAAAAGGCAATTTTCGGTGTTATGCTCTCACTACGAACCGAAGTTATCGTAGAGGATATTCTCCGGCGGAACTCCCAGCGAGTCGAGCATATTTACAACAGCTCCAATCATCATCGGGGGTCCACACATCAGGTAGATGCAATCCTCGGGAGCCTCGTGATTTTTGAGGTAGTTCTCGTAGAGTACATTGTGAACGAATCCTGCGGTATATGCTACGCCTGCTGCATCAGCCTCCGGATCGGGACGGTCGAGAGCGAGATTCATCTTGAAGTTGGGGAACTCCTCCTCAATCTGGTGGAACTCATCCATATAGGGGGCCTCCTTCAATGCACGTGCACCATACCAGAACGATACAGGACGCTTGGTCTTCTCGGTCTTGAACAAGTGCATCAAGTGGCTACGCATAGGAGCCATACCTGCACCACCACCGATGAAGATCAACTCCTGCGTATCGGGCAGATTCTCATCGAGGAAGAACTCTCCGTAGGGACCCGAAATCGTTACCTTATCTCCCGGCTTGCGCGAGAATACGTACGACGAGCAGATACCCGGATTAACCTTCATAAAGCCACCCGTTGCCTTATCGAACGGCGGGGTTGCGATACGAATGTTGAGCATAATGATATTACCCTCTGCGGGGTGGTTAGCCATCGAATAAGCACGGAACGTAGGTTCGGGATTCTTGGTTACCAAATCCCACATCTTGAACTTATCCCAATCAGCGCGGAACTTCTCGTCGATATCCATATCCGAGAACTTAATCTCATCGTACTGCGGGATATCAATCTGGATGTAACCACCACTGCGGAAGTTCAGATTCTCACCCTCGGGAAGTTTTACGACAAACTCTTTGAGGAAAGTCGAGATGTTGCGATTCGAGATAACCTCGCACTCCCACTTCTTTACGCCCAGAACACTCTCGGGCACCTTGATTTTCAGATTCTCCTTAACCTTAACCTGACAGCCCAGACGCCAATGCTCTTTCGCCATCTTACGGTTGATAAAGCCGGTCTCGGTGGGAAGGATTTCGCCACCACCCTCCAATACCTGACACTTACACATACCGCACGAACCGCCACCGCCACAAGCCGACGGAAGGAATACCTGATGGTTCGCCAATGTCGAGAGGAGTGTCGAGCCACTCTCGGTCTCGATTACACGCTCGCCATCGTTAATGTCGATAGTGACATTACCCGACGAGGTAAGTTTTGCCTTTGCAAAGAGAAGCAGTGCCACCAAAAGCAGTGTCACCACCAGAAAGGCAACGATTGCAACAATAATTACTTTTGTCATCTTCTTTTACTCTTTTTAAAGGTTTACAACTGAATTCCCGAGAATATCATAAATGCGATACCCAGCAGACCTGTAATGATAAAGGCGATACCGGGACCTTTAAGCGCAGCAGGCACATTCGAGTAGGTAATACGCTCGCGGATAGCAGCCATCATAACGATAGCAATCCACCAACCGATACCCGAACCCAAACCATAGACTACCGACTCGCCAAAGTTGCGAATCTCGCCTGCATCGACCATCTGCTGCATAAAGAGCGAACCTCCCATAATTGCACAGTTCACTGCGATAAGCGGCAGGAAGATACCCAGCTGGTTATAGAGTGTCGGCGAGAACTTCTCGACAACCATCTCCACCAACTGCGTAAATGCAGCGATAACGGCGATAAAGACGATAAACGAGAGGAACGACAAATCAACACCCTCGACCAATGCATCAGGACCGAGAACATACTCGTTGAGCAGGTAGTTCAAAGGCACGGTCATCATCTGCACGAAAGTAACGGCAAGACCCAAACCGAATGCAGTCTTTACACTCTTCGATACGGCAATGTATGAACACATTCCGAAGAAGAATGCGAACACCATATTATCGATAAAAATCGATCTTACAAATAAATTCAAAGTTTCCATACACTACCCTCCTATTTTTCCTGTAAATCCTTATTGAACGAACGGTGAGCCCAGATGATGCAACCCACGATAATCAGAGCCATCGGCGGGAAGAGCATAATACCGCAGTTGGAGTAGAAACCTCCCTCTGCGAGATAACAACTCTCGGGGATAATGCGGAAGCCCATCAGCGAACCCGAACCGAGCAACTCGCGGAAGAATGCAATAATGATAAGAATCAATGCATAACCTGCACCATTACCTACGCCGTCGAGGAACGAAGCCCAAGGCTTGTTACCGAGTGCAAATGCCTCAACACGACCCATCACGATACAGTTGGTAATGATAAGACCCACATAGACCGAAAGTTGCTTCGACACGTCATAAACATACGCTTTGAGCACCTGATCCACGAGAATAACCAACGCGGCGATAACCACCAACTGTACGATGATACGGATGCGCGCGGGAACACCGTTGCGCAGAAGCGACATCACGAGGTTGGAGAACGCCGTAACAACCATTACCGACAAGCCCATAACAATAGCAGGTTTAAGCTGTACGGTAACCGCCAAAGACGAGCAAATTCCCAGAATCTGCACGATGACAGGGTTATTGCCACTGAGTGGCGCTGTCAAATATTTCAAATTCTTACTTGCCATTGTTTTACTCATTTATTTCGTTAGACACTGCCTCCTCCGTTGCGGGCGCTGCCAGAGCAGCACGCGCAGCATCGAAATAAGGCTTGTAATGATTCAGGCTGCTCTTAATCATATCCGATACACCGTCGCAAGTCTTCGTACCACCCGAGATAGCATCTACCTCGTGGGGATTCGACTTATCGGCACCACCCTTCTTCAAGGTAATTCCGACAATCTCGTTACCCTCATATACGCTCTTGCCAACGTACTGCGCCTGATGCTTTGCAGTCGAAATCTCTGCACCCAGACCCGGAGTCTCGCCCGAGTGGTCGAGAACGATACCCTTCACGGTATTCATATCGGTATCGAGAGCCATATAACCCCAAACCGGTCCCCAAAGACCTGCGCCATAGAGAGGTACTACCACGCCCGTAGCAGCCTTGAATGCGGGATACTTACCCGCCTCAAATGCGCCTTTCAAGTCTTTCATTACATCGAAAACCTCCTTGGCGTCGTTAGTCAGCACATTACCCTCGGCATCGAGAACCACAGCCTCGGTAATGACACTGTCGTACGACGTTGTTTCGGGATTCTCGCCCAAAGCCTTCACAATCTGTTGTTTCTTCTCATTGAGCATATTCTCGTATTGGCGGCTCTGCAACGAGAGCGAAGCCACTGCAAGGAGAACTGCTACAATAACCACCATTACTACCGAGTAAACAATAATATAGGTGTTACTGTTTGTATTAAACTTTGCCATAATCAAATCCTCCTATTTTACGAGTTTTACACGATTTTTTCTACGACGGATATTCGCCTCGACTACGAGGTAATCCACCAGCGGAGCCAGCGCATTCATAAAGAGAATCGAGAGCATCATACCTTCGGGATACGCCGGATTGACAACGCGAATCAGAATCGCGATAGCACCGGTCATAAAGCCTACGATATACTTACCCGTCGAGGTCTGCGCCGAGGTCACGGGGTCGGTAGCCATAAACACGGCACCGAATGCGAAACCGCCAACCAACAGGTGCAGATATGCGGGATAGTCAAATGCTCCGAGCGCACCGAAGAGGTATGCCGCAGCAGCACCACCCACAAATACCGACACCATAGTCTTCCACGATGCAATACCCGTGAAGAGCAGGATTGCTCCACCAATCAGGATTGCCAGAGTCGAAGTCTCGCCAAACGAACCCGGGATAAAGCCGAGGAATGCATCGAGAGCACTCCACTGCATCGAGCCGGTTGTTGCCAACTGCTCCAATGCCGTAGCACCCGAAACACCATCGACCTGTGCGCCCATCATCGTCCAATCCGAGTACCACACCTTCTCACCCGACATCTGGGGAGTGTAGGCGAAGAATACGAATGCACGAGCGAGTACCGCAGGGTTAAAGACGTTCATACCGGTACCACCGAAGACCTCCTTACCGAAGATAACTGCGAATGCAGTACCTAAAGCCACCATCCAAAGCGGTGTGCTGACGGGCATAACCAGCGGAATCAGAAGACCCGACACGAGGAAACCCTCGTTGATGGCGTGACCACGCAACTGCGCTGCCGTGAACTCGATACCGAGACCCACGATGTAGGTCGTCGCAATCATCGGGAGGATACGCACCAAACCGTAGAAGAATGCCGTCCATCCCTCCAATCCGACCTGAATACCGGTATTGTAGCAACCGAACAGCAGAGCCGGAACCAGGGCCAAAACCACAACAATCATCGTACGCTTCATATCGATACAGTCACGAACGTGCGCACCATTTTGGGTAGTCTTGTTGGGAACAAACAGGAATGTTTCGAAACCATCGAATGTCGATTCGAGGAACGACAACTTGCCGCCTTTCGAGAAGGTCGGCTTAATCTTATCAACAATATTACGAAGTGCCTTCATTACTCGCCCTCCTTAATCATTAAGTTAATACCCTGGCGGATAATCTGCTGCATATTGGTCTTCGAAGGATCGACAAACTCGCAGAGTGCGAAGTCCTCTTCGACAACCTCGTAGATACCCAGATTCTCCATCTTGTCGATATCGCCCGCGAGGATAGCCTTCAACAGGTGCATCGGATAGATATCCATCGGCAGATACTTCTCGTAAAGTCCCGTAACCACGAATGCACGCTCCTCGCCGTTGAGGTTGGTGTCGAGGTTGTACTCCTTCTTCGGGCAGAGCCACGAGAAATAAGCACGCGATACGGAGAACTTACCGAAACGCGGCATAATCCAACCCAACATCTCGTAGTGGTTACCCTCGGGGATAACTGACAGCATATTGGCGTAGAAGTTGATATATCCGTCGAGTTCGCTCTTGACACCCGTAAGAACATTGCCGGAGATTACTCGAACAGACTGACCCTCGCCCTGCGGTTGGAGATTGTCTTTGAGAATCGATGCAATCGGAGCACCGCTGATGATGCGGACATACTGCGGACGAACCACCTCCGAACCTGCAACAGCGATGGTTTTGGTCATATCGACCTTACCCTCGTTGAACAGGCGACCGATGATGGCCACATCCTGAATGTTCACGGTCCACACACGCTCGCCCTTGTTGATGGGGTCGATGTGGTGAATCTGCACACCCACATTACCTGCGGGGTGCTTGCCTACGAACGAATGCAACTCCACACCCTCGAACGACAAATTACCCTCTGCCTTTGCGTTGGTCGAGAGATGAACCTTACCCTCGGTAAGTTTTCCGAGCACCTCGAAACCCTTTTGGAGATTAGCCTTCTCGCTCGCGAGAACGTAGTTGTAATCGGGAGCAAGCGGCGCGCTATCGAACGCCGACACAAAGATAGATTTGGGCATATCCGACGGATTTGCAATAATTCCGTACGGACGCTGGATAATCATTGTCCACAAGCCCGATTTGAGCAGCAGAGCAATAACCTCCTCGCGAGTTGCCGAAGCGAGTTCGGGAATCACGAACTCCTCGTAAGACTGCTTGGCATCGGCAGCGACAGTCACGTTGAGAATCTTGCGCTTCTCACCGCGATTTACCGCCGAAACGGTACCGCTGACAGGCGAAGTAAACAAAATACGCTCGTCATTCTTCGAGAAGAACAACGGCGTACCTGCCTTCACTGTGTCGCCCACCTTAACCAACATCTTGGGAGTGACGCCTTCGAAATCCAACGGAGAGACGGCATATTCCGAAGCCATCGGCAACTGCACCGACATCTTCTCCGCCTTACCTTGGAGATTCACGTCTAAACCCTTACGTAGTTTAATGATTTTCGACATTGTTTGATTGTTTTTAATTGAGTAATAATAAGTTATGAATTGTTTTCAAAATTTCTCTTAAAATCACGCGCAAATATACAATTTATTCTACGGAAAACAGCATTTATTAAACTCTTTTTTCGCGTTAAAACCAAAAAGTTGTAAATTTGTAGTCGAAAGTCTGTTTATGAGCAAATATGTAAACATACACACCCACTGCCCTACCGGCTACGCCATCGAGCCCGTTGCCGTCGGCATACACCCTTGGGATGCAGACTCTTACCAACTCGGAGATATCGTAGAGCAAGCCTCTGCCGCCGACTTTATCGGCGAGATAGGATTGGATGCGCTTTGCGGGGTCGATTTCGAGCAACAATTATCGATTTTCCGCGAACAATTATCACTCGCGGAACGGCTGCGCAAACCCGTCGTTTTGCATTGCGTTCGCACCTTCGAACAGATGATGAGCGAACTCTCAAAACACACCCTTCGGGCAGTCGTTTTTCACGGGTTTATCGGCTCTCCGGAGCAGGCAAAACGCGCCATCGAAAGAGGATATTTTCTCTCGTTCGGCGAACGCACATTCCGCTCTCCCAAAACCATCGAAGCACTCCGCCAAACACCTCTTTCACAGATATTTATCGAAACCGACGAGAGTCCGACGCCAATAGCTAAAATCTACGAACAAATCGCCGAACTGCGAGGTGTCACACTCGCCCAACTCATCACCGCCACAGAGAAGAATTTAGAGAGGATATTGGACTGAAAAGCACCTCCCGACAACACTATTTTCAATTGTCAATTTTCAATTGTCAATTATTTCACTATCTTTGCGAAAAGGTAGTGGAATTATGTGGCAAGAACGTACCGAACTGCTTTTGGGCAGTGCAAAATGTAATATCCTGCGAGAAGCAAATATCCTCGTTGTAGGACTTGGAGGGGTCGGAGCTTACGCTGCCGAGATGATTGCGCGTGCCGGCGTCGGAGAGATGACCATTGCCGATGCAGACCTCGTTGGCGAGAGCAATATCAACCGACAACTTATAGCCCTCCACTCGACCATCGGTCGCCCGAAAGCAGAACTCGTAGCGGAGCGCCTGCGCGATATCAATCCCGACATTAAACTCACAGTCGTCAATCGCTACATCAAAGACGACGAAACATACACCCTGCTCGACTCCGCAAAGTTCGACTACGTTGTCGATGCCATCGATACCCTATCGCCAAAACTCGCACTCATCAAGGGTGCGCTCGACCGCAACATCCCGATTGTCAGCTCGATGGGAGCCGGAGCCAAGACCGACCCTACGAAGATGGAGATTTGCGATATCTCGAAAACTCACCACTGTCCGCTGGCCCATATGTTGCGCAAAAGACTACACAAAATCGGCATTCGCAAAGGCTTCAAGGCTGTCTTTTCGCCCGAGCCGATACGCGAGGGAGCGATGATTCTTTGCGAGGAGCAGAACAAAAAATCGAATGTCGGAACCATCTCCTACATACCCGCTCTGTTCGGCATAGGTTGCGCCTCGGTTGTGGTTCGCGGGCTTATTGGAGAACTCGACTCAACAAACGTAAAATAAGCTAAATCAACCATATATGAGACCAAATATCGTCTTTCTCGACGCCTATTCCATTTGCGAGCGCGACCTCTCGGAGATTGCTGCTCTGGGAAACTTTACGGCATACGAATCGACCGAGCCCGATGAGGTTTTGGAGCGCTGTCACGAGGCTGACATCATAATCGCCAACAAGACCATTCTCGACGCCGAGAAACTTCACGCTCTACCTCGCTTGCGACTTATCTGCGTGGCGGCAACGGGAATGAACAACATAGACCTCGATGCAGCGGCCGAGCTCGGAATTCCTGTGCGCAATGCCGTAGGCTATTCTACCCATTCGGTTGCCGAAACCACAATCTGCTCGACTTTGTCGCTACTTCGCGAAGTTGTCTATTACGACCGCTACTTCAAGAGTGGCAGCTACTCGGCATCGCCCCGAATGTTCAACTTCGACCGCCCGACAGGTCAGATTCACGGCAAGAATTGGGGCGTTATCGGGTTGGGAAATATCGGTCGCGAGGTGGCCCGTCTTGCTACGGCATTTGGTTGCAATGTGCGCTATGCCTCAACATCAGGCACCGAGCGCAAGGAGGAGTACGAGCGGATGTCGCTCGACGAACTGCTTGCGTGGGCGGATGTCGTGTCAATTCACTGCCCGCTCAACGAGCGCACAAGCAATCTGATTGGAGCCGAACAGCTCGCAAAGATGAAACATACCGCCGTGATTATCAACGTGGCACGCGGAGGAATAATCGACGAGAAGGCTCTTGCTGCCGCTCTTGACAACGGAACAATCCGCGGTGCGGCGCTCGATGTATTTTCGAGCGAACCTCTCGATGCGTCTTCGCCCCTATTACGACTGCGCGACCCCTATCGATTGTTGGCATCTCCCCACAATGCGTGGTCAACAGTCGAAGCGATAGACCGCCTTATCGCGTGCGTGCGCGATAATATTAAGGAGTACCTACCTTTCGAATAGATTTTACACAAACAGAAAGGGCGTGTCCAACAAGATTTCTTGGACACGCTCTTTTTGACAGAAGCTGTATAACAAGAGGGATTTTTAGGACTGCGAAGCCCGAAAAAGCGTAGTTTACTCGGCGTAAATGAACATTTTGAGCATGAGCGTAACGCAGAAATAACCTTGTTAAGCGACTTCTTATTCGTTTGGAAAGTTATAGATTACAGCTCCACCAAAGCCTCGCCGGTCATCTCGGCAGGCTGCGGCAGACCCATCAGTTTCAGCACCGTAGGCGCAACGTCTGCAAGGATACCCTCCTTTACTGACTTCACACGGTCGGAAACAACCACAATGGGCACCGGATTGAGCGAGTGAGCCGTATTGGGCGTTCCGTCGGGATTCACTGCATTGTCGGCGTTACCGTGGTCGGCAATAACCACCACCTCGTAGCCGTTCTTCTTTGCAGACTCAACAACCTTTGCCACGCACTCATCAACAGCCTTCACTGCCTTCACGATAGCGTCATAGATACCCGTGTGGCCCACCATATCGCCATTTGCGAAGTTCAGGCA
>CAZIAS010000027.1:0-24389 GCA_964536825.1 uncultured Alistipes sp. | reverse complement strand
TATCATCTTTCAACCGCTGCTCTATGTCGGCAATCTGTTGGGCAAACATCTCATCGAAGCGGTCGTTTTTGAGCGCAGTTTTGAGTTGTCCGAGCAGATGGCGGGTCTCGGAGACGTAAGCGACATCGCGCTGCTTCACAAACTCCACAAAACGCTCGTACTCCTCGTCGCTTATCGAGAACGTTCGGTTATCTATCTTGTCTGCGTGGTGGCGAACCATATACTCGTCGCCAAATTCGTCAATGATACCCATAGCATAGAGTGTCAGTGCAAAGCGGCTGATGTACTCCGTTTCGAGTACCACATCAGGCATAATACCACCGCCATCATAGACTTTGCGTCCGTTGCGTGTCTTAAATTCGCGTATAAGCGAGTCGGCAACCTCCCGACCCTCGGAGTTGTGTGCCGAATAATCGATATTCTGTACACAACGACCCGAAGGGGTGTAGTATTTAGCCGTCGTCAGTTTGACGTAAGCATCATAGCCTATCGGGCGCGAACTCTGGACCAGACCCTTACCAAAACTCTTCTGCCCCATCACAACCGCACGGTCGATATCCTGCAAAGCTCCTGCAACAATCTCGGAAGAGGATGCCGTATTGCCATCGACGAGAACAACTATCGGAATTTCGGGTAGCAGAGGCTCGTGTTCGGTGCGGAAAATTTTGTTTTCACTCTCGGCACGACCCTTGGTGCTGACAACCTCGGTACCCTTGGGTGTGAATAGCGAAACAATCTTCACTGCCTCCTGCAAGATGCCGCCTCCGTTATTACGATAATCGAGCACCAAACCCTTCAACTCTCCGTTGGCACGCACTCTCTCGATTGCGGCACGCATATCGTTATAACATCCATCCGTAAAGTCCATATGGCGGATGTAGCCGATGCCGTCTGCTACATAGCCCGAATACGTGATACCCGGAATGGCAATTCGTTCGCGACGAATATTGTGTGTTCGATGCTTACCGTCAATCAGAGGTTCGATTGTTACCTTGACATTCGTATTCGGATCGCCTTTGAGGCGAGCGCTGACCTGTGAGATGGTCATACCTTTGGCATCCTTTCCATCGATGGCAACAATCTTGTCGCCCACCTTCAAGCCCGCTCGGTCGGCAGGCGAACCTTTGTAGGGTTCGGCAATAACCACATAGTCGCCCTGCTTGCGAATGATGGCTCCTATACCGCCATACTTACCCGTCGTCGCCAACTCAAACTCCTTCATATCCTCCTCCGAAAGATAGGAGGTGTAGGGGTCGAGGTTGCTGACCATTCCATTGGCGGCATTGCGCATCAGGTCATCGGGATTCAACTTATCGACATAGGTAGTGGAGAGTTCCCGCATCATATTGACCAACATCTCCATATTTCGTCCCAGGCCGAAATCGTCACGACCGGCAAAGGTGAGGAACCCTGCCGCTGCAACCATCACAACCGCCGTTGTGACAAATTTTACCGATTTTCTGACTCTACTCATTTCTTTTGTGCTCTAAATATCCGTTCAGGCGCATCATCGCCAACGCCACCGAGCGACGTACTCCTTCGATTTCGACACCACCGTCCTCGCTGCGACGCACCACCACTTCATCTTCGAAGAGCAGTCGCAGACGGCGAAAGATGTTTGCAGCACGGAAGCGCATCTCTCCATCACCCTCGCTCGCAAGTTCGTATCCCGACATAACGAATGCCGTGACAATCTGCTCTCTATCCTCGTTCAGGTCGGCCATAACTGCACGGCGGACATATCCAACCTTCGGGTAGATGGCGACCCAAATCAGTATCGCTGCAATCAGCACCTGACCGCGAGTGGTTTGAAACATTACAAAGACTGTATCCCGGACCGACAGCATCGACGCACCAACCGCCGACATAATCCATACCGCAGCCACATATAGAACGAGCAGTGCTACCAAAAATTTTACGGAACGAACTAAATATTTCATACTTTTTTAATTGACAATTGATAATGGATAATTAAAGGTATTTTTGCTGATATTATTATCAATATAGGTTTTAAGCATATATAGCAGCCTAATTTTGAATTTCGAATTTTGAATTTCGAATTCTCAATTGATCCGCCACCTCCTGCATCAACCACTTCGGGGTTGATGTGGCTCCGCAGATACCGACCGACTTCACCCCTTCGAACCACTCCTGCTGCAACTCTTGGGCAGCCTCGATATTGTAGGTTCGTGGATTGGCAGTACGGCAAACCTCCGCCAGGACCTTACCATTGCTCGACTTGCGACCACAAACGAAGATAATCACATCGTGTCGTTGCGCAAATTCGTAGAGGTGCTTCTCGCGCGAAGATACCTGACGACAGATTGTATCGTGAGCCGTAAGCATATCGGGAGAGGGCAGTCGCAAGAGCATCTCCTGACGCAACTGCTCGAAGAGCTCAACACTCTGCGTGGTCTGCGAGAGGAAAAATATCGGTCGCGAAAAGTCGATCTGCTCCAAATCCTCCACCTTCTCGATAATAATCGTCGGCTCGGCAACCTGTCCCGCAAGGCCGACAACCTCGGCGTGTCCGCGCTTGCCGAGAATCACAACCTGACCCGCGACCTCCCGCATCTTCGCGTGAGCCTTCACAACCCGCTCCTGCAACTTCGCCACCACAGGGCAGGTCGCATCAATAACATCAATACCCAGAGCTTTTGCCTGCGCGAATGTCGAGGGAGGCTCTCCGTGTGCTCTAATAAGCAGGCGACAATCCCCGAGAGAGGGTAAATCTTCGTGTGACACGGTTTGCAGCCCCAACTTTTCAAGGCGTTGAACCTCTATGCGATTGTGAACGATGTCGCCAAGCGAGAAGACCTTACCACCGCGTAAAGCCCCCTCCGCCTCGCTTATGGCCCTGACTACGCCAAAGCAGAAACCCGAATTATCGTCTATCTCAACACGCATCTTTTTTAATTGACAATTGGTAATTGATAATGGATAATTAAAGGTTTTCAGGTTATGGCTCGGAGGATGGAGTTTAAGTTATCAAGGGCAAAATCAAAAAGACGCCAACTACCCTTAATCGCGATTTTTCAATTCGGTAGCCTCACGGTAACGTGCCATAAACCACTCCATCTGTTCGGGGATGGTAATAAAACTGTTATCGAGAACAATGGCATCCTCCGCCTGACGCAGAGGAGATATCTCGCGCGACATATCCGCCTCATCGCGAGAGCGAACATTCTGCTCAATCTCTTCGAGAGAGACCGTATCGCCCTTTGCACGCAATTCGTCGTAGCGACGCAATGCACGTATATGAGGATCGGCAGTCATAAAGATTTTAAGTTCGGCATCGGGGAATACTACCGTACCGATGTCGCGACCATCCATTACCACACCCCTCTTGCGGCCCATCTGCTGCTGCATAGCAACCAACTTCTCGCGCACCTCACGAATCGAACTTACGGGACTTACACAGTTGCTAACCTCGATGGTTCGAATCTTGCCCTCGACCAGGTCGCCATTGACGTAGATGTCGCTGGCTCCACGCTCGGGATTGAAGCGGAAATTTATGTCGATATCTTTGAGCGAGGCAACAACGGCATCCTCATCAACCACACCCGAACGTATGGCTCCGTGTTCGAGAGCATAAAGCGTCACGGCACGATACATCGCTCCGGTATCAATAAAGATATAACCGAGTTTCGCGGCTATTGCCTTGGCAAAAGTACTCTTGCCGCACGACGAAAATCCATCAACGGCAATGATAATCTTATGTTTTTTGTTAAGCTCCATTTGGCATTATGTCGATAAATGAGGAGAGAATGGTATATACACCCAGCAATGCGATAACAATGCCGGCAATATGATTTATGGTAAGCATATGGCGCGGGCGGAATTTGCGACGGAAGAGATTGATGAGCGAGGTGAGCATAAACCACCACGTCACGGCTCCTCCGAAGAATCCGGCAATAATCAACACACTGCGGAAGACCATTGCCACATCCGCAGCCTGGCTCTCTGCCGTTCCGATGTTGAACACCGCAAAGAAGGCGAGCAGGTATGGTATCACAACCACAAAATTGGCAAGCGTAAATCCGAAAATAGAGGCAAAATCCTGCCACAGAGAACTCTTGCCTGCACGATTTTTACGAATCTGTGGCACGGGATTCTGGAAGAAGATATAGACGCCGACAATCACGACAAAGATGCCGCCCACAACGCTCAACAACGAGGTGTATTGCTCGATTTGTGCCTGCAACATCGAGTAAAAGAAGAAGGCAATGATTGCCATCAGGGTATCGGCACACGCCACTCCCAAACCCGACACAAAACCCGAGCGACGGCTCTTGCTCAATGTTCGCTGTATGCACAGCACAGCCACAGGGCCCACCGTAATCGACGCAGCCAATCCCACGGCAAATCCGCGCAACAACAGCGTTATAATCTCCAACCCGAGCATATCTATTCCATTTACAAAAACTCTCTCTTTTGTTTGTGTCGCACCCAAAATCCCAAGCGACACCCTTCCAAGGGACAAAGATACGAAACTATTCACAATTCACAATGGCACTTATACATAAAATTACACCAAGTGTAATTTGTGCCACTTTTCGCAACCGGATGCGACCAAACCGACACCAAAAAATCCTGAAAGGAGATTAAAGGCGTTAAGGACAATCAAGGGAGAGGAGGGGAATATGGGAATTTGGGGAGTATAGGAAAAATCATTTATCAATATAGGTTTTAAGCATATACAGCAGTTTTAATTTTGAATTTTGAATTGCGTCCCCTTAACACCTTTAATGCCCTTAACGCCTTTAACAACTTTTTTATTACGCACCTTCGAAGTTGAATGGCAGGCGTTTGCTTACACACACTGAATGGCAACAAATGGCATTGATTGGCAAAAAATTCAAAACCACCTCCCGATTGATAAAAATTTTGCAGATATTTTGACCGCTCTCGCACTTTTTTATTAAATTTGCCGAATAAGAATCAGTACGAAACAATAAATATCAGAAAAATGGCAGAATTTATCTATCAGGAACCCTTTCCTATCGAGGCAGATACTACCGAATATCGCCTCCTGACAAAGGATTACGTAAAGGTCGTAGAGTGCGACGGTCGTCAGATTTTGAAAATTGACCCGAAGGGTCTCGAACTCCTCGCGAAAGAGGCATACAGCGATGTGTCGTTCTACTTGCGAGCTTCTCATCTCGAAAAGTTGAGCAATATTCTTAACGACCCCGAAGCTACCGACAACGACAAGTTCGTTGCTTACACTATGTTGCTCAACCAATGTGTGGCTGCCGAGGGCGAACTTCCGACCTGCCAGGACACCGGTACCGCAATCTGCATCGGAAAGAAAGGCGAAGATGTCTATACGGGTGCAGATGATGCCGAGTGCATTACCCGTGGTGTCTATGAGACCTACAAGGAGCGCAACCTTCGCTACTCGCAGGTTGTTCCCTTCACGATGTTCGACGAGAAGAATTCGGCAACAAACCTGCCGGCACAGATAGACCTCTATGCAACCAAGGGTAATGAGTACAAATTCTTATTCATCACGAAGGGTGGCGGTTCGGCAAACAAGACGTTCCTCTATCAGCAGACCAAGGCGCTGTTGAACGAGGAGTCGCTCACGAAGTTTATTACCGAGCACATCAAGGACCTCGGCACTTCGGCTTGTCCTCCCTACCACCTTGCAGTCTGCATCGGCGGAACGTCGGCAGAGATGTGTCTGGCAACGGTTAAGAAGGCTTCGGCAGGATATCTCGACCACCTGCCCACATCGGGTAACGAGGGCGGTCGCTGCTTCCGTGATTTGGAGTGGGAGGCCAAGATTCAGGAGATTTGCCAAAAGAGCGGTGTAGGTGCGCAGTTCGGCGGCAAGTATTTAGTTCACGATGTTCGCGTTATCCGCGCTCCGCGCCACGCAGCTTCGTGCCCCGTGGCTATCGGCGTAAGCTGCTCGGCAGACCGTAATATCAAGGCAAAGATTACTCCCGAGGGTATCTTCATCGAGCAGTTGGAGAAGAATCCGGCGCGTTTCTTGCCGGCAGAGGCTCCTGCAATGTCGCCCGCAGTGGATATCGACCTCGACGAGGGAATGGATAAGGTTCGTGAGATTTTGACGAAATACCCCATTAAGACCCGCCTGAATTTGAAGGGTACACTTATCGTGGCTCGCGATATCGCACACGCACAGATTAAGAAGATGCTCGACGAGGGCAAACCTATGCCCGAGTACTTCAAGAAGCACCCTGTATATTACGCAGGTCCGGCAAAGACCCCCGCAGGTATGGCTTCGGGTTCGTTCGGCCCGACCACCGCAGGTCGTATGGACCCCTACGTTGATTTGTTCCAAAAGAACGGAGGTTCGATGGTAATGGTGGCGAAGGGCAACCGTTCGCAGGAGGTTACCGATGCTTGCAAGGCAAATGGCGGCTTCTACCTCGGTTCCATCGGCGGTCCGGCAGCCGTCTTGGCGAAGAACTCCATCAAGTCGGTCGAAGTGGTCGATTTCCCCGAACTCGGAATGGAGGCTGTTCGCAAGATTTATGTCGAGAACTTCCCTGCCTTCATCATCGTAGATGACAAGGGCAACGATTTTTTTGCTGACTTCAAGCACTAAATCCACCAACTTCTGCGTTTAATGCGCAGAAGCCAAGTATGCAATGAGAGATATTTTCAGAAAAATTATTTTAACGACAGTGATGCTCCTTGTGGGCATCACTGCGTTTGCGTCAGAGAAGGTTTCCTTCGAGGTCAATGCTCCGATGATAGTCTCGGTCGGCGAGGCGTTCCGTGTCGAGTTCGCGCTCAACGCCAAACCCGACAAAGGCAGCTTTGCAGCACCCGATTTTGCCGGTTTCGACGTATTGGCAGGACCTGCGACTTCGCAGGGCTCGTCGGTACAGTTCATCAACGGCAATATGACCAAGAGCGTGAGCTATACAATTACCTACGTCCTACTGCCCCAGACCGCCGGTACATTCTCGGTCGGAGCAGCATCCATCGAGGTCGATGGAGAGCGTTATGCGACCCGCCCGACCCAAATTGAGGTCAAAGAGGGAGGCTCGCAGCCAAACGCACCACAAGGTGGAGGCAGGGGAGAATCTATGGAAACACAAGCGCAGGGTCAAATCTCGAAAGAGGACCTTTTGCTGCGATTAACACTCTCACGCTCAACAGTCTATAAGGGAGAACCCATTCGCGCTGCGCTGAAATTATACAACCGCGTAAGCCTTGCGGATTACAATGTTTCGAAGATGCCTTCGTTCAACGGCTTTTGGACCCAGCAGTTAGAATCGGAGCGGACGCCCTATCGTGAAACGTACGACGGCAGAGTCTATGAGGTCTATAATCTCATCGAATATCTGCTCTATCCGCAGCAATCGGGAACGCTGACCATCGATCCGGTGGAACTTACCGCCGTGGTGCAGGTTATCGTTCAGGACAATTCGGGCTTTGACCCCTTCTTTGGAGGCGGTCGCGAAATCTACAATGTCCGTCGCGAGCTTAAAACGCCCCGCCTCTCGGTAACGGTCAAGGAGTTGCCTACGGGAGCTCCGGCAAGTTTCAGTGGCGCCGTCGGTAAATTCCGAATGAGTGCAGAGCCCTCGACCACTCAACTTGCAGCCAACTCTGCATCGACCTTTAATGTGCGCATATCGGGTTCGGGAAACCTCGCTTTCGTGCCGGCCCCGACACTCACTTTGCCCACCTCGTTCGAGCAGTATCAGGTCAAGACCACCGAATCGTTCAGCTATTCGGGCTCCGGAACATCCGGCTATCGCAATTTCGAGTACCCCTTCATAGCCCGCGCCGAAGGCGAATATACGGTGCAACCGGTGGAGTTTTCATACTTCAATCCGGAACGGGGAGAGTATGTAACCCTCTCGTCGAGTGAGGTCACGTTCGACATAACTCCCGACACAAGCGGCTCCGCAGCTCCGCAGGTTGTGCAGGGCACATCCAAGGAGGAGGTTCGACTGCTCGGCAATGATATTCGATTTATCAAATTGGGCAAGGCCGGGCTCCGTAGCAGCGAGCAGCCTGCAATCTTCTCGGTGTGGTATTTCGTCGTGGTAATGTGTCTGTTCTCGTTTGCCTTGGCTGCATATATCTTTATCGGCCATCGTCAGCGCGAACGCAAGAATGTGGTTTTGGTTCGTGGTAAACGAGCCAACAAGGTTGCCATACAACGATTCCGCTCGGCAGAGAGGTTTATGAAGGAGGATAATCGTCGTGCTTTTTACGAGGAGATGCTCAAAGCGCTGTGGGGTTATGTGGGCGATAAGTTCAACATCCCCGTGGCAAATTTGACAAAAGAATCTGTACGCGAGGAGCTGCAAAAACGCGGAATCTCTGCCGAGGAGGCTGCTCGTTACACATCAATAATCTCGCAGTGCGACGAGGCGCAGTATTCGCCCGTGGTCTCGGTTCGGATGGAGGAGATATATGCCGAGGGTATCAACATCGTTTCGCACATCGAGTCGCATATTAAAAAGTAAGCCACAATGAAAAGATTCGCAATACTTCTATTCGCCCTATCCGCAACACTGTCGGCAGTGGCTCAAACATTCGACCCTTCGGTGGAAGAGAAGATACCGACACAGGAGGAGTTGGCACCTTCGTACTCGCCCGAACAAGCGTGGAGCGATGCCAATGACGCATACATTGCCGGCGAATATCGTCGTGCCTCCGAACTCTACGAGCGCATTGTTGCCGATGGTAAATTATCGACAAAGCTCTATTTTAACCTTGCCAATGCCTACTTCAAGCAAGACGAACTCGGCAAGGCCATACTCTACTACCACCGTGCGCAACTGCTCTCCCCCGGCGACGAAGACATCCGTCACAACCTCGCCATTGCCGAGAGCCGAACCAAGGACCGCATCGAAGCCGTACCGGAGTTTTTCGTAAAGACGTGGCTGCGCTCCGTACGCAATATGTTGAGCTGTACAACTTGGACCGTCATCTCGTTATGCCTGCTGGCGATGACCCTTGTTTTCGGATTGCTGTTTGTGCTCGCACAGCGCTTGGCGGTACGCAAGGGAGGATTCTACGGTATGCTTGCAATGCTGTTGCTCTTCATCACGACTACGTGGTTTGCTGCGGCAGAGCGACGTGCGATGCTCGACCGAGAGATGGCTGTGGTAATGACATCGACAGCCTCAGTCAAGAGTTCGCCCGACCGCTCGGCCACCGACCTCTTTGTTTTGCACGAAGGTACAACCCTGCGTGTTGTCGGCTCACTCGACGAGTGGAGTGAAGTCGTTATCGCCGATGGTAAGAAGGGGTGGGTTGAGAGCTCCAAAATTGAACAAATTTAATCGTCGATATAGCAATGTCCAAACTTCTGCAAGAGGCTATAAACGAATTTTCGAAACTACCCGGTATCGGTCGCCGTACCGCTCTGCGTCTGTCGATGCATCTGTTGAAGATGGAGCGGGAGTCGGTCTTGGAACTGACCGAAAGTCTTGCCCGATTCCGTACCGATATCCGCCACTGTGCGCAGTGTAACAACCTCTCCGACGACGAGATTTGCACCATCTGTGCAGACGAGTCGCGCGACCACTCAACCATCTGTGTTGTCGAGCAGGTTGGCGACCTCCTCTCCATTGAGAACACCCATCAATATCGAGGTTTGTACCACGTCCTCGGAGGTGTGATTTCGCCGATGCAGGGCATTGCCCCATCCGACTTGAAGATAGACCTGCTGCTCGAAAATATCGCCCGTGGAGATGTTCGCGAGGTTATTATCGCCATCTCGACCTCGGTCGAAGGCGAGACAACCCTCTTCTACATTATGAATCGTCTGCGAGCATTCCCGCAGGTTAAGGTCACGACCATTGCCCGCGGAATAGGCTTCGGCGACGAGTTGGAATATGTCGATGAACTGACAATTACACACGCGCTGGCCAATCGCCGCGAGATAGAATAGACCCCGTATGAGAGATTTCGCTCCAAGAGTATTATTTGTGCTGTGCGCCCTACTGACCGTAGCGTGCTGCCCCTGCCGATTCAGTCGCAAAAACGCCAAGCCGTTGGTCGGCACCGAGTGGCATTTAGTACAGCTGCGCGGGAACGACGTTCGGTTTGACTCCGATAGTTTTAATCTGAAATTCGCCGAGGATGGTTCACTCTCGGGCATCGGAGCCTGCAACCGCTTCACTGCACCTTACTCCGTAACCGAGAAGCGCGCAATCGACATCGGTACCATAGCCTCAACCCGACGAATGTGTTCCAACATTGAGGCTGAACAGACGCTGTTCCGAGAGTTGGACGATGCTGCTTTCTACGAGATTGACGGGCCTATGCTGCTACTGCTCAAAGATGGCGAAATTCGCGCCATCTTCCACGCAAAGGAGTAGCTCCCGATAATCGGGTTGCAGTCTGCGATGCTTGGGCCTCTCGCCCACAAGTCAAACCACAATCCCGCATCAAACAAACCCGCTCCGAAAACTCTTATCATTGCACCTTTTCTCGGTGCCGTGGCCCTCATATTTGTGTTATTTTTCGTTACAAGTGGAGATATTCGGTATTTTTTCATACCTTTGTCGGTTAGACGATAATAACAAAAACAATATACACTATGACACAGGAAGAACTTTTCAAAAAATTGATTGCTCACTGCAAGGAGTACGGCTTCGTATTCCCTTCGAGCGAGATTTACGACGGTCTGGGAGCCGTGTATGACTACGGTCAGAACGGAGTCGAACTCAAAAATAACATCAAGCGTTATTGGTGGGACTCGATGGTTAAACTCCACGAAAATATCGTGGGTATCGATGCCGCAATCTTTATGCACCCCAAAACCTGGGAGGCGTCGGGACACGTCGGAGCCTTCAACGACCCGCTGATTGACAACAAGGACTCGAAGAAGCGCTATCGTGCCGATGTGCTTATCGAGGATTGGATGGCAAAGCAGGATGAGAAGATTCAGAAGGAGGTCGATAAGGCTCGCAAGCGTTTTGGCGAGGCCTTCGACGAGGAGCAGTATCGTGCGACTTCGCCCCGCGTGGCAGAGATTGCAGCCAAGCGTGATGCCGTACACAACCGCTTTGCCGAGGCTCTGAATGCCTCGGACTTGGCAGAGTTGCGCCAGATTATCCTCGACTGCGAGATTGTTTGCCCGATTTCGGGTACTCGCAACTGGACCGAGGTACGTCAGTTTAACCTTATGTTCTCGACCCAGATGGGCTCGACGGCCGAGGGTGCCAACACAATCTACCTCCGCCCCGAGACGGCACAAGGTATCTTCGTAAACTTCCTGAACGTACAGAAGACCGGCCGTATGAAGTTGCCCTTCGGTATCGCACAAATCGGTAAGGCGTTCCGCAACGAGATTGTGGCTCGTCAGTTTATCTTCCGTATGCGCGAGTTCGAGCAGATGGAGATGCAGTTCTTCGTGAAGCCCGGAACAGAGATGCAGTGGTGGAACGAGTGGAAGGAGACCCGTATGGCTTGGCACCGCGCACTCGGCTTCGGTGACGAGAACTACCGTTTCCACGACCACGACAAGTTGGCACACTACGCTAATGCAGCAACCGACGTTGAGTACAACTTCCCCTTCGGATTCAAGGAGGTGGAGGGTATCCACTCGCGTACGGACTTCGACCTGGGCAACCACCAGAAGTTCTCGGGTAAGAAGATTCAATATTTCGACCCCGAGTCGGGCGAGAGTTATGTGCCCTACGTTGTCGAGACCTCGATTGGCGTGGATCGTATGTTCTTGCAGATTATGTCGGCAGCGTATTGCGAGGAGAAGTTGGAGAGTGGCGAGGAGCGCGTAGTGCTGCGTATTCCGGCTTGCCTGGCTCCGACAAAGGTTGCAGTTATGCCGTTGGTCAAGAAGGATGGTCTTCCGGAGAAGGCTCGCGAAATTATCGACGATTTGAAGTTCGACTTCGTGGTAACCTACGACGAGAAAGACTCTATCGGTAAGCGCTACCGCCGTCAGGATGCAGTGGGAACACCCTTCTGTGTAACCGTTGATCACCAGACCTTGGAGGATGGCACCGTTACGGTTCGTCACCGCGACACTATGGCGCAGGAGCGCGTGGCTATCGAGGCTCTTCACGCAATGGTCGATGAGGAGTGCTCGTTCCGCAAACTCTTCAAGAAGTTGAAACACTAAAATATCCGACAGAGATGAGAATCGAGATTAAAAACAATAAGCGTTCGTGGGGATTGATAATCCTCATTATCACTGCTTGTTTCGGAGTTGGTTATCTGCTCGGCTGGGGCATAGGTCAGTTGCTTGGGTAGAATACTCGCCATAGACTACGGCACGCGCCGCACGGGTATAGCCGTCAGTGACCCTCTGCAAATCATTGCAGGGGGGCTCACCACGCTTGATACGCGCGAACTCGAAAAGTGGCTCGCGGAGTATGTACCGAAGAACGATGTGACGACCATCGTTCTGGGCAAGCCGACACAGATGAACGGAGAGCCGAGCGAGACGTGGCGATTTGTCGAACCTCTGGCAGCGCGTCTGCGCAGGGCATTCCCTACGGTGGAGGTAACCTTCTACGACGAGCGATTTACCTCGGTCATTGCACATCGAACGATGCTCGACAGCGGCATCGGCAAGATGGCCCGCAGAGATAAGGCTCTGGTCGATAAAATCTCGGCAACGATTATCCTGCAATCCTATATGGATAGCCGACAGTAATGTTTGAAGAGAAACCTAAAATTTAGAATATGAAACGTCTATTTGCACTTGTAGTAGCGGTATTGTTGATTGGTGGTGCCGTGTCGGCACAAAATGCCGACAAGAAAAAAGAACCAAAAGATTGGGCAAAGTTTGAATATTACGCAAAAGCAAATGCCGAGATTGCCGACCGCGTGGGTAAAATCGATGCGGTATTTATGGGCAACTCGATTACTCGCGGATGGGTACGTCGGGATGCCGCCTTCTTCGACAAAAACAACTTTGTCGGTCGCGGCATCAGCGGTCAGACCACCTCGGAGATGTTGGTGCGTTTTCGTCAGGATGTTCTCGACCTGAAACCTCGCTGTGTGGTCATTATGGCCGGCATCAACGATATCGCAATGAACAACGGTATCATCTCACTCGAAAACATTATGGGTAATATCGAGTCGATGTGCGAGTTGGCAAAGCTGCACAAAATCAAGGTTATACTCTGCTCGGTAACCCCGTCACGTGAGTTCCGTTGGCGCAAGGAGCTCACTCCCGCCGAGGATATCAAGCGTTTGAACGCTATGATTCGCGAGTATGCCGAGGCCAACAAGATTTACTACCTCGACTACCACTCGGCGCTTACCGAGGAGGATGGCGGTATGCCGCTCAAATGGGCAAAAGATGGCGTACATCCCAATAAAGCGTGCTATATCTCCGTTATGGAACCGATGGTTCTCAAAGCAGTGAATAAGGTTCTCAAAACCAAGAAAACCTACATTTCTCCGTTGGAGTAAATTGTAAATTGTGAATTGCAAAAATATGATATATCCAATAGTTATATACGGTTCGCCCGTGTTGCGCAAGAAGTCGGTCGATATCGAGCCCGATTATCCGGAGTTGAAGAAGTTGATTGACGATATGTACCTGACCCTTGCCGAGGCAGAGGGTGTAGGTCTGGCGGCACCGCAGATTGGCAAGAATATCCGTCTGTTTATCGTCGATTGCACTCCGTGGGGCGAGGAAGACCCCTCGTTGGCGGAGTATCGCAAGGTCTTTATCAATGCCGAGATTTATGAGCGCAGCGACGAAACATCGCTCTTCAACGAGGGCTGCCTCTCGTTGCCCGGTCTGCACGAAGATGTGCGCCGTCCCGTGAAGATTAAGATGCGCTACCTCGACGAAAACTTCGAGGAGCACGACGAGGAGTTTGACGGACTACCCGCAAGAGTTATTCAGCACGAGTACGACCACCTCGAAGGAGAGGTCTTTACGGATCGTCTATCCCCTCTGCGTCGCAATTTGTTGAAGAGTAAGATTCTCAATTTGGCAAAGGGCAAGTATCGTTGCGCGTACAAAACGAAGTAATTTTTTTAGAGAAATATTTGCACTGATGTAATAAATTGCTAAATTTGTGTCATAAATTACGTCTAACTTAAACTTTTTAGAGTATGAAGAAAATTTTACTTATTATGGCTGCGGTGCTTTGTGTGACTACGGTTTCGGCACAGAGCAAAGTTAAGGAGGCTGCAAACTATGTAGCATCACAGAAATGGTCGGTGGGTCTTCGTGCAACCTATGGTGTTCAGGTAGTTGCAGAGTGCTTCTACTCGGATAGCGCATATTTGGAGGGCCGCCTTGGTATCTTCAATGGTTTGGCAGCAGATTTTACTGTTCTTCACAATTGGAATTGCTGCAATTGGAATTGGACCCCGAAGGCAGGTCAGTGGTTCCTCGACGCCGGTGTCGGTGGTAATGTCGGTGGCGCAGCACACTTCTGCTATGGTGGTGTTGTGGGTACTGTAAAGTTTGGTATCAAGTTCGATAAGGTACCTATCCGCCTCGCTATTGACTACTCGCCCGCGATTAACATCGGTGGCACCTACGGAAAAGATGTAACGAAGGCAGTAGGCCTTTACACCGCAGGTTTCTACAATGGTGGTATCTCGGCAACTTGGTGCTTCTAATCGGCCATACAGTTTAACGAGTAATTTGAGCGTGTCCAAGATGTTGGACACGCTTTTTTGCATCATACCCTTAATATTAAGACTCTCTGTCTTATTTATCCGCAATTCGGTTTGATAGGACAAATCCCACATTACCACTTTATGTTATTCGGTGCGAAATTCATACTTTTGTGAAGTACGAGAAAGATTATTAAAGGTAACTTTTAAAAATTGATTATTATGAAAAAGATTTTACTTACTATTGCGGTATGTTTCTGCGCATTGACCGTTTCGGCACAAGGTTGGGGTCTTGGAGCACGTGTAGGTGCAGGTTTCCAGGCACAAGCAGAATACACTTTTAGTTCGGAAAACTATCTTGATGCACGCTTCGGTATGTCGTGGTGTAATGGAGGTGCTGCTTTGATGGCAGATTTCACCGCTTTGTATCAGTGGAATGTATGCAAAATGAATTGGACTCCTTCGGCCGGCGAGTGGTTCTTTGATGCCGGTGTCGGTGTTGGCGTCGGAGGTCGTGAGCACTACGCTTATGTAGGAGCTGCCGGTTGTGCAAAACTTGGTATCAAGTTCAATAACGCACCCGTAAAATTATCGGTAGATTGGACTCCGGTTGTTGGTCCGCAAATTGGCTATTACGGAGGACAGTCCGCTGCTGCCTTCCACGAATACGGATTGGCTAATCTCGGTATCTCGGCAGTTTACTGCTTCTAATATAGAGATATATCTATACGATTTTCGGGTGGTTCGTTTGAGCCACCCGATTTCTTTTTCTTTTTCGAGGTAATGATGCAAAAAGCAACAGCCGATTCAGTTCACATTTCAACCACTACTCGGCATAGAGCAGATATGGTTGGCGCTGTTCGCGGAAGCGAACGATATCCTGCTGCCACATAGCGCGAATATCCTCTTCGGAGCGACCTTCGATAATCATACGACGAATGTAATCGACTCCCACCAACTTTTCGAAGAAGGGCGTAAAAAACTCCTCGCCACGACTACCCGTGCGACGATAAGCAGCGAGGATATATTTAAGCGTAAAGCCTTCGGATATGATGGTTTCGCAATCAACATTTCGCAAATCCACCCCACGGCACAATTTATCAAGCAGAGGGGGATTTTTGGCTCCGGCAGTTGAGCGAGGTGTAAATGCGAAAGAGCTCCCCTCCATATCGGGATGTCCATACATCTCGAATGGAGCCTCCGTGCCACGACCAAGGCTTATAATCGTACCCTCAAAAAGGCAGACTGCCGGATAGAGATATATGGCGTGTTGCGTGCGCAGATTGGGAGATGGAGCGATAGGCAGAACGTAGCGCATCGAGCGACGATAACCCTCGACAGGCACCACCGAAAGCGCAACCTCTCGGCACCAACCCTCACCCACAGCCATTCGGGCAATCTCGCCCATCGTCAATCCGTGTACCACCGGAATCGGCAACGCTCCTACGCCCGACTTGTAACGCATATCGAGCATAGGGCCATCTACGTACATTCCATTGGGATTGGGGCGGTCGAGAACAATGACAGAGAGCCCAAACTCGGCACAAGCCTCCATCATTCGCAGCATAGTTATGTAATAGGTGTAGAAGCGCAGCCCCACATCCTGCATATCGACCACCAGCACATCAAACGAGCGCATAACTTCATCTGACGGGCGACTTCGCGAACCGTCATAAAGAGAGCGAATGGGGATTCCTGTCTTTGCGTCGATTGAGCCGGCAACCTTCTCGCCAGCATCTGCCGTACCTCGAAAACTGTGTTCCGGAGAGAATATCGCGGTGACCTTAATGCCACGACGGCAAAACATATCGACCAGATGCTCTTTGCCGACCATCGAGGTATGGTTTGCCAATAGGGCAACACGCCGACCGTCGAGTTGCGGCAGGTACTCCTCTACCCTCTCGGCTCCCACGCGCAGTGTCGCAGCCTGCATCCACGAAGGGCACAAACACAGCACCACCACTATTGTCAGCAGCCGTCTCATCTTCGAGTGTTTCTACTCTTCGGCAGTCGTTGCCGGCAGAGCCTTCGGCTCATAACCCTCGGGAAGTTGGATAAGGTCTTCCTCCTCGGCACCGAATGAGCGATAATACTCATTGAACTGTGCCACAACATCGTAGCGTTGAGCCATACCTGCCAGATAGTAAATCTGCGACAACTCGTCGAACTTTTCGTCGAGGACTCCCGATACGAGGTCGGCACCGGCCCCATCGAAACGAAGGTAGTGTTCGATGTACTCAATCAACACCTCGGCATAGTCGAGCAGCAGAGCATCGCCCTTCTCGCCCTCGCCGAGAGCATAATATGCCTCGATAAAGGGGTATGTATTCGCCTCGGTATAGCGTATTTGCGACGTCGGCAGCACTGCCAATCCTCTGTCGAGCAGTTCAACAGCCTTCTCGTTGTCGCCACGGCGGATAAACTCTTTCGCTACACGAGCAAAAGCCTCGCGCGCACGCGACACACTCAAATTGTACTGTGTGAAGTAATCGACATAGACCTTCGGGTCGGCAAGATTTCCATATCGGAAAGTCTCGGTCATCAGAGGATAGACATAGTCGGGGTCTATGCGGCCGATATCCCACGAACTCTTATAGGGGGTCAGAATCGGCACCAAACGATATGAATATCCGTCAAATTGCAGATAGTCGAGCAGACCCAAGTCCTGCAAAACATAGACCTGCGTGAAGGCTATCGGTCGTTTCCAATCGAAGTTCGCCAAGAGGTCGAGAATCATCATCTGGCTCTTGTCGAGCGAAGAGCCCGTAATATTGAGATAGACCGTAT
Source organism: uncultured Alistipes sp. (assembly GCA_964536825.1). GTDB lineage: Bacteria > Bacteroidota > Bacteroidia > Bacteroidales > Rikenellaceae > Alistipes. The sequence continues at coordinate 7,043 of CAZIAS010000027.1, read as the reverse complement.
CGACCATCAAATCCCTATCCTCGGGCTTGACAATGCCCGATGCGATGGCGTTATCCTTATTTACGGGCAACGCAATGCGGCGCGTTGGCAGATAGTCGGTCATCGAACCGTCGGAGAGAGCCGCCTTTGAGCGAGGGTCATCGCTCCGGATAAACTCTATAACCTCCTTAATATCGACTACACGTTGAATACGTTCATCAACAGGCAGCCAATCGTTGGCATTGTAGTATTTATTGCGTGGCAACGAGAAAGGAACACCCTCTGCCTCATTCGCCTTACACTTCATTTCGTCGATATACCAATCTCCTCCCAGGTAGCTCGAATTCATAATACGCACATCGGTACGTACGCCATCAACCTCCTGATTGAACCACAAGGGGAAGGTGTCGTTATCGCCATAGTTGATAATTATCGAGTTGGGGAGTGTCGATTGCAGATAGTTCCAGCCAACATCGCGTGCCATCGTGCGGCCGGAGCGGTCGTGGTCATCCCAATTCTGCGCACAGAGAATCGTAGGCACCGAGAGACCGAGCAGCGTTGCCACCGCTGCGAGTGCCACATTATCACGACGTGCCAATGTCGTCAGCAAATCCTTAATCGCCAAGACTCCAAGACCTATCCACATCGAGAAGGCATAGAATGAACCGGCATATACATAGTCGCGCTCACGAACCTCCGCCGGCGACGAATTGAAATAGACCACCAACGCAACACCCATCATTACAAAGAGCCACATTACCACCGTAAAGTTGCGTTGGTCGCGGTTGAGTTGATAGATAAGGCCTATCAATCCCAAAATAAACGGCAGAAAGAAATAGGTGTTACGAGCACGGTTGCCCTCAATCTCGCGAGGCAGATTATCTTGCGGACCGACATACAGTTCATCAACAGCCTTCACTCCCGACAACCAATTACCATTGGTTATGGTGACATCCGAAGCCTGAATATCATCTTGACGACCTACGAAATTCCAAAGAAAATAGCGCAGATACATATAGCTCAATTGGTACGAGAAGAAGTAGTTGAGATTTTCGAAGAATGTAGGCTCGACAACCGTGCGCACCGTCTCGCCATCGCTGTAACGCACCTTGCGACCATAGTCCAGAACCTCTCCTCGCACGGGACGACCATTCTCGTCGCGCACAACCTCCCCATTTTCGTCACGAAGCACCTCAACCTTTGTACGATAAGCGGCCCACGGTTTATAATCGCGCTCCTTCTTGTTGTAATCCCACATACGGGGTAGGAAGTGCATAAACTGCGAAGGATATGTGTAACCCTCGATGGTTGTCGCCTTCTCGTAGAGGCCCGTATCTTTGTTAAGGTAATAGAACTCACGAAGTTCGTAGTCCTCAATAGGTGCCGAGTAGTAGGCTCCGTAGAGCAATGGGCGATTACCATATTGGTCGCGGTTGAGCACCGAGAGCAGAGCGTGCGGATTATCGGGGTCGTTGCTGTTCATCGGGGGATTTGCCGCAGCACGTATCGACACCGAAGCATACGACGAGAATCCGAGCAGAATCATCGTCAGCGACAGAGCGGCAAGATTAGCACGACGCCAACCCTTCTTGTGGGTAATCCATACGGCTCCCCCGCAGAGCGCAAAGAGCATAAAGGCAAAGAATATCATACCCGAATTGACCGGAAGCCCGAATACATTGACAAACAAGACATCAACCATTGCACCGACATAGACCGTATATGGTATGATAATGCCGTTTATGACAAGCAGAAATGCTCCCGAAACAAGCATAGCAATCACACACCCTTTCAACGTAACCTTCTGCGTCTTACGGAAATAGTAGATAAAGACCAGAGCGGGAATCGTCAGCAAATTGAGAATATGAACGCCAATCGAGAGTCCCATAAGGTAGGTAATGAGCAGAATCCAACGAGCCGAGTGGGGTTCGTCTGCCTGCTCCTCCCAACGCAGCATCAGCCACACAACCAAAGCCGTAAACATCGACGAAAGCGCATAAACCTCGCCCTCGTATGCCGAGAACCAGAAGGTGTCGGTAAAGGCATAGCCCAATGCACCGACAACGCCCGCACCGAGTACGGCTATGCCGTTCGCAACAGAGAGCAACTTGCCCTCTCGCTGATAGAGGCGACGGGCAATGTGGGTAATGGTCCAGAAGAGGAAGAGAATGCAGAATGCGCTGGCAATGCTGTTCATTGCATTTACCGCGTGCGGAACGTAGTGCGGCGAGGGGGCAAAGAGCGTAGCCAGGCGCGCCAACATCATAAATAGCGGAGCCCCGGGAGGGTGTCCGATTTCCAACTTATAGGAGGTCGCAACAAACTCGGCACAATCCCACAAGCTCGACGATGGCTCCATCGTGAGGAGATATACCGCCGCAGCAATGGCAAACACCGCCCAACCGACAATAATGTTCCAACGATTAAAATTTTTCATCATTTATCTTATTTCTCTAATTTTCGGTAAGCATCAGGGGCGTCATACACCGAGAGTCCCGCCCCTTCAAGTTGCAAAATTAAGAATTTAACGTCAAACTACCCAAGTTTATTACCATAAACTTCAACTCTTGTGTCCAAACCTGCCATAAAATCCCAATTTAAGATTTGGTACTTATATACGAAATTACACCGAATGTAATTTTTACCGCCTTTCGGAGCCGTAGGCGACCGAGGCTCCTCCCGAGGAGGGGATTTAGGGGAGGGTCAGACTTGCAGACGCGGCGTGCCGCCGCGAGCAACAGCCTAAATCAGCGGCAAAAGGTTGATACGGTGTAATTATGCATATAAGCAATTTTTGTACCCTGTGCGTACAATGCTCCTCGGAGTGTTGTTCGTTTCGGAAAAGTTTTCTAATTTTGTGGAGTCGAACGGTTTGCACCGTGCGGCGGACATACAAACACGGAAAGTGTAAGCATATTCTATTTGGCAAACGTAGGAAATTTGTTCAGTAGCAAGAATAGGCTAACATCTTCTCACGTCATACCTTTTCGGGTATTGGCGTGGGGCTGTTGCTTATCGAAGCTACAAGGTATCCTACGACCTGCCAGATTAAATAAGCCATCAGCACCACGCTCTCTTTTTTTTGTGCATATAGGAAAATAGCTAAATACAAAAACTATGAAAAAATTATTTTGGGGATTGATTGCTTTTATAGGGTTGTTTATTTGCGGATGTTCCGAAAACGGGATGGACGACACACCCACATTCGAATTCAAGAAAAACTTGGATTTAACACCCGAAATCGATCCGACGGGAGGAACCCTGACTTTTGATTTTGTGTCGCAACTCGATTGGGCAGCGAGAGTTTCGGATGCTTGGCTTTCGGTTGTTCCCGAATCGGGAACGGCGGATGATAGAAACATTACCGTCACTCTGCAATCCAACAAAACCGGAGAGACCCGTATCGGTGCCGTGACCATAACTTTGAGTAATGGCGAATGTCACGAAATTTCGGTGTCACAGGAGAGTAGCGATGTTGTTTTCGCCGAGTCCGGCAACCCTTATAAGATTGGTTACGAAGGTGGCGATATAGTTATTCCCATCTCGACCAATGCAGACTATACGGTCGAGATTCCCGAGGAGGCGAAGGAGTGGCTGACGGTTGCCGACACCCGCGCCCTGCGCGAGGAGAAGCTGACCTTCACAGCTGCCAAGAACGAAGATAGCGAGGCTCGTTGTGCAGAAGTAAAACTTCTTGGAGCGGAAGGCGAGATATTGCAGACTTTCACGATTGAGCAGGCGTGTATGAGCATCTTCGATATCGATGCCGAGAACTTGTACAAGATAGATATCGAGGGCGGAACCATCGAAGTTAATATCACGACCAACCTCGACTATACGGTCGAGATTCCCGAGGAGGCGAAGGCGTGGCTGACGGTTGCCGACACCCGCGCCCTGCGCGAGGAGACATTGACCTTCACGGTTACCAAGAACGAGAGCTACGACGTGCGTCGGGCGGTGGTCCGATTGCTGGGTGCGGATGGCGAGCCGTTGCAGGTGTTTGCCATCGAGCAGTCTTGCGAAGATATCTTCGAGTCGGAGAAGGAGGCGGAGTACACCGTTGATGCCAAGGGCGGAACTATCGAAGTCAAGATTGCAACCAACCTCGATTACAGGGTCGAGATTCCCGAGGAGGCACAGGTTTGGCTACGACTTGCCGACACCCGCGCCTACCGCGAGGAAACATTGACCTTTGTGGTTCTCGAAAATGAGGAGTACTCGCCTCGTAGCGCAGTTGTCCGCTTGTGGGATGCCGATGGGCTGCCGTTGGATAAGTTTATTGTTGCCCAGACCGCCAAGACGGGCGACCCCAACCAGATTATCTACACCTCGGCGGGAGGTGTTGTGGCGCCGACCACGGCTGTCGGCTTTGGCGCATCCATCGTCTCGAACGTGTACGAAAAGGGCGTCGGTATCATCACCTTTACGGGCGATATCAACGCTATCCCCGACGGTGCATTCAAGGATGCGAAGATGCTTACGGGCATAACTCTTCCCGAGACGGTTCTCTCTATCGGTGCCGAGGCATTTTCGGGCTGCGAGGCCCTGCCTATCTTCAAGATTCCCGAGAGTGTTACCACCATCGGCGAAAAGGCGTTTTATCAATGTGCATCGCTGAAAGAGATAACGGTTCCCGAAGGCGTTGCTTCGATTGGAAGTGCTACATTTTTTAGATGTACTTCGCTGGCGAGTGTGACCATCTCCGACAGCGTTACTTCGATTGGCGGTTCTGCATTCTCTGGTTGTTCCTCGCTGACAAGTATTACCATCCCCGATAGCGTTACTTCGATTGGAGGTTGTGCATTTTATGAATGTTCGTCGCTGGCGAGTGTGAAAATTGGTAGTGGTGTTACTGATATCGGTTTTACGGCTTTTTATAATTGTTCCTCATTGACAAGTGTAATCATTCCTGATAACGTTATATCAATTGGAGAAACGGCATTTGACGATTGTACTTCGCTGACAAGTGTGACAATTGGTAGTGGTGTTACTTCGATTGGACGAGATGCATTTAGATATGTAACGGGCGAACTTATAATCAATAGTAAAATTGTCGAAACAAATTACAACAGCAGTAATTGCCCAACGTATTATAAAGATTCTTTTACTTCAGGTTGGCTTTATGGCTCCAAATTTACCAAACTGACTATTGGAGATAATATTACAAAGATTGGAGATTATGCATTCAAAAATTGCACCTCGCTGACAAATGTTACTATTCCCGATGGCGTCACTTCGATTGGAGATTCTGCATTCTATGGTTGCACCTCGCTGGAAAAAGTTACAATTGGCAACAGCGTTACAGAGATTGGAAATTATGCATTCGGTAATTGTGACTCGCTAACAAGGGTGGATTATCAGGGAGACTTGTCCCAATGGATTGCTATTGACCACTATATTGCTATGCATTCCTTACTTCACATAAACGGGAGCCCTGTAATTTTTGAAGGAGATTTCGTCATCCCCGAAGGAACAAAGAAGATTGGATATCAAGCCTTCTTTGCTCGCACCTCGCTGACAAGTATAACAATTCCCGATAGCGTTACATCGATTGGACATTATGCATTCTGGAATTGCAGTGGTTTGACAAGTGTAACAATTCCTGATAGCGTTACTTCGATTGGAGTTCAAGCATTCGTATCATGCAGTGGTTTGATAAGTATAACCATTCCCGATAGCGTCACTTCGATTGGAGGTTGTGCGTTCGATGGTTGCAATGGTTTGACAGCATTTTATGGTAAATTTGCATCGGAGGACAATCGCTGTTTGATAGTGGATGGTGTGTTAAATAGTTTTGCTCCATCAGGACTTACAACATACTCTATTCCCGATAGTGTTACTTCGATTGGAGCTTATGCATTCGATGGTTGTTCTTCGCTGACAAGTGTTACCATTCCCAAAGGCGTTACATCGATTGGAATATCTGCATTCATTGGTTGCAGTGGTTTGACAAGTGTGTATATCTCTGATTTATCGGCTTGGTGTAAAATTAAGTTCGATATTTTATCAGGTTCGGGTGGTATGCTTGTGGGAACTAATCCTCTTGAATATGCAGGTAATTTGTATCTAAATGGAGTATTGGTCACAAATATTGTAATCCCGTCAGATATTACTTGTATAAATGACGGCGCATTCTTGCGCTGCACATCTCTGACAAGTGTGACGATTCCAGATAGCGTTACTTCGATTGGAAATTATGCATTCGCTGATTGTATAAGTTTGAAAAGTATAACCATTGGCAATGGCGTTACTTCAATTGGAATTCAAGCATTCGTTGATTGCAGAAGTTTGACAAGTGTAACGATTCCACAGAGCGTTACTTCAATTGGATATGCAGCATTTGCCAATTGTAGCAAGTTAAACAGTTTCTATTGCAAGCCTATCACTCCGCCGACAGGAGGTGACCTAATGTTCTCACACTATAATAACGGTTCATTTACACCTATTGGTTGTAAAATCTATGTCCCGACGGCATCGGTTTCGGCATATAAAGCTGCATCATATTGGAGCGATTACGCTTCGTATATCGTCGGCTACAATTTTTAGTTAGTGCAATTTTATAATTTTCAGGCGTATGCCGCGGCTATGTAAGCCCCTGCATACGCCTGATTTATTTGCATCACACCCTGCAAGTTGCTTGATCAACACCCTGCTCTCAAAAGTTATATATACGCTCCGGATTCGCTGTTTTTCGCCGGATTTCGTCTTCTCGCCAAATGTTTTCTGTGGAGATTTGCGCAGTTTCCGAAGAAACCAACACTGATAGGCCACCAAAAACAAAACCCGTCCAACAATCCGCAAGGCCCCACCTATCCAAATTGGATAATATTTGATATTTTCAGACATCGTGACATCTATCGGAATCCACAACCAACCACCGCAGACAACCACAAACAGACCCCACAACCACAAACGACCGCAAACGACCCCCACAACCCAACCGAACAAAAAAAGAGGAAGTTGATTTTCTCAACTTCCTCTTCAAGTGGTGCCACCAGAAAATGAGTTCCATTCCTAAATGGCTCTATATCTTTACATTAAAGAATTGCTTCAAACGTAATCTC
>CAZIAS010000026.1:0-24438 GCA_964536825.1 uncultured Alistipes sp. | reverse complement strand
GAGGTGCGCACGCGCCACGCGCGCCGCGGAGAACCATTCGTAGCGTGCGATGATGTCGTTGAGCAGACTCTCCGAAATTTCGGAGCGACAATCCGATGCGATATGTTGCTTAAACTCCTCCATTCTACCAATTCGATGCAGATGCTTGGAAGATATCATTTACCAATTGATCGACAATCTGCGTAATGAGTTCGCCCTCGACCTCCGTGAGGAGCTTTGTCGAGTCGTAGTCTGCATATGCCGAGAACGAACGGTTGTTAAACGATGCCTTCTCGTCGATAACATTCGTAAAGCGAACTCTGACAGTGATTGTCAGACGGTTCTGGATGGCATAGTCGTTGCTCGATACCGATGCTGTGGTCGAGGTGTAGCCGATGATTTCGCCCTCGAATGCGAAGTCGCCACCCTCCGGCACCTGCGTCAGGCGGGTCGAGCGCGCGAACTTATCGATGAGTGCATCGGTCAATGTCGGACTCAAAATCGGGGTAACCATCGCTGCGTTATTCGGAAAATAAGCAACGCTGAAAGTCTTTGCATCGGGCGGAATAGATGCTCCCGATAGCGAGTATTTTACGGTGCAACCGACCGTGATGGCGGCTGCCAATGCTACGAATATCAGCTTCTTAATCATAATTTTTCAACATTCTCGACACGACCTCGCAGGTATGCCATCATCTCTTTGTAATCGTGTTCGCTCATCGGATATACGGCACGCAACTGCTTGGTATTGACGATAATCACACAACCACACTCCTTTGAGTAGGATACGTGCGAGATGTCTTTGTATTTCCACCACGATAATCCGGAAGGGAAAATTATCGCCTTCGGCATCATTACAATACGGTATCTGTCGCGAGAGCGTTGGTCGTAGAGCATAACCAAGCCCAAAACCAAGAACAGGATTCCAAACGCTTCGTGACCGACAGCTATCTGGATTATGCCACACGCGGCATAGCTGATACAGAGCGGTATCAAAAATGAGCGCTTGATGCTGACGTGCTCGTTGGTTTTGCGAGCTAATGCAAGCCAGCGACCACTGCGGATTCCTCGCTTTACGGCGATTAGAAACCACGTGTAGGGTATCAAAAAGAGAACCACTACAACAATACCCATAATCTCGAACAGTCTCATATCAAATGAAGTTTTAGTTGTTGCGTTAAGTTCGTTACTCTATGCCGAGTTCCTTGATTTTGCGGTAGAGAGTACGCTCCGACATAAAGAGTTCGGCAGCAGCCTCCTTGCGACGTCCGTTGTGACGGCGCAATGCCCGTACAATCTGTTCGCGTTGAACATCGGCCTTTGTCAATTCTCTGGGTTCCTCGAAAATCTCTTCACTCTCGGCGTAATCCTCGGTAACGCTGTTGCTCTTGCCGGGCAGCAGCCCGATAACCTCCTTGCGCTCCACCGGCGGTGTGCCCATCGAGCCGATACGCATCTCCATCATCATACGTTTCAGGTCGTTGATATCGTTGCGCATATCGAACAATACCTTGTAGAGCAACTCGCGCTCGGTATTCATATCATCAATCTGTGCCGAGCCTATGACGCTTGGAGCGGATGTTGTGCGCTGCTCGGTAAGATATTTTGCCAAAATCGGTGCCGTAATTGTGCGCGACTCCTCGATTGCCGAGATTTGTTCGGCGACATTCTTCAATTGGCGGATATTACCTCGCCATCCGTAATTTTCGAGCATTGCGCGAGCCTCGGTATCGAGTGTAATGGCGGGCATTCGATATTGGACAGCTACGTCTGACGCAAATTTGCGGAAGAGTAGATAGATATCCTCGGGACGTTCGCGCAGAGCCGGTACGGCTATGGGTACGGTGTTGAGTCGGTAGTAGAGGTCCTCGCGGAAGCGACCTGCGGCAATCGACTGCATCAAATTGTTGTTTGTGGCAGCCACAACACGGACATTGGTCTTTTGGACCTTTGCCGAGCCGACGCGGAGAAACTCTCCCGTCTGCAAAACTCGCAATAAACGTACCTGTGTCGAGAGCGGAAGTTCGCCCACCTCGTCCAAAAATATTGTACCTCCGTCAGCCTCTTCGAAATAACCTTTACGAGCCTCTGTTGCTCCCGTGAATGAACCTTTCTCGTGTCCGAAGAGCTCGGAGTCGATGGTCCCTTCGGGTATGGCACCGCAATTGACGGCGATGTATTTGCTGTGTTTGCGAGCCGAATGGGCGTGGATAATCTGCGGGAAGAACTCCTTTCCGACGCCACTTTCGCCCGTAACGAGCACCGACAAATCGGTTGGCGCCACTCGCAACGCCACTTCGAGAGCGCGGTCGAGTAACTCCGATGAGCCGATGATGCCGAAACGCTGTTTTATGGATAGTAATTCTGCCATTTTCTGCTGTTATTGGTTATTTTACCTGCTCGATTACGTCGTCTGTTGCCATATCTTCCGTCATCTCGATGCCTTCGAGTTCAGGGAAGGGCATCGCCTCCTCCTGTTCTCTGTTGCAGAGAACTCCATAAAGAATTGCGCAGATGGCAACAATCGACACTATTACTGCTATAACCATAAAAATATCGGGCTTGCGACGAACTCCCTGTTTTTTTCGTGGTGCGTCGGTGCTCTGCACATCCCTCTTCTCTTCGGTTGGAGATTCTGCCGTTTTCGGGGCATAGGTTACGGGAGTAGGTCTTGCCGATTCTGAAGCTTGTCGGGTCGGTTGCTGCAACTGTGTGCGGAAACTCATAAAGACAATCTTGCCCTTCTCGTCGCGGCGTAACGTGCCGAGATTGCCGATTTTGTGGGGCATATTGCGGTCGAGCGTGTGCCGTACCTCAAATACGAAGCGGTCGATTACACCGGCAGCCTCGATGTCGCCGACACCGTGCTGCTTGATTAGTTCGCGCAAAACGCCATCGTCGCTGCGCAACAACTCCGAAAATACAATGGTCTGATTATCATCTTTTACGATGAATGCTCCGAGTTTCGGAATGACCAATCGGCGGTTGGTTTGCAGGTATTTTATTATAATCGTGTTAATCATATCCTTAAAATTCCTCCAAAAATACAATTTTTTCAAAAAAAAACCAAGATTATGGATAATTATTGTACAAATCGTTGTCTATGTCGAAAATATTTGTTTGCTTTGCAATCGGAAAGTTTGGCAAAAGTAACTCGATTACTTTGCCGAAATTTTTCCAAAGTAACTCGATTGGATTGAAATTTTCAAAGCGAAGCGAAAAATGAAGAACAAGTACATCGACCTGATTGAACAGACGTTCGATTTTCCGCAAGACGAGTTTACCGTCACGGATAACGAGCTGAATTTTCACGGAATTCCATTGATGGAGATTATCAAACAGTACGGAACTCCGCTTAAAATTACCTATCTGCCGAAGATCTCCCAGCAGATTAACCGTGCCAAACGTATGTTTAACGTGGCGATGGCGAAGACCGATTATAAGGGGTCGTACAACTATTGCTACTGTACCAAGTCGAGCCACTTCTCGTTCGTCTTGGAGGAGGCTTTGAAAAATGATATCCATCTCGAAACCTCGTCGGCTTACGATATTCATATTATTAACTCGCTGTACGACAGTGGAATAATCGATAAGGATCGCTATATTATCTGTAACGGTTTCAAGCGCCCGCAGTACGTCGAGAATATTGCCCAACTTGTTAATGACGGATTCGAAAATACGATTCCGGTTATCGACAACAAGGAGGAGTTGGACCTCTTCGAGGATGTATTTACCAAGAAGTGTAAGGTCGGTATCCGCATCGCTTGCGAGGAGGAACCGAAGTTCGATTTTTATACCTCGCGTCTCGGTATCCGCTACAACGAAATCATCGATTTTTATAAGGCAAAGATTCAAAAGAGCAAGAAATTCCAACTGAAAATGCTTCACTTCTTCATCAATACGGGAGTGAAGGATACGTCTTACTATTGGAATGAGTTGGCAAAGTGTGTCAATATTTATTGCCAGCTTAAAAGTATTTGCCCGGAGTTGGATAGCCTGAATATCGGTGGAGGATTCCCGATTAAGACCTCGCTCGACTTCGACTACGATTACGAATATCTGACCGAGGAGATTATCGCGCAGATTAAGAATATCTGTGCCTCGAATGGTGTTGTCGAGCCCAATATCTTTACCGAGTTCGGCTCATTTACGGTGGGCGAAAGTGGAGCAACGCTCTACTCGATTGTGAACCAGAAGCAGCAGAATGACCGCGAGTTCTGGTATATGATCGACAGCTCGTTTATGACCACACTACCCGATACTTGGGGTATCAACCAACGTTATATTATGCTCCCGATTAACAATTGGGATAAGGAGTACCAGCGAGTGTTCCTCGGTGGTTTGACCTGTGATAGCGAGGATTTCTACAACTCCGAGGCGCATACCAATGCCATCTTCTTACCTAAACTCGAAGCTGGCGATACGCAGTATATCGGATTCTTCCACACAGGTGCATATCAGGAGTCGTTGGGTGGCTTTGGCGGTATTCAGCACTGCCTGATCCCTTCGCCCAAGCATATCGTTATCGACCGTGATAAAGACGATAACGAGTACTATACCCGTCTTTTTGCAAAGGAGCAGTCATACCGCTCGATGTTGCGAATCCTCGGTTACTAATAGAAATTGTATTAAAGGTCCCGACTCCTCATATACGTCAAGTATGTTGCGGAGTCGGGATTTTTCGTTTCTCCTACATCATTAACCCAATAAAAAGCCTGCCCAACTCGAAAATTGGGCAGGCTTTTCTATCTAATCACACCTCTACTTGCAGTTTCCGTCGTCGTCAAGGTCGTAGAGAATCTCCACGTCGTCGAGGTACATCCAACTGCCCGTACTTCCTGTAAAGTAGTCGCCGTGGCCGCTGCACGACAGCGTAAAGACGAAGTAGTTGGGTGTGGTGGTAAACTCTTTGTAGTCGAATTTCATCGTCATCTGCTTCCATTCGGTCTGCGAAGTGTTGCTCTCGAAGTATGTGTATCCGAGAATACCTTCGCCGTTACGCGGGTCGAAGAAGGTGCTCTTGTCTGCACTATTCACGCAGTGAGGTGCACTCCAATTGCATATGCAGGCAAAAATCTTGGTCAGGTCGGCACCGCTTACCTGCTTGTCGCCGACGTAGTTTATCTCGCCACAATTGTATTTAACCCAGAAGCGAACTCCTGTCGGGCGGATAGCAACGCTCATAGGCTGTCCGAAATAGATCTTGGCATTGGTTCCCTGCGTCTCGCCGTAATAACCTACGAAGATGTTACCTGCGGCAAATTTACCCACGCCCGCCATATTCGGGAACATCGACTGCATATATGCACTATACTTGCCGGTCGAGCCCGGTGCGATGTCGGTCGAGCGGTTGGTAATGTTGTACTGCTCTCCGAGCGAGGTTCCTCCGGGGTTACCGGTGTCCCAATATGCTTGCGAAGGAGATGCATAGGGATACCAGGTCTTGCCCTGCATTACCCAATCTTCGAGTCCGGCATTGGGTATGACATACTCCGTGCCGGTGGTGAATTCGACGATATCCGAAGTGTTGTCGTCGGCGTAAGCGATTAACTCATACGTCGTTTCGGTCTCCAATCCACGAGCTATGACAGACATATTTCCTCCGCTGATACTCTTCCATTTGTCGGGCATCTCCACCCACGAAGTCGAACCCTTCTTACGATAACGCATACCCATATCGGTATCGGCAATGCCGACAACGTCAATCCACGCGACCTTGGTTCCGGCGCAGACATTTGCAATCTCAACCTGCAACTCCTTCGGAATTACATAGAGACTCCAATGTTCGTTACGATTGTGATAAGCTACATCGACAAAGCGCACCGAATTGAAGTTTTTGAGGTCGGCAATCGAAGGCGACATCTCGGAGATGTCCTTGGGACCGAGTTTTAATGCGATAACCTCGACATTGGCAAGGTCATAGTCGTTACGAATATAGGCCGTAGCAATCAAGTTCTCGGTATCCCATTCGGTGGTACCCATCTGTCCGCGAATCGAGAATACTCGCTCTATATTCTGCTCGGCGCGAATCTCCCACTCGTAATCCTGATACAGCGAAAGTGTTACATACTTCGGTGTACGAAAGTCGAATGTTCCTACCATATCCACCGATGGGCGAGCCTTCTCGGTGTAGGATATACTTTTAATCTCGACATTGCGGATATCGGTAGTCTCGTGGAGAGGAATCGTAACAGTGCGGGTATTGGTGTTAATCACACAAGGACCCGATGCGCCCTCGACCTCAATCTCCTCGATAGCGAGTTTTACGACAGGGTAGGGTATGTCGTTATGAAGACATCCCGTGGTCAAAAGAGCCGTGAGAAGTGTGATAATCGTTAAATATATTTTGTTCGACATCATCTGTTATTGCTTTTTGTTATTCCATAGGTGTATGTTCACACCGATACGTATATCGGCAACATTGACGCGAAAACGCATCTTCGAGTTCCATCGCGAACCCGTAACATCTCCTGCGGCGTTACGCTGCTTGATGGAGTTGTACTGCAAGCCTCCCAAGCCAACCGAAACGGTTGCGCAGACGTTGGGGAATACGTAAACTGCCAATCCGGGGCTGAAATTGAATTTTGCGCGGAAGGTGTCGGAGACACTCTTCGAAACACTGCCCTTGGTAATGGTTCCGTCTTCGTTTTCGGTGTCTTGCTTTGTTATCGTGATGATTTGATTTCCCGTTTGAGCCGATAGCTCGAATTCGCTAAACAGACCGAAGCGGCCTTTGCGGTCGAGAGGGACATACGAACGGTGGAAGATTCCGAATGAGTAGCTGTTGCTCTGCAATCCGATACCTCCGAACGAGATATCTCCCAAATCGATACCCTCGCCGAGATTGACGCTTGCGTTGCCGAGCGAACCGTTTATGTACGTATAGCCGAAACGAAGGCCCAGAACGTGGTTGTTGGCAACGAAGTAACCAACGAACGGATTTACCTGAACGATAGCTCCGTTGAGTTTGAGTTTGTCAAGAACGAGGTAATAATCGGAGTCGTCGCTGGCGAGATTTCCGTATGAGATGGTCAGTCCGCACATAACCTCTCCCTTGTACGCATATACACCTTTGTTTATCTCTCGGTCAATACGTTTGCGTGTGGGCAGGAAACGGCTCTTCACGACGCTCTCGACTTTCGAACTGTCTGCCTGCACTAACTCTGTGGCAGCGGTTGAGGTTGAGGTCTTGTCGCTGATTTGGTCGGCGTAGGAGCCAAACGCGACGAATACCATTGCAAGTGTTGCTATAAATCTTTTCATATTCATCACGTATTACAAATAAAATCCTACTCCCAAACCTATTGAGAGAATATTAATCTTAAAATTTATCGAACCGCCCGAGCGCTCGCCTGTTGAGACCTGATTGTGAATCTGATTTATGTGAGAGTAGTTCAGACCGAGAACTCCCACATTGAGTTCCAATGCAATGTTGTTTGTGGCAAACGCTACGATGCCGGGATTCAGTCCCACCGAGACATTGTAGCCACTCTGGAATGTGCCGCGCAGAGGAGAACCTTCGGCAAATTTGGCCTGTGAGCCACCCACGCACAACTGCATCTCGGTAAAGAGGGCGAATCGCTTGCTCTGTCCGAGCGGAATGTATTGACGCCAAAGAGCTGCAACATCGTAGGAGTGTTTCACTGCGTGGAAATAATCGACATTCAGTCCTGCTTCGCCAATTGAAACAGAGGCATTATCCATCGAAAAGAGTGAGCGGCCATAGGCAAAGCGCACTCCGAATGCCATATTCTTTTTGGGAGAGTAGGCGATCAGAGGGCTGACCTTAACGGTGTAGCCGTTCGATTGTATATCCTCAATTATCAAGAAATTATAGTTCTTGTTCGAGTGGGTCGAATAGGAAGCCGAACCTCCGAAAATCCACTGTCCCTTTGGAACAAGTTCGGTAGATAGGGAGGTAATGCCTCGTTGCTTGCGACGCTCGTTCGGGGTAAGAATTTCTTTCTCTGCCGACGATGTGGTCGATATCGAATCGACGACCACCGCCGACTCCTCGCCCGTGTGGGCGAAGAGCGGCAATGTCAAAACGCTTGCCAGCAGTGTAATCAAAAACTTATCTGTTCGCATTAGTAAACAAATTCAATATCATCAACATACATATAGCTGTCGGTACTTCCGGTAAAGTAGTCGCCGTAACCGCTACACGAGAAGGTAAAGACGAGGAAATTGGGCTTGGTGTTGTTGTCCTTATACTCGATAGGAATAGTTATCTCGGTCCATTCGCTTACCGAAGTAGTACTTTCGTAGATACCATTGGCAATGACGTTTGCCGCAGTGCGCGGGTCAAACAGCGTCGATTCGTTGTTGGTATTCACTTGATAAGGCTCTGTGCGGTCACACAAGCAGATGAAAATCTTGGCAAGGTCCGTACCCGAAGTGTGGCTACCTTCGTTGATGGTGCCGCAGTTGTTCTTCATCCAGAATTTTACCGCCTTCGGACGAGCTGTGAATGTGAACGGCTTACCGAAATCGACAACACCACCCATACCGTCAATCTTAACGAATTTGCCGACGAAAAGGTTTCCTGCCGCAAATTTACCGATACCCATAATGGCTGCCAACATCGATTTCATATAGGCACTCTTTGTTCCAGAAGAGCCCGGACGAACATCGCTCGATGCGGTGGTAAGGTTGTCCATATCCATACCTGCGGTTGCGTGGTTACCGGTGTCCCACATCGCATTAAACAAACTCGAAGACGGGCACCAAATCTTATCATCCTTCTTGGTCCAATTCTCGAAATCGGATTCCGGAATCTGTGCGCCGACAGGAGTTGTGATGCTCAAAGTTGCACCTACCTGCGAACCATTCACGAAGAGAGCATACTCATAGCTCTTTCCTGCCGTAAAGTCCGTAGCTTGTGCCGAATAGGTGTTGGCTGCCGAAGCTGATGCTGTGAGCTCGCTCCACGAACCTCCCGAAAGACGGTATTTAACCGATACGCTTGTTGTCGCGGGGTCAAATGCTACACCCGTAAAGTTTGCAGTGTTGAACCAAAGGTCGTAACTGTTGCCGATAGGTATGATACCTTGCGTACAGAACACGACGGGAACATTTGTCTGACCGCCATCCTGATCTTCCACTCGGAAAACAAACTCGTGGTTGCCGCCACTCATCGAAGCGAAGTATGCCGGAGAGAATGTTACATCGTAGTGTTTTGCATCGGTCGCCGTGACGTTAATGCCCTCATAAGTGCCGCTCAAAAGGTCGTAGGTAGTGCCCTCTGACGTTACAGTCATCAAATTGATATTAGCCAGAGCCGCTACGTTGAATGTGTAGTCGCTTGCGAGAACATAGAGCGTATCTTCGGGGTCGAAACCAACACCTTTGACCGTCGGGTCGGGGCTGAATGCAATTTTGTCGTTGAAAATCTCTTCCGTAGTATCGACATCAATCTCAAACGAGAGCGAGCCGCCGAGACTCTTCGAATATTTGAAAGTCAGTGTGTAGCGTGTAGCAGCCGCGACATTCTCGATGACACCTGTTTTCTCAACAGTGCCAATCTCCTCGTTGTCGCTCTCTCCGTGGAAGAACCAATTGAGAGTTGTCTGACCCTCCGGCATCAGGAAATAGCCCGTGCCGCTCTCTTCGAAGCGCAGATACGAAACCTTGCCTGCCTTTACTCCTGCTGCGTCATACGCCTCGCCAATGCAGATGTCGGCATAAGCTTCGAGATTGAGTTTTTGAGCAATAGTCTCGTCAAAAACTACCTGCACGGCACTGTTCAACAATTTACACTCGACCTTGACGGGAGTGATGATTCCTGCCTCAACCGTGAAATCACTCTCTCCGCGATAGCTCAACTCCGAGAGAGTTGTCTCTGCCTTCGGGCCGAGATCGACTCTCACGGCATAGTCGCCCGCGAGCAGTGAAAGTTGTGCAGGGATGGCATCAACCGATTTGTAAAGACGAATCAACTCTTTGATGCGGACCTCCTCGCCCTCTTCGTTGGTCGTGTCGGTGTATTTATAGATTCGGGTAATGCACTTGTCCAATGGATTGTACTCCTCGGTAGCAGTGCTCTTCGGAGCCGCAATGCTCATCCGAACCACGCCGCTGTCTGCGGATGTGATTTCGCTGCCGATGTTGTCATTTTTGGTACACGACAGCATCGCGAGCATTATACCTATGTATGTGACTATTCTCTTCATAGTTATAACCTCTGTTTTTTAGTCGATATCGGATAGTTGCAGAGCCTTAACCGTAACACCTCCGTTGGCATCGGTTATTGTCATCACGAAGTCGTGATTTCCGCTACCCGTGATATCCAACAATCCGAGGAAGTCGGTTATCGCGAACGAAATGTGGGTCTGATTCAAAACCTTGTCGCGAGTCGGGAATCCGAGATTCGTAAGTTTCTCGTTCATTGTGTCGTTTGCAGGATTTATCAAGTCGAGATGAGTGTCAAGACCGATACCTACAAGGCTGTTCTTGTCGAGGGTTGCCGAGTTGATATCGACAACAAAGCCAACGATTCCAACCTCACTTGTAACCTCGATTTCCGCAGTCAGGTCCTCCGTAATCTCGTAACGCTGGTCGATGTCGTAACCCACCCAAGTGACGGTCGGACCACCTGCGCCGGCTTTGATGGTAAGCGTCTTTGTGGTTTCAAGACCCACCTCGTCGGTAGCCGTGATGGCAAAGGTGTGGGTTCCGCTGTACTCGTTGAGTTGCTTCATCTGCGCCTGCATATTGAAGGTAACGCTCTCCTTGCCGATAATGTTCTCGCCGGTGGGGTAGCCGAGGACTCCGAGAATTGTCGATGCAGCTCCCGGATTGCACATATCGAGTGGCAAAGTGATTCCGGCAGAGGTCAGTGCGCTCATAAAGTCGGGGTTGCTCGATGCAATATCGACCTTCAAGCCAGCCAGCAGATTTACTGCCGAAACATTGATGCGGACAGGTGTCGTGCAATCGCCAAACTCGTCGAACATCGAGTCGGTAAGAGTGAGTGCCTCGTCAATGTTGTTATTGACCCAGATAATCTGCGGTGCATTCTTCGTCTCTTCATCATCGACGATAACGCTCTCCATCAGCAGCGATGAAGTCTCGACCGTGATAATCTCGTCGAAAATCCAATTTGAAACCTCGACGCGAACGTCAATGTTTCCGTCGCTTGCGTGCTCGATGATGATGTTGATTTTACGCCATTGACCAGCCTTTACGTTGTCGATTTTCGAGGTCATTTCGAAAGTCGGACTTTGACCCTCCTGAACCTCGCGGAAACTACCCGTGATGGTCAAATTCAACTGATTGACCGTCTGGGGAGCTTTGAAATAGACAGCACGATTCTCGGAGAACGAGAAATCGGCACTGTTGTCGCCGAGTGCAACATTAACCTTCGTGTCATCTGCCAAAATCTCGGCAATATCGGTGGTGTATTCCACCGAAACCTTGATGCTTGCCAATTTGCAGATGATTTTGCCGATGGCAGTCTCTTGCAGACGGCTGATTTGGAACTCCTTGGTTGCTCCGTAAGTAGGGCTCTCCCAAGCCATTGCGGGAATCTCTCCCGAATAGACGTTGAGAGTATAACTGCCGACATCGAGCGCGATGGGGTCGGTGGGGCAATCTGCATACTTGAAGCTATGCAACTTCTCGCCTGCGCTGTTGATGATATCGACGTTAAAATCGTCGATATTGACCTCTGCGCGTGTTCCGTCAATGGATTTCATACCGGCGATAATCTCGGTGTCACTCAAAACCGATACGTTCAGTCCCGACAGCGAGAGATATCCGATGTTGTCCGATGTCGTCTCTTCTCCATTCGGGTTTTGGCGGATGTCATCATTGCCACATCCCGTAGCTACAACGGCTGCGAGGAGAAGTGTAGTTGTGATTTTGCTAAATATATTCATAGTCTTCATAATTTTATCTATTCGGGTAATGCATCATCATTAAGTTCGTTGTCAATTTGGACTTCGCCGACAATCGTGTTGTTGAACGAAATCTCGACAGTGGCACCGCCGGCCTGCTCTACATCGAATTTAACGGTGTAGCGGGTTTGGGGATTGACCTCCGTGAAGATTTGTACCGGCAGAACAACCTCCTCGCCGGTCTGCTTTACGGCAGTGCAGGCAATAGAGAATTGTTGCGGACGAATAAAGAGGGGCTTCTCCATCGGAGTCGTCACTGCAAACTCTCCGCCTGCCAATGTGGTTATCACAAAGCTTGCAGAGGTGAAATAACCGCTGAATCTGTCCGTACACTCCACAGTCACAAGCGAGTGTGCGATATTTGCCGTAACCACAGCATCTGTAACTTTGCGAGCCGCAACCGAAACCTGCTTCTCGCCCACGAAGTAGGGGGCAATATCATAACCTTCGAGTGAAGGGTCGCCATAAGCTACTTTGAGCGTGTAATCTCCTTCGAGGAAATATCTCTTTTCGGAGCCGAACTCGGAAATCGTAGCCCAACTTTGAGTCGTTCCATCGACATTCGAGATGATGTCGAGTGAGAACTGATTGCTCTCCGGGAGCGTAATTCCGTCAAGAGAGACCATATTGTCTGCTGCGACGACATTTTTTAACGAAACCTTCGACGAGGCATCTCCGCTGACGCGAAGTTCTCCGTAGCCATTCTGGTTTTCGGTTTTGTCGGTGCAGGCAACCATCGCCATAACGATGGCTGCGAGGCCGAGAGTTTTTAACAGATGTTTCATTATTGTTATTGTGCTATTGATACTCTTATGTTATCGACATACACGTAGTGGTCGTAGTATTTCACAAATTCGAGTATGTCGGCGCTTCGTTGCGATACCGATTCGAATGCTATACGACTCGAACTTGTGGTGTTGGGAACGGTAACCGTGCGCTCGGTAAAGTAATCCGAGTAGGATACCGGCAGCGAGGTCATCGAAATCGAAGTTCCGTTGCTGATGCTTGTGCCTGCCCCGACAGCTCCCGAGGTTGTAATGTTACCCACATAACAAGTTGTGGAGTCATCCGTGGTGTCGGCATTGAAAACAATCTTCACGGTAACGGTCTTGCCCGATTTGATATTCGACAGCGCCGGCGAATCGACCTGACCCTTGTATTGCTTGGACTGTCCCAATCCCGTCTCGAAACTACAATTCACTCTCACACACAATCCTGTGGCAATACTACCACGAGCGATGCTCCATCCCGGCAAACCATAACTATCGAGCGTGTTTCCGCCAGGGTTGGTCGAACGGTTGGTTTCGCTGAATGTTTTGGTTTCGGTAATTCCGGAGAAATCCTCATAGAAGAGGTAGGGCACGGTCAATGCCGGTATCACGTTTGTAACATACGGTGTCAGGGCCGGCATTGTGAAGGTGTTTGACACGATGGCACTCTCCGATTCGAATACAGCTGTGAGCACCTGACCCGAATATGCGGGTACGCTCCACTCTCCCTTGAACGTGGTGTCGTACGTATTTGTCTCGTTGCTGTCGTATATGAACAGCTCGTTGCCGGAGGAGTCTTTTACCTTAAACGAAGTGACGCTCTCTCCCAAGAAGTTGTCGCCCAACGAGAAACGTATGGTCGTTGTCTGGTTGAGAACGGGGATGGTCAGCGACATCGGTGTTACGTGACCTGCCTGCAATTGCTTATTTACGTTGAAACTCTTTGCCTCCGATTCGTAACCTCCGGAGTATGCGACGTATGTAATGTCGCCATATAGGAACGAGGGATAGACTACAGCCCAGAATGAGTCGCCCGCCTGTTTCGGCTCGTCGAACTCGAACGTAATGGTATTCGTACTGTTGGTAAGTGACGGCGAAACGCGGGGACGCGAGACGTCTAACGTCAAATCTCCTGCCACAGCGGCAGGGAAGGTCATCTTGAACTTCGTGATGGGCTTGCCGAGTAGATTGCCGTCGGTTGGAATGGTTACCTTCACGGCGTGTAGGCTATGCGCAAAAAGCAGGTCGAGATTGTTGTCGCCTTCGACGAGTTGTGATGCCGTAATCGGCGAGGCAATCAGAATGTCGGTCATATTGTTTGAGCCATTCTGTACGGCAGGAATCTTATAAGTAGCCTTTGTGCCATCTATGGAAGTCGGCGCGGGCGACGAGGCGTAGTAGGTGTATTCTCCCTCGCTCATAGCGGGCAGATTGGCCGAGAAGAACGCCAGATTTTTGGTGCTGCTGTAATGCAACATCGAGAGGGTGTTGCCGTTGAGAGCATAGGTACCGTCGGCGGCCTTTGCCCAAAGTGCGATTTTGTCGCCCTTGACCCAAATTACCGAACCGTCATCGGCAACCTCCGTGCGCGATGTCGCCACTATCGGCATCCCGAGTGATACGTTAATACTCTTCTTGTCGGTGCGGGGTTGCTCAAACTCCTTGTTGCAGGAGGCGAGCATCGACACGCAAATTGTCAAAAGTATAAATCTAAATTTTACCATATAATTCGCACAATAACGCGCAAAAATAACTCTCCTTATACAATATATAAAATATATTCAACGAACACCCCATTTTTCCCCACGAACAACGATGTGCTAAATCGATACTACGTGAAAAATTGTCTTTTTTCTTTCTGATATTTGCACTATTCGAAAACTATTGCTATATTGCCAATGAGTTCTTTCGAAAGAATCGACAACCAGAGTTTTATACCCCATTAAACATTTGTTGCCTATGAGATTAAAACCCTTCTTGCCGTTAATTTTGTTGTCAGTTTTGCTGACAGCGTGTCAAACTGATTTTCACGGCGATGATGTGCCGGCGATGGAGAGTAAGTCGCTGAAAGTCAAAGACGCAAAAGCCTTTTTCGAGGAACATCGTCCGACGACGACTCGAATGCAGGGCAATACAATGAGTCTCGGTATTTCCGAGAGATGCACTCCCGATTGGTCCCAAGCCGTGGAGAGCGAAAACGAACATCTCTATTGTGTCGAGGTTCCATTAACCTCGGGATTTAAGTTTGTATCTACCCGCAAGCGCAAACTTGGAGGCAAAGAGATCTATTTACACCAAGACGTTCTGCGTAAATTGCTTGTTCTCAAAAACAAGCAGACCGATGAGGTGTGGATGGGTGTTATGTCATTGGTTCCCAGCGTGCATTTCAAAGCTGGGAAGCCTGTAACGTCCTACGAATTTCACCACTTTGGCGACAAGCGCGAGTATTCGGGATTGGTCATATACAATAGCCCCACGGGCAGATTGGTTACGACCGATTTTTACCGTCACGGCGAGCGAATCCTGCACCATCATGTATCGCGAGAAAATCCTCGTATGGATATTGCCACAAAGATTATCGGATCGGTTAGGATTCACGCATTTAATGAAGCCACACGAATGGATGAGGATGGCTTTTGGTGGTGTACGACTTGTGGGAAATATCATCATAAAGACGACGATGTGATAGAGTGCGCACCCGTAATTATTGGCAATGAAATATGTAGCGGATGCCTTAACGAGGTGTTATATTGTTCTTGTGAGTGGCATAACGCCTGTCCTTACTGTGGAGAGTTGTCTTGTAACTGCATTGATTATATGACTTGTAATGGTTGCGGACAGTTGTTTGATTATTGTATTTGCTCGGAAAATATTTGTGATTATTGTCAAGATTATTTTTGCGAAGAGGACCATACGCCCATAGAAGAGATTATAGATGTTCCTCATGATCCTGCAAGAAATCATATTATCTGCTCCGATAGGCTTATGAACAATATGCTCAATACTTTTGCCGGGACAGATATAGGTCGCTATGTTCTTTCTAAAATAAACCAGAGTATAGAGGTTATTGTTAATCCTAACCAACAAAAAGGTATTCGAGTAAATTTTGATTCTAATGGCAATATCATCAATATTTCGATATCTGAAAATGCTGGTAATGACTCGAAAATGCACGGTTTTTTGGAAGAAATTTTTCATTGTGCTCAAATATGCACAGTTGGAGGAACTGAATTTGCGGGCGCGAAGTTGAACTACGAAATAGAAGCACAAACTATGGTGGTTTTGTATTATGCGACTCAAAATTGGGGAGACCATTGGGTGTTTATAGATGACCCGGGAATGTATAATCGCCACATAAGGGATCTTGCAGAAGAGTATTTCGATTTAACATACAAAGAAACAGACGATACAACAAGGTTTGATTACTTGTATGAGCAGGTTATAACTTATTACAGAAGTTGGAGTGGATTTCCTTATGCCAACGAAAACAATTACCCCGAAAATCCAAACAATAGAAATTTTAATACATTCGAAGAGTTCTTTAATAATTTAACACAACAATAATTATGAAACGATTACTGTTTATTGTCATAATGTTCGCAATGGGTTTTTCCAAAATTGCGAATACTCAAAATAGATTTTCTCGTGGAGAGTTGTTACAATGTTCTAACAGAACGTTGATTGTTAAAGATGCATCAGATATCAATGTTATATATACCGACGCCAATAATCCGTACAATGAATACAAACCCGCGACAAGCTCTAATCCGGAATATGTTTATGAGGAGAACTACGGTTGGCAGAAAGTTGATAATTCTCGTTTTGTAAAACCTTCGCGCGAAAGTGTGATAGAGGCATTGCGAGAGGTTTTGGGTAACTATGACAACTATATGCCAGCGGACATTCGTCGCAGTCGCAACCAGTCTATCGTTATCTATTTGCATATGGACAACGACGGAGATTTTGTTAATGCATTGATAAGTATAAGAGGAAATGCCGAAACACTCAACTCAATCACTGTCGAGCAACTAAACGGAATATACAATGTTGCGGCAGGGATGAAGTTGGGCGTTCCAACCGAATACCAAGCAATATCCGACCACTACTTTGGATATTGTATTCTCTTCCAAGAGTTGTAAGGAATAATTATGAAACGATTACTATTGATACTTTTTACTGTTGCGGCAGTACCAAATGTTGGGTTTTCTCAAACTGCTTATCAGTATGCACAAGATTCTGTTATTCAAACATTGGCTGGGTCTATTTATATTATCAGAGCTGGTGGTGCGTATATCCACTATGCCAAAGCCGAGCCGGCGTACGAAAGATTCGAGCCAGCAACCTCGAGCAATCCCGCAATAACTCGTAACGATGAGGGTTTTTGGGAGATAGACTATTCGCAGTTTGTTAAGCCTGCAAAATCGGTTGTTGAAAATATGGTTAGGGACTCTTTTAACCAGTATATGACAACTCTAAAATCCGCCAATAATGGAGATGCGCAAATCTGGATTACGATTCGTACAGATTCGCAGGGGGTATTCAAAAATGCAGATGTGAAAATTTGGGCTGAAAAGTCTGCATATAGCAGGATTCCCCCTTCGCAATTAGACCAATTATTAGTGCGATTGGGTATATTGCAATTTACCGTTCCGACCGAATATCAATGCATCTCTGACCACTATTTTCGTTATTCTGTATTCTTCAAGGATTTGTAGCGTATGAAACGATTACTATTTATTGTCATAATGCTCGCAATAGGGTCTCCCCAAATTGCCAATGCTCAACAACTTTATACCAAGGGACAGTTGTTGCAGTGTCAAGGTCGCACTTTAATGATAAGCGATGCTTGGACGGGAGTAGTTACATATACCGACGCCAATAGCCCGTATGATTTATTCGAACCGGCAACAAGTTCTAATCCTGAATTTGTCCAGGAGAAGGATTACGGTTGGCAGAAAGTTGATAATTCTCGTTTTGTAAAACCTTCGCGCGAAAGTGTGATAGAGGCATTGCGAGGGGTTTTGGGTAACTATGACAACTATATGCCAGCGGACATTCGTCGCAGTCGCAATCAGTCTATCGGAATCCGCATACACACAGATAACGACGGAGATTTTGTCAATGCGTGGATAAAGATAAGCGGAACAGACAAGACTATCAACTCAATCACTGCCGAACAATTAAACGGAATATACAATATTGCAGCAGGGATGAAGTTGGGCGTTCCGACCGAATACCAAGCAATATCCGACCACTATTTTGGATATTGTATTCTCTTCCAAGAGTTGTAAGGAATAATTATGAAACGATTACTGTTTATTGTCATAATGCTCGCAATGGGAGCTTTTCAATCCGCCAATGCCCAAGAGTTGTATCAATACGCGAAGGATTCGGTATTTACTACAAATGTAGGTAATTTATATATAATTAAGACATATAGTTCGCATATCAAATTTTCAAATGACAAATCTACCTACGAGCCTTACGAACCTTCAACTTGTTCCGATTCGACTATTGAATGCGATGAGTATGGCAGGTGGATTGTTGATAAAACCAGATATGGCAAGCCTTCACAAGATATAATGCTTAATGCTGTA
Organism: uncultured Alistipes sp.; assembly: GCA_964536825.1. Taxonomy (GTDB): domain Bacteria; phylum Bacteroidota; class Bacteroidia; order Bacteroidales; family Rikenellaceae; genus Alistipes. The sequence goes on along the minus strand of CAZIAS010000026.1, from coordinate 6,195 downwards.
AAGATAGGTTTTTCAGGGTATTATGACCTACTAAAATCCACGTTTGAGGGCGGTGGCAAAATATGGATCTGTATTCGCACAGATTCGTATGGTGTATTCAAAAATGCAGAGGTTAAGATTTGGGCAGAGCCATCTATTTATCGCCAAATACCGCCCGAGGTATTATGCAGATTCCTGAACGTCTTGGATGATTTCCGATTTGCCATTCCGCCCGAATATCAGTGTATCTCGGACCACTACTTCCACTACTCGGTGTTTTTTAAGGAGTTGTAACAAAGTTCGAGGCGGCTTGATAAGCAATCAAGCCGCCTCGAACTTTGTTTAATAACGGTTAATACGGTATCGAGTTAAACGACTTTGCCAAGCCTTCAACCACTTGGTCGAGTGCGCCCTGAATCTTACTGCCGACCATCATTCGCATCATCATATTGAGTTCTGCGTGCAGCACAAGGCGGATGCGGGTATCGCGCTCGGCTACGGAGTGTAACTGAATCCAAAACGAGAAATCGATAGGCACACCGCCATCGTCGCCCGTGATTTTTACATACTTGGGAGACTCCTTGTCGATGATTTGGAGTTTCACGGTAAAGCCCTTTGCCTTGAACGAACAGTGATTTTCGTCTGCCGACCACTCCTCGACCTTGTCGGCAAGTGCGGGGGTGAGGTTGTCGAAGCGGCTAATCATCGAATAGACCACCTCGGCAGGGAGTAGAATTTGCTGCTGTTTAGATTCGTATTTCTCCATATTTTTTATATTTTACATTGTTGCCTTTGATTCCACGGCAACATCCGTATCGACCTTGCGGATAAGTCCTTGCAGCACGTTGCCGGGTCCGAGTTCCGTAAATTCGGTAACGCCGTCGGCTATCATCTTTCGCGCACTCTGGGTCCAACGTACGGGAGCCGTGAGTTGGGCAATAAGGTTAGCCTTGATAGCTTCGGGGTCGGTGTGGGGTTCTGCATCAACATTCTGATACACAGGGCATACGGGAGTGTTGAATGTAGCCTCCGAGATAGCCTTTTCGAGCTCTTTGCGCGCCGGCTCCATCAGCGGAGAGTGGAACGCTCCGCCGACCGGCAGCGGCAAGGCACGACGAGCGCCGGCAGCCTTCAACTTCTCGCACGCGGTCTGCACAGCCTCGACAGCTCCCGATATTACTAACTGCCCGGGACAGTTGTAGTTAGCTGCGACAACTACACCCTCGATTTCTGCACAAACATTCTCGACCACCTCGTCTTCGAGTCCGAGAATTGCTGCCATTGTTCCGGGGTTAGCCTCGCACGCAGCCTGCATTGCCTCGGCACGCTTTGCGACCAATCGCAAACCCTCCTCAAACGAGAGTGCGCCGGCAGCCACCAGAGCCGAGAACTCGCCGAGCGAGTGACCTGCCACGGCATCGGGTTTTACGCCGAGAGTTTTGGCGAGGATTACCGAATGTAGGAAAACTGCGGGTTGGGTTACTTTTGTCTGACGAAGTTCATCTGCCGAGCCTGCAAACATCGTATCCGTGATGCGGAATCCGAGAATCTCGTTAGCCTGCTCAAACATTTCGCGAGCTTGTAAATTATTGTCATAGAGGTCTTTGCCCATTCCGCTAAATTGGGCGCCCTGACCAGGGAAAACATAAGCGTGTTTCATAGTTTTTCTTCTCTTTATGCTCGCAAATCGGGGCAAAGATAGGAAAATTAAAAATTAAAAATGCAGAATTAAAAATTAAAATGATTTTCCCCTTAACTCCCTTAACTCCTTTAACAACCTTTTCTTTTGCGCCCTTCGGAGTTGAATGGTAGTCAATGGCAAGCGTTCGCTTACGCTCACTGAATGACAATCAATGGCATTGAATGGCAAAGAATAGAAATATACCCCAATTCCACTCTTGTTCGGGGGGGCTTTCTCTTACAACTCCTCCCCTATTTTAGGGGAGGTGGTCGAAGACCGGAGGGGTCAATAATTTTGAATTTTGAATTCTGAATTTTGAATTTCCAGAACTCCTCCTCTGTTTTAGGGGAGGTGCCCAAAGGGTGGAGGGGTCCAATGGTCAATAGCTAACGGCTAATGGCTAATGGCCAACGACCAACAACTGCCCTCCATCGAAAAAATATACGCAGAAAAGTTTGCTTATTATATATATGTGCCATACCTTTGCAAAATGGTTGGGTATAGAGAGAATGAAATTCAATAATAACTAAATATAAAACGTGTTTAATATGAAGAAAATCAACAGTTTATTGCGGGGGGGGGTATATGCTGCTCCTTCTTTGGAGATTGCGAAGTTCTCGGTTGAGCGAGGCTTTGCGGTCAGTGGCACCGGTTCTGCCGGATGGGAAGACGGTGACAAAGAGAACAATCTTGGAGAATTCTAAACTATTGTGATGCTATGAAAAAGATGATGAAATTTATGATGAGCATTGCAGTAGCTGCAATCTCATTCACAGGTTGTGAGAACAATTTCGAAGATGTTAAGCCTGCGGGCAAGGGTTTTGACCTTACCGTTGTTACCGACGCTACTCGTACCGAGTACGATGCAACTTTGCAGGATGTCAAGTGGTCGGCAGGCGACCAGGCTCGTGTTCTCGTGAAGGGCTCGGCAAAGAACCTTGCTGCAACTATCGATGCTAACGATTCGCGTATTGCATCGTTCTCTTACAACACTGAATTTACCGCCGGCGATGAGGTTACGATTCAGGGTTTTGCTCCGACGGCAACGGTTTCGAACGATTATGACGCTACCGAGGCGAGCGGTAACCGTACCCGCTTGAACTATGTGACTATCACATTGCCTTCGGGTCAGAGCGCAACGACCGCTACTTTCGACAAGTCGGCAGACTTGCTCGTTGCTGACGACTTGACCGCGACCATCACCGACGCAGATGTTGAGGCAGGCAAGAAGGTTGTGGGTAACTTCCACTTCCGTCGTCAGGTTGCTATCAGCGAATTTACCTACAACGTGACCAATAGCGAGTTGCTCTCGTCAGACGAGAAGGTTGCTTCGGTTTCGTTCGAGGTTGTTTCGGCAAACGAGGATAAGTTCCTTGCCGGCAATATGCGTTTCCAGCCTACGGCTGACGGCGCAAAGGTTGTTGATTCGGAGGGCGCAGAGATTGAGGATAACAAGAATCTCTTTGTTAAGAATCAGTCGAACAAGGTTACCGTAACCCTGACCGACACTCCTGCATTGAAGAGCGGTTTCAAGGCTTGGTTCGTGACCTCGCCCGTAACCTTGTCGGCTACCGATAAGCTTGTCTTTACGGTTGTTACCGATGCCGGCACGACCATTACCAAGACTATCGATGCTGTTGGTAAGGAGCTTTCGTTCCTCACTACCCAAAAGAATACTCTTACCGTAAATCTTAACGATGCGGTTGAGATTGAGAGTGTAGAGGTTGCAAGTGGCGTTTGGCAGAAGGTTACTTCGGCTTTGGCAGACTATTCGGGTAAGTACTTGATTGTTTATGAGACAGGTAAGGTTGCATTTGATGGTAGTGTGCCTGCGGATAATTCTAATAATGGTGTTGCTGTAACCATCACAGATGGTACAATTGAGGCTACTGCGGCTATGGATGCAATTGCATTCACAATTGAGCCTTCTACAACTGCCGGTAAGTACTATGTTAAGGGTGTAAATGGTAACTATATCGGTCATGGTTCTTATGACAATAAATTAACGGTAGGTACAACCAAATATGACCATACGATCAGCATTGATGCAAGCGGAAATGCAAATCTTGTTGTTACTACATCGGGTGGAGATATTACTTTGAAATACAACAAGACAAGCAATCAAATGCGTTTTCGCTACTACAAGAGCGGTCAGGAGTCCGTGGCACTCTATCGTTTTGTTGAAGAGGGTGGTTCTATCCCTGTAACTCCTGTTTTGACCGTTAATGCACAGCCCGAGACCGTAGCAGCAGATGGTGCTGATGTTACGGTTGCACTGACCGTTGCAAATCTTACCGAGGATATTACTGCTACTCCGAGTGTGACGTGGATTACCGATGCCACCGTAAGTGGCAGCACGCTGACCTTTACCGTTGCAGCAAACGATGTACAGGAGGAGCGTACCGGAAATATCACTTTGGCATCGGGCGACCTTACGGCTACCGTAACCGTAACCCAAGAGGCAAAGGCTGCCGAGGGTGGCGACGATAGCAGCGAAGGTGGCGATGCACCGAGTGTTTATACGCTTCTTACGGACATTAGCCAATTGACTGATGGTTGTAAGGTGGTTTTGGCGTATGAATCAAATGCGGCAGGTGTGTCAAGTACAGGTTCTACGAAATATCGTACAAGTGTAGCTATTACGCTCTCTTCTGACAATACGACTATTACCGATGTCGGTAGTGCTACTGAATTTGTTGTGACTAAAGATGCTACCGGATACATCTTTAAGGATGGTACGGACCATCTCTACTGGACTTCTGGTAATGCGGTTAATACGGGAACTACTACAACGTCTAACTGCCACTACTGGACAATTTCTGTAACTTCGGCAGGAGTCGCAACAATACAGAATCAGAAGGATACTGCGCGTAAATTGCAATATAATGCAAGTAATCCGCGTTTTGCTTGCTACACAACATCGCAGAAGTTGCCTTCAATCTATTACAAGGCTAATTGAGACTCGGGTAGCGATTCGGGAGGGGAAGTGACCCCTCCCGCCGCAGACCCTACCCCGGGATTTGATTGTGCGCCATATACTTTGAGTGTGGAGGAGAACTCCGCATCGGTGGGTGTGACCGGTACCAATTGGGCATACTCTGCTGATGGTGTGACATTCCACTGCCTGCCCACGGCAGGTGGCTCGGAGATTACAGCCGCGGCAACAATTTCGACAAACTACGCTTCGGCGACCTTGTCGGGTCTCACTGCCGGAACGGCATATACCCTCTATGCGACCTGCACGGCAACAAATGGCACAGCTGTCAAATCGAGCGAAAGCCAATTTACGACAAACAAGCCCTCGGCAGAACCTGCACTCGGGCTGTCGTGGCTCGAAATTCCCGCAGAGATGAGCGATAGTGCGATGGGTGGTGTGACGACCTCAAACCTCTTTATGCACACCTTCTACTACGGCTCGACAAGCGACTCGAATCGCAACTACACCGTCTGCTACGACAAGAGCAAGCTGACGACCTATTGGGTGGCGTATCCGCTCAACAGCTCTTACCTCGGCTCAACATCGCGCACCGACGAGTGGGCATACGTGTCGAGTTCGTTGCTCGCGACCAATTTGCAGCCCAATATTGTCGATGGCTCCTACAACTCGTCGGCAAGCGGTAGCGGAACGAACAACTACTCGCGAGGACACCTGCTCCCCTCATCGTCGCGCACGAATGGAACGGCGATGAACGAGCAAACCTTCCTCTCGGTTAATCTTGTGCCGCAGATTCAAAATAGTTTCAACAGCGGAGTGTGGTCGAATCTCGAGTCGGCATTGCAGTCGATGGCGGCAAGTGATGATCTCTACATAGTGACCGGAACCGCTCTGCAAAAGGGAGCTGACGAGGAGATTGGCACGATGGAGAAGACCTACGACAAGAGCGGCAAGGAGATTTCGGTTCCGAGATATTTCTATAAGGTCATCTTGAAGGTTAATTCGGCATCGAATCCCACTTCGGCATCAACTATCGGCTTTTGGTTTACGAACGAGTCACACTCGGGTAGCTATGATGCGTTTGCCGTGAGTGTTGATGCAATCGAGAGCAAGTTGGGTATGGACTTCTTCCCGAACCTGCCCGACAGCGTCGAGAATGCCGCCGAGAGCAATAGCTCATGGAGTTCGTTCCAAAACTTTTAGGCGGGGTAGATAGAGTTAGACTTGCGACAGCATCCGAAAGGGTGCTGTCGCTTTTTTTTGGGGGGCATAAGGACGTTAAGGGGGCACAATTTAGAATTCACAAATGATTGCGCAGAGAAAGGTTTTTAAGGGCATTAAGGGCAATTAAGGGCATTAAGGGGGCGCAATGAAAATTCACAATTCACAATGATTTTCCCTATTCTCCCCATAATCCCCATAATCCCTACACTCTCCCTTAATTACCCTTAACGTCTTTAACGCCCTTAATTGCCCTTAATCCCCTTATCAAAAAAATAACAACTCCTCCCCTGTTTTAGGGGAGGTGCCCAAAGGGCGGAGGGGTCTATAATTCTGAATTTTGAATTTCAACAACTCCTCCCCTGTTTTAGGGGAGGTG
>CAZIAS010000025.1:0-24711 GCA_964536825.1 uncultured Alistipes sp. | reverse complement strand
AATTTCAACAACTCCTCCCCTGTTTTAGGGGAGGTGGCTGAAAGCCGGAGGGGTCAATAATTTTGCATTTTGCATTTCATAATTACCTCCTGCTCTGCCATTCAGGGCAGAATGCCATCATCAGCGGCACCAATACCACGTCAAAATTTCTGTTTTTTGAAAATCCCTACTTGAATTATTAAAAAAATCATAAAATATTTGATAAGTTTTAATAATATTGGTTATCTTTGTGAAGTATTACCAAAGATTTAGAGAAATGAGTTCGTTAATGGAGTTCTTCAACAGCCAAGATGCTGATGGAAAGGGTATTGCCCACAAAAATAATCTGATAAAGCACAGTATCATCGCCTATATGGCGTCGAATGGCGAATGTACGCTTGCCGAACTGACCAAAGAGCTGCATATCAGTGTGCCGACAATTACCAAACTCGTGCAGGAGTTGGTCGATGAGGGTATGGTCAATGACCTTGGTAAGGTCGAAACCCCCGGAGGTCGCCGCCCCAATGTCTTCGGTTTGGCAAACTCGACAATCTATTTTGCGGGCATAAATGTGGGTCGTGATAATATGACCTATGTGATTACCGACCTGCAAAATAATATTATCAAAGAGATTAAGGATGAAACGTTCGTATTGAGCGACCGTGCGCAGTGCCTTGAAAAGATATGCTCCAATACCGAGAACTTTATCAATACCTGCGGTATCGACCGTTCGAAGATACTCGGATTGGGCGTTTGCATTGTGGGTCGTGTCAATCCGGAGCAGGGGCGCAGCTACCGCTACTTTACCTCGCAGGAGGAGTCGCTCAGCGAGTTGCTCGAACAGCGCACGGGCATCCGCGTACTGCTCGAAAACGATACGCGAGCGCGCTGCTATGCCGAATACACCTGCGGAAAGTCGAAGAACGAGAGTAATGTCCTCTATCTGCATATGGGTCGCGGTGTGGCTATCGGTATCGTAATTGATGGCAAGCTCTACTACGGCAAGAACGGTTTTGCGGGAGAGTTCGGACACATCCCCTTCTTCGATAACGAGAAGATTTGTGCCTGCGGCAAGAAGGGCTGCCTCGAAACCGAGGTTTCGGGTATCGCCATCGAGGAGCGTATCTGTGACCTTATTCGCAGTGGTGTGAATACGATTCTGCGCGAGAAGTACGACCGCAACGAGCCGATACATATCAACGACATTATCAATGCGGCACGTAACGACGACAATCTCTCCATCGAGCTTATCGAGGAGGCCGGCGAGAAGGTCGGCAAGGCTGTGGCATTCCTTATCAATACGTTCAATCCCGAGACGGTTATCGTTGGCGGAAATCTTGCAGAGGCGGGCGATTATATTATGTTGCCGCTCAAATCTTCGACCAATAAATACTCGCTCAACCTCGTTTATAAGGATACGAAGTTCCGCCTGTCGAAGATGTCGGACAATGCTAATGCGTGGGGTGTGGCGATGTTGATTCGCAATAGAGTTATCGGTTTGTAGTTTGTTGTTCAACGCGTTTGTCGATGTTTTTGGAGGGTGATTTGTGCCGATTGAGGGCTGTCGAGCCGAGCGACGTCGATACGATGTACGTTTGGGAAAACGACGTCGAGGTGTGGCGAGTGAGTGGCTCGAATGTGCCTTGTTCGCATCGTGCACTTGCCGAGTTGGTCGAGAGTTTGCGTCACGATATATATGCTGTGCGTCAGCTGCGACTCATAATCGAGGATTTGAGAGACGTAGCGGTCGGTGCGGTTGATTTGTATGACTTCGACCCGCAGAACCTGAATGCCGGTGTCGGTATCTTGGTCTATGACGAGGAGCATCGAGGACGTGGCTATGCCTCGGAAGCGTTGCGACTTATTGAAAAATACGCTCGCGAGGTGTTGCATCTGCACCAATTGTGGTGTTGTGTCGGAGCCGATAATAAGCCGAGCCTTGCGCTCTTCGAGGGTGCGGGTTACCGTCGTATAGGCGTGAAGAGCGAGTGGCGACGTGCCGAGGTCGGCTATGAGGATGAAATAATGTTTCAGAAAATAATAGAGTAACTATCAATGAATAAGTTTTTGGAGTGGGGCAAAAAGACTATTTCGCCCGTCTTTATCGTAATGTTTGTAGCGGCGTTCATCTTGTGGTACATCACAAAGTTGAACTATACTTACACTACCGACTATAATGTTCGCCTCAATATCGGTGGCGAGAAACTCGAAGTCCCCTGTGTAATCGAGGGTAAGGGGACCAACCTGTTCAACTATAAGTTTCAGTTGAGCAAGCGTTTGCGCATCTCGCTCGACGAGCTGACCTATACGGTTGTTGCCGATGAGTTTGGAGAGAGTTTTCTGGAAATTGACCCCAAATCACTGAAAAATGCAATCTCGGTGCGAGTGAGTGACATCAAGCTTGTTTCGTTAGGCGAGATTCCGAAGCTCTCGATGCCCGGGTCCGAAGAGGAGGAGCAGTGATGATGCGTGTCGGTGTTACGGGCGGTATCGGTAGCGGCAAATCGACTGTCTGTGCCATATTTGCCGAGATGGGCGTGCCGGTCTATGATTGCGACCGCGAGGCGAAGCGCCTGATGACCGAGAGCGAGGAGGTGCGTGCCCGCATTGTCGCAGCTTTCGGAGATGAGGTGTATCGTGGCGGGGAACTCGATAGAGCATACCTTGCCGAGTCGGTTTTTGGAGATGGCGAGCAACTTGCGCGCTTGAATAACATTGTTCATCCTGCGGTACGGGAGGATTTCAGACGCTGGTGTCGCGAGCACGAACACGAGGCTTATATCTTGATGGAGAGTGCCATACTTTTCGAGGCGGGATTCGAATCGGAGGTTGATGTGACGGTAGCGGTGCTGGCACCACGCGAATTGCGTGTAATGAGGGTTTGCAACCGTAACGGAGTAACCCCCGAGCAGGTCGAGAAGCGCATATCCTGCCAGATGAGTGATGATGAACTACACACGCGCGCGAACTATACTATGGTTAATATATCTCTCGACTACCTGCGCTCGGATGTCGAGGCAATGGATAAGATTTTAAGACGTGAAGCCTCTCGTAGATAGATATTCGCTCGATTTTCGCCGACCACAGGTTATGGCGATAGTGAATGTGACGCCCGACTCGTTCTACGCGGCAAGTCGCCTCACAGATGAAGAGCAGATTGTAAAACGAGTAGAGCAGTCTGTTACCGAGGGTGCGACGATTCTCGATATCGGAGGCTACTCCTCGCGACCGGGTGCGGCAGAGGTGCCGACAGAGGAGGAGTGGCGCAGGGTAGAGTGTGGATTGAGAGCAGTGCGCTCGGTGTCACACAATGTGGCGGTGTCGATAGATACCTTTCGCTCGGAGGTGGCTCGACGGGCTATCGAGATGGATGAAAGGGTTATTATCAACGACATTTCGGGAGGCGATGCCGATCCGAAGATTGTCGATGTTGTTGCAGAGGCCGGCGTGGCTTACGTTGCTATGCATATGCGCGGAACGCCACAAACAATGCAATCGATGACCGACTACGAAGATATCGTCGAGGAGGTTGTGGCGAGTTTGAAGGTAAAGGCGGAGAATCTGCTTGGCAGAGGAGTCTGTGAAGCAGGCTTGATTCTCGACCCGGGGTTCGGATTTGCCAAGAGCGTGGAGCAGAATTTTAGGCTGTTGGCGCACCTTGACAAAGTTTGTGCGCTCGGATTTCCGGTATTGTCAGGCGTGTCGCGTAAGTCGATGATTTATAAGACCCTGGGTGTTACGCCCGAGGAGAGTTTAGCGGGAACGACGGCGCTGAATTGGGAGTCGTTACGTTGTGGAGCGACGATTTTGAGGGTCCACGATGTGCGTGAGGCGATGCAGACGGTGCGGCTTTTTGAAGAGTTTGAACGTAATAGATAAGTAGAGAAATGATTAAAGCTTGTAATATACGCAAGAGTTTTGGTTCGCTCGAAGTTTTGAAAGGGATATCTCTCGAAGTGGCGAAGGGCGAACTTGTGGCTATCGTTGGTGCGAGTGGTGCCGGTAAGACCACGTTATTGCAGATTCTCGGCACATTGTCGGCTGCCGATGGGGGAACACTCGAAATTGATGGTACGGAGGTGCAGTCGTTGGGCGATAAGGCTCTGTCGAACTTCCGTAACGAACATATAGGCTTCGTATTCCAATTTCATCATCTGCTGCCCGAATTTACGGCTCTCGAAAATGTCTGCATACCGGCATTCATAGCTCGTCGTAATCGTGCAGAAGTTGAGGCGAGGGCAAAGGAACTGCTCTCGATGATGGGACTTGCCGAGCGTATGGAGCATAAGCCTGCGCAACTCTCGGGAGGCGAGCAACAGCGTGTGGCGATAGCTCGCGCATTGATTAACAATCCCTCGGTGCTGCTTGCCGACGAGCCGTCGGGTAATCTTGATACACGTAATCGCGATGAGATTCATCGCCTGTTTTTCGATTTGCGGGATAAGCTCGGTCAGACTATTGTGATTGTTACGCACGATGAAGGGCTGGCTTCGATGGCGGACCGCAAAATTACAATGAGCGATGGAACGATACTTTAATCTCTCACGCGAGGAGTTGTGCAACCTGCTTGAAGAGTTGCACGACCGCTATAACCGACCCGAATTTATCGAGGATGACCCGATAAGTGTTCCTCACTCCTTCTCGTCGCGAGATGACCGTGAGGTGGCAGGACTGCTCGCCTCGACCATTGCGTGGGGTAATCGTAAGGCGATAGTCAAGAGTGCGCACCGAATGATGCAGTATATGGATAATGCACCTTCGGACTTTGTGCGTAATGCTTCGGACCGAGAGCTGGCGATGCTCAAAAGTTATGTTCATCGAACCTTCAATGGAGAGGATTTTATCGATTTCGTGCGTGGTGTGAGAGGTATTTGCGAACGATTCGGTGGTATCGGTAACTTCGTGGAAGAACGCTATGTGACGACCGGTTCGATGGCGCAGGTACTGTCGGATTTCAGGCGCGAATTTCTTGCCTGTGACCATAATCCCCATTGCGAGAAACATCTCTCTTCGATAGATAAGGGTGCTGCGTGCAAGCGTCTGAATATGTATTTTCGTTGGTTTGTACGTCGCGACGACCGCGGGGTCGATTTCGGAGAGTGGCGCAGGGTACCGATGTCGGCTCTGTATCTGCCGCTCGATGTGCATACGGGAAATATGGGACGTGCGCTCGGTCTTTTGCGCCGACGCCAAAGCGATTGGAAGGCGACGGTCGAGATTACCGAGTCGTTGCGGGAGTTTGATGCCGAGGACCCTGTGAGATTTGATTTCTCGCTTTTCGGAGCAGGTATCGATGGTTTTTTGAGGTAGCAGTCGCGTCGTATGTTTCAATTTAAGCAATTTACCATACATCAGGAGCGTGCGGCAATGAAGGTCGGTACCGACGGAGTGCTTGTCGGTGCGTGGGCATCCGTGCGCAGTGGCGACCGTCGCATTCTTGATATCGGCACGGGTACGGGACTTATTGCCTTGATGTTGGCACAACGTAATCCGGAGGCGACGATTGTCGGAGTCGAAATTGATGCCGAGAGTGCCGCACAGGCGTGTGACAATGTGTCGGCATCGCCGTGGAGTGATAGAGTGAGAATTGAGAGGTGTGCTGTGCAGGAGTTCTGCGCAGAGTCGCAATTCGACCTGATAGTGTCGAATCCTCCATATTTTGTCGATTCGTTGAAGTGCCCCGATGGCGGTCGTAATACCGCCCGTCATACCGACTCTCTCTCGTTTGCGGAGTTGATGCAGGCTGCCGAGCATCTGCTTGCGCCGGATGGCAGATTTGCCGTAATAGTGCCGTCGGAGGCTGCTCTGTCGGTTATTGCGGCAGGGAATCTGCATCTTGTAAGGCGTTGTGACGTGAGAACCAAACCTGCTGCCGCTCCGAAGCGTGTGATGCTTGAATTCTCGCCCAAGTTCGAGGGTGCAGCGGTGCGCGAGGAACTGACTATCGGCGACGGTACGAATGGTGGATTTTCATCCGAATATCGAGCGCTGACTCGCGACTTTTATCTGAAATTTGACTGATTTTTTGCAATCGCGAAAAAAGTGCTAACTTTGTGAAGATTAAATATTGGAATATGAAGCAGATTGTTTTGACTCTTATTGCTGCGCTGGCAGCTGTGAGCGTATCGGCACAGAGTAACTATATTGTGCAGACCGGCAAGTATGTGGATAGCGACGGCATTATGCGCTTTGTCGAGCCTCGTAGTACGATTGTGGTTGATATCACGGTTGAACAACGCGAGGTAATTATTGGTCCGTATGCACGCTATGCACAGAAATATCTGGGCGTTCGCGCTCCGTTGAGTGGTAAAAATTCGTTCCGTATTTCGGCGGCGAAGGTTGCTTTGGCGGGCGATGAGTTGCGTATGGCAGATGCCGAGGTGGCGGCCCCGACACAGGAGGTTGTGACCCACGAAGGCAACGTGAGAGAGTATGCTCGTCTGCTCCCCAATCGTATGGATTCGCGAGCGCTGACGGCCGATGAGGCAGCCGGAGATGCTGCCGCAGCGATATTCTCGTTGCGTAAGAGCCGCCAGGAACTTATCACTGCACAAGCCGGCGAAAATGTCTTTGGCGGAGGCTTGGAGGCTGCTCTGCGCGAGATTGATAAGTACGAAAATGCTTACCTCGAACTCTTCTTCGGCAAGGAGATTATCTCGACTACAACCGAGCGCTTTACGCTGATGCCCGACGGCGATAAGTTCAATTATGTGCTGTGTCGTTTCAGTGATAAGGTTGGAATGGTCTCTGCCACCGACCTCTCGGGTGAGATTGTGATGCTCCAAATCGAGCCTTCGGGCGACACCTCGTTGAAATATGTTACCGAGGCAGGCGAGAAGGATAAGATTCAGGTGGATTGTCGTGTTGCCGACTTTGCGACCTGTGTGGTTTCGTGCGGTACCGAGCCGTTGGCAAAGAGCGTTCTTCCGCTCTTTGAGTATGGTCGCTCGTTCAAGGTTGCGAAGTAATGGGAGCCGATAACACCTCCCGAATGTTGGCTCTGCTTGCCGAGTTGCGCCGTGACCGGAATGGAATGGCGGCAGATGCAATGCGCAGTTATGGAGGGCAGTATGGTGTGAATTACGGTGTTGCGGCACATACGATTCGCGACAGGGCAAAGAGCGAGGGCAAGGACCACGCTTTTGCCGAATACCTCTATCGTCAGGATGTACGCGAACTCCGTATTGCTGGGCTGTGGATTGCCGAGGCGGAGCGTATCGTTCCGTCGGATTTTCACTTCTGGGCTTCGGGCATCATCAATTCCGAAATTGCCGAGCAGGCGGCGTTGGCGCTACTCTCGGATGTGGAGCGTATCGATGACCTCGTTGCCGAATGGTCGCAATCCGATAATATTCTGTTGGCATACACTGCAATGCTCTCGGCAGCTCGAAACAAGGAGTGCGATGTCGAGATGACTCTTGGTGCGTTGTATCGTATCATTGACACCTTCTCCGACAATCGTTTGGCAGGTCAGGGAGCAGTGGCTCTGCTTGCTGCCATTGCCGAACGCAATGCCGAGGCTGTGAAGCATTTTGTCGAAACCCTTCCGCAATCGCCCACCGCACACTTCGTAAGCGAGGAAATCGCGTGGCGAGTAGAGTAGGGCCGCAGACTAAATTCAAAATCAGGAATCATCATAAAGATTATGAAACGTGTCGTGGTACTGATATCGTTTCTGCTTGTGGCTATGGTTGCCGTGGCAGAATCGAAATGTTATAGTAAACGAGAGTGTGGAGCCTTTGCTCTTGTCGAGAACGAGGGTGGTCGCACCATCGGTTATTCTGTCAAATCCGGAATTACGATATTGGAGTGCGATGGCTACGCCTTCAAAGATTTGAATCGTAACGGTCGTCTTGACAAATATGAGGATTGGCGACTCTCATCGGAAGAACGAGCCAAAGATTTGGCTTCGCAACTCCCCGTAGAGAGTATTGCCGGCTTGATGGTTCATAGTAGCTACCAGCTTATCCCGAGTCGAAATACTTATGGAGGAAGGCCCTTCGAGGAGGCAGGCGTGAGTGCTTCGGCACTCGATGACGAACAATATCGCCTTATACGCGACGAAAAGGTGCGCCATCTGCTCGTAACGAAGGTGCGCAGTGCCTACGATGCAGCCGAGTGGAGCAACAATCTGCAAGCTTTGTGCGAGAGTGAGGCGTTCGGTATCCCTGCCAATAACAGCTCCAATCCCCGTACATCGTCGAGTGGTCGTATCTCTGTGTGGGGTTCGACGCTTTCGCTTGCAGCGACTTTCGATAGCGGGGTGGTAGCCCGCTATGGAGAGGTAGCTTCCGAAGAGTTGCGGGCAATGGGTATTGCCACGCTCCTTGCGCCACAGGTGGAGATTGCCACCGAACCACGCTGGATGCGTGTGCAAGAGACGTTTGGCGAGTCGAGTCTTCTGTCGATTGACCTTACGCGAGCCTACATAAATGGCCTTCAATCGTCGTGTGGAGATGATGTTGTTGAGGGTCAGTGGGGTGCGAAGAGTGTCAATGCAATGGCAAAACATTGGCCCGGCAGTGGCACGGGTGAGGCGGGGCGAGATGCTCACTATGCCTACGGAAAATACTCGGTCTATCCGGGAGGAAACTTCGAGGAGCACCTGCTGCCATTTACCGAGGGTGCACTGAAACTCGGCGGAGGAACCGAGAAGAGCGCTTCGATAATGGTTGCATATAACGTCCTGCTCGGACAGACTCCAAAGGAAGAGTGCGTAGGTGCAGGATATAGCAGTTTTGTGGTGGATAGCCTGCTGCGCAAAAAGTGCCTGTATGAAGGTGTCGTCTGCTCGGATTGGCGAGTTCCGAGCCCCTATAAGTCGATTGATGACAATAACGGCAAACCTTGGGGAGTAGAGCATTTGAGCGTTGCGGAGCGCTATCTGCAAATGGTTATGGCGGGTATCGACCAAGTCGGCGGCATATTGACAAAACAACATATTGAGGAGGCGTACCATCTTGGTGTGAAGCGTTATGGTCAGGAGATGATGCGCAAGCGTTACGAGGAGTCTGCTCGACGATTGCTGGTAAATATGTTTCGTATAGGATTGTTTGATAACCCCTATATTGATGTAGAGCAGAGTCGTGCAACGATAAATTCCAAATCCTTTGCCGAGGAGGGGCTTATGGCGCAGATGCGCTCGGTGGTAATGCTGAAAAACAGCAACGGAGTGCTTCCGCTGCGACCACGTACCAAGGTCTATATCCCTACTACGAATGGTGGTGTGAGTTATGCTCTGATGGTGGCTGTCCAACAACAATTTGACATAGTTGCGGACCCCGACCAAGCCGACTGTGCGCTTGTCTTTATCAACTCTCCGAAAAGTGGTAAGGGTTATAGTGCCGAGGATGTGAAACAGGGCGGGAATGGCTATCTGCCAATCTCGTTGCAGTATGGTGAGTATAAGGCAAAGTCGGCACGTAAGGAGAGTCTCTCGGGTGGCGACCCAATGGAGGATTTTACGAATCGCACTTATCGTAATAAGTCGGTCACGGCGAAGAACTCTCGTGATGCCGAATTGGTTGTTGAGGCACGCAACAAGATGAAGCAGAGACCTGTTATCGTTTGTGTTACAGCGAAAAATCCTATGACCTTTGGCGAAATTGAGCCATCCGCCGATGCTATATTGCTGAACTTTGGCGTACAGGTTGAGGCTGTTGTCGGCGTTGCTGCTGGTGTAATCGAACCGCAGGGGTTGTTGCCTTTGCAGATGCCGAAGGATATGCGTACCGTGGAGCGCCAAAAGGAGGATGTGCCATTCGATATGGAGTGTTACAAGGATGCCGACGGCAACACCTACGACTTTGCCTACGGACTGAATTGGAGCGGTGTGATTAAGGATTGGAGAACAGAGAAATATTTACCAATTGACAATTGATAATTGATAATTGATAATTGACAATTGATAATTGATAATTTTTAATTCTTAATTAGTAATTAGTAATTTATCTCCACCCACGTTCGTCGCGAAAATTCGACGGCAGATAGTTCTCGTTCGATATACTCCACAGTTCGTTTAAGACCCTCGTTCAGGGGTGTGACAGGCTCCCATTTAAGTTCCTTGCGGGCTCGTGAGAGATTGGGCATTCTGCGCCGCGGGTCGTTGTGTCGCGCAGCCACGTGGTTTATATGCGAACTACTACCCGTGAGTTCGATGATTTTTTCTGCTAACTCGCGTATCGAAATCTCGTGTGTGCTGCCGAGGTTGTAGGTCATCATCTCGTTACCCTGCGGGGCATTCAACATCTTTATTAAACCATCGACGATGTCGCCAACCCAACAAAATGTACGTTGTTGCTCGCCACTGCCGTAAATCGTGATGTCGCGATTGTAGAGAGCGTCGATAATCATTGCGGGTATCACACGTCGGTCCGAGAGCGAGCATCCGCTGCCGTAGGTGTTGAATATGCGTGCGATGCGGCAATCCCCTCCGTAAGCACGAAGCAGAGCCTCGGCTGCACGATTGCCCTCCATCTCGACACTGCGGGCGAGAGTTGAGATGCTCTGTTCGTTGAAAGAGCGGTCGTACGACAAATCGTATATGTCGCCCGACGAGCCGTAGAGTAATTTAGCACCGTTGAGTCGTGCGACCTCCAACGAGTTGATGGTTCCGAGCATGTCGGTACGCAACGATGCCGCGGCGAGGTTTTCGCCGACGTAGTAAGCCGTGGGGGAAGCAAGATTGACGATGCAGTCACACTCAACCTCAAAGGGTTGGGTAATATCGTGATGAATGTACCGAAAACGCTCTTCGTAGATAACCTCGTGCAACAATGGTGATGCTCCGACTCCGCGTGTGTCGATGCAGATAACCTTTTCGCCCTGTTCGATAAATGCGCGACAGAGGTGTGAGCCGATAAGCCCCACTCCGCCGAGTACGACAATTTGTTTCATCTCTCGCTCGTTGTTTTTTCGAGAGAGATTTCAATAATCGTACCGCAAACAGTTATTCAGCCCTTATTGACGATTTGTAGCGTATGGGTCAATATACGGAATGTATTTATTCGATTTGCGGGTTGGGGAAAGTGCGCTATGGATTGACACAATCTTATCCTTACCCGGGACATCTTGTGCACAGACGTTATTCATCTCTATGTGAAATACATTCTCTATGCCGATAGCAGAACGACACTCCTCGCCGGTGTATGATAATTTGACGTTGTCAAGCGTGAGATTCCGGATGTTTTGCAGGTACATACCCCAATAGGGATGTATCTGCGGATTTGTAGATACCGGTCGGATGTTGATTTTGCGCACGGCTTCGTCTGTGCGACCAACGTACTGAATATCAATGTCGCGTATGGTTACGTCTTCGTACCAACCGCCATAGAAACTCTGAATCTGGAATGGCGATTTGTAGATGCGAGTAGCCTTTATTCGCTCGATAACGATATCTTCTGCCCAAGTGCTGTGTTTAAGGTCGGCACAGACAGCATTGTAGATATTGTCGATTTCCAAATCGTGAATGTAAATCTTCGAGAGTTTTCCTGCGACATCGTGCCACGCCCCCGGTTGAAGGATTATTGCCGACATCATTACATTGTTAAGCCCCTGCTGTTTCAAAAGATTAAGTTGTGGAAATTTGCCCGGCCCGTTGCATACGGAATGACCGAACTCGAAATTTGTAGCAGGAAATATTACACGTACAGCAAAGCAGGTAGAGTTGAGGTTACAGTGCGTAATGGCAAAATCTTCCCACCATCCTCCGGCTATGGCATCATCTCCCGTGAGAATATCGCAGTTGCGGATAACTATGCGTTTGCCTCCTCTGATGTGTATGCCATCGTAACCTTCGGTAACAGTGAGATTTTCGAAGACTCCATTCTCCAAGTGGTAACCCATAAAATTGTAATTGCCGGCTTGTGAAATGTGTACGCCTCGAAGTGTGAAGTTTGTGGTCTCGGCGAAAAGAATGCAGTGAGGGCCTCTGATTCGCTCCTCGCCTTCGGGGTCTTCAATGTGATTCATACATATCCCGCCTTCGCCCGTGATGGCGATGTTTTGGCAATTTACGGCAAGAATGAGTGCCTTGTTCCAATAGGCGGTGTATGCCATTTTGTAGTGCTGGAAACCGTCGTGATTGCACACATAACTCTTATATTCCGAGAGGTCGGTAGTGGCAACAATCTGTGCATCTTTTGCCAAAGAGAGCTCAACATTGCTCTGCATCTGAATCGTTCCGGTCAGATAGTTGCCTTTGGGGACATACACTATACCTCCGCCATTCTCACTGCAAGCCTTTATCGCGTTGTTGAAGGCCTCGGTATTCAGACTTTTGCCATTGCCTTTTGCTCCAAACTCCTTGATATTGAAAACGGGGCGGGCGGAAACAGATGCAATATGCGCAAACAAGCATACGATGATAAGTAAGAGATTTCTCATAATACGTCTTGGTTAGTATAATTTTTGTTAGTATAACTATTGATTACTCCTCGGTAAAAAGAGCTTTCGGGAGTTGCGAGATGTTGTTTATGCGGATAATTTCGATGCCCTTCGGAGCCTTCAACGACTTGGATATATAACCCGAGACCACGATGCGACGGAATCCCAATCGCGCAGCCTCACTGATGCGTTGCTCGGTACGGGGGGCAGGACGAATCTCTCCCGAAAGGCCCAACTCTCCTGCGCAGCAGACCCCTTCGTTTATCGCACGGTCGTAGTACGAAGAGATGACTGCCGCAACGACAGCGAGGTCCAAGCCTGTATCGGCGACCTTGAATCCGCCGGCGAAATTGAGGAATACGTCTTTCTGGAACATCTTCATTCCGACTCTCTTTTCGAGAATCGCCAACAGCATATTCATACGTCGCGCATCATATCCCGTAGCATTGCGTTGCGGAGTGCCGTATGCAGCATTGCTGACCAAAGCCTGCACTTCGATAAGATAGGGGCGTATGCCGTCTGCCGAGGCTCCTACGGCTATGCCACTCAATGGCTCGTCGTAGTGCGAGAGCAGTATCTCCGAGGGGTTCTCGACTGCCCGCAGACCATTGTCGAGCATCTCGAATACACCAATCTCGAATGTGGCTCCGAATCGGTTTTTGATGCCTCGCAGTATGCGATAGACGTTGTTGCCGTCGCCCTCGAATTGGAGTACGACATCGACTATATGCTCCAAAATCTTGGGACCTGCGATAGTGCCATCTTTGGTAATGTGACCAATGATAAATATCGATATACCGCTGCTCTTGGCGTATTTGAGCAGCGTGGCGGCACATTCGCGGATTTGTGAAACGCTGCCTGCCGACGAGTCGATAAGATTGGTGTAGATGGTCTGTATCGAGTCGATAACCACGAAGTCGGGTTGCAGTTCTTCGATTTGGGCGACGATGTTTTCGAGCAGAGTCTCGGTATAGACGATACACTCTTCGTTGGCGATGCCGATGCGCGAAGCTCGAAGTTTAATCTGCTCTGCCGACTCCTCGCCCGACACATAGAGGCAACGCAGTCCGTTTGCCGAGAGGGCAATCTGCAACGAGAGAGTCGATTTGCCGATACCCGGCTCTCCGCCCAACAGAATGAGCGACCCCGGAACCATTCCTCCTCCCAAGACGCGATTGACTTCGCTGTTGCCGAGGTCGATGCGACGGTTGTCGCTACGCTGAATCTCGCTCACGCGCTGCGGACGGGAGGTGGGGATGTTGGCAATCGAAGCCGCCACAGAACCGCTCTCCTTCGCAATAACCTCCTCTGCAAAGGTGTTCCACTCGCCACAAGAGGGACAGCGCCCAAGCCACTTGGGTGCCTCGAATCCGCAATTTTTGCAGAAATAAGCCTTCTTAACCTTCGCTGCCATAGCCGTTTGTCTTATTTGATAAAGAATCGATAGATGTCGTTGCCGTTGGCATAAACCAATAATATGAGCAACAGGACAAGTCCCACATATTGTGCAATTTCGAGGAACTTATCGCTCGGTTTACGACGGGTAATCATCTCCCATAACGTGAAGAGCGAGTGTCCGCCATCGAGTCCGGGGATGGGGATGATGTTCATTACCGCGAGGATTATCGAGAGGAACGCCGTAGTGTTCCAGAAGGCAAACCAATTCCACTCTCCGGGGAAGATGCTGCCAATCGAGATAAAGCCTCCGAGGCTCTTATACATCTCGGTCTTGGGCTGGAAAATCATCTTCAACTGCTGCCAATAACCTGTGAGTTGCTTGATGGTTAGGCGGGCACCTGCCGGTATCGATTGCCAAAAGGTATAGTGCTGTGTGCGCAGTTCGAAGGGTTGCGCCATAACGATGCCGATACGGCCCTCCTCATTCACGGGCAGTGTAATCTGTGTATAATCGCCTTGACGCTCGATATCGAGGGTGACGTTCGAGCCCTTGTTCTCGGCGAATATCTGGTGCAGGAGGGTTGCATCATCACTTCTCGTGCCATTGACACCCACCACGCGGTCGCCGGCAAGAAGACCTGCATTGCGAGAATCCTCGACCTCGACGCTCTCGACAATCATCGGAACTATGGGACTGTATAAATCTTTGAACTCCTCGTTGTTGCGCATTGCGAGCAGGAGATCGTAGGGAATTGTGAAGGTGTGTTGGGCTCCGCCACGCTCAACGATTACCGTACGTTCGCTATCAGAGAGCACCAACGCGTTGAGAATTTCGGTTACGTTATCAATCTCTTTCCCCTCAATCGAGATTATCTTGTCGCCATCGACGAATCCCATCTGCTCGGCAGCCTCGTTGAAGTTGTAGCCCCACTTTACATCGTCGTTTGCAAGGTAGCTGCTGCCCCAAGTGTAGGAGATGCCGCAATAAATCATAAAGGCAAGCACCAGATTCATTACCACGCCTGCGACCATTACGATAAAGCGTTTCCACGCCGGTTTTGCACGAAATTCCCACGGTTGAACGGGCTGTTTCATCTGTTCGGTATCCATCGACTCGTCAATCATACCGGCAATCTTGACATATCCGCCCAGCGGTACCCAGCCAAGACCATACTCCGTATCTCCACGCTTGAACTTGAAGAGCGAGAACCACGGGTCGAAGAATATGTAAAACTTCTCGACACGTATGCCGAAGATGCGAGCTGCTATATAGTGCCCGAATTCGTGAATTGCAACCAAGAGCGAGAGGCTCATAAAGAGTTGCACAACCTTGATAAAAATTTCCATCTTTTCTGTCGTTTATTTTTCTGATTTTTCTCTCTTTCCCTATCGTACCGTTATGTGGTAACAATACTGCTTGCGTTCGATTTTGACGTAGCAACGCTCTGCCTTGCGAAGTTCGTGCAGGGTTTGGGCAAGCGCCATACGCAACTCATAATCGCTTCGTGGTTTTACGATGTCCGCCCCGAAACGTACATACGAAATGTCGATGGTAGTCGCATTGCAGTGGCACGATGCGGAGGATGCGTTGATGTTGGTCTTTTTCAGCTTTTTGACATCCTCCTTGGTGCGGAGTACACTCGTTACGACGAACTTCGCCTTCGACTGCGTCTTCTCTTGGAACGATTCTGCTATGTCATCGAGCAATCTCTTTACCTTGGGTACCACGTATGGTGCCGAATATTTCAAATCCTGAACCACATACTTTGAGTTGGTCGCAATTCGGGTTAGTTTTCCCTCTCGGCGCAACTTCTTGAACTGTGCTTCGATATCTTTCCGCGACTCAAAGGGAGAAAGTCCGTTTTTGAGAGCAGCCTTTTTCTGCGTGTGCTGCATATCTTTGAAGGCTCGCTCATAGGTGCCGACCCTGCCCGTCAGCGGGGTGTAGTCATCTCCCTTCGAGATGAGTTGATAGATGAATATCGAGGCGAGTATCGGTACCAATTGCAATGCAAAACTATGAAATGCGACTTTGCGCGTACCCCTTCGAATCTTTGCAGTGGATATGATTGAGAAGCCAAGGTATGCAACTATGACAATATAGAGGCATATCCACCAAGCCAACGCGACGTTGAAATAGAGATAGGCATAATACAACGCCCACCCGAAGCAGCCTAAAATTATCGCTGTGAGAAGATAATACGAACTCCGAATCGCTACTATACGCCAATTAACACCCTTGACACCCATTCTCTACTCCTATTAAACTACAATCCCAAAAACTTTTTAGCCAGAGCTCTCGACTCCTCGTTGCTGTGTGCGTAGTCCTCTAACGATGGCCGTGCCACGAATGTTGCCTTCAAGAGCGTATGCTCGATGGTGCGGATGATGTCCAGATAGGAGCATTGATGGTTGAGGAATGCAGCCACTGCCACCTCGTTCGAGGCGTTCATCGCACAGGCTGCCGTACCTCCACGGTGCAGACAGTCGTAGGCAATGTCGAGTGCCGGGTACTTCACGCGGTCCACCTCGCGGAATGTGAGAGTGGGGTGGTCGGCAAAGTTGAAGCGCTCGGTCGTGCGGTTGGCGCGATTGGGGAACATCAGAGCCAGACTTATGGGGATACGCATATCGGGAGTTCCAAGCTGCGCTTTCAACGCTCCATCCTCGAACTCCACCAACGAATGTACGATAGCCTCGGGATGGAGAATGACCGAGATGCGCTCCGGCTCGGCGCCAAACAGCCAATGAGCCTCGATGACCTCGAATCCCTTATTGACCAGCGTTGCCGAGTCGATTGTAATCTTGGCGCCCATCGACCAAAGCGGATGTTTGAGAGCCTGCTCGGGAGTGACCTCTGTCAAAGCCTCGCGCGGAAGGTCGCGAAATGCACCTCCACTGCAAGTGATAATCAGGCGTCGCAGCGGCGAACTCTCGCCCATAAGGCATTGAAATATGGCTGAATGTTCCGAGTCTATTGGCAGTATCGGGGTCTTGTGCTTGATGGCCAGAGGCATAATCATCTCGCCTGCGACCACAAGGCTCTCCTTGTTTGCGAGGGCGACCTTCTTGCCGCACTCGATGGCCCTGACCGTCGGAATCATACCCGCATAGCCGACAAGGGCATTGACCACCGTGTCGATTTGAGAACTTCGGACGGCCTCCTCGACAGCGTGCTCGCCGGCAAAAACCTTGGTGTCGGTCGCTGCAAGAGCCTCTTTGAGAGGTGTGTAGAACTGCTCGTCGGCAATCACTGCGCAATCTGCGTCAAACTCGATTGCCTGTTGAGCCAACAACTCCCAATTACGATGTGCCGTGAGGGTCATAACCTCGAAGCGGTCGGGATTCTCTCGAACGATGTCGAGCGTCTGGACTCCTATCGAACCTGTCGAGCCGAGTATGGCAAGTTTCTCTCTCTTCATCTGCTAAAAAACTATATATCCTTCGGGATCGACAGCCTTGCCGCCATTCCAAAGTTCGAATTCGAAATAGTTGCTGCCGTCGGATGCAAGGCTCTCGGCGCTATAACCTACAACCTCGCCGCCCTTGACGTATTGTCCCTTCTTGACGAGCGTCTGCGAAAGGTTCTTATAGACCGAAACGAGCCCGTTCGGGTGCTGAATCTCGACGATATTGGAGTTGTCGGGGGTCCAGACTGCCGTTATGACGGTGCCGTCGGTGGTTGCCGTGACTTGCGCCATTGCAGCCGATGCCATTCGGATTCCGTGGTTGCCATCACGCAGGTTGAAGTGGGTGGTAATGATGCCGTCGATGGGAACCACCATCTCCATATTTTCGCGTATCGAGGGAGTCGCCTTGGCTGTGGTGTGCAATCCGTAGGCATTGTCGCTCTCCATCTGTGCCCGCAGGAGTGAATCTTCGAGCGATGGGAGTATGAGCGATTTGGTGCGGTGGATGCTGTCGGTTGCGATAGTGGTGCGTACGGCGGGAGTCTTGCCATTCATTATGAGCGAGATGTTGTCGTTGTAAATCAGCATCTCGTTCATTCTGCGCTCCAAGGAGTCGAGTCGCATAGCGCTATCCATAAGACTTTCGCGCGAGCGGGCAGCGTCGCTCTTGTATCCGGGCAGAAACTCAATAAGAGGGGTGTATGCCACTAACAGCAGCACGATGACAAAGATAATAAAAACGAGGGCCGTGAAGCCTGCAAATGCGCCCGAAGGCGATATGAGAACGTGCCACTCCTCGCTGCTGTTTTCGATGTCGAGCATACTGAACCTGCGCTTGCGCATAATGCTCTTCCACCACGATGCTATCGACCTAATCCACTTCATACCTATATAATATTACGCAAAGATACTTAATTTTAGCAAATAGAGTGGTAGAACTTTGCGAAATTTTGTTACCTTTGTAACAATTAACGTAAAAAACTACAAAATTATGATTAAACCGACATTATTGGTTCTCGCAGCAGGTATGGGTTCGCGCTATGGTTCGCTCAAACAGATGGATGGCGTGGGTCCCAATGGCGAGGCTATTATCGACTATTCGATTTACGATGCAATCCGTGCAGGATTCGGTAAAGTGGTATTCGTTATCCGCCACTCGTTCGAGAAGGAGTTTACCGAAGTGTTCAATGCCGAGCGTTTCGGAGGCAGAATCGAGGTGGAGTATGTATTCCAGGAACTCGACTACCTGCCCGAAGGCTTCTCGGTACCCGAGGGTCGCGTAAAGCCGTGGGGTACCAACCACGCCGTGATGATGGCTGCCGAGGCTGTGAAGGAACCGTTTGCAGTAATCAATGCCGATGATTTCTATGGCGAGGATGCCTACAAGGTTATCGGTAGCTATTTGAGCAATCTCGGCGATTCGAAGAATCACTACTGTATGGTCGGCTACGAGGTAAATAAGACTCTCTCGGAGAACGGAACCGTGTCGCGTGGCGTGTGCGAGATTGACGAAAATCGATTCCTGACCTCGATGGTCGAGCGCACCCAGATTGAGCGCGTGAACGGAACCATCGTCTTCCACGACCTCGGCACCGACGAGCCGTTGGAGGAGAATACGCCCGTGTCGATGAACCTCTTTGGCTTCACGCCCGACTACTTCGACTACTCGAAGGAGTATTTCAAGGGCTTCCTTGCCGAGAATAGCGAGAATCTGAAAGCGGAGTTCTTCATTCCGTTGATGGTAAATCATCTGACCGGTAACGGCACTGCCAAACTCAAAGTGTTGAGCACGTCGGCCCTCTGGTTTGGTGTGACCTACAAGGAGGACAAGCCTGCGTTGGTTGCCAAGATTGAGCAGTTGATTGCCGACGGAGTCTATCCTCGCAACCTGTGGGAGTAGGGCAGCAGCCTCACGTCATAGATTACAGTTACACAGTTACGCACGGTACGGCCCTCGTAACTGTGTAATTTTGTAATCGGGAGGCTCGATTACGCCAAAAACACCTCACTTCCGTCACACCTCAACAACCCTTTGCGGATGGTGCGAAAGACACGCACCTTGGCTGTATTGTTGGAGATGCCCGACATCTCTACAACCTTGTTGGTCAGCGTTGTGCGTGCGACCCCATCGGGGAAGTACTCCCGCATAATGCGTACAACATCATTCTCGGCTCCTTGCCCCCCTAATTACAAAATTACACGATTACAGGGGTGTGTAATCGTGTAATCTATGTAACCGCGCAGTGGAGGGTTATTCGTAGAGTATTCCGTCGCGGATAAGCAGTTCTCGCATCTTCTCCCAATCGACAAACGGCTGGTGGATGCCCTCCATAAATTTCAGTGGACAGCCCACGGCTGCATCGTCAATGTAGAAATCGGCATATACCTTCGGCGAACTTGTCCAGGACTTCTGCTCCGGATTCTCATTCACGGCATAGAGCGGAATCTTGTTCTCGGCGAACCAATCTTTGGCATCTTTGAGTATGGCTCCGCTGCGCATAGTGAAGAGGATAAGCTTGCAGCCCTGCGCCGTGAGTTCGCGCAACACGGGTGCCGCGCCGATATCCATACCGATGTGCGGATATTCGTGCGTCACACACGTGCCGTCAAAGTCTATTGCTATAACCGTTCCTTTGCCCATAATTAACGCCTATGTTTTTTGTGGAAAGCCTTCTTGTAGGCTCTGACAATCACATTTGCATTCTCCATTACGTTATCCATTCCGTAGGTGTATCCGTAGCCGCGCTTGAATGTCGAACCGTTCAGTACGATACTCATATTCGAAATCTTCTTTTCGCGGTGCAGACGCTCAATGTCGGGCAATTGGCGGATGTCCGAGAAGTTCTCGCGAACAACATACAGACAGAGGTCTGCCAGGCGATTAGTGATGATACCGTCTGCCACAGCCATTGCCGGCACGCTGTCGATGATGACGTAGTCGTACATCTCGCGCAGCTTGGCGAAGAGGTCGTCAAGACGCGACGAGAGCAACATCTCGGCAGGGTTGGGCGGTTGCAGACCTGCGTACATAATGTCGAGGTTTTCGTGCATACCGCTCTTGGACACTATCGGGGCGATGTCATTGACCATACCCGACATATAGGCGGTCAGACCGTTTGCATCTCCGCGATGACCGAGCTGCTTGGTAAGCGTACGACGACGAAGGTCGAGATCGACAATAAGAACCTTCTTGCCCGACATCGCAATAGTCACGGCGAGGTTGGTCGAGATGAAGGTCTTGCCGGCGTGAGGCATAGTCGAGAGCACCTGGATTACCTTCGCCTCCACACCATTGACATTCATAAAGCTCATATTGGTGCGCAGGATGCGGAACGCCTCCGAGATGCTGTCGCGACCATTCTCGCGTACAATCACACCCTTGCTGTTGATGCCTCCGTTGGCGGTCGGGATATCTCCGAGGTACGGAGCCGAAACTATGCGCTCGATATCTCGACGGCTCTTGACCGTTGTGCTGAACGACATACCTACATGTATAACTCCGAACGGAATCAGGAATCCGAGCAACAGTGCTGCGAGCATAATCAGCATCGTGCGGGGAGCAATCGGGCGAAGCGGACCGAATGCCGGATCGACGATGCGGGCATTGCTCTCGGTAATGGCAATCGAGAGCGAGTTCTCCTCGCGCTTGTTGAGCAGGTAGAGGTAGAGCTCCTCCTTGATGCGTTGCTGACGTGCAATCGAGAGATATTGCTTCTCCTGCGACGGAGCAACCGAGATGCGACGGTCGGTCTTGTTCTCCTCGGCGCGGATGTTCTTCAACTGTATGTCGAGAGCCGAGATGTGAGAGTCGAGAGCCGACAGGATGTTGTTGCGGATAGCTGCAAGATTATGGTCCAACTCGACAACTATCGGGTTGCTTGTCGCTCCATCCTTAATAAGCTTCTCACGACGGAGCAGGGCGGTGTTGTAGTTGTCTATCTGGGTGTTGATAGCCGAACCCGAAGCGCCGGAGAACGACGTGGTTACGGGAATCAACGAGTAGGTCTTCGAATTGTCTTTCAGATAATTGCGTACATACTCGGCGATGTAAATCTGGTTCTCGACGCTCAAACTCTCGCTGCGGAATGCGCTGCTCTCGGTGATGATGCGCTGCGCTTCGGTTTTGAGGTCAAAGAGTTTGTTCTCCTTCTTGAACTCCTCAATCTCCTCATCAACGGCACCGAGGTCACGGCTGATGATGTCGAGGCGCTCGTTGATGAACTCTGCCGTAGCCTCTGCAATTTTCTGCTTGTCGCGGATGGCGTCGCTGTTATAGACGTGAATCAGCGTGTTGAGGATATCCTCGGCACGTTGGGGAACATTGTCATTTACCGAGAGGGTAATAATCGACGACATCTTGTTTGCCACGGCAGACGACACAGCCTTGCGATATGCCGATGCCACAGCCGAACGCGAACCCTTGCTGATGCTGATGGTCTTGCCCTCGTAGTCGGGGTTCATAAATGCCGTCTCGCGAATGATGAGCTTGCCAATCGGGGTCGAGAGCGTATCATTCACGGCGCCTTTTGCGATGAAGTTGCGTTCGCGACGGCTCTCGATATCCTTGGCATTGAATGCGGTTACGCTGACCTGCTTGTTGCCGAGCAGGGTAACTTCGAGCGAGTAGCTGTTGTCGTCGAAGTCGTCAATCACGACCGCCTCGATGGGCGAACGGTGGTATAGGTCGGTGTCATTCAGTTTGCCCAACTCCTTGTAGCGGGTTGCGAGTCCGAGGATATCGACAACCTCCTCCATCAGACGTCGCGATTGGAGGACAAACAATTCGTTATCGACATTGCGACGACCAACGCCGATGATGTCGTTGAATGCGAGGATATCGTTGCTGCCTCCCTTGCGGCTATCCTTTACCAGGATGGTCGCATCGCGCTTATAGACCTTCGGTGTGGTTTTGACGTAGAGAGCTCCTACGCAGAGGCAGACGAAGATGGATATTGCGAACCAATACCAATTTCGGAAGATTGATTTAATGAGATCCTCCAACGCGAACGATGCAGTGGTAATATCGTGATTATGCTGTCCGTTCAGCGGAGTGGTGTCGCCATTTTGCGGGTTGATGTTGTATTCAATCATATCGCTCGATGTTATTTCGTGGTATTTAAGACGATGGTGGTAACCAGAGTTGCTACGCTGACAAGGGTGCTGACAATCGAGATCCAGAACGAACGGTTTTGGTTGATTTCGGCGTTTGCAGCCTTGTAGCGGTTGGGCTTAACGTAGATTACGTCGTTGGGTTGCAGGTGGTAGAAGGGCGACTCCAAGGTCTCTTTCGTGCGCAGGTCGAGGTAGTTGATGACCGACTTGCCGTCAATCTTGCGGATTACGGCAACTTCGTTACGCTCGCCATAGATGGTCATATCTCCTGCCAGTGCCAGCGCATCGAGAATTGTAATCTCGTCGCGCACAACTTCATACTGTCCCGGACGGGTAACCTCGCCCATTACCGTAATCTTCATATCTGCAAATTGGACATTGACCGTAGGGTCCGAGATATATTTGCCGTCACGAATCTTCTTGGCAATGTCGAGAGCCAATTCGCTGCGGGTTTTGCCTTTGCAATCGACCTCGCCGATGATGGGCATTTCGAGCTTTCCGTCGGGACGGACCGTGCGGGTCTGAACCGCCATATCTCCGTTCGCAGAGGTGGTGTAAGCCTTATCCGAGAGAGCCAGCGCACTATATGCGGCACTCGAATTGAACGGCGATGCCAACTCGGGATTCTTGCTGGTTACGATGATTTTCAGTCGATCGTTGGGCTTGATGCGGACTTCATAGTCCTCTGCCATCTTGATGATTTCGTTCTGCTCGGCGTCCTGGAAATAGACGATTTTCTTCTGTAAGTTGCACGAACAGAGCGCAACTACCGAGAGCAGACAGATGATTTTGGTTGTAAGTTTCATTAAATTGATGTTATTATTTGTTTTGTCTCTTTCGTAAAGATTACCATATAAATCGTACAAAGATAAATCTTTGTTGCGACTTTTCCAAGAGTGCGGTGGTAATTTTGATAAAATATTGCCGAGGCGTTGCGGTTTAGGGAATATTGTCTAATTTTGGGACTTCAAAAAGTTATTTTTAGCTCTATGAGTACCCGATTTAATCCGACGCCGTGGAGTAAGAGTATTCTCTACGAAATGAACATACGCCAACTGACACCCGAAGGAACCTTTGTTGCGGCTATGCGCCACCTTTCGTTCCTGCGTGATATCGGAATTGACGCAGTGTGGATGATGCCGCCGTATCCGATTGGAAACGAGGGTCGTAAAGGCTCGCTTGGTTCGTATTATTCGGTGCAGGACTACTGTGCTGTAAATCCTGAATTTGGTACTATTGAGGAGTTTGATGCCTTTGTCGCAGAGGCGCACCGTTTGGGGATGAAGGTGTTGCTCGATTGGGTGGCGAATCATACTGCTCGTGATGCGCGTTGGCTGCGCGAGAGGTCTTACGATTGGTACGAGCGTGATGCGCAGGGGGCTGCTGCCGTGCCGTGGGATTGGACCGATACCGCCAAGCTCAATTATGCTAACCACGACGTTTGGCAGGGTCAGATTGATGCGATGTTGTATTGGGTTGAAAATCACGCCATTGACGGCTTTCGTTGCGATATGGCGATGCTGGTGCCCATCGAGTTCTGGCAGGAGGTTTCGGCTGCGTTGCACGCCGTAAAGCCCGATGTTTTTATGCTTGCCGAGGCGGAAGAGTTGAATCTCTTCGACCGAGCCTTCGATGCGAGCTATGCGTGGGAGATGCACCACCTGATGTGCGACATCGCGCAGGGTAGGTGTCGTGTTGATACCTTGCGACGTTATATTTACGCCGACCGCGACCGCTATCCTGCGAGTGCTTTGCGTATGATGTTTACCTCCAATCACGACGAAAATTCGTGGAGCGGGAGTGAGTTCTCGCGTATGGGCGAAGCGGTCAAAATTATGGCTGCTTTGACCTTTGTTCTGCCGCAAGGTTTGCCTTTGATTTATACGGGTCAGGAGTTTGGTTACGACCACTCTTTCGAGTTCTTCGATCGCGACCCGCTGCCTTCGCTCGAACCCAATGAGTGGAGTGATTTTTATCGTCGTCTGGCAGCGCTCAAACATCATTCGGCGGCACTCGACTCGGGTAGTGACGGAGGTTCATTTATCGAGATTCGCAACAATGCCGAGGATTGCCTGCTGACCTTTGTTCGCGAGAGGGATGGCAAGCGCGTGGTGTGCATTATGAATGTGTCGCCTTGGACTATCGAAACAGATTATTATACAGGTATTTACGCGGGTGCGTATCGTAATGCAATGACGGGTGAAGAGTTCGTGCTCGATAGCCACGTGCAGCGCGTGATGGCGCCTTGGGAATGGGTGTTGTTGTGCAATTAGCCGTTAGCTATTGGCTAAATTCAAAATTGATTGCGCGGAGAAAAGGGGGTTAAGGACGTTAAGGGCAATTAAGGGCGTTAAGGAGGGGGGCGCAACTCAAAATTATGGTAATGATGCCAAAAGCGGCGCTTGGGTAAAAATGTAATTGTCTATAT
>CAZIAS010000024.1:0-26765 GCA_964536825.1 uncultured Alistipes sp. | reverse complement strand
ATATAGACAATTACATTTTTACCCAAGCGCCGCTTTTGGCATCATTACCAAAAAATCGACAGCCCCTACTGTTTCCGAGATAACTCTATTATTCTATCTCCCAAGTTTCGCCCGAGTGCAGCAGGTCATCGACGCAACGTATCTTGCTTGTGGAGCGTACCGACTCTACCTGTTCGCTGACCTTGCGGTCATAGACCGCATCCTCCTCGACCGAGCGAATGACGCCCAGAGCGACCGGATAGTCGGGGTACTTCATCGCCGCCAACATCGAATGTAGCGTAGTATCCTCGGTGTGGGCATTGTGGGTAAGTATATCGTCGAGAGTGTAGCCATCCTCGCCGATGGTTACGACTTTGAGTTTCAGATTCTCAAATACGAGTCCCTTGTCGCGGTTGGCTCCGAAGAGCATTTTCTCGCCGTGGCGCAGGGTAATGGTGTGCTCGGCACGGGTAGCCTTGTCGCCGGCAAACATCGCGTGGGTCTTGTCGTTGAAGATGACGCAGTTTTGCAATACTTCGACCACCGACATACCCTCGTGCTTTGCTCCCTCGACCAGACACTCCTTTGTGAGCATTACCTCCATATCTATCGAGCGGGCAAAGAATGTACCTCGTGCGCCGATGACGAGTTCGCCCGGGTTGAAGGGTTTCTCGACCGTACCGTAGGGCGAAGTTTTGGTAATCTTGCCCAACTTCGATGTGGGGGAGTATTGACCCTTCGTGAGTCCGTAAATCTCGTTATTGAAGAGTACGACGTTGAGATTAACATTGCGACGAATGGCGTGGATAAAGTGGTTTCCGCCGATGGCGAGTGAGTCGCCGTCGCCGGTCATTACCCAAACACTCAAATCGGGGTTGGCGACCTTGATTCCCGTAGCTACGGCATTTGCTCTGCCGTGGATGGTGTGGAAACCAAAGGTGCGCATATAGTAGATGAATCGCGACGAGCAGCCGATACCCGAAACAAATGTGAACTTATTGTGGGGGATGTCGAGCGTGTCGGCAATCTCGGGCAGGGCTCGTTGCACGGCATTGAGAATCGCGTGGTCACCACATCCCGGGCACCAACGTACCTCCTGGTCGCTCTTGAAATCGGCGGGTGTATATCTGTATTCCATATCTCTCTACGTTACCGATTAGCTGTTTAACAATTCAGAAAACTTCTCTTTCAACTCCACAACCGTGAAGGGCTGACCCTCGCTCTTGTTAATCTGCTCGATGTGCAGACCCTCGAACGATTGACGCAGATATGCCGCGAACTGACCTTCGTTCAACTCGCAGACCACGATGCGACGGAACTTGCGCAGAATCTGCTCGGCATTTCGAGGCAGAGGGTTGATGTAGTTGAAGTGGACCAAAGCGATGCTCTTGCCTTCGCGCTGCAACTGCTCGACGGCGGTATGGAGATGACCTTTTGTTCCTCCCCAGCCGACTACGAGTAACTCCGCATCCTCGGCTCCGAATATCTCTTGTTCGGGTATGTAATCAGCCACTTTGGCAACCTTCTCGGCGCGCGTGCGTACCATCTTCTGATGATTCGCGGGATTGTGCGAGATAGAGCCACGCAGAGCATCTTTCTCCAATCCTCCGATACGGTGCTCCAAGCCCTCCTTGCCGGGGAATGCCCAGCCGCGGGCAAGCCTTTCGTTGCGGGCGTAGGGCATAAATCCATCCTCGGGAGCCTCTTCGACGATGGGGGGCGTGATTGTGGGGTAGTCGCTCATCGAGGGGATGCGCCACGGCTCGGAACCGTTGGCGATAAATCCGTCGGTCAGCAGAACTACGGGGGTCATATGCTCCATCGCAATCTTTGCTGCCATAAAGGCATAGTGAAAACAGTCGCTGGGCGAAGAAGCTGCCATAACAACTGTCGGACACTCTCCATTGCGACCGTATAGAGCCTGCATCAGGTCGCTCTGCTCGGTTTTGGTCGGCAGACCCGTCGAGGGGCCTCCGCGCTGTACGTCCACAACGACCAACGGCAACTCTGCCATCACTGCCAGACCGAGAGCTTCACTTTTGAGCGAAAGACCGGGACCCGAGGTGGTTGTGACGGCGAGATTTCCGGCAAAAGCAGCACCTATCGAGGTGCAGATGCCCGCAATCTCATCCTCTGCCTGCACAGTCTTGACACCGAGGTCTTTGCGCTTGGCGAGCTCTTCGAGAATTACGGTTGCGGGAGTGATTGGGTACGAACCGCAGAAGAGTGGTCGCCCACTCTTTTCACTTGCAGCACAGAAGCCCCAAGCCGTTGCCACGTTGCCGTTTATCGAACGGTAGGTTCCGCGTTCGAGATGTGCCGGAGCAACGTAGGTGTTGGCAAAAGAGTGTGTGTTGGCCGCATAGTTATAGCCCGCCTTGATGGCGAGGATATTGGCATCGGCAATAGCCGGATTCTTCTTTGCAAACTTCGATGTGAGATAACTCTTGGCGTGCTCTTCGGGGCGGTCGAACATAAAGAAGCAGATGCCCAGAGCGAACATATTCTTACACTTGACTATGCTCTTGTGGTCAAGACCTGTCTCGGCGAGGGCGTCGCGTGTCATCGAGGTAATGTCGGGAATTACGACATTGTACTCCGCGAGGTCGAGCTCGGCTATGGGGTCGAGAGTCTCAAATCCTGCACGGCGCAGGTTATCTTCGGAGATGCTGTCGCCATCGAGAATTACGGTAGCACCCTTTTTGAGCCAATGGCGATTGGCTTTCAGGGCGGCGGGATTCATAGCAACAAGCACGTCGCAGTAGTCGCCCGGATTTTTGATGGGTCGAGAACCGAAATGGACCTGAAATCCCGAAACTCCCGCTATGGTACCTTGCGGAGCGCGAATCTCGGCAGGATAATCGGGGAAGGTCGAAATTCCGTTGCCGAGCATCGCCGAGGTGTCCGAGAAGAGGGTGCCCGTAAGTTGCATACCATCTCCCGAATCTCCCGAGAAGCGGATTACGATATCTTCCGCTGTGCGAATATTCGAATTGTTCATAATTTAAGTCAAACCTATTTTCGAATGACAAATGTAGTGTTTTTCCGAGAAAAATGTTTACATTTGTGGCGATTTTTTGAGATTGCGGATATCGAAGGGGGACCTTCGGTCGCAATCTCTTTTTTTTGGATCTGCCTTTTGGTGGAGCAAACCCCTGTTTATAAACCTATAAAAGTGAAATTTATGAAAGAATTGAAAATTGGCAGCCTGCTCGCTCGCATTCCCATCGTTCAGGGCGGTATGGGTGTCGGAATATCCCTGTCGGGATTGGCTTCTGCCGTGGCAGAGCAGGGTGGTATCGGAGTGATATCTTCTGCGGGCCTCGGCTTGGTATATAAGGAGCACTCGTCGGACTTCAACGTGGCGAGCATCTTCGGATTGAAGGAGGAGATTCGCAAGGCACGTGAGGCGACGAAGGGTGTTATCGGAGTGAATGTTATGGTGGCAATGTCGAACTTTGCGGATATGGTGCGTACCGCTATTGCCGAGAAGGTTGATATCATCTTCTCGGGTGCCGGTCTGCCGCTCAACCTGCCGTCGTTCCTGACCGAGGGTGCCAAGACCAAACTTGCCCCCATCGTGTCGTCGGCTCGTGCTGCGAAGTTGCTGTGTACGAAGTGGTTCCAGGAGTATAACTATATCCCCGACGCCATAGTTGTCGAGGGCCCGAAGGCGGGAGGTCATCTCGGCTATAAGGCGAACCAGATTGACGATGAGGCGTATTCGCTCGAAAATGTGGTGCCGGAGGTTGTTGCCGAGGTTAGTAAATTTGCCACGGAACACGATTGCCATATCCCTGTGATTGCTGGTGGCGGTATCTATACAGGAGAGGATATCTGTCGAATTTTGGAACTCGGAGCCGAGGGTGTGCAGATGGGAACACGCTTTGTGGCAACCGAGGAGTGTGATGCTTCACAAGAGTTCAAACAGAGCTATCTCGACGCCCGCAAGGAGGATGTCGAGATTATTGCCAGCCCTGTGGGGATGCCCGGACGAGCAATCCACGGAGAGTTCCTCGAAAGGGTAAAGCAGGGCCTGACCAAACCCAAGAATTGCCCTTTCAACTGTATTAAAACGTGCGATGTTACGAATAGCCCTTATTGCATTATGTTGGCTCTCTACAATGCTTTTAAGGGCCGTATGAGCCACGGTTATGCCTTCTGTGGAGCTAATGCGTGGAGGGTCGATAAGATTGTGCCCGTACGCGAGCTGATCGACTCGCTCAAAGCAGAGTATGAGTCATTTGTCGCCAAAGTGAAGGCTGCGAAGTAGGAGATTCTAAAAGAACGAGATTCGATTGATGCGCGAAGAGCGGCGGTCGGTAATTTCGTGTTCGACGATGCCTGTAACCACATCGGCGGCGTCGTGCCAGCGATTGGCGCGAAATTGTCGTCGATAGGTTGTGAGGTGGTTGTAGAGTTCGGGCCAGCGCTGTCGCCAATTGCGCGGAAATCGGATGTTATGTAACACGGTAGCGGAGTGCGATAGTATTCGTGCCTCCTTGTTGCCGCTTTGATGAAACCATTCGACGCGGGTTTCGCGTGCCAATTTCTGAACGGCACGCGCAAATCCGCGTCCTCCGTTATTGCTCTCAATCAGAGCCGAACGGACGCCGTTGCGCGAAAGCATCTCGCCGACCAGACCTTCGGTAATCTCCATAGGTTCACGTGAATAGACAGAGTCCGTAATGTAGATTAAGCCGTCGGTATCGACCGCATAGCAGAGCGAACAGAGGTAGTCGTCGCCCGTGTCGGCGGTATCGGTGTAGTTGCAGATACGGACCAATTCGTGCGGCAGAAAATCGTACTCGCCGAACGACTCTCCGTAAAGCAAACCTTCTCGTGATGAGGGATGTCCCTGATACATACACTCGAATTTCAGAGGGTCGAGCTTTCGCTTGTTTTCGAGAAGTTGCGCACTCTGTTGTTGCTCCCAAAGAGCCTCTCCTGCGGTACGAGGGTCAATCTCGCACGGAGGCGATGTTTTGAGGGCCTCGAAGTTGAGATATACCCAAGTGTTGTCGTCGAGTCCTTCGAGTTGGCTCCAATCGGTCAGCATCAGGGTCGGTTCGCGACGAGTGAGCTCGCCGATAAGGTCCTCTTCGTGCCAGCGTGTGAAGACAATGAGTTCGCGCGAGGCGTTGTGCATACGGGTCTTAACTACCGATGTGTACCACTCCCAACAATTCTCACGTACGATGGGTGAGTTTGCCTCCATCGCATCTTTATAGAGGTCGTCGAGGATGAAGCAATCCACTCGGTTGCCCGTGAGCGAGCCTTCGCGACCAACCGAGAGCAGCTCTCCGCGCCTTCCGATAATCTCGACCTCGTCAGCCGTACGGATATACTCGGCCGGTTTTCCTCCCCGCTTGATTGTGGTTTCGGGGAAGATATCTTCGTACTCCTTCGATTCGATGATACGCTGCACACGACGATTGAAACGCGATGCGAGCGAAGCCGAATAGGAGGCTATGGCGATACGTAGGTCGGGGTCGATTCCGAGCATATATGCCGGCAGCAGAGTGGTAGCTCCGATGCTTTTGCCGTGCTGTGGAGGCATTGTTATGATAAGTTTGCGCACGCGCCCGTGGGCAAACTCTTCGAGTAGGCGATAGTAGTTGCGGTGGAAGGTCTGTAACTCCAAGAAGGGATAGACCTGCAATGCGAAATCTGAAAAAGAGGGCATAGCGAATAGAAAAGTTTGTTATAAAAATCAGAGGGTCACATTTCCGATGCGAAAGATTGTGACCCGAAGTTGTGACGGCGGAGGCATCGCTCCGAGATAAGAGTCTGCCGCCACAAAACCGCATTAGAGAATGTACTCTTTGAAGAGCGAGAAGTCGAAATCGTTAATCAACTCCTCGCCATCGACCGTGGTGTGGAACTCCCACCATACAGGAACGACGTCGTCGATTATGTTGCATCGACCCTCGGGCATCTCGACCTTTTTGCGATAGATTACCATCGAGAGAAGCATTCTGCACTCAACATTCTCATACGAGAAGTCGATCGTGCCGGAAAAGTAGCCTGTGTTGCCGACTGCATCACTTACTTTCTGTGCGGTTTTTTCGTAGATTTTGGGGGTAATTTCATACATAATTCGTCTAAATTATTGAAATTATTTGTAGTTATGAATAAAATATTTAACTTTGTGGTGCAAATATAAGTTCAATTTTTGAAATTGATACCAAAAAGTTCAAAAATTTAATATAAATAAAACTAATATGACTATTACAGAAAGTCGGGTAAAATTGATACGTAAGGCCCTTGGAATGACACAAGAGCAACTGTCACAACGACTTGGTATCGGAAAGGCGGCTCTCTCGATGATTGAGACCGGAAAGGCGGGACTGTCGGCTCGCAATAAGAATATTCTTGTTCAAGAATTGAATGTTAATGCCGAGTGGCTCGATGGCGACGATAGTGCTGATATGTTCAATCTCGAACCCGACCTTACGGCATTCCGATTGAAGACGGATAATGCGCTGCCGATGCAGAGCGTGCCGCTCTATTCGATTGAGGGTACGGCAGGGTTGGTGCCCCTCTTTACGGAGCGTCGCCAAATGAAGCCCATCGACTTTATCCATATCCCCAACCTGCCGAAGTGCGACGGGGCTATCTATGTTGTGGGGGATTCGATGTATCCTTTGCTCAAAAGTGGCGATATCGTGCTGTATAAGCAGTTGCGCGACTTGAACGATGTGTTTTGGGGGGATATGTACCTGCTCTCGATAGATATAGACGGCGAGGAGTATATTACCGTGAAGTATGTTCAGAAATCCGATATCGAGGGGTGTGTGAAGCTTGTGAGTCAGAATCCTCACCACGCCGACAAAGATGTCGATGTAAAACGCATACGCGCCATTGCATTGGTCAAGGCAAGTATCCGTATGAATTCAATAAGGTAGCCCGAAAAGCTACCTTATTGAGTTTTATTCTATGTGGTGCACCTTCTACTTGGCGCGAACGCAGAATGAACCGTCGAGTGTGGCATTCGAGTCGTGACCTGCCCAGATGTGGTATGAGCCGGGCTCTTGGGCAAACTCCTCGTTGATGGTCCAGAACGACATATCTTCCGGTGTGATTGTAAATTCAATTACACGCTCTTCGCCGGCACGGAGTTCTACGCGCTCAAAGCCTTTCAATTCGCGCAGAGGACGCGTTGTCGAGGCTACATCGTCGCGCATATAGAGTTGTACGACCTCTGCTCCGTCACGCTTGCCGCTGTTGCGCACCTTGACGCTTACACGTACAGACTCGCCCATCGCAACCTCGGGAGTGAGAACTTTGAGGTCGGAGTAGTCGAAGGTGGTGTAGCTCAATCCGTAACCAAACGCATAGCGCGGCTCGTTGGGTGTGAACATATATCGTGAGAGATACTTCTCTTTACTGTCGGGTGAGCGCATCGGACGGCCTGTGCGCTTCATATTGTAGTGGATGGGCACCTGTCCGAGGTTGATGGGGAAGGTCATCGTAAGGCGGCCTGCGGGGTTGAAATCTCCCGATACAACGTCAGCCAAAGCCGGACCTGCCATTGTTCCGGGATGCCACGTCACAAGCAGGGCCTCCGAATGTTCAACCTCGTAGCCGACATCCATCGGGCGACCCGTTACCAGAAGTACGACGATAGGCTTTCCCGTGGCATCGAGTGCCGCCAGAAGGTCGCGTTGTGCTTGCGGCACTTCGATAGAGGTAAGGCTTGTAGCCTCGCCACTGCACGCATTGGGCAGACCCATTGTCAGCAGGATAATATCCGATTGTTGAGCAATCTCGACAGCCTTTGCGATACCGCCCTCGATTGACTCAAAGGGATTGCACCCCTTCGAGTAGAGTACCTGCTCCTTGCCGAATCGTGCTTGCAGACCTTCGAGGAAGGTGGTGCTACGGTTATGCTCGCAGAATCCTCTCCACGCGCCACTCATCTCCTCGCGGTTGTCGGCATACGGACCGATAAGGGCGATGCGCTCCGAACCTTTCAGAGGGAGAATCTCGTTCTTGTTTTCGAGCAGTACCATCGATTTGCGTGCAACATCACGTGCCACCTCCAAATTCTCGGGCAGGTAGGTTTCGCTCTTGTAGCGGTCGCCGCCATAGCGATGCGGCTCGTCGAAGAGTCCGAGTCGGAACTTCATCGCCAGAATCTCGCGACAGAGCAGGTCTATGGTCTTTTCGGATACCTGTTTCTCCTTCACAAGTTCCTCGCCGTGGCGAATGTAGTCGCGATCGACCATATTCATATTTACGTGCGCATCGAAGGCGAGTTTTGCAGCCTCCTTGCGATTGGCTGCCACTCCGTGTGCCCGCATCTCGTCGGTCGCCGCCCAATCGGTAACGATAAAGCCTTTGAATCCAAGTTCGTCACGCAGAAGGTCGCGCATCAGCCACTTATTGCCTGTGGCGGGTACGCCCTCGAAATCGTTGAACGAGGTCATTACCGTTGCTGCTCCTGCCTTGATGGCAGCACGATAGGGTGGCAGGTAGCGGTCGCGGAACATTCGGCGCGACATATCGACCGTATGGTAATCACGACCCGCCTGCGGTGCTCCGTATGCAGCGAAGTGCTTGACGCACGCCAGGATGGTGTTGGGGTCCGAGAGGTCATTGCCCTGATAGCCGCGCACCATCGCTGCGGCAATCTTTGCTCCGAGGTAGGGGTCCTCGCCCGAGCCCTCCGAAACACGACCCCAACGAGGCTCGGTGCTGATATCGCACATCGGAGAGAAGGTCCAGGCAATACCCATCGAGGCTGCCTCACGAGCCGAGATTTGTGCCAGCTTCTCGACACTTGCAATATCCCACGACGAAGAGACTCCGAGGTTCTCGGGAAAGATGATGCGGCAACCGTGGATGATGTCGTATCCGAAGAGAAGCGGAATACCCAAACGCGACTCGTTGAGGGCGATATTCTGATAGTAGGCAACATCCTCGGCACTCTTCACTCCGAGCATCGAGCCACACAATCCGCGACGTATAAACTCCTCGGCATTCATCTTTTCGCCGGCAGGACCTGTGATTTCTCCTTTGCGGCCGGTAAGTTGTTGTAACTGACCAATCTTCTCTTGCAGGGTCATCCTCTTCATCAGCGCATCCACACGCTTGTATATCTGCTTGTCGGCATCGTTTCCTGCTCCAAATGCAGTTAGCGAAGCTCCGAGCATCGTGAGCAGCAGAAGTTTTGAGATAGTTTTCATAGTTCGGTTATTGTTTTGGTTAAAATTTCACATCATCGCGCAGATTGTAGAGTTGGTCGCGCAGTCGGGGTGTGAATCCCGCCTCGCGTATGGCCTGCTGTATGCCTGTGGCATCGAATCGATTGTCGGCGCCTGCCGACGATACGACATTCTCCTCAATCATTATCGAGCCCATATCGTTGGCTCCGCTGTGGAGAGCTATCTGGGCGGTGGCTTTGCCTACGGTAAGCCACGATGCCTGAATGTTACGGATGTTATTCAGCACAAGTCGCGCTACGGCAATCAGTCGCAGATACTCCGTGGGCGAGAAGCGGGTAGTGTAACCCATAGCTTCGAGTTGAGTCCCTTCCGAGCGGAAAATCCACGGAATAAATGCAGTGAATCCGTAGTGACCTTCGGGACATTCGGCTTGCAGGTCGCGCAGAAGGATAAGGTGCTCGATGCGCTCCTCGATGCTCTCGATATGCCCGTACATCATTGTTGCCGTAGTCGGGATATTCATCTCGTGGGCTTCGTGCATCACTCTCAACCACTCCTTGGCACTCGGCTTGGCTGGCGAGATGATTTTGCGCACGCGCTCAACCAAAATCTCGGCACCGGCACCGGGTAACGATGTAAGCCCCGCCTTGTGCAGTCGCTCCAAGACCTCGCGAGTCGTTATGCCGCTTATGCGTGCTATGTGTGCAACCTCCGGAGCTCCGAGGGCGTTGAGGCGCAATTGCGGATAGCGCTCTTTGAGTGCGTGGAACAACTCCTCGTAGTAGTCGATTCCGAGCGC
Source organism: uncultured Alistipes sp. (assembly GCA_964536825.1). Classification (GTDB taxonomy): domain Bacteria; phylum Bacteroidota; class Bacteroidia; order Bacteroidales; family Rikenellaceae; genus Alistipes. The sequence goes on along the minus strand of CAZIAS010000024.1, from coordinate 16,817 downwards.
AGGGTGCATACCGCCCTGCAACAGTAACTGGTCGCCACCGAGGGCAAGCATCTCGTCGGTCTTGCGGAAATATTCATCGAGCGAGGTTATGAAGTGTCGCTCGACTTGGTGTGGTTTGCAGTGGAAGTTGCAGAATCGACAGCCCGAAACGCAGACATTCGTGGTGTTGATATTGCGGTCAATCTGCCACGTTACGACCGAAGGGTCGGCAACACTGTCGCGCCTCAATAGGTCAGCAGCCTCTGCCAACTCCGGCAGTGGAGCGTGGTATAGCGCAAGTGCCTCATCGCGAGTCAGTGCCTCGCGTTGCATACTTTTGTCAAAAATATATTGATAGGCAGTCCTCATAATGCTATGCAAACTCAAAGTCCAAGGTTCGCCTGCGCAGGTCGGTGGCTTTGACCTTGACGCGGACACGGTCGCCAAGGGTAAAGGTTTTGCCTGTGGATGAGCCGAAGACCTCGTAACGCTCCTCGTCGAAACGATAGAAGTCCCCCTCGATATCGCGCAGATGGACCACACCCTCGATTATCGAGTTCTCCAACTCGACAAAGATGCCCCATTCGGTGAGTCCCGAGATGTGTCCCTCGAAGAGTTCGTCTCCGCGATTCTGCATAAACTCGACCATCTTGTATTTGATGGATGCGCGTTCGGCCTCTGCCGCAACCACCTCGCGCTCGGTAGAGTGTTCGCACTCTGCTTCGAGAGCCGACTTATCGACTCCCTTGCCACGGTCGAGATAGAGCGCCAACAATCGATGTGCCAGCATATCGGGGTAGCGACGAATGGGCGAGGTAAAGTGTGTGTAGTAAGGGAAAGCAAGACCGTAGTGACCGATATTGTCGGTCGAGTAGATTGCCTTTGCCATCGAGCGTATAGCCAATGTCGAGACCGCATTCTCTTCGGGTTTGCCCTTTATCTTGCCGAGCAGCGAGTTCATCTCGCGGGCGATAGCCACGCCCTTCGAAGCTTTGAAGATGTGTCCGAATCGGAGTATAAAGGTGCGGAAACGGTCGAGCTTCTCGCTGTCGGGTTTGTCGTGAATACGATAGACCATCGGGCGCGCCTTGCCGTTCTTCCCTTTTGAGCAGAATTGTGCCACACGTTTATTGGCCAAGAGCATAAACTCCTCGATGAGGTGATTAGCCTCCTTCGACTCCTTGAAATAGACGCCCGTGGGGCGGCCCTTCTCGTCGAGTGTGAATTTTGCCTCTCGACGGTCGAAGAGCAGTGCTCCGTTTGCGATGCGGGCATCGCGCAGACCCTGTGCCAAGCGGTTGAGGGTCAGTATCTCCTCGGCAAAATCTCCACTGCCCGTTTCGATAATATCCTGCGCTTCGGCATAGGTAAATCGGCGGTCGGAGTAGATGACCGTACGACCGAACCACTCGCGTGTAATTTCGAGATTTTCGTTGATGTTAAAGACAGCCGAGAAACACAGTTTCTCCTCGTGGGGGCGCAGCGAGCATAGAAAGTTCGAAAGACGCTCGGGCAGCATCGGAACGGTTCTATCGACTAAATAGACCGATGTTCCGCGAGACTCCGCCTCGATGTCGATGACCGAGCCCGGACGAACATAGTGCGTCACATCGGCGATATGTACGCCCACCTCCCACGAATCTTTTCCTATGCGACGAATCGAGAGTGCATCGTCGAAATCCTTGGCGTCGGCGGGGTCGATGGTAAAGGTTGTAACATCGCGCATATCGCGTCGCTCGGCATAGTCCCGCTCGGTAATCTTTGCCGGAATCCGTTCGGCCGCCGCCTCGACCTTCTCGTCGAAACGGTATGGGAGGTCGTACTCCGCGAGTATGGCGTGCATCTCGGTATCGTTGTCGCCCTCCCTGCCGAGAATCTCGACCAACTCTCCGGTCGGAAGTTTTGCATCGTCGTACCACTCGGCAATGCGAACAACCACCTTCTGCCCATCTTCGAGTTTGGGGTATTTTTTGCGCGATAGTGCGATATCTACGGGTATGCGTCGCGAGTCTGTCAGCACGAAGGCTACCGCCTTGGAGTGAATCTCGACAATGCCGACATAGGTGCGGTTGCCACGCTCCAAGATGCGGGTAATTTCGCCTTCGGGCGAACCTCCGCGTGAGCGGTGTGTAATAACAATCTCCACGCGGTCGCCATCGAGAGCCGTGCGTGTGTTGCGCGGATTGATAAAGATATCCTGCTCCATACCCTCGACCGTGACGAACATCGAGCTCGAAGAGGTCATCTGTGCCATACCCTCATAATGGGGTAGTTGGCTGTTCGAGAGGCGGTATTTTCGCGAGGTAAATTCGACCACGCCCTCCTCGATGAATCGGTCAAGTATCGCCTTCGTGAGGTCGCGACCCTCGCGGTCGGCACCTCCCGATGCGGCGGCGAGGTGTTTCAGCGTAAAACTCTTCTCGGGCATCTCGCGCAGCAGACGTGCCAGGAAAGATGCACGTTGCTCGAATGAAGCCCGTATATTCTTATTTCTCTTTTTCATTGTTTGTCAATTTTTGCGTCAGCAGGTACATAAAATCAATACCTGTCGTAACAGCCCCTTCGTCGGGGCAGAACTCTGCCGTATGGGTCGCGCCCGAACCGCCCACTCCGAGTCGGTAGAAGAGCGAAGGATAGCGCTGCGTGTAGAAACCGAAGTCCTCGGCCGTGGGGCGCAAATCCAAATCGACCGCCTCGAAGTGCTCCTCGGCCAATGTACGTGCCGTAGAGGTCAGCTCCTCGTCATTGACCACGCAGGGATAGCCTTGCGAGATATCGACCACAGTTGAGGTCTGATGTCGAGCGTCAATATTTGCCGCGACTTCGGCAATCTCCTCTTTGCAAATCTTGCGTACCATCTCGTCAAATGTGCGCATCGTACCCTCGATATAGACCTCGTCGGGAATGACATTTGTGGCGCCGTCGGCTCGGACTTTGCCCAATGAGAGAATCGTATCCTCGGAGTTCATCGCATTGAGTCGTACGATAAGTTCGGCAGCAGCGACCACTGCGTCCTGCAAATCCTGCCGCAGAGCGGCGTGTCCGCCTTTGCCGTGTACCGTGAAGCGCAACTCGTCACTCGATGCCATATACTTGCCTTCGCGGAATCCGAAGGTGCCGACCGACAATTTCGGCTCCACGTGTTCGCCTATGACTGCGCAAACATCATAACCATCGAAAGGTTTCTCTGCCAAGACAAGCGATGCCCCTCCCGGATTGCACTCTTCGCCAGGTTGGAAGAGTCCGAAAACGGTGCCTTGGAAGTTGCGATTTGCCGATAGGCGAAGCAGTGTGCCATATAGTACTGCTGCGTGAATATCGTGTCCGCAGGCGTGCATAACGCCCTCGTTCTCGGAACGCCACTCGACATCCGTTGCCTCGTGTATGGGCAGTGCATCAATATCTGCACGCAGGACCATCGCCTTGCGAGGGTCGCCCACGCCCTCGATGCGTGCAAGCACTCCCGTGCCTGCTATGGAACGGTTGTCGATACCTGCCGCGGTCAGAGCCTCGGAGATAAAGCGGGCTGTACGCTCCTCGCGGAACGAGAGCTCGGGGTGACGATGCAGTTCTCTGCGAAATTCGATGGGTGTCATATCCTCTTCTTGTTCTTTTGGTTTCTAAAATACCGCCTTGGCTATGCGAGCAATCTCTTCGGTGCGACTCATCGTGTAGAAGTGCAACACGGGGACACCTGCCGCCTTTAACTCGCGACATTGTGCTACGCACCACTCCGAACCTATGGCGCGCACAGCCTTCGGGTCATCGATGTGCAGGCGTACCTCTCGCTCCAAATCTTCGGGAATGGTTGTGCCGAAGATGTTCGGGAGAATTTCGAGATGGCGAGCCACGGCAAGGGGCTTAATGCCGGGGATAATCGGCACTGTGATACCCGCCTCGCGACAACGCTCCCGATAGTCGAAGAATCGGTTGTTGTCGAAGAATAGTTGTGTCACGACATAGCGAGCTCCGGCATCAACTTTCTTTTTGAGGTGTGCGATATCCTCGTCGAGCGAGGCTGCGTCAGCGTGCTTCTCGGGATAGCCTGCCACTCCAATCGAGAACTCCGAATGGTGGCACACCTCGACCTCTCCATCGACAAACTCTCCGCGATTCATTGCCATAATCTGACCTATGAGGTCTATGGTGTGGGCGTGACCCTGCGGGTGGGGTGTGAATACCTCCTCGTCGGGGGTCTTGTCGCCTCGCAGAGCAAGGACATTGTGCAACCCGAGGAAATCCATATCTATCAGCGCATCCTCGATATCGTAACGCGACAATCCTCCGCAAATAAGGTGTGGCACCGTCTCGATGCCGTAACGCTCGCGTATGGCTGCCGAGATGCCGACCGTTCCCGGACGACGACGTGCGACGTGTCGTTCGATTCGGCCATCGGGCATAGTCTGCGTGTGTAGCACCTCGCGATGGAACGTGACGTCAATATAAGCGGGGTCAAACTCGACCAATGGGTCGATAGCCGAAAATACTCCCTGCGCACCATCTCCTTTGAGCGGCGGCAGCAATTCGAACGAAAATCGACAACCTCCCTCTGCGGCGGTTTTTGTTATAAGGTCTGCAACAATCATTTTTTTACACGTTTTTGGGTAAGAGTTGGTAAATCTGCTCGGGAGTCATTTCGCGCCTGCGTGCGTAGTCGAGCAGTTGCTTGGTGTCTATACGACCGACTGCAAAGTATTCCGCATCGGCAAAAATCAATCCGCACAGGGCCTCTTCGGGCTCAATCATAAAGTTCTCGTTCAGTCGCATCGTGGTAGTCATCTCGACTGCCAGCAGGTCAAAAATCTCGCGTTTTAGCGAGTGGTCGGGCGAGGCCGGGTAGCCGAATGCCATTCGCTTGCCACGATACTCTCCGCGGATAATCTGTTCGGGAGAGAGTTGCTCGCCCTGCTCGTAACCCCACATCTGTCGTCTCACGAACGAGTGCATAGCCTCGGCAAAGGCTTCGGTCAATCGGTCGGCAAGCAGTTTAGCCATTATAATCTTGTAGTCGTCGTTACTCTCTTCGCGAAGGAGTTCCTGCAACTCTTTCAGACCCACGCCGCCCGTTAGGGCAAAGCAACCGATATAGTCGCTCTTGCCACTGCGCTCGTCGATGATATAGTCTGCAAGCGAGAGATTAGGCTCGCCTTCGGTCTGGTTGCGCAACATCGGCAGCGTGTGGCGACGACCTTTGGTGTCGGTAACGATGATATCCTCTTTGTGAGTGACGGCAGGGAAGATGCCGACAACACCTTGCAGAGTGAGCGATTTATCTTTGCGTATGCGCTCCAACATCGCCTTTGCATCGTTGAACAACTCCCGTGCTTCGGCGCCATACTTCGGACAGTCGAGAATCTCGGGATATCGACCCTTCAATCCCCACGACGAGAAGAAGAAATTCCAATCGATGAGCGGCTCGACCTGCTCGATATCGATTTCGGGAAAGACCAATCTGCCTGTATGTTGCGGGACTACAATATCTTCGACCCCCTTGCGTGCGCGCTCTTCGCGACGCTCGACAATCGGGACAAGTCGTCTGTTGTCGCACTCGAATCTCTCGCGCAGAGCCTGCTGTCCTTCGCGAATCTCACGCTCGGTGTTGAAGCGGTTCTCTCCGAGGAGTCGGGCGAGAAGCTGCGCTCCGTGGCTTGCATTGTGGGCATTTACGACAATGCCCGAGTACGAAGGCGCAATCTTTACCGCTGTATGCATATCCGAGGTGGTGGCTCCTCCGATGATTATCGGAATCGAGAATCCTCGACTCTCCGCCTCGGCACAGACTCGTCGCATCTCTTCGAGTGAAGGTGTGATAAGTCCGCTCAAACAGATGGCATCGGCACTCTGTGCCACTGCTTCATCGATGATTCGCTCTGCATCGACCATAACCCCGAGGTCGAAGACCTTATAACCGCTGCACGAGAGCACGACCGAAACGATATTTTTGCCTATATCGTGAACATCGCCTTTAACCGTGGCGATAACGACCTTGCCCGCGTTGCTGGCACTCTCGGCTCCGCTCAAATAGGGCGTGAGTACACCGACGGCACGCTTCATCACTCGTGCACTCTTCACTACCTGTGGCAGGAACATCTTGCCCTCGCCGAAGAGGTGCCCGACCTGCTCCATCGCCGGCATCAGCAGAGAGTCGATAACCGCCATCGGAGAGCCGAGTGAGCGGTAGCCCTCCTCGATATCCTCCTCGATATGGTCGGTTATTCCGCGCTGCATTGCGTGGGCAATACGTTCGGGAAGTGAGCCGTTGCGCCACGTCTCGGTGTTGGTCGAGGTTTGCGAGGCCGCGTTGCCGGCGATTTGTGCGGCATACTCGGTCAGCCGCTCGGCGGCGTCGGCGCGACGGTATAGAATCAGGTCCTCGATACGTTCCAATAACTCGGGCTCGATATCGCTATAAACCTGCAACATCTGCGCATTGACTATACCCATATCCATCCCTGCCTCGATGGCGTGGTAGAGGAATGCCGAGTGCATCGCCTCGCGGATACGGTTATTGCCGCGAAAAGCGAACGAAAGGTTGCTTACTCCGCCCGAGACCTTCGCGTGAGGGAAGTTTTGCTTGATGTAACGTGTGGCATCGATAAATGCTTTGCCGTAGGTGTTGTGCTCTTCGATGCCCGTGGCAACTGATAGAATATTGGGGTCGAAGATGATGTTTTCCGGCGGGAACCCGCTATCGATCAACAGCCTGTAAGCACGCTCCGCAATCTCGATTTTACGCTCGTAGCTCTCTGCCTGACCCTGCTCGTCGAAGAGCATCACGACCATTGCCGCTCCATATTGGCGAACCTTTGCTGCGCGTTGCAGGAATAGCTCGTCGCCATCTTTGAGCGAGAGAGAATTAACTATGCACTTGCCCTGCGAAAGTCGCATACCCGCCTCCAAGACCTCCCACGACGAGGAGTCAATCATTACGGGAACTCTCGAGATTTCGGGTTCGGCCCCTGCCAAGCGCATAAAATGACTCATAGCCTTCACGCTGTCAATCAATCCGTCGTCCATACAGATGTCGATAACCTGCGCTCCCGCCTCGACCTGCGCACGAGCAATCGAGAGAGCCTCTTCGTAGTTGCCCTCACGAATCAGACGTGCAAATTTTGCCGAGCCGGCTACGTTTGTTCTCTCGCCGATATTTACGAAGTTGCGGTCGGGCGTTATGCTCAACTCTTCGAGTCCGCTCAAACGAGTCGTGTGTGAAGGTTGTGGCAGAGGTCTGGGGGTGTAGTTTCCTACACGCTGTGCGAGTTGCAATATGTGTTCGGGAGTGGTGCCGCAGCAACCTCCCACAATATTGACCAACCCGCGACGTATATACTCCTCGACCTCGTCGGCAAACTGTTCGGGACTCTGGTCGTAACCTCCCTCGACGTTGGGCAATCCGGCATTGGGATGGGCCGACAGGGGATAGTCGCTGACTGCGGCAAGGCGTTCGAGGAATGGGAGCATCTGCCCCGCTCCGTAGGCACAATTGAATCCGACGGATATCGGTTCGGCGTGTGCGACCGAGGCGTAGAAAGCTTCGATGGTCTGGCCCGACAACATACGTCCTCCCACGCCTGCGAGCGTGCCCGACAGCATCACGGGTATCGCGCGCCCGCGCGTGCAAGAAATCTCCTGCAAAGCGTATATGGCAGCCTTGGCATTAAGCGTATCGAAGATGGTCTCGATAAGAATCAGGTCTGCTCCGCCTTCGACAAGTCCTTCGATTTGAGCTTTGTAGGCCTCTGCAAGCTGTTCGAACGAGACCTCTCGCAAATCGGGTCGTTCGACGTCGGTGGCGATGGAGGAGGTTTTGCTCGTTGGACCGACCGAGCCGGCAACGAAACGAGGTTTGCGTGGGTTGCGAGCCGTAAAGCGGTCTGCTACCTCGCGGGCAATCTCTGCTGCACGGCGCGAAATCTCGCCGGCATACTCTGCAAGTCCATACTCCGCCAACGATATGGCGTTGGCGTTGAAACTGTTGGTCGATATAATGTCGGCACCTGCCGAAAGGTACTTTTCGTGAATCTCGGCAACGATGTCGGGCTGTGTCAGAACAAGGCAGTCGTTGCACCCTTTGAGGTTGCGTGCCCACGCGACAAACCGTTCTCCGCGAAACTCTTCTTCGGAGAGAGCGTATCCCTGTATCATTGTTCCTAATCCGCCGTCGAGCAGTAAAATTCTTTGCTCCAGCAGCGTCTTTATCGTATTGCTCATACTCTCTTGTTACTGCTCGACGAGTTTTATCTCGAAGAGCCTGCTCCAATTTTTACCTGTGACGAATATACGTTTGTTTTCGCTGTCGTAAGCGATGCCGTTCAAAACATCGGTGGTGGATGTAATTTCACTCTCGGGGAGTATGCCTTCGAGGTCGATTATGCCTTCGACAACGCCCGTTTCAGGGTTGATTATCACTATTTTGTCGGTTGTATAGACGTTTGCCCAAACGCGGCCCTCAATCCACTCCAACTCGTTGAGATACTCGACGGGATTGCCTCGGTATGTTACCGTTACCGACGAGGTTCGTTTGAAGGTGTCGGGGTTAATAACCGAAAGACGCGAAGTGCCGTCGGTCATAAAAAGACGGATGCCGTCGGTCGTGAGTCCCCAGCCCTCGCCCGAATAGCGAATCTCCTTGATTTTTCGCTCGGTTGTGCGGTCATAGACATAGGCTCTGTTGCTGGTCCACGTGAGTTGATAGATGCGGTTACCGAGCAGGGTGATGCCTTCGCCGAAATCCCGATCGGGGAGAGTTGCCACCACGTCGGCCTTACCTGTTGCGAGGTCTATGCGTTGCAGGCGCGAGGAGCCGTTCTGACCCGTACCTTCCCACAGTACGCCGTCGATATACTGCAACCCTTGCGTATAGCTTGTTGTGAGGTGTGGGTACGATGCGACGACCTCGTAAGTGTAGCGTTTCGGCTCAACGGGCGTCGTGGTGCTTTGCCGGTGGGTGTTGGAGTTACCCCCGCACCCTGCACAGATGCCGACAAACAGAATTGTTGTTAAAAATATCTTCATAATTGCTCACAAAGGTAGTAATAATTTGTTATGTATGTTAAAATTTCTTACCTTTGCGCTCCAATTCGAGCCCAAATGGAACTCTTTTCTTTGGGAAAAGAGGTTGAAAGAGGAAAATTTGGACATTTTTTGGATTGATAAGTCGAATAAACAAATATACAGTTATGAAAATCGTTAGAGAGCAAAAAGAGTTGCACGCATCGCTTATCCGTGTGACCGTTGATGAAAAAGATTATGGTGAGGCAGTCGAGAAGACCCTCCGTGAGTACAAGCGCAAGGCTAATGTTCCCGGATTCCGCCCCGGTATGGTGCCGATGGGTATCGTGAAGAAGATGTACGGTAAGGGTGTAGTGGCAGAGGAGTCGTATCGTTTGGCTTCGCACTCGGCATTCGACTATCTCCAAAAAGAGAATATCGACTATGTTGGCGACGTTATCCCCGCAGAGGAGCAGGGCGACTTCGACTTCGAGAACAACACCGAGTTCGAATTCGTATTCGAGATTGGTGAGGCTCCCGCAGTGAACCTCGATCTCTCGGCAAAGGATAAGGTTACCTACAACCGCATCAAGGTCGATAAGAAGATGCACAACGACTTCAAGGATAACTACCTCCGTCGTTTCGGCCGTCTGGTAGATGTCGAGAAGGTGTCGAAGGATGAGGCTTTGAACGTAACGCTCGACAATGGCGATATGCGTATCGAGGAGGCCTATGTAGGTCTTATCTCGATGAGCGACGAGGAGCGTAAGCCCTTTATCGGCAAGAAGGTTGGCTACAAGACGACCGTGAACGTAAACGAACTCTACAAGAATCCCGCACAGCGTGCTTCGATTTTGCAGGTTAAGGAGGCAGAGTTGGAGGGTATCAACCCCGAATTCTCGCTCGAAATCACAAAGATTCGTCAGTTCGCTAATCCCGAACTCAACGAGGAGTTCTTCAAGATGGCATTCCCCGCAGGCGATGTGACCTCGGAGGAGCAACTCGACGCATTTGTGGATGCAGAGATCGAGAAGGAGCTTTCGCGTGAGAGCGACTACCTCTTTACTTTGCAGTTGCGCAACTACCTGCTCGAAAAGGCACAGCTCGAAATGCCGACCGAGTTCTTGAAGCGTTGGTTGTATGTAATCAACGAGGGTAAGTTCACGATGGAGGATATCGAGAAGGACTTCGACGGTTTTGTTAAGATGTTCTCGTGGAACTACCTCCAAAAACACTTCATCCAGACCTTGGAGTTGAACGTAACTGCCGAGGAGGCTGCTGCCGAGGCGAAGGTGTTTGCCGCAGCGCAGTTTGCACAGTACGGAATGCCGTCGGCACCCGAAGAGATGCTCGAAAACTTTGCAAAGCAGATTCTCGAAAATAAGGAGCAGTCGCAGAAGATTTACGAGAAACTCTACGAGCAGAAGGTTGTAGAGGCTGTGAAAGCGAAGATTAAGGTTACGGAGAAGAAGGTGTCGGCAGAGGATTTTGCCGCTCTCGCAAAGGAGATTTAGACCTTTCCGTAGAAAATTAACGGTAAAAACTCTGCGGGGGCAATATACTCGCAGAGTTTTTGCTTATAAATACGAGAAATCAAGAAACATAGGATATGTCAGAATTCGAAAAATTTGCCAAGGGTCGTGCGGGAATCAGCTCTCTTGCGTTGCACGACTACATCTCCACTCAATCGGCATATATCTCGCCGACGATTATCGAGGAGCGACATCTCAACGTCGCAACAATGGATGTCTTTTCGCGTCTGATGATGGACCGCATCCTCTTCCTTGGAGCTCCTATCGATGACGATGTCGCCAATATTATTCAGGCACAGATGCTCTTCCTCGAATCGGTGGATCCCGACAAGGATATCCAGATTTACATCAACTCTCCCGGTGGCTCGGTGTCGGCAGGTTTGGGAATCTACGATACGATGCAGCTGATAAATTGCGATGTGGCGACTATCTGTACGGGTATGGCAGCTTCGATGGGTGCCGTTCTGCTGACGGCGGGAGCTGCGGGCAAGCGTTCGGCTCTGCCTCACTCGCGAGTGATGATTCATCAGCCGCTGGGCGGAGTGCACGGACAGGCGTCGGATATCGAGATTACGGCTCGTGAAATAGCACGTGTTAAGCGAGAGTTGTATGATATCCTCTCGGTACATTCGGGTGCGACAATCAAGAAGATTGAGCGTGATGCCGACCGCGACTATTGGATGACGGCGGTCGAGGCAAAGGAGTATGGTCTTATCGATGAGGTTTTAACCAAAAGAGTGAAATAACGATGGCTGAAAAGAGAAATGGTCGCGGTGGTGGCGGTTCGCGCGAAAACGAATGTTGTGACTTCTGTGGTTCGCGCCGTAATGATGTCGGATTGTTGCTCACGAGCAGTGACCACCGACTCAATATCTGCAATAACTGTATTGCCGAGGCATACAAGATGCTGGTTGCAGGGGGGATCATCAAGGATGGCGCTCGCCGAACATCGGGTGCAGAGGGGTATGTCGATAAGGCACCTCGCACGATGGACGAACTGCTCAAACCGGTGCAGATTAAGGATTTCCTCGACCAATACGTTATCGGTCAGGATAGCGCCAAGAGATATATCTCGGTGGCGGTATATAACCACTATAAACGCCTGATTTGTAGCCGTAACGGGGTTTCGACCGACGATGTCGAAATCGACAAGTCGAATATTCTTCTCGTAGGCCCTACGGGTACGGGTAAAACTTTGATTGCCAAGACTATCGCAAAACTACTCAATGTGCCGTTTACGATTGTTGATGCTACGGTGCTGACCGAGGCGGGATATGTGGGCGAAGATGTCGAAAGTATCCTCTCGCGACTGTTGCAGGTGGCTGACTACAATCTCGAAGCGGCAGAACGAGGAATCGTCTTTATCGACGAGATTGACAAGATTGCCCGTAAGGGAGATAATCCGAGCATCACGCGTGATGTGTCGGGCGAGGGTGTGCAGCAGGCTCTGCTCAAAATGTTGGAGGGTACGGTTGTGAACGTGCCGCCCAAGGGTGGTCGCAAGCATCCCGATCAGGACTTTATCCACGTCAATACGAAGAATATCCTCTTTATCTGCGGAGGTGCGTTCGATGGCATCGAGAAGAAGATTGCCCAGCGACTCAATACTCGCGCGATGGGTTATGGTCGCGTGCAGACCGAAACCATCGACCGAGGAAACCTGATGCAGTATGTTATGCCGCAGGATGTCAAGTCGTTCGGACTTATTCCCGAGTTGGTGGGTCGTCTGCCGGTGCTGACCTATATGGAGCCACTGTCGAAGGAGGCTTTGCGCTCGATTCTGACCGAGCCGAAGAACGCTATCGTTAAGCAGTACGAGCGTCTGTTCGATATGGATGGGGTAGCCCTGACGTTCGAGCCGGAGGTGTTGGACTACATTGTCGATAAGGCAGTGGAGTATAAGCTCGGTGCGCGAGGTCTGCGCTCGATATGCGAGGCGATAATGATGGATACGATGTTCGAGGTGCCTACGTCGGGCAATCGTAAGTTTGTTGTGACGCTCGACTATGCAAAGCGCAAGGTCGAAAAGATAAATTTTTCGGAATACAGACAGGTAGTCTAAATTTTTTTTGTATATTTACGATTCGAAAGCAAACAAGTTAATAATAAATATATGGTAGCTGATAAATCCAAACTTCTCTGTGCTGCGAACAATATTCGTGTTCTGGCAGCCGCAATGGTTGAAAAGGCAAAGTCGGGTCACCCCGGAGGTGCAATGGGTGGAGCAGACTTTATCAATGTGCTCTATGCAGAGTATCTGCGTTATGACCCCGAAGATGCAAATTATCCCTTCCGCGACCGTCTGTTCCTCGATCCGGGACATATGTCGCCTATGCTCTATTCGGTGTTGGCTCTTACAGGTAAGTATTCGATGGAGGATTTGGCGTCGTTCCGTCAGTGGGACAGCGTAACACCCGGTCACCCCGAAGTTGATGTTCTGCACGGAGTGGAGAATACCTCCGGACCGTTGGGACAGGGACACGCAATGGGTGTCGGTGCCGCGATTGCGGAGCGCTTCTTTGCTGCGCGCTTCGGAGAGTGGTTGGAGCATAAGACATATATCTACATCTCTGACGGAGCTGTTCAGGAGGAGATTTCGCAGGGCGTGGGACGTATCGCCGGAAATCTCGGTCTGCACAACGTCATTATGTACTACGACTCGAATAACGTGCAACTCTCGACCAAGGTCGATGAGGTAGATACCGAGGATGTTGCGATGAAGTATCGCGCTTGGGGTTGGAACGTAATCGAGATTTGCGGTAGCGATATCGACCAGATTCGTGGTGCTTTGGATGCCGCCAATAAAGAGACCGAGCGTCCGACTCTCATCATTGGCAAGACTGTGATGGGTAAGGGTGCCGTGGCTGCCGACGGTTCGAGCTTCGAGGATAAGGTTTCGACTCACGGACAGCCCCTCTCGGCTGCCGGTGCAGACTTTGCGGCTACGGTACGCAATCTGGGTGGCGATGCCGAGAATCCTTTTGCGATTTTCCCCGAGAGTGCCGAGGTTTACGAGGCTCGTCGCGAGGAGTTGCGCGAGATTATCAAGGAGCGTAAGGCTGTGGAGCAGGAGTGGCGTTCGCAGAATGCGGCGTTGGCTCACAAACTCGATATGTTCCTCAATGGCGAACTCCCCGCAATTGATTATAAGAGCATCGAGATGAAGCCCGATCAGGCAACACGTGCCGCTTCGGCTGCAATGCTTTCGGTTTATGCCGAGAAGATCGAGAATATGATTGTGGCATCGGCAGATTTGAGCAACTCGGATAAGACTGACGGCTTCCTCAAAAAGACGAAGGCATTTACGAAGGGTGACTTTACGGGTAAGTTCTTCCAGGCAGGAGTGTCTGAACTTACGATGGCGTGTATGATGAACGGTATGGCTCTGCACGGTGGTGTTATTCCGGCCTGCGGTACTTTCTTCGTATTCTCGGACTATATGAAACCTGTGGTGCGTCTGTCGGCTTTGATGCGTCTGCACGTAATCTACATCTGGACTCACGACTCGTTCCGAGTGGGCGAGGATGGTCCGACGCATCAGCCTATCGAGCACGAGGCACAGATTCGCCTTATGGAGCATCTGCATAATCATAAGGGCGAGCGCTCGATGGTGGTTTTGCGTCCTGCCGACTCGGAGGAGACTGTGGCAGCGTGGAAGGTGGCTGTCGAGGAGAAACGTCCTGTCGCTTTGGTATTGTCGCGTCAGAATATCAAGAGCCTGCCGGCGCTCGGCGTGAGCCGTCGTGAAGAGGCTATGCAGCTTACGAAGGGCGCCTACATCGTTGCCGACAAGGCGAAGCCGAGCGTTGTTATGATTGCTTCGGGTTCGGAGGTGGCAACCCTCGTCGAGGGTGCTGCATTGTTGGAGCAGGAGGGTATTGCCGTGCGTATTGTGAGCGTTCCGAGCGAGGGACTCTTCCGCGATCAGCCTAAATCGTATCAGGAGAGTGTTCTGCCCGAGGGTGTTGTCCGCTACGGTATGACTTCGGGTCTGCCCGTTACGCTGCTCTCATTGGTGGGCGACTTGAACGCTATACACGGACTTGACCACTTTGGCTACTCGGCTCCGTTTAAGGTGCTCGACGAGAAGTTCGGATATAACGGCGAGACCGTTTGTCGCGAGGTAAAAGCATTGTTGGGTAAATAAAATTTGGCATTTATATACGAAATTGCACAGGGTACAATTTTGAACCGTTTTTCGGAGCGAAGCGACACGCAATGCGAATTGATAATTAAAAATTAAAAATTGAGAATTGAGAATTGAGAATTGAGGTGCCTACGGCGTATGTTTGAGTTAAAGTCAATAGACAAAGTACCTTTAATTATCAATTATCAACTATCAATTATCAATTTGATTTGTGGCGTGTTGCCGCGAGTTGTGACCTCTATCAACGGTAAGAGCTTGATGCAGTGTAATTATGTACATAAGCACCTGAAATTTTTATAACAGATATATTAACCAAAGATGAGGGACGGTATATGAGTATATCACGCCTCTTGTCATAAACCAAAACTTTTAATCTATGAAAAAACTTATTTATTCGTTGATGCTTATCTGCTTTGCAGTGATGGCTACTGACGTAATGGCACAGGGTGCAGCTCCCGCTCAAAAGGCGAAGCCCAAGAAATTCCACGGTAACCCCGACTACTATCTCGAAGTGCAGGGTTCGCATATCTTCAAGTTGGCTGACAAGGCTCTCGATGAGTATCCCCCGATGGTAAATGCTTCGGCGGCTCGTAAGTCGATTCTCTTTAATCTCGATGCGTTGCATCACGATACTCGTTACGACAACTCGGAGGCTATGCGCGAGTTCTGTAATTCGCGTATGGAGAAGATTGTGGCGCATCTCCAAACTCCCGTGAAGAAGGGTATGGAGGTATGTAGAGTCTATAACGAGGGATTTATTGCACGTACCAAGTCGGTAAGTGTGGCATTTGACCTTGTGCGCGGAACATATCTTGCAGGCGGTATTCACAAAGGTACGGATTACCGTATTGTGACCGATGAACAGATGGCTGCCATCATCGATAAGTGCGACGTGATGTTCCTCTCGCATAATCACGCTGACCACGTGGATCGTTGGGTTGTCGATAAGTTTATCGCTGCCAATAAGCCCGTGATTGCTCCGACAAGCATTCTGCCGGACGTGAAGGGTGTGACGCACTATCGTTCTGAAACCGAAGTGCTCAATGTCGAGATTCCTTTGAAGATAGGTGTCAACCTGCCCGTGACAATTTTCCCCGGACACCAACATCCGATTATGAATAATGTATATGTGGTAACTACTCCCGAGGGTCTGTCGGTATGCCATACGGGCGACCAGCACGGCAAGGATGACTTCAAGTGGATTGATGTGGCACGAGTTAATGCTCCGAAGATTGATGCTCTGATTATGAACTGCTGGACAACCAGCCCGTTGAGAGCAGTTAAGGGCTTCAATCCCCGCTATCTGATTACGGCACACGAGAATGAGATGGGTCACTCGATTGACCACCGCGAGTCATATTGGCTCACATTCGATAAATATAAGGAGTGCAAATATCCTTATGTGGTTATGACTTGGGGCGAGTGGTTCTTGGTTAAGTAGTTCTCCCCGACATAAAGTATTTTCAACCAAAAGGCAGTCTCAACAAAACGTTGAGGCTGCTCGTTTTTTAGGTAATGATGCCAAAAGTGGCGCATACTCTTTATGCCCCTCGGGTACTTCCTCTAAAACAGGGAGGTAAAGGCGTTAAAGGCGTTAAAGGAGAGAGTGGGGGATTATGGGGATTATAGGGAAATATGGGAAATATGGGGAATATGGGGAATATGGGGAATTGTGGGGATTATAGGGAAAATCATTTTGAATTTTGAATTTCAACACCTCCTCCCCTGTTTTAGGGACCATTATTGGCTTCTTTTTATTGAGGTAATTAAAGGAAAACAATTCAACTCCTCCCCTGTTTTAGGGGAGGTGGCCAGAGGGGTCAATAATTTTGAATTTTGAATTCTGAATTTCAACACCTCCTCCCCTATCGCCCCTTTTCAAAGAGGACGGGGTGTAAATATAGATTTCGCATCACGAAGTCCCGGAAAGTTATCGTTCAACTTCCGGGATTTATTCGTCTATTTCGTATGATTTTCTGTCGCCTTTTGTGGGCGTTAGGGTTTATTAGTGAGCGTTATGTGCAAAAATTACTTGCCGATGCAGAAAGTGTAGATGATTATCAATCAGTCATTTAGCACTCTAAAAGGTACAACCACTCATTTGGCAAGTCGTTGAGAATGTGTAAGTTAGTGATTTTCAACACTGTTTTTGCCTTGTACCTCCATTT
>CAZIAS010000023.1:0-27740 GCA_964536825.1 uncultured Alistipes sp. | reverse complement strand
GTACAGGCAACAATGGGCGCCATCCTGCGTGTGAGGGTTCACTACCTCGACCTCCCCGAAGTTTTGCGCTCGGCAGCATCTCGCAACATTCCCATCTATGGCACCTTCCTCGACGGAGATAATATTCACGATTGCGACCTGCAACAGCGAGGTATAATTGTTATGGGTAACGAGGGTCGTGGCATCAGCGAAGAGTGTGCGGCTGCGGTTACCAACCGCCTCTTTATTCCACCCTATCCGGCAGACCGTATCGGCTCGGAATCGCTCAACGTGGCCATCGCTACGGCTGTCACTTGCGCAGAATTCCGCCGCCGAGTGAAAAAATAATCCCCAAAACTGCAAATTACGGTACATAAATCGCTAAAAATCACAAATTATTCGTAGATTTGCGGTTTGAGAGATAGAAATCGAATTTATGTCTGAATATAAACTCAAAATAGGAATCACACAGGGCGACACCAACGGTATCGGCTGGGAGGTTATACTCAAAACCTTTGCCGACTCCCGAATGGTCGAACTCTGCACCCCGATAATCTATGGTTCGGAGGGCGCTGCAAACTTTTATCGCAAGAGTATTGCCGAACTCGAACCCATACAGTTCAACCTCTGTTCATCGGCAGCCGAGGCAAAACGCGGCAGAGTAAATCTTGTTCGTTGCGGAGAGCACAATCTCGCAATCGAGCCCGGGAAACCGACACCCGAAGCGGGCAAAGCTGCGGTTGCGGCGTTAAAAGCGGCTGCGGAGGATTTGAAGAGAGGCGCACTTGACGCCGTCGTGACCGCGCCGATTAACAAGGAGAGCGTACAGAGCGACGAGTGGAACTTTACCGGCCATACAGAGTTTTTTGCCAAGGAGTTCGACGGCAAGCCGATGATGATTATGTGTAGCGACCGCCTGCGTGTAGGTTTGGTAACCATCCATATCCCCGTGGCAGAGGTCAGCCTCAACATCACTCGCGAGAAGATTGTCGCAAGCCTCAACACGCTGCGCGAAACCCTCAAACAGGATTTCGGCATCGTCGAGCCGCGCATCGCGGTTCTCTCGCTCAATCCCCACGCCGGCGACGGAGGTCTGTTGGGAGGCGAGGAACAGGATATTATCAAACCTGCAATTGTCGAAGCGTTCGAAGCAGGCGTGTTGGCTTTCGGACCATTCCCCGCCGATGGGCTGTTTGCTAATGGCGGTTATGCGAAGTATGACGCCGTGTTGGCAATGTACCACGATCAAGGTTTGACCCCCTTCAAGACAATCTCGCCCGACGGAGTGAACTTCACGGCAGCACTATCTGTCGTACGCACATCGCCCGACCACGGTGTAGCCTATGATATTGCCGGTAAGGATAAGGCTGATGCGCAGTCGATGCGTAATGCCATCTACGAGGCTATCGATATTGTCGAGCGTCGCAGAGCGTGGCAAGAGTGGTCGGCCAATCCATTGCAGCACTTTGAACGCGACAAAGGTCGTGATGTGAGCGTGAAGGAACTTAAACTCTCGGAGCCGGAAGAGTAGAAGAAAATTCAAAATCGAGGAGCGAAGAGAGAGGAACAAGGAGCAAGGAGTGAGGAGTGAGAATAACCAATCTGCGAATAGGTCGAGAGCCGAAAGGGCTTAAAGAGTGGTAAGGACCTGACTGTATGTCGTAAGATTGAGTAACGAGGGTGACAGACACCAGACTAAAAAAGCGCAATTGAGCAGTAATCCGTCTCGTGATTGTGGAGCTGTGAAGGCGCAAAACAATAAATTAAACTACAAAACACTATGATTAAAGTAACTTTCCCCGACGGTTCGGTACGCGAATACGCGAAGGGAACAACTGCTTACCAAGTAGCGGAGAGCATCAGCCCTCGTTTAGCTGCCGACTGTCTGGCTGCTTCGGTAAATGGCGTAACGGTCGATATGACGCGCCCCATCGAGGAGGATGCCTCGGTGAAATTCTACAAATGGGAGGACCCCGAAGGCAAGCACGCTTTCTGGCACACCTCGTCACACCTGTTGGCAGAGGCTCTCGAAGCTCTCTACCCCGGTATTAAGTTCGGCATCGGTCCCGCAATCGAGAATGGTTTCTACTATGACGTCGATTCGCCCGTGGCAATTACCGAGTCCGACTTGCATACAATCGAAAACAAGATGGCAGAGCTTGCCCGCAACAAGGAGCCGCTCGTTCGCTCGGAGGTTTCGAAGGCAGACGCTCTGAAAACCTTTACCGAGAAGGGCGACCAATACAAGGTCGAGCTAATCCGTGACCTCGAAGACGGAACCATCTCATTCTATACCAACGGCTCTTTTACCGACCTCTGCCGTGGTCCGCACATCCCCAATACGGGAGCCATCAAGGCTATGAAACTGACCTCGGTGGCAGGAGCCTATTGGCGCGGTAACGAGAAGAACAAGATGCTTACACGTATCTATGGCGTTTCGTTCCCCAAGAAGTCGATGCTCGATGAGCATCTGGCTATGCTCGAAGAGGCAAAGAAGCGCGACCACCGCAAGTTAGGCAAAGACCTCGAACTCTTTACCTTCTCGCAGCGAGTAGGTCAGGGCTTGCCGTTGTGGCTGCCCAAGGGCGCAGAGTTGCGCGACCGCTTGGAGCGTTTCTTGCGCCAGATTCAGAAAGATTATGGCTATCAGCAGGTAATCACTCCGCATATCGGAAATAAGGACCTCTACGTTACATCGGGTCACTACGCGAAGTATGGTAAGGACTCGTTCCAGCCGATTCACACCCCCATCGAAGGCGAGGAGTATCTGCTCAAACCGATGAACTGCCCCCACCACTGCGAAATCTACCGCAGCAAACCTCGTTCGTATAAGGACCTGCCGGTTCGTTTGGCAGAGTTCGGCACCGTATATCGCTACGAGCAGTCGGGAGAGTTGCACGGATTGACTCGCGTACGCGGATTTACGCAGGACGATGCCCACCTCTTCGTTCGCCCCGACCAACTCTTGGAGGAGTTCGAGAAGGTTATCGACATCGTACTCTACATCTTCAAGACGTTGAAGTTCGACAAATACACAGCACAGATTTCGCTCCGTGACCCCAACAACACAGAGAAGTATATCGGCTCTGACGAGAATTGGGAGAAGGCCGAGAGTGCTATCATTCAGGCGACAAAGGAGAAGGGGCTGAACACCGTTATCGAGTATGGCGAGGCAGCGTTCTATGGTCCGAAGCTCGATTTTATGGTCAAGGATGCTCTGGGTCGCAGCTGGCAGCTTGGAACCATTCAGGTGGACTACAACCTGCCCGAGCGTTTCGACCTGACCTATAAGGGTGCTGACGATAAACTCCACCGCCCGATTATGATTCACCGCGCACCATTCGGCTCGATGGAGCGTTTCGTGGCAGTTTTGTTGGAGCATACCGCAGGTAAGTTCCCATTGTGGTTAGCGCCCGACCAAGCAGTCGTTTTGCCCATTTCGGAGAAGTTTAACGACTATGCAGAGGAGGTTGTCGCATACCTGAACCGCCACGATATCCGCACCCACATAGACGACCGCAACGAGAAGATTGGCCGCAAGATTCGCGACAATGAGCTCAAACGCATCCCCTATCTGCTTATCGTTGGCGAAAAGGAGGCTTCAGAGCGTCTGGTTTCGGTACGCGCACAGGGCGAGGGCGACAAGGGTCAGATGACGCTCGAAGGATACCGCGACTATATGCACAATCTGGTCAATGAGGAGATTGAGGCAAACAAGATGAAATAATTTTAACCAATACTTATAAGCACTTTGGCAAACCAACGACCATTCAAACCGAGACCGATGATCTCGGCGAATAATCAAAATCAGGCAAATCGCCAGAACGGACGTCGTCCGGATAAAGAGAATCCTCATCGTATCAACGACGAGATTACCGCTCCGCAAGTGCGCGTTGTCGGCGATAACGTAGAGCCCAACCTTGTATTGCCCATTCGCGAGGCTATAAAGTTGGCGGACGAGATGGAACTCGACCTTATCGAGATTTCGCCCAAAGCAGAGCCTCCTGTATGCCGAATCGCCGATTACCAAAAGTTCCTCTATCAGCAGAAGAAGAAGGCAAAGGAGATTAAGGCCAAACAGACCAAGGTTGTCATCAAGGAGATTCGTTTCGGTCCGCAGACTGACGACCACGACTACAACTTCAAACTCAAACACGCCGAGAATTTCCTCAAAGAGGGAGCAAAGGTTAAGGCGTATGTCTTCTTTCGCGGTCGCTCGATTGTCTTTAAGGAGCAAGGCGAGATTCTCTTGTTGCGTTTCGCAACCGACTTGGAGGAGATTGCAAAGGTAGAAGTTATGCCGGCTCTCGAAGGCAAGAAGATGAATATGATTCTTGCGCCCAAAGGCAAGAAGTAAGTATCACACTCTCTACAACAACGACAGTCAGATAGCGAAGAAGTTCGCACGTGGCTGTCGTTGTGCTTTTCGACAAGCATCAAACGGAATATCACACAACGTGTTCGAAATTAAGGATATAACGACCATCTCGACCGATGCAGAGTTCTCGCATACGGCACTTGCGTTGTTTCGTTTTCAGGCGGAGCAGTGTGAGCCCTATCGCCAATATATCGAGCTACTCGGTGTGAATCCTGCGCGGGTTTCGCGCGTGGAAGAGATTCCGTTTCTGCCGATAGAGCTCTTTAAGTCACACGATATATACTGTGGCAAGGAGAGCCCCGAAGTTATCTTTACATCGAGCAGCACCACCGGACAGACTCCGTCACGGCATCCGATGGCACGACTTGCCGACTACGAGCAGACCTTTACCGCTGCATTTCGTACATTCTACGGAGAGCCGTCGCAGTATGGCATCTATGCCCTGCTACCCTCCTATCTGCAACGCAAAGGCTCCTCGTTGGTCTATATGGCAGACCGCCTGATTGCAGCAGGCACGTCGGGCGGGTTCTACCTCGATAACTACGAAGAGCTCATTGCCGATATGGAGGCCGACCCGAAGCCGAAGATTCTGCTGGGGGTGAGCTATGCGTTGTGGGATTTGGCAGAGCAATACGCTCCGCAACTACACAACACGATAGTTATGGAGACGGGCGGAATGAAGGGCTACCGCGAAGAGATTCCGAAGGAGGAGTTGCACCGCATACTCTGCAAAGGGTTTGGTGTCGGTGAGATTCACTCCGAGTACGGAATGGCAGAACTTACCTCGCAGGCGTACTCGACGGGAAGGGCTGTTTTCCGAGCACCGAAATGGATGAAGGTTTTGGTGCGCGACATCAACGATCCGTTTGCGATACTCTCCACAGGCTCGCGGGGTGGCATAAATCGGGGCGGCATAAATATCATAGACCTTGCGAATATCAACTCTTGCGCATTTATCGAGACGCAGGACGTAGGTCGCACCTTTGCCGACGGGTCGTTCTCGATTGATGGTCGTATCGACCGTAGTGAAATCAGGGGATGTAACCTGCTTGTACAATAAACGAATAACGACAAAAAAAAGAATGAAAACCGTAGCATTTGTTCCGATAAGACTCAACTCACAACGTGTGACGGGCAAGAATATGCGACTGCTGGGCGATAAGCCTCTGATGTGTCATATCTTGCAGACTTTGGTCGAGGTTGATGGGATTGATGAGGTTTATGTTTTTTGCAGTGACGAGTCGGTGCGCGACATTCTGCCCGAAGGGGTAAAATTTCTCAAACGCGATGCGTCACTCGACAGCGACACCACTCTCGGCAAAGAGATTTACGACGCTTTCGCGCGCGAGGTCGAGGCTGATTGGTATCTGTTGGCACACGCTACGTCGCCATTTATTCGCCGTGCAACCATCGAAGAGGCTCTCGCCAAGGTTCATTCGGGCGAAGCAGATTCTTCGTTCAGCGCCGAGCGGGTGCAAACCTTTGCGTGGTTCGAGGGGAAGCCTCTGAACTACTCGCTCGACAATATCCCCCGCACGCAGACCATCGAGCCGGTCTATGTCGAGACCAGCGCTTTCTTTATCTTTTCGCGGGAATTGTGGTGCGAGCACGGTCGCCGTATCGGAGATACTCCGCACATCGCAGTTGTCGATCACATCGAGGGGCTCGACATCGACTACCCCGAGGATTTCAGAATGGCAGAGATTATTTTGGAACACCAAAATAATAATTGAGAATTGAAAATTGATAATTGATAATTAAAGGTATTTTGTTTATTGACCTTGACGCAAAATATTAAACACGCGCCGCAGACACCTAAATTGTCAATTATCAATTCTTTTGTACGCATCAATCATTGACCCCTCGGTGCAATTGACAATCTCGGCACCGAGTGATTCGGCATAGTCGCGAAGGATTTCGTGGCCACGGAAAAGTTGAGCCGTCTCTGCAAGATATTCGGCAACGGTATATGGCACCTCCGGCACCTTCTTCATCACAGGCTTCGGCTCGGAGGGAGCAGTGTCGTAATAGTGGCTGTCGCGTCGGCATAGGCGATTCTCGTTATCGACCATAAGTCCGTCGAGCAGGGTATGGTCCACTCCATAGAGTTCCAACCTACGATATCCGAGCAGCAGAGCTATATACTCGCCCACCTGGACTACCGTTCCATAGTTCGCGCTACCCAATCCCCGACGAAACAGATAGTGACGCACCGAACGGAATCCCTCGTAGAGAGTTGTATGAAACGGCACTATGCGAATATTATCGTTGGGCAGAGCCGCCCAATAGTCAAACTTTTCGGGGTTGTAATACTGAACATATAGCGTCATCTTCCACGTTACGCACTCTGCAAGTCGGGCATAGAGGGCATCAACCCGCTTCTGCATTGTCGTTTTGCGGAAGAACATCGGATCGGAGAGGATATAGAACGAAGGTTTCAGTTCCGTGAATCGCTCATCCTCGCCAAAGAAATTGACTGCCATAAAGTCGTACTCGTCACGGCGTTTGATAAGCGAGGGCAACTCCTTTGCGAGCGAGGGTCCATTGCCGAGAATAGCCACCTTGTCGTGGGATGCAGCACCACGACCTGCACGACCGACATAGTTGCAAAAGTTCTCCTTTACCGCCATCACGGCAAAGTAGAGAGCCGTATCAAACGTGTGGCGAATCGCCAAAATTATCTTCTCCGAGAGTTTCATACATTGCAAAACTAATAAAATATCGCTACATTTGCAATATGCAGCAGACAGCAAATAAGATATCGGTCGTAATTCCGCTCTACAACAAGCGCGAGAGCATTGCCCGTGCCATCAATTCGGTCTTGGCACAGACTCTCACTCCGCGCGAGATTATCGTTGTGGATGACGGCTCGACCGATGGCAGTGGCGAGATTGTCAAGGCGCTGGCTGCAAAAAATCCCGCAATAAGACTCTTCACACAACCCAACGCCGGTGTCAGTGCGGCACGCAATCGTGCAATCGAGGCTGCCGAAGGAGAGTTTGTGGCGCTGCTCGACGGTGATGATGCGTGGTGCGAAGGCTACATCGCCGAGATTTGCAGGCTCATCGACAGCTATCCCGACTGCGGGGCCTATGCCACAGGCTTCTACGTTGTCGAAGATAAGAAGCGCGTAAAGGGCGACTGTCCGGAGATTGAAGGCATTATCGACTTCTTCGCAGAGGCACAACGCCACTATCCGCTGATACCTTCCGCCACGACTCTCAATCGTGAGCTGACGCTTCGACTCGGCGGATTCCCCAAGGGTATGCGTATGGGAGAGGACCAATACCTCTGGACCAAGATTGCGCGTGCATCGAAAATCGTTCTTTCGCCACGACCGTTGGCAGAGTATTCGCGCCAAGCCGAGAATCGCTCGGCAACAATATATCGCGCAGAGCAGAGCCGCTACTCGTTGGAGGATTTGTATGACCCTGCGGCTACGGACGGCAGCAATGAGTATCTTGCCCGCGTGGCGTTGGGTAAGGCTCTCGTTCAGAGTGCAAAGGGAGGCACTGCCGATGCCCGTCGTGCTGCGGAGTTCTTCGCCTACACGCGCCTGCATCGTCGGGCGCTGCGCAAATTGCGTCTGCTGAATTCGCTACCCGCAAGTTGGCGCACCACAGCACTCAACCTCTACAATCGCCTCGCCTGGCTGATAGCAAAAAAGGGACTTTAAGTCCCTTTTCATCTCTGTCTTTACCGACAAAATCAGATTCGACGACCAATCTCGGTACGTGTCGAGGCATCGAGATTTATGGCGATAAAGAGCATTATCGTAAATGCAATAAGCGACGAGCCGCCATAACTGATAAATGGCAGAGGAATACCCATAACAGGCATCAGTCCGATAGTCATTCCGACATTGACCAGAACGTGAAACAAAAATATCGATGCCACACAATAGCAATATACACGCGCGAAAGGCTCGCCACTGCGCTCTCCCATCTTCATCAGTCGCAGAATCAGCGCACATATCAGGCCGAGTACGACCAATGCTCCGACAAAGCCCCACTCTTCGCCCACCGTGCAGAAGATAAAGTCGGTGTGTTTCTCGGGCACGAAGTTGTACTTAATCTGCGTACCCTGCATAAAACCCTTACCAAACAGACCTCCCGAGCCGATTGCAATTTTTGATTGATGTACATTGTAACCCTGACCACGCAAATCCTCAATAGCTCCGAGGAATACGAGGATTCGGTTCTGTTGATGGGGTTTCAGGATATTATTGAAGATATGCTCGGTCGTCGGCAGGAATATCATCGATGCCATATAGAGAGCCAGCAACACAAAGATATTGCGCAGGTTGGCTCTGAAAGCATAGACTGCAACCACAGCCACACCGACAAACGACGAAATCATCAGCGAAATATAGTATTCCCAATCCACTCCGCATATGTGTAGAATATAGTGCAGAATCATCGAACCAAGGAATATGGCAGCCAACGCGATGATGCGACTGCGCCAGATACGGTTCATCATAATCTCCGAGAGGGTAAATATCACGATAAGTGCTATCAGCATTGCCGACGGCGTTACCAGAAACGACACTATAAAGAGCAGTGCCACAAGTAGGATAGGGATACACAACCACTTGTTCAGTCCCTCGCGATAGAATACAAAGAGGAACGAACCAAGAACGATACCCGAGCCCGTGTCGTTCTGCAAAACGATAATCGACAGCGGCAAGAGCAACAAAGCCCCAAGTCGGAAGAGATTGCTCGGTCGATTTATCGAGAAGGAGTAGCCACTCATCATTCGCGCCACGGCAAGCGCAATGGCAATCTTGGCGAACTCCACGGGCTGCACCCTGACCGAACCGAATTGAAACCACGCCTTTGCACCATTTACCTCACGACCAAACAGCAATACCGTCACCAACAACAGTATGCCTCCCAAATATGCCGGATACGACAACATATGGAAGTATCTGCTGTCAAGCATCATCACAACAAAAGCCGTAACCCACGCCACTCCGACCCACAAGAGTTGTTTCATATGGTTGTGCGCAAGCGAGAAAGGCTCCGCATCGCCGGGGTCGTATGATGCCGAAGTGATACTCAACACGCCTATAATGGTCAGGGCGATATAGATAAATACCGTCTTGAAATCGACTCCGTCGAAGATGTTGATACGATTATTTCTGCCGTTATTTATCATAGCGCGGATAATAGATATTTTGACCCTTGACGTAATCGACAATATATTGACGCTTTACCTCGCCCGTCAGGTAGAACTCTTCGAGCAACGAAGCGATGGGCAGTGCCATAGAGGCTCCGAATCCCGCATTTTCGACATATACCGAGATGGCGATGCGCGGATTATCCTTCGGAGCAAACGAGAGGAAGGTCGAGTGGTCCTTGCCGTGAAGATTCTGCGCCGTACCGGTCTTTCCGCAGACATCCAACCCCTCCAACTTTGCCCAGGTCGAGGTTCCATCGACGTGTACACTGCGCCACATACCCTGCACGATAGGCTCGAAGTATTTAGGCTCGACCTTCGTGTAGTGGCGCTCATAGAAGCGTCTGTCGAGCGAATCCTGTCCCTCGATACTCTTGACGATATGGGGCAGATAGTAATAACCGCGATTGGCAATAATTGCCGCAAGGTTTGCCATCTGCAACGGAGTACATCCCAACTCTCCCTGACCGATGGAGAGCGACAACACGGTCAGTGCATTCCACGAGCCGTGGTAGTGTTTGTTGTAGAACTCCTTATCGGGGACATAGCCCGAGCCCTCTCCCATAAAGTCGGTATTGAGGTCACGACCAAATCCAAAACTCTCAACATACTCCTTCCAGACGTCATATCCGTTCTTCACGCCGCCATACTTCGGATTTTCGAGAATATTACGAAATACATAACAGAAATATGCGTTACACGACGTCGCCACGGCATACGACAAATCTGCCGGCGAGCGATGCTCGTGGCACTTCATCGAGACCTTTCCTGCCCTATATCCCAGATGGCAAGGATATGTCTGTCGCGGATGTAGAACACCCTCCTGCATACCGATAAGGCCCTGCACGAGTTTGAAGGTCGAACCCGGAGGATACTTCGCCTTCACGGCTCGGTTAAAGAGAGGGCGACGTTTGTTGTGCAACATCTTCATATAGTTATTGCCTCGTTGGCGACCCACCAACTCATCCGGATCGTAGGTCGGCGACGACACCATCATCAAAATCTCGCCTGTTGAAGGTTCGATAGCCACCGCTGCGCCCACCTTGCCCGCCATCAACTCCTCGGCAAATAGTTGCAGACGTGCATCAATGGTACAGACTATCGATTTGCCGTGCTCGGGGATTGTGTCGAACGCACCATCCATATACGATCCCTTGACGGCTCCATAAGCATCTATCTCCTCGACGCGCAGACCCTTTTTGCCTTTCAGCACATCTTCGTACGCAGCCTCCACTCCCGTAAGACCCACATAATCGCCTACCTCATAGTTTTCGTAACGACGCAGCATCTGCTCGCTAACCTCGCCCACATATCCCAACAGATTACCTCCGACCTTACGCGGATATTGGCGCACGGTACGATAAACCATATAGAATCCGGGGATTTTGTACTCGTCAAGCAGGAGTTTGGTCTCCTTTGGCACATAGCTGACGATGCGTCGTGCCGCACGCGGGGCATATCGTGCCGCCGAGAGCTCTCGTTCGAGCTTGTTGCGCGAGATATCGAGCATCTGGCACAATCTCATCGTATCGAATCCCGTTTTGGGGAGTTCGCGA
Source organism: uncultured Alistipes sp. (assembly GCA_964536825.1). Taxonomy (GTDB): domain Bacteria; phylum Bacteroidota; class Bacteroidia; order Bacteroidales; family Rikenellaceae; genus Alistipes. The sequence goes on along the minus strand of CAZIAS010000023.1, from coordinate 16,649 downwards.
TAGACCACCATAAGGTCATAGCACTCACGACTCTGCGCCAAAAATTCGCCATTACGGTCGTAAATCTCGCCTCGCGCAGGGAACAGCACTACGTGTCGCAACACGTTATTGCGAGCCATATCCTTATATTTCGAATCGAAGATTTGAATCCACGCCAAGCGCAGCAGAATTGCCCCGAAGATAAGCAACACCACAAACTGCAAGGTTCTCAACCTCGAACGTCCCTCTCCGTAACTGCTCATCGTCGCGAGAGTTTAGGCGTAAAAAGAGCAGCAATTAACCAAACAAAGAGAATCGACGACAACGTGCTGACCACAAAACGCAGTAGCTGATGCCAGAAGAAGGTTGTCGTGAAAGCCTCGAATCCGAAGAATACGGCACTATGCAGAATCACGACAATTATCAGATATTGCAGGAACTGACGCTTACCCATACGCGATGCGGTCGGGACTCCTCCGTCACGTACAATTTCGGCTCCGAGGGTTAAATTCAACACGGGACGTCGCAAGTACGCCGCAGCCAACGTGGCGATGGTGTTCAAACCAGCCGTTCCCATAGTAAAATCCATCGTAAGGCCCATCACAAGACCCGACAACAAGACCACAATCGACGGAGCGTTGAGTGGCAGCAGGAGAATAAAGGTCATATAGACCATCGGCGCAAAGCATACCCACAACGAGAGATTGTTGAAGAAGAACGTCTGCAACAGTGCCACCACGGCAAAGAGTAATATGTAATATCCTGTACGATACATAACCACACTCTGCTAATAGATTCCCGTTTTTGCCCGCTGTTCGAGATCCACCACCTCTTCGCGGTCGATATACTTAACCAAGACCACATTGTACAGATTCGAGAAGTCTGCCGCCAAACGCACCTTGGCATTGTAGTAGGTCTTCGACTCGTCTAACTCGAAACTCTCGACCGTACCGATAAGCATCTCCGAAGGAAAATAGTGAGAGACTCCCGTAGTTACCACCTTGGCACCAATCTCGATTCGGGCATACTTCGACAGCTCACGCATCGTAACCACATAGGGCGAGCCTCCCTCCCACTCTATCGAACCGGAGTAGCCATCGCCCTCAATCTTACATCCCGTGCGGAACGAGGTGTTGAGAATCGAGATGGCAACCGAATAACGCTCCGAGCAGTCAAGGATATATCCCACAGCCTCTCCCGACGGCGAGAGTACCGCCATATCGTTCATCACGCCGTCGCGCAAGCCCTTATTCAGTGTTATGAAGTTATGGTTGCGATTGATACTGCTCGACACAACCCTCGCCGGCATAAATTCATACTGCAACTCTGCGATATCGACCGAGGCTGTCGTATCGACCAACCCGCCATAGAAAGCGAGCCGTTGCTCCAACTCGGCAACACGGGCTGTCAATGCCCTATTTTCTCTCACGAGCGAGAAGAAGCCTCCCACATCGGTTATCGCTCCCGCGACACCACCGGTCACAGCATTGGCTTTGGCAAGAATCGTCGCTTGGGTGTAGTACGTCGAACGTGCGTAGAATCCGATGGCTATAACCTCGAAGACCACGAACAGCAGCGTTACATAGCTGCGACGTATAAACTCCAACAGACGATACATAACTCAAATTGAAAAATTGACAATTGATAGTTGATAATTGACAATTAAAAGTATTTTGTTTATTACTTTGACACCGTAATTTACACTCGTAAAACTAATAAACTACGCGCCGCAGGCACCCAAATTACCAACTATCAATTGTCAATTATCAATTAAAAAACTATCCTTTCATCAGGAACGAGAAGCGGTCATAATTTTTAAGCGCGATACCCGTACCGCGAGCAATGGCACGCAGCGGGTCCTCGGCGATATGGAACGGCAGACCGGTCTTCTCGGAAAGGCGTTTGTCAAGGCCCTTGATAAGCGCACCTCCACCCGCAAGATAGACTCCGTTCTTCACGATATCGGCATAGAGTTCGGGCGGCATCTTTTCGAGCACCTGCATCAATGCAGCATCGAGCTTGACAAGCGACTTTTCGAGTGCGTAGGCTATCTCATTCGAAGAGAGCGAAACGGTCTGCGGCAGAGCTGTCAGCATATTGGGACCCGTAACGATATAATCTTCCGGCTCCTCATCGAGTTGCTGCACGGCTGCACCGATAGAGCACTTTATCGCCTCTGCCGTGCGCTCTCCGATACGGATATTGTGTTGTTGGCGAACATAGTTCTGGATATCTGCCGTAAAGACATCGCCTGCCACATTTATCGATTCCGAGCACACAATACCGCCCAACGAGATGCAGGCAATCTCGGAAGTTCCGCCACCGATATCGATAATCATATTGCCTTCGGGAGCCTCGACATCGAGTCCGGCACCCAGCGCTGCCGCCATAGGCTCAAAAATCATATACACCTCACGAGCACCGGCACGATCTGCCGAGTCACGCACGGCGCGAATCTCGACATTGGTCGAACCCGACGGAATGCAGATAACCATACGCAACGACGGAGAGAAGAGACTGCCCGACATTCGCACCTTCTTAATCATTCCGCGCAACATCAACTCCGTAGCGTTAAAATCGGCAATCACACCATCTTTCAACGGGCGGATAGTCTTGATGCGGGGATTGGTCTTCTCGTGCATCTGACGAGCCTGATGTCCGATAGCCACCAACTTCTCGGAGTGAGCATCGATTGCAACAATCGAAGGCTCATCGACAACCACCTTATCGTTGTGAATAATCAGGGTATTGGCGGTACCAAGGTCGATACCCAACTCCTGTGTTAATGAAAAAAGTCCCATAGTCTATATTGTTTAATTTTATTCAAATCACTAATCATCAATATTTTACGAGTTCAACACCTACTCCTCGGCGCACAATCTCGCAATCTTTGGCAAAGATATAAAAAAGATACATATCTTTTGCGATTTTTTTAACGAATTTTTCGTTACTTTTGTGGGCGAAAATTTTACTTACCCGAGCGAACCACTCGTCGGGGTAAAAATAACGATAGAAACATCAAAAAATTATAGCGAAATGGGATTGATTAAACTCGACATTCGCAAGACGGGTGTCACTCCGACTGCCGAACTCTATGCACAGGCGGCAGCAGCAAACAAATTGCTCCACACCGGCGAAGGTGCAGGAAACGACTTTTTGGGTTGGGTAAACCTCCCCTCCTCGATTGATGCCGCAGAGATCTCTGCCATCAAGGCACAGGCAGATAAACTCCGCGCAAAGGCAGAGGTGGTAATCTGCATCGGCATCGGTGGTTCTTACCTCGGAGCCAAGGCAGTGCTCGACGCTTTGAGCAACTCTTTCGAGTTTCTGCGCAAGAAGCACGATAATCCGACCGTAATCTTTGCCGGTCAGAACATTTCGGAGGATTACACCTACGAGATGCTCGATGCGTTGAAAGATTACTCAATTGCAACAATCGTCATCTCGAAGTCGGGCACCACGACCGAGCCCGCCATCGCCTTCCGTATCATCAAGGAGGAGATTGAGCGTCGCTATGGCAAGGAGGAGGCAAAGAAGCGCATCGTCGCAGTTACCGACAAGGCCCGCGGCGCACTTAAAACTCTCGCAGACAACGAAGGCTACCCCTCGTATGTTATTCCCGACAATGTAGGCGGACGTTTCTCGGTACTCACTCCTGTCGGTTTGCTCCCGTTGGCTGTTGGCGGCGTCGATATCGAGGCGTTGGTGGCAGGCGCAACCGAGATGGAGAAAGCTACCGGTGCCGATGTTGCAGCCGAGGAGAACCTCGCAGCTCAATACGCCGTGGTTCGCAATGTCCTCTACGGCGAGGGTCGCAAAATCGAGATTCTCGGTTCGTACGAGCCTAAATTGCAGTATATCAACGAGTGGTGGAAGCAGCTCTATGGCGAGAGCGAAGGCAAAGAGGGCAAGGGAATCTTCCCTGCAAGCGTAACTCTCACAGCCGACCTTCACTCGATGGGTCAGTACATTCAGGAGGGCGAGCGCACTCTCTTCGAGACCATCATATCGGTTGAAAATCCTGCACACAAGGTGGTTATCGAGGCCGACAAGGGCAACCTCGACGGTCTGAACTTCCTCGCAGGCAAGCGCATTTCGGAGGTAAATCGTATGGCAGAGTTAGGCGTACAGTTGGCTCACGTCGATGGCGACGTTCCCAACATCCGCATCTCACTCCCCTCGATTGACGCACACTCGATTGGCGCACTGCTCTACTTCTTCGAGAAGGCTTGCGGCATCAGCGGTTATATGCTGGGAGTCAATCCCTTCAACCAGCCGGGTGTCGAGGCTTACAAGAAGAATATGTTTGCACTGCTCGACAAGCCCGGTTACGAGGAGGAGTCGAAGGCTATCAAGGCTCGATTGTAGCAATTTTCGGCGGCTCACGAACGAGCCGAACCGAAAAAAGATAAATTTTCACGAAAGTGTGTCTGAACAGAGCAGTTCAGGCACACTTTTTTCTTGGCATACGGCAAAGACCAATCGAGATGAAGACACGATTCACTGTATCTATCCTATTTTGTCTATTCGTCGGGATGGCGCTGATTATGGCAATGTACGCACGCTCCAAAATCAGGGAGCAGACTCTCGATTCGCAATGGGAGGAGACTCTCGACGACCTCTACACTCACTCGGAGGCGTCGCACCTTCGCAATTGGTACTACGCCTCCTATGCCGAGCAGGCTGCCACAGAGGGCGACCGCTCACGCAGAGACCTCTTTCTCGCACTTGCGCACTCGACACGCATACACGAGCAGATGTGCACCGAGGCGATTCGCATACTCGGAGGCGATGCTTTCACACCTCACGACGGCATCCGATACGCAACCTCAACCCACGAAAATCTCAAACGCAGCATCGCCTCTGCACGCACCCACCTCCGCCTCTCACGTAGCAGTGCAACAGCCAGAGCCATCAAGGGCGGCAATAGGTATGTGGCAAGGATTCTGATTTGGATTGATGGTTGCAATCGCCGACATATTGAACTGCTCGAACGCTCCCTGCTCAACAGCACAGGCGACGTAGGATACAGCGTCTGCCCAAAATGCGGAAACACCTACTGCAACGAGTGTTACGACGTCTATTGTCCCTTCTGTCAAACACACTGTGAGGAGTTTGAGTTATTCGGCAAAAGGGAGAGATAATTGATAATTTTTGAACCCCTCCGGTCTGCGCCCCCCCCTAAAACAGGAAAGGAGTTGATAATGGCAGTTAAGGAAGAGGGATATGGGGGGGTATGGGGAATATGGGGTGTATAGGGGAAATCATTGTGAATTGTGAATTGTGAATTGTGAATTGTGAATTGTGAATTCTCAACCGCGCCCCCTTAACGCCTTTAATGCCCTTAATTACCCTTAAAAACCTTTTCTATTGCGCCAATGGCAATCTGGCAAGCGTTCGCTTACGCTCACTGAATGACAATCAATGGCACAGACACAGATTACACGACACATTTAACACCCCATATTCTGTCCGGACCGTCAATTCGGTTTAGACCTCAACGAGTTGGTGTTTAAGCGCATATACCACGAGGCTGGCGGTATTTTTACACCCCGTCTTTTCGAGAATATTGGCACGATGAGCATCGACCGTACGCTTCGAGATAAAGAGTTCGTCGGCAATCTCCTGATTGGACAGACCGCGACAAATGCCGAGAAGTATTTCGGTTTCGCGCGACGACAGCTCTTCGGACTGCCGTTCGGTGCTGCGCAGGCGGTTCGACATCGACGACAGCAGCGAGCGACTAAAATAGCTGCCTCCCGCCATTACCGTATCTATCGCCTCGAACACCTCTTCGATAGCAGAATCCTTCAACAAGAACCCCTTGGCTCCCGCCTCAACCATCCGTGTATAGTAGTTCTCATCGCCAAACATCGAGAGGGTAATAATCTTCAAGTCGGGACGCACAGCAAGAGCCTCTCGCGTAGCCTCCTCGCCTCCGACATTAGGCATCGAGATATCCATAAAGACCACGTCGGCCGCCACCATCGGCAACATATTGAGAAACTCCCGTCCGTCGGCAGCCTCTCCCACCACGTGGTAACCCTCACGCATCGACAAAAGCCCGTTCAATCCATTACGAAACAGCGCGTGGTCGTCCACCAAAACAATCCTTACTACACTCTCCATATCCATAATCATTAGTGAGCCGTCCCAAGTGTATCCACCTTCACGGAGGCTCTCATTCCCTTTCCTTTCGCACTCGAAATGTCGAGATGGCCATTCAACGAATTTATTCGCGATGCTATGTTCGACAACCCCATACCGCAATCCATTACCGCGTGAGGATTGAAACCTCTGCCATCGTCGGTATATTCAAGCGACAACACTCCGTCAGAGATGGATAACGCAAGATTTATCGACTTGCATTTCGAATGTTTGAGCGAGTTGTTTATCAATTCGCAGATTACGCGGTAAATCACTATCTCGATATCGGAGTCGAAGCGCTCCTCTCGCAGGTTGGTCGTGAATCGCATCTTCACGTCGTGAATCGCCACGCTCTTGTTGATGAAATTCTGCACACCACGAGCCAGACCAAAATCATTCAGCACCTGCGGCTGCATATTGTTCGAAATCTCGCGCAACGAACGGATAGCCTCATCGATGACATAGGTCGTATTGGCAATCATCTCGCTTCGCTGCGTCTCGTTCTTCGCCTTGTCGAGAGCCGAGAGAGACATCTTTGCAGACGACAACAACGGTCCCATTCCGTCGTGCAGCTCCTTGGCAAAGCGCGATTTGGACTTCTCCTCCGCACGAAGGACTGCGGTCAATAGCCGCTTGTTCATCAGCGCTCGCTGGCGATTCAGTCGGTCGATATAGCTGAACAATCGATGCACAAACATCACACCCACCGACACACATATCATCGAGAGTGAGCAGATGGCGACCATCGTCTCGGGTTGAACGACAACCTTGCCGTTGTACATTCTCAATTGCAGAATCGTCACCACCGAGAGAATCACGCAGCCCAGAATCATCAGAATCCACGCAATGTTGTACTTGGTCTTACGCACCAATCGCAACGCATAAACCGACGCTATGGCAAGCACAACGAGCGATATTACCATCAATGTTCCCAGAAAAAACTTCATAATTGCCTCCTCTCTTCAAAAAGGATAAATTTACCGTTTCAACACTTCGGTCAGAGCGCTCATCTTCGCATAGTCGGTCATATCGACCTGCACCGGCACAACCGTAACGTAGTTGTGAGCCAAAGCCCACTCATCGCTATCCTCGGCATCGGGTTCAGCATTGCAAAAGCCACCCGTAAGCCAGAAATATTGGCGATTGTGAGGGTCTTGACGGCAGAAAAACTCCTCCCTCCAATAACCTTTGGTTTGACGACACACCTTCACTCCGCGAATCTCGTCAATCGTCGCTACCGGCACATTGACATTCAGGCAGAGCGGAGTCGGGAGATTACCCTCCAACACCGCACGAACAATCTGCTCTCCGTAATGCACCGCAGCCGTAAAGTCGGCATCAAGGTCGTGAGTTGTCAGCGACAATCCTATCGAAGGACATCCATAGAAACTTCCCTCGATGGCAGCACCCATCGTTCCCGAATAGAGGACATTTACCGCAGCATTCGAACCGTGGTTGATACCCGAAATCACAAGGTCGGGAAGCCTCTCCTCGAACATATAATCAAAAGCCATCTTCGCACAATCCACAGGCGTGCCGGAGAGCGAATAGACCTTCAATCCCTCCTCCTCGCGAATCTTTTTCAGATAGAGCGGATTATACATCGTAATTGCCTGACTCATCCCGCTTTGCGCACGTTCGGGAGCCACCGCCACAACCCGCCCGAACTTACGGGCAATTTCGATTGCTGCCGCAAAACCTTTCGACTGATAACCATCGTCGTTGGTCACAAAAATCAATTTTTCCTCTTTCATAACCACAAAAATACTAAACAATTCGCAATTCACAATTCACAATTCACAATTATTTTTACTACCTTTGTATATTATTTTGAAAACGCATAGAGAATGAACAGTGCAAAATACACTCTGAAAGAGGTCGTAACGACTCGTGATGAGCGCGAGTTCCTTGACCTGCCCAAACGAATCCACAAAGGTAATCGTAATTGGGTATGCCCCCTCGACAACGATATTAAGGCTGTCTTTGACCCCTCGAAAAACGAGCTCTTTGCCGACGGCGAGGCTATTCGCTGGATTGCGCTCGACCGAAATGGCGAAGTCGTGGGTCGCATCGCGGCATTCTACGACAAGGAGCACGCGTACAGCTACGAACAACCGACAGGCGGTTGCGGCTTCTTCGAGGCGATAGACGATCAGGAGTTGGCAAATACACTCTTCGACGCCGCCCGTATCTGGTTGGCAAGCCGCGGTATGGAGGCTATGGACGGACCCGTAAATTTCGGTTCGCGCGATTCGTGGTGGGGTCTGTTGGTGCAGGGCTATGAGTTCCAGCCCCTCTACGCCAATCCCTACAACCCTCCCTATTACAAGGATTTGTTCGAAAACTACGGATTCCAAAACTACTTCAACCAGAACACCTATGTTTGGCGTGTCTATGACGATAATTTGAACGACATAGCCCTCGAAAAAGCCAAGCGACTGATGTCGAATCCGGGTTATCATATCGAGTCTATCAATATGCGCGAGCTGGATGAGGCTGCCGAGAATTTCCGTCTGATTTACAACAAGGCGTGGGCTCTCTTTACGGGCGTAAAGCCGATGGCAAAGGAGGATGCGCAGGCGATGCTGCAAAAAATCAAGCCTATCATCGACCCCGACCTCATCTACTTTGCCTACTTCCACGACGAACCCATCGGATTCTTCATTATGGTGCCCGACCTGAATCGTGTGATTGGCAAGTTTAACGGCAAGTTCGGCATCATCAATCAGTTGCGCCTGATGTGGGATTTGAAGGTACGTCGCTCGTGTGACCGAGTCTTCGGTATCATCTTCGGCATCACTCCCGAGTACCACGGCAAGGGTGTCGAGTCGGCGATTATGCGCCATATCCTCGAGACCTTCATCCGCTCGGAGCGTAACCGCTACAAGACCTTCGAGTTCGCGTGGATTGGCGACTTCAATCCCGTGATGAATCGAATGATTGAGCACTATGTGTGTGCAACGCGCCACAAGATGCACACGACATATCGCTATCTGTTCGACCGTACCAAGGAGTTCAAGCGTTGTCCCCGTATGGGCGTAAAACGCAGGGAGAGAACCGAGGAGAATCAATAGCGACCGACAATAGAGGCAGATGATGAGACGACTGACTTCGATTGTGGCGTTGTGCCTGACCGTGATGCTGGGAGCCTGCCAAAAGGACAACTTCGGATATGAGAAGGTTGTGAATTTCCCGAAAGAGGGTGGCACGAAGGTTACGAGCGGCACGGAGAGTATCTATACCCTTTCGATTGGCAACTATAATGGCAACGAACAATCGGCCGAGGAGCAGGAGGATGGTGTAGAGACGGTAATGGCAGTGCATTACGATTGGCTTACCGCCTATGCCAAGAAGTTCTCGAAGGAGATAACCCTCACAGCCGAACCCAATACTACGGGTAAGCGCAGGGTGCTGTATGTTTACGGAATGGTTGATAACCAATCTGCCGACATTAAAGTGATTCAAGACAAATAAACCAAATAAAACTATGAAAACAACCGCTTTTACCAAGTATCATATCGCAAACGGAGCCAAGATGGCGGAGTTTGCGGGTTACAATATGCCTATCGAGTTCTCGGGCATCAACGACGAACACGCGACCGTTCGCGAGAAGGCAGGCGTCTTTGACGTGAGCCATATGGGCGAAATCTGGGTCAAGGGCGAGAAGGCCCTTCCGTTCCTGCAACACATTACCACCAATGACGTGTCGAAACTCTACGACGGCAAGGTGCAGTATTCGTGTATGCCCAACGGCAAGGGTGGTATCGTGGATGATATTCTGGTCTATCGCGTGAACGAACTTACATATCTGCTCTGTGTGAATGCCGCCAATATCGATAAGGATTGGGAGCATATCCAGCGCGAAGGCAAGGCATTCGGTTTGGAGGCAGGTCACGGCAAGGAGCTCTACAACGCCTCGGACGAGATTTGCCAATTGGCGGTACAGGGCCCGTTGGCGATGAAGATTGTGCAGAAGATGTGCACAGAGCCGGTGGAGGATATGGAGTATTACACCTTCCGCAAGATGGAGGTGGCAGGTTGCGATGCAATCCTCTCGATTACGGGCTACACGGGCTCGGGTGGCTGCGAGATTTACGTTGCCAACGAAGATGCCGACAAGTTGTGGGAGGCACTCTGGGCATCCGGCGAGGAGTACGGATTGAAGAACATCGGTCTTGGTGCGCGCGACACGTTGCGCCTCGAAAAGGGATTCTGCCTCTATGGCAACGATATCGACGATACGACCTCTCCGCTCGAAGCCGGTTTGGGTTGGATTACCAAGTTTGCCGAGGGTAAAGATTTTATCGACCGCGAGAAGATGGCACAACTCAAAGCCGAGGGTGTGGAGCGTAAGCTGGTCGGATTCAAGATGATTGACCGCGGCATTCCGCGTCACGAGTACCAAATCGCGAACCTCGATGGCGAACCTATCGGACACGTCACTTCGGGAACAATGTCGCCCTCGTTAAAGGTCGGCATCGGACTCGGCTACGTCAAGGCGGAGTATGCTGCCGTAGGCACGCAGATTGCCATCATCATTCGCGACCGTCTTATCAAGGCAGAGGTTGTGAAGTACCCGTTTGTATAACCAATATATTTCTATGGGATTTTTCGATTTATTCAAGAAAAAAGGAGAAGAACAGGAGCCATCGCAAAGCACGGAGCAGGCGCAGCAGAGTCGCGAAGAGCTAAATGCCGGTTTGGAGAAGACCAAGAGCGGATTCTTCTCGAAGTTGGCACGTGCCGTGGCAGGTCGTACCACCGTCGATGCCGAAGTGTTGGACGACTTGGAGGAGGTGCTTATTACCTCCGACGTGGGAGTCGAGACGACGGTCAAGATTATCGAAGCCATCGAGGAGCGCGTGGCTCGCGACAAATATATGAATGCCTCGGAGTTGCAGAGAATCCTGCGCGACGAGATTGCACGACTGATGGAGGAGGCAGAGGGTTCTGACGAATCGTTTGGGTTGGAGGTCAAAGAGGGCACGCCTTACGTTTTGATGGTTGTGGGTGTGAACGGCGCAGGCAAAACCACCACAATCGGCAAACTCGCAGCTCAACTCACCAAAGCTGGCAAAAAGGTCTATATAGGTGCCGCCGATACGTTCCGCGCAGCAGCCATCGACCAATTGGCAGTCTGGGCAGAGCGTGCCGGAGCGACGATGATTCGTCAAGAGATGGGTAGCGACCCTGCATCAGTGGCATTCGATACACTCAAATCGGCAGTGGCAAATGGGGCGGATGTAGTATTGATTGATACGGCAGGTCGTTTGCATAACAAGGTGGGCCTGATGAATGAGCTCACAAAGATTCGCAACGTGATGGCAAAGGTTATCCCTGATGCTCCGCACGAAGTGATGCTCGTACTCGACGGCTCGACAGGTCAAAATGCCTTTGAGCAGGCAAAGCAATTCACGCAGGCAACGGCAGTCACTTCGCTTACAATTACCAAGTTGGACGGAACGGCCAAGGGCGGCGTCGTTATCGGTATCAGCGACCGATTCCATATTCCGGTGCGCTACATAGGCATCGGCGAGGGTATCGACCAACTGCGTCGTTTCGACCGCGTAGAGTTTGTAGATGCGCTTTTTGATAATGAAAAAAATTAACATCATAACTCTCGGCTGTGCCAAGAACCGAGTCGATTCCGAACACGTTGCAGCACAATTGGCAGCCTCGGGTTGGGAGATTGTCTATGATAGCGACCGCACCGATGCCAAGGTTGTCGTAATCAACACCTGCGGTTTTATCGGCGATGCCAAGCAGGAGAGTATCGACACCATCCTGAATGCCGTGGCAGCGAAGGAGGCGGGACGTATCGAGCAACTTTTCGTTATGGGTTGCCTCTCGGAGCGCTATGCCGATGAACTGCGCGAGGAGATTCCCGAGGTAGATCAATACTTCGGAGTTAAGGATTTTGCCGATGTTGTGAAGGCTCTCGGCGGGGAGCACTGTGCCGCAGTCGAGACCGAGCGCAAACTCTCCACACCGCGCCACTACGCCTACCTTAAAATCGCCGAAGGTTGCAATTGGAAGTGTGGCTACTGCGCCATTCCTCTGATTCGCGGACCGCACGTCTCGGTCCCGATGGAGATCTTGGAGGAGGAGGCCCGCAAACTTGCTGCGGCAGGAGTTAAAGAGCTGATAGTCATCGCACAAGACACAACATATTACGGTATCGACCTCTATGGCAAGCGTTGCCTTGCGGAGCTTTTGGAGCGTCTGTGTCGCATCGACGGTATCGAGTGGATTCGTCTGCATTATGCATACCCGACAGGTTTCCCCGAGGAGGTTATCGATGTAATGGCGCGTGAGCCGAAGATTTGTAAATATCTCGACATACCGTTCCAGCATATCTCCGATGCTCAACTCTCGGCGATGAAGCGACGCCACACGAAGGCCGAGGCGTATGCTCTCATCGAGCGCCTGCGCCGGAAGATGCCCAAGATGGCTCTGCGCACAACGCTGCTTGTGGGCTATCCGAACGAATCGGAAGAGGATTTCGAGGAGTTGAAGGAGTTTGTCCGCAAAGTGCGATTCGAGCGACTCGGGGTCTTTCCCTATTCGGAAGAGGAGGGAACCTACTCTGCCGAGAAGTGGGGCGATAATATCCCCGAGCAGGTCAAGGGCCGTCGCGTGGAGGAGCTTATGCAGATTCAGAGCGAAATCTCGCGAGAGCTCAATGAGGCTCGTGTCGGCAAGGTTGAGAGGGTAATTATCGACTCTCGACAGAGCGATTTCTATGTCGGGCGCTCGCAGTTCGACTCGCCGGAGGTCGATCAGGAGATAATTATTCCCGTCGGCACAAAGCGCCTGATTCGCGGTCGATTCTACGACGTAAGGATTACCGCTGCCGAGGAGTACGACCTCTATGGCGAACCCCTGACGTAACGATGTGATGTGAATCGAAAATAGCAACTAATTTCTACAAAAGTTTGCTCAAAGTGTAAAAACGACAAAATATCGGGAGGTCCGCTGGACCTCCCGATATTTTCTCTTATTTAACCGGCTTTCAGACCGGAAGTTTAATTCAATTAGGCTCTATTCCACAATGTTTCTCAAATCACTTGCCAATTTTGCATACTTCTTCAATATACGATCCCAATCCTTGTAATCTTCATCTTTGGCGTGCTCTCTATGAGTAATCTGGCTTTGTATTAAAAGTTTGAATTTGAGCACACCATCGCCATTGTCGGGAATCTCCTTAACTTCAACTCGGGTACGAATATATTGTCCGCCGGGGAATGACTCCACATTCCATATCGTACGATACCAGCCGGAATAGTTGTCATTTACCTCATATGTTTCAAACAACTCTCCTATGTAATATTTCAATCTCTTGATAGCATCTTCACGAGTCATACTACTTTTAGCCGTGAATTCGGTACGTTTATTAGCCAAGTCTGCTCCCGGCTCTGACGATACATATGCGTCATCCACAGTCATCTCCGGAGTTAAATTATATGAGGTTCTATTCTCGGAAAATTTCAGAATCCTGCTATATTCGAGGAATCCTTCCGCTTTGATTACCAAATGAGCATCTTGTCCATCGTACAATGTAACTGTTGCTGTATTTTTGCCCTTTGCGACAAGGATACCGTTTAAGTAAAATTCGGCAGCAGGAGCATCTACCAAGATATTAGCATCTCTACGATTTGGCGTTAAAGAGACATCATACGACATCTTTATATCTCGCTGGTCATTGAAGCCGACCTGCTTGATATAAGTGTGGTAACCATCCAACTCTACTTTTATCGTTTTAGTTTCATTCTTATGAATCGAAAAATCAGCAACGCCTTTTCCGGCCTCTCTGCCATCTACATATATGGTCGCAGTTTTAGGCTCCGACGAGAAAGAGACCTGTTTGCGATTCGGCTTCAATTTAACCTGCATTGTAGCAGGAGATTTGAGGCTTACGATAAATTGTTGAGAGTCATATCCGTCGGCTTGTGCTGTAAAAACACTCTCTACCAAACCGATGTTCAAACTATATACTCCGGGAGTTACGGGTTGAACAACTTTACCTTTTTGCATAATAGTTACATTTTCCGGAATGGTTGTAACAGAAATCTTCTTCGCCGATATTATGCCGGAAGAACACACGAGCATAATCGCTAAAATTAACAGTTTTTTCATAATTTCTTTTAGTTAAAGTTTGTGTTTAAGTTTTGTCCGCCGGAAGTTTGGGAAATTGGGGACAGAGCATAAAAAGAGTGCGGACTAAATTCTCGGCTTATCGGATTCTGCGGTCTTCCACAACCTTGTCCCCAAATAACGGAATAAAGCCCACACCGGATACACAGTGTGAGCGTCAAACTTTATTCCTTGGGGACGATTAAAAGTGGAAGTTTCAGAATCCCAAAATAAGTTATAAACGCTTTTTATCTCTATATGTCCTTATTGCATACTATTTAACCATAGGCATACATTATGTTTTACTGTTACACAATGCCACAAAGTTAAAGATTTTTTATTATATCAAGAAAAAAAAGTATCCCCAAACCGCAATTTTTGATTTTTTTTCATTACCTTTGGGAGGTTATATTGTCACACGCAGAGCAATGGCACAAAAAGAGATTATAGCAAAATTGGCAGAACAGGTAAAGATTCTCATCGAAGAGCATCGCCTGAAAGCGGAGCAGTGCGACCGCCTCGTTGCCGAGTGCAAGAATCTCAAAGAGGAGAATCGTTCTCTCCAAGAGCGTGTTAAGCAGCTCGACTCCGAACTCGCAACAATGCAACTCGGAGAGGGTCTTGCGGGTGATAATCGTAACCGAGCGAAGGCTCGTGCGCGTGTCAATCGCCTGATGCGGGAGGTGGACAGTTGCATAGCCCTCATTAAACAACAAGAGCATTAGACCAAAGCGGCAAAATGAGCACAGGCAAGCAGAACATAACGCTGAAAATCGCAGGTAAAGACTATTCGATGGCTATCGACCCTTCGAAAGAGGAGGTCTATCGCCTTGCCGAGCGTATGGTCAATACCTACGCTGCAAAGTTCGAACAGGCCGGTATCGAGGGAAGTACCCGACAGGACTTCCTTGCGTTGGCTGCGCTCCAACTCGCCATATCGAATGTGGCAATGTCGCAGAGTCGAGAGGTGGGCAACGAAGATGTCAAGGCACTGAATGCCGTGAGTGACGAAATTGCCGATTATTTGAGTAAGTTGAAGATTTAGGACGAACAATAAGCGTAACGCCGGTGCGTTATAACTATCGGGAGGAGCGTAGAGCAAAACTGCGAGCTGCACCCAAGAAGAGAAGACGAAAAGAGTTCTTTACATAATACGAAGAAATCTACCCGCATAGATTCCTTAAGCTTTGCGAAACTGAACACTTATTACATCGAGGCAACCTCGGCGTTTCAAAATCAGGCCTTAACCCTGCGAAGGGTGTGCCTGCGGGCACCGTTGGACGATTGCGAACTCTCGAAGCCCTCAAACTTGACTTATCGGCAGATTCGTCAAACAAGAAAAGGAATCCGTGCGGTTTTTATTTATATATAAACCTTAAACAACATTTGTAACGAAATGGCACTATCAATCATTATCGGAATTGCCGTACTCGTCTCAATCGCAACAGGTTTGGCGACCTATTTCGGTGTCAAGGCGCGCTCGAAGTCGATACTTCGAAAAGCCGAGGCAGAGGGAGAGATGATTAAGAAGGAGAAACTCCTTCAGGCAAAAGAGAAGTTCATACAGTTGAAGAGCGAGCACGACCGTCAGGTCAATGAGCGCAACCAACGAGCGGCGCAGGCTGAACAGCGGGCAAAGCAGATTGAGAACAATCTGCAACATCAACAGCGCGACCTCGAAAACAAATGCCGCGAAAACGACCGCCTCAAAGAGCAGCTCGAAGCTCAACTCCAACTCGTAGAACACAAGAAGGAGGAGATTAACCAGAAGATGAAGGAGCAGAATGTCCGCTTGGAGCAGATATCGGGTATGAGTTCCGAGGAGGCAAAGAATATTCTCATCGAGAATATGAAGGCAGAGGCAAAGGCTGACGCTGCAACCTACATCAACGAGACTATCGAAGAGGCAAAAATGACCGCCACAAAGGAGGCAAAACGCATCATCGTGGCATCCATTCAGCGTGTAGCCACCGAAACGGCCATCGAGAATGCAGTAACGGTATTCAATATCGACAGCGACGAGGTCAAGGGCCGCATCATTGGTCGTGAGGGTCGCAACATCCGCGCCTTGGAGGCTGCCACGGGCATCGAGATTATCGTCGATGACACACCCGAAGCTATCATTTTGAGCGGTTTCGACCCCGTGCGTCGCGAGATTGCACGTCTGGCACTCCACCAACTCGTAACCGACGGACGTATCCACCCCGCACGCATCGAGGAGGTCGTTGCAAAGGTTAAGAAGCAGATTGAAGAGGAGATTGTCGAGGTCGGCAAGCGTACGACTATCGACCTTGGCATCCACGGTCTGCATCCGGAGCTTATCCGCCTTATCGGAAAGATGAAATATCGTTCGTCGTATGGTCAGAACCTCTTGCAGCACGCTCGCGAGA
>CAZIAS010000022.1:0-30619 GCA_964536825.1 uncultured Alistipes sp. | reverse complement strand
CGAACCCCCGACCCTCTGCTTGTAAGGCAGATGCTCTGAACCAGCTGAGCTAAGCTCCCGAGATTTTCGTTTGCGGATGCAAAGGTAACGTAAAAATCTTTACAAACAAATTTTTTTGCCACTTTTTCCCAAAAGAATTCCTCTTCAAAAGGCAAATATTTACCACCGATTTTATTCGTTACGCATCGCCACGAGCCTACACTCCCACACGTTTCACGAATTCCTTCCGATAGAGCATTTTGTCTTTGTTGAAGACATTTGCGCACAATTAGACCTTTATTTCGAATTTTTCTCCTATTTTTGTAGATAATTACGGAACTGAAAAATATTTCAAGTTATGGCGGCACCTTTGGCAGAGCGACTGCGCCCCAAAAATATAGATGAGTATATCGGTCAGGAGCATCTGGTCGGCACGAATGGCGTATTTCGCAAATTCTTCGAAACGGGGAATGTTCCCTCGTTTATCCTTTGGGGTCCCCCGGGAGTGGGCAAGACCACTCTCGCAAAGCTCGTTTCGGCGACACTTGAACGCCCTTTCTTTACGCTCTCGGCAGTCACGTCGGGGGTCAAGGAGGTTCGCGAGGTTATCGAGAGTGCCAAACGACAACATCTGTTCAATCAGCGCCCGCCATTCCTCTTTATCGACGAGATTCACCGCTTCAACAAGAGCCAGCAAGACTCACTGCTCGGAGCCGTCGAGCAGGGTATCGTCACCCTTATCGGAGCCACTACCGAAAATCCGTCGTTCGAGGTTATATCCCCTCTTTTAAGTCGTTGTCAAGTCTATACGCTCAACCCTATGGACGAGGAGGATTTGCAGCATCTTCTCGACCGCGCACTGACGGTCGATAGCGAGTTGAGCAAGCGTGAAATCGAGGTACGCGAGACGGCAGCCCTCTTTAAGTTTTCGGGTGGAGATGCTCGCAAGCTACTCAATATTCTCGACATTCTGGTTGGCGCTACCGATGGTAAAATCATTATCGACGATAACTACGTTACCGAGTGCCTGCAACAAAACATTGCTCTCTACGACAAGAATGGCGAACAACACTACGATGTAATCTCTGCATTTATCAAGAGCGTCAGAGGTAGCGACCCCGATGCTGCAATATACTACTTGGCGCGGATGTTGGCAGGAGGCGAGGAGCCCCGCTTCATTGCCCGCAGGCTTGTGATTCTCGCCTCGGAGGATGTAGGTTTGGCAAATCCCAACGCTCTGTTGTTGGCAAATGCCTGCTTCGACACCGTTCACAAAATCGGAATGCCCGAGGCTCGCATAACCCTTGCCGAGACAACCATATATTTAGCCACAAGCCCCAAGAGCAATTCGGCATATATGGCCATCAACGAGGCTCTCGACCTTGTGGCGCACGACACGACCAACCGCCCCATACCGCTACATCTGCGAAACGCTCCCACGCGCCTGATGAAAGAGTCGGGATATGGCAAGGGCTACAAATATGCCCACGACTTCGAGGGTAACTTCGTCGAGCAGCAATTCCTGCCCGACACGCTCGTTGGCAAGCAATTTTACCACCCCAACACCTCCAATCCGACCGAGGCAAAAATTGCCGAAAGGATGGAGCGGTTGTGGAAAAAATAGACTTTCGATTCTCAACCTTTAAGTTCTCAATTTATATGAAACGCACACTCGTACTTTTTATACTCCTCGCAACAACACTGCAAATATTCGGTGCAACGGCTGCAACTGCCGAAAAAGCACTGCCTGCAAAAACCACACACCTCTACGCCGTGAAGGGCGCAGATTCGCTCTATCTCGACCACTACGCAGCACCCGTCGAGGGAGTTCGTCCCTGCGTAATCTTCGTCTTTGGCGGCGGATTTGCGCGTGGCGTGCGCGACAAGGAGATGGATATCCCCCACTTCCAATTTCTGCAACGCAGTGGTTACGATGTTGTTTCGATAGATTATCGCCTGGGGATGCGCGACGCAAAAGGAATCGGCATCCTCGACTTCTTCAAACTATTCGAACGCACGATAAACCTCGCTGTCGAGGACCTCTTTACCGCAACATCCTACATCGTTGAACACGCCGAGGAGTGGAATATCGACCCTGCAAAGATTGTTGCCACCGGTTCGAGCGCGGGAGCAATTACGGTTCTCCAAGGCGAGCATACGATATGCAATAAGCTGCCTCTCACGCAATTCCTGCCCGACGGATTTAACTATGCCGGCATAATATCGTATGCCGGTGCAGTCTTCTCACTCGATGGCGCACCCGAATGGAATACCGCCTCGGCACCAATCCTTCTCTTCCACGGCAACGCCGACAATAAGGTCCCGTACAACAAGGTCGCAATTCTGGGTCACGGAATGTACGGCTCGAAATATATCGCCGGCAAACTCAAAGAGGGAGGTATGCCCTATTGGTTCTACACGGTCGAGTACGAAGACCACTCAATGGCGGGCAAACCTATGTTCGACAACCACGCCGAGATACTTCTATTTCTCGATGAGTTTGTCCTCAAAGGTCGCCCGTTGCAGCGCACGACCTTCATTACCGACCTCGACATTCCCGAACGCAAGACCTTCTTCCTGCCTACGGATTACATCGGTTCAAACTATTAGTGGCTATGCGCAGAATTGGCGTTATATCCGACACTCACGGCACCTTCGATGAGCCGTTGCGCGACTTTTTGCGTGACGTGGATGAGGTGTGGCACGCCGGCGATATCGGCTCGATAGAGCTTGCCGATACGATTGCCGCATTCAAGCCCTTGCGTGCCGTCTATGGCAATATTGATGGAGGTATGACCCGTCGCGCCTATAACGAGTTTGCGTCGTTCCGTGTCGAGCAGAGCGATATACTGATGACTCACATCGGAGGCTATCCGCGCCACTACTACCCTCCGGTCGTGGCAAAAATCCAGGCTCTGCATCCGAAAATTTTCGTGGCAGGACACTCGCATATCCTGAAAATCATCTACGACCCCATATACGACCTGCTACATATCAATCCAGGTGCCGCAGGCGAATACGGTCCGCACAAGGTGCGCACTGCCGTTCGTTTCGAGATTGACGGTTCGGAGATTCGGAATATGGAGATTTGGGAGTTCCCACGCAAGTAAAATACAATAAAATATTTTAATATACATTCTGCTAAAAATCAGCAGAATATCTTTCACACACCTGTTTCAAGCCGATTTGGGATATAATATCACACCCAAGCGAGTCGTTATTATGCCGAAATTTAATACGAAATAGGAACAAATGCAGATAAAGGTTTCAAAAACACTTGAAGGCATTATAGCCAAAATTATCTTCGACACCGCAAAAACGGGACAACTGCGAGCTCCGAAAGATTATCTGATGCTCGCCATAATTCGCTCGGAAGGGTCGCTGGCTCACCAGATTCTCACTGCACGTCTCAAAGATTGGGAACTCTACCAGATGACCCTCCGCATCGAGAGTGAAGCGGCAGCGGAACCCGAGGCAAAGGTCGCTCCCGAAGAGTTCTATCGCAACTTCATCGAGGAGTTACGCCAAAACTTTACCGACACACAAACCATCTCGACCATACACGCTATGCAGGCAATTGCAAGCGACAAATCGACCTGCACCTCGCGTGTAATGGCAATGTATCGACTCTCTGCCGACATCTTGGCACTCGATGCAGCCCACCTTGCCGAGGGTCGCCGTATCGAGAGCCATAACGAGGTGCGACGGCTTGACTACGATGATATTCGTGCCGAGGAACACACCTCCCACTCACGACTATCGAAGTTCGGCACCGACCTCACGCAACTCGCCCGCGAGGGAGGCATCGACCCCGTAATCGGACGCGACGAAGAGATTGAACGTGTGATACAGATACTCTCGCGTCGCAAGAAGAACAACCCCGTACTTATAGGCGAGGCGGGAGTCGGCAAGAGTGCCATTGTCGAAGGGTTAGCGCTGCGTATGGTTGCCGGCGAGGTCCCGTATTCGCTCTCTTCGAAGCGACTCTTCTCGCTCGACATCACGGCATTGATTGCCGGCACAAAGTTCAGGGGAGAGTTCGAGGAGCGTATACAGCAGCTGCTCGAAGAGTTGCGTCGCGCAAAGGACACCATAATCTTTATCGATGAGATACACACTATTGTCGGCGCAGGCTCCACACAAGGCAGCCTCGATACTGCAAATATTCTGAAACCTACCCTCGCTCGCGGCGAGTTGCAGGTTATCGGAGCCACGACACTCGACGAATATCGCGAAAATATCGAGCGGGACTCGGCTCTCGAACGTCGATTCCAGCGCGTAATGGTCGAGCCGACCACACGCGAGCAGACGTTGCGGATTCTGCATAAAGTGGCACCCCATTACGAGCGCCACCACAATGTACGATACAACGACAACGCACTCGAAGCGTGTGTAGAACTTGCCGACCGATACGTGAGCGAGCGACACTTCCCCGACAAGGCGCTGGATATCCTCGACGAGGCAGGCTCACGCGCACATATCGCATCGACACGGGAGCCTGCCGAGATTCGCTCTCTCGAAAAGGCACTCGCCGAGACACGTAGCGAGCGTCGCCAGGCCGTTGCCTCGTTGGTTTATGAACGTGCAGCATCTGCTCGACTGCGAGAGATAGCCCTGCGCTCGAAGCTTGGCGAGAGCCGTGCAGAGTGGCACCGCTCACTTGCGGCCAACCCGACAGAGGTGGGAGCCGAGGATATAGCCAAGGTTATTACCTCAATGACGGGTATTCCCATCGAGCGCATTGCCGGCGACGAGTTGGAACTTATCAGGGACCTTCATCACGAACTCTCGACCCGCATCATCGGTCAGAGCAAGGCCGTGGAGCGCGTGGCGGGCTCGATACGACGTTCGCGAGCCGGGCTGAAAGACAAAAACCGCCCTGTCGGCGTCTTTCTCTTTGTCGGGCCTACGGGCGTCGGTAAGACTCTGTTGGCAAAGGAGTTGTCGCGCCTACTCTTTGATGAGAATCGTGGATTCTTGCGTTTCGATATGTCGGAGTATGGCGAAAAACATAACATCGCACGACTCATCGGCTCGCCGCCGGGGTATGTGGGTTATGGCGAGGGCGGACAACTTACCGAAGCAGTGCGCCACCACCCCTACTCGGTAATACTCTTTGACGAAATCGAGAAGGCTCATCCCGATATTTTTAACGCGATGTTGCAGATATTCGACGAGGGTCATCTGACCGACGGCTCGGGACGACGTGCCGATTTCCGTAACGCCATAATCATAATGACCTCGAATGCAGGCTCCCGCGAAGAGAGTTCGCGCCCGACCCGCGTCGGTTATTCCACATCGATTAACGAACAACTCGCACAGGCGGAGCCCGAAAGCAACTATCGCAAAGCCTTGGAGCGCACCTTTGCACCCGAGTTTCTCAATCGTGTGGATGACATCATCATCTTCCGCACGTTGGAGATGGCAGATATTGAGCAGATTGTGGAGTTGGAGTTGCAGTCGATATCGGCACGTGCAGAGCGTTTGGGCTATTCGCTGCACATCACCACCGAGGCGAAACGGGCTCTTGCAGCAAAGGGTTATGATGATAAGTATGGGGCTCGCTCTCTTAAACGAACAGTGACCGGCGAGGTCGAAGAGCCGCTCTCGACTCTGATAATCGACGGAGTCCTGCATACGGGCGACACCGTGATTGTGGAGCACTCTGCCGAGCAGGGAATATCGCTTAAAGTTGCATAGGCTTGCAGTGGTGGGGTCGGTGGGAGCATACTATGCGTATGTGACCATCGGCAACAACGCTGCGTAACGCCAAAATCGCCCACAGAGCCGATTTTATCCCTGTTTGGTAGCTATATAAAACAGATCAAAACAATCAGGAGCAAAGGGCGCCACAAAATAATCATCCATCGATATAGAGGTGGTCAGCTCACGATTCTTTTTGAGAAGAAGACGACGGTTAAGTCGATTGAGCAAATCGTAGGGCAGTTGCAACATAAAACGTGGCAGATGATATTGCAGATTCAATACATCGAAACGAGTAATCTTGCGAACACTGCGACGATTCTTCTCGTAATACTCCATAACCTTCTCGTTACCGAAGACTCCAAAGGCTTCAACCGTCGAGAAGTGACATTCGAGCATATTGGTAAGCTCCTCGGAGCGATACTCGCGAATATGCCACGGATTGCGGGTTAGCGACATCGGGGCGTTGGGGGTTGTAACGATAAACTTACCCCCGGGTTTCAGCACTCGATGGACCTCGCGCACAAATTCGAAGTCGCGCTTAATATGCTCGATAACCTGAAACGACACCACATAATCGAAGGAGTTGTTCTCGGCGGGGATTGGTGGCACAGCGGCCTCCACAAACTCTACATTTGCATCCTGATACAGATTTTCGGGCGTACTCTTATCGAGGGTTATAAATCGCGTAGCGCGGGGAGCCAGCACCTCGGCTCCATAGCCATCTCCGGTACCGATTTCGAGGACATCTCCTTCGATAATCTCGGCAGCCTTGTGGTACGCCAGCAGTGAACGCTGAAAGACGTAATTATCGGACTGTTCTCGCGAGACCCGCTCGGCAGTAGTAATCTTTGCCATAATAGGTTATTTTGCTCTGATACCCTCGTCATCAGCCTCCACATCGCCGCGTTTAAGCAGCACACCGAGCGAGCGTTTGAATACCTTTTTGCTCATCTGCGTAGCCGCCATAACCGCCTCGGGAGCACTCGCGTCGTTCAACGGCAGGAATCCGCGATTGGCACGCACCAACTCGAGCAGTTTTTCGGCCGAGTTCTGCACCTCGGCATAGCCCTCCTGTTGAAGGCTTACGTCGATACGATTATCGTCCGTGATGCGACGGATATAAGCCTTCATCTTGTCGCCTACGGCCACCTGACGGAAAATCTGATTCTTGTAAATCATTCCCCAATGGCGATTGTTGATAATCACACGGTAGCCTATCGGGCTCTCGGAGGCTACGATAATATCGACCTCCTGACGAGGTTTGACGCTGATGATATCGTTATCGACAAAGGCCTTGAACTTGTTGGTGGCAACGCAGCGACCCGTAATATTATCGACGTAGAGCCACACCAAATAGCTGCGGCCGACGATGATTCCGCCCTGCTGGTTGCGGTTGGGCAGGAAAAGGTCCTTGCCCGTGAGTCCCCAATCGAGAAATGCTCCGTGAACAGACTTATCGACCACTTTCAGATAGGCCACCTCACCCGCCTTGATTGTCGGGGTTTCGGTTGTGGCGACCAAACGGTCCTCCGAGTCGTGATAGACGAAGACCTCCTTTTCGTCACCCTCGCGATCCGAGAGCGACACATATCGATTAGGCAACAGCACCTCGTTCTGCTCCTCATCCACGAGGTACAATCCATAGTCCGAAATACGCGCCACTTTTAGCTTCTGAATCTGACCAACCTTCATACAAAATATGTTTTATCGGGACAAAAGTACAAAACTATTCACAGATTTTAGAATTATTTGTGTATATTTGTTACTATGAAACTTCGTGTAACACTCTGCCAATTCGATATGGAGTGGTGTCAGACTGCTGCCAATCTCGCTCGTGCCGAGAGCTTTATCGCTCGTGCCGAGGGAGATATCGTCGTTTTGCCCGAGATGTTTGCCACGGGTTTTGTGACAGATTCGACTGCGATTGCACAGGGGATGAGTGGAGAGATTGTCGGGTGGATGCGCTCCGTGGCCGCGAAGTACGGTCGCGCGATTGTCGGCACGGCGATTATCGAGGAGCAGGGCAGGTTTTACAACCGTGCACTTTTTGCAAAGCCCTCGGGCGAGATTATCCACTCCGACAAGCGGCACCTCTTCTCCATTGGCGGGGAGGCGCAATACCTTACTGCCGGCCGGGAGAGAGTCGTTGTCGAATATGGGGGTTTGCGCTGGCTGCTGCTGACCTGCTACGACCTGCGTTTTCCGGTTTGGAGTCGCAACCGAGGGGACTACGACGTGATACTCTATCCGGCATCGTGGCCGGCATCGAGGCGCAATGCGTGGCAGACCCTGCTACGAGCCAGAGCCATCGAGAATGAGGCATACGTCATCGGAGCCAATCGCACGGGCAGCGACCCTGCAACACGGTATGTGGGCGATTCGGCCATTGTCGGATTCGGGGGCGAAACACTCGCAGAGATTGGCGACGAGGAGGGCCTTCTGACGGCAGAGTTCGATACCGAAGAGTTGTCGGCATTTCGAGAAAAATTTCCGGCTTTAAGAGATTCTGACGAATTTCAACTAAAATTACGCTAATTATCAACTGTCAATTGTCAATTATCAATTTTTCTGCAAGAAAATGACCTACGATATAATACTAATGCTGCTCATTTCGGGCATTGTGGTCGGCATAATCAACACTCTTGCCGGCGGAGGCTCGGTTATTACGATGACTGTCTTTATGGTTCTCGGTCTGCCGATTACGGTGGCCAACGGAACCAACCGCATCGCCGTTGTTATGCAGAACCTGGCAGCAACAATAACATTTATCCGTAAGCGTATGCTTGATGTCAAAAGCGGCCTGCTGCTCGCTGTACCGGTAATTATCGGCAATATCGGAGGTTCGCTGCTTGCCACACATATCAATGACACGATTTTCCGCATCTGCTTTGGAGTGGTGTTGTTCGTGATTCTGCTCTATATGATTTTCGACAACCACAAAAAATTCCACCCCGCACAGTCGATGGAGATTAAGCCGATGCACTACTTTTGGTTCTTGCTTATCGGTTTTTATGGCGGATATATCTACATCGGCCTGGGCTATCTGATTTTGGCCATCTCGCTCTGGTCGATGAAACTCGACATCATAACTGCCAATGTTCTTAAAGGAATTGTCCTCTGTGTCGCTATGCCCTTCTCGATGGCGGTATTTATGATTAACGATCAGGTGGACTATTGGTTTGGATTGATTCACGGTGCAGGAAATATGATTGGAGCGTGGTTTGCGTCACACTACTGCGTACATCTAGGCGGTCGCTTTGTCAAGATATTTACGACCATTATTATCCTGGTATGCTTCGCTGACTTGGTCGGCATCATCTCGTTGCAGAGCATATTTTCGTCGATGATGACGGTTTGCAGGTAGGATTTTTGTATCTTTGCCTCGCTCTATGGATGACAAGATTAAAATACTCGGTGCAAGGGTTCACAACCTCAAAAATATCGACCTCGAAATTCCGCGCGACAAATTGGTTGTTGTGACGGGGCTTTCGGGCTCGGGTAAGTCGTCGTTGGCGTTCGATACCATTTATGCCGAGGGACAGCGTCGCTATATGGAGACGCTCTCGACCTATGCCCGACAATTTGTCGGCACGATGGAGCGACCCGACGTCGATAAAATCACGGGGTTGAGTCCGGTGGTTGCCATCGAACAGAAGACCACCAACAAGAATCCACGCTCGACCGTGGGCACCGTAACCGAGATAAACGACTTTCTCCGCCTGCTCTACGCGCGCGCTTCGCGAGCCTACTCGCCCATAACCGGCGAGGAGATGGTCCACTACTCCGACGAGCAGATTTGCGACCTTATAATCAGCGGATTCGACGGGCGTAAGGTGGCTCTGTTGGCACCCATAGTTCAGGGGCGCAAGGGTCACTACCGCGAACTCTTCGAGTCATTGGCCAAGAAGGGCTATATCTATGCCCGTATCGATGGTGTGATTCGCGAGTTTGGCCCCGGAGAGAAGCTCGACCGATATAAAATCCACAACATCGACCTTGTAATCGACCGCCTACGCATCAGCGAAGATATGCGGGAGCGACTGATGACCTCGCTCAAAGAGTCTATGCGTCAGGGCAAGGGCACGATGGCTCTCTACGACTACGAGGCGGATGGGTTGCGCTACTACTCGCGCAATCTGATGTGCCCCACCACGGGCGTAGCCTTCGAGGAGCCGGCACCCCATACCTTCTCGTTCAACTCTCCGAAAGGAGCCTGCCCGCGGTGCAGCGGTCTGGGAGAGGAGGCTGTGTTCGATATCAAGAAGATTATCCCCGAGCCAAAACTCTCGTTACGCGAAGGCGCCGTCGAGCCACTCGGAGCCTACCGCAACAATCAACTTTTCGCCATACTCGAAACATTGGGACGTCGCCACGATTTTACCATTGACGACCCAATAGAGGGCATTTCGGATGAGGGTCTGAATGCCATTCTCTATGGCGACTCGGAGCCGATGACCATCGACACCTCGGCATTTACCTACTCGGGCGGTGGACGCCGACTTGTGACGTGGGAGGGCATAGCCGAATATCTCTATCGTACCGACGACGAGAATTCGAAGCGCGGCGAGAAGTGGCGCGAACAGTTCCTGGTCTATAAGCCCTGTTCGGAGTGTGTTGGCACACGCCTCAAAAAGGAGGCGCTGCACTTCCGCATTGCCGGCAAGAATATAGCCGAGGTCTCGGCAATGTCGATTACGCGCTTTGCGGAGTGGATAGCAACCGTTGAAGAGCAGATGAGCACAAAGGAGCGCAAAATCGCGCAAGAGATTATCAAAGAGATTCGCGAACGACTGCACTTTTTGGTCGAGGTCGGACTTGGCTATCTCTCGTTGAGTCGCGCATCACGCTCGCTCTCGGGCGGAGAGGCACAGCGCATACGTCTTGCCACACAGATTGGTTCAAAACTCGTCAATGTTCTCTACATTCTCGACGAGCCGAGCATCGGACTCCACCAACGCGACAACCGTCGCCTTATCGGCAGTTTGCAAAATCTGCGCGATGCGGGCAACTCGGTAATCGTCGTGGAGCACGACGAAGATATGATGCGAGCTGCCGACTTTATCGTCGATGTAGGCCCTGCGGCAGGTCGCAAGGGTGGTCATATTATGGCAGCCGGAACGATTGACGACGTTGTCGCCTCGGGCTCGATTACCGCCGACTATCTCTCGGGTAAGCGACGCATCGAGATTCCCAAGGAGTTGCGTACCGGCAACGGAAAGAGCATCATCATCCGTGGCGCAAGGGGCAATAACCTTAAAAATATCACAGCCGAATTCCCTCTCGGAAAACTTATATGTGTTACGGGTGTCAGCGGCTCGGGCAAATCGACCCTCGTAAACGAAACGCTGCGACCAATTTTGAGTCAGCGCCTCTACCGCTCACTCGACAGACCTCTACCCTACGACGAAGTTGAAGGGTTGGAACATATCGACAAACTCGTCGTAGTCGATCAGTCGCCCATCGGTCGTACTCCGCGAAGCAATCCGGCAACCTATTCGAATGTCTTTGGCGATATCCGCAAACTCTTCGAGGCCACGCCCGATGCCCAGATTCGAGGCTTCAAGGCAGGAAGGTTCTCGTTCAACGTGAAGGGAGGTCGCTGCGAGGAGTGCCGCGGAGCAGGTGTGCAGACTATCGAGATGAACTTCCTGCCCGACGTCTATGTCAAGTGTAAGGCGTGCGGTGGCAACCGCTACAACCGCGAAACTCTCGAAGTGAAGTACAAGGGAAAAAGCATCAACGATGTATTGAATATGACGGTCAATATGGCTGTCGAATTCTTCGAGAATATCCCCAACATATACAGCAAGCTGCGTGCGATTCAGGAGGTCGGACTCGGCTATCTTACCCTCGGTCAGCCCTGCACCACGCTATCGGGAGGCGAGAGCCAGCGTATAAAGTTGTCGAGCGAGCTCTCGAAACGCGATACAGGTCGTACGCTCTACATCCTCGACGAGCCGACCACAGGACTCCACTTCGAGGATATCCGCCAGCTGCTCGATGTTATCTCGAAGTTGGTCGAGAGGGGCAATACGGCTATCGTCATCGAGCATAATCTCGACGTAATCAAGGTTGCCGACCATATTATCGACATCGGACCCGAGGGTGGCGAGAACGGTGGCGAGATAGTCGCTACGGGCACACCTGCCGAGATTGCAGCCTGCGAAAAGAGCTACACGGGAGAGTTCTTAAAATCGATTATCGGCAATTAGTTAGGCATACGATTTGCTCTTTGCAGATTCGAAATCAACCAAAAATCTTTCGAGTTATGAAAAGAGTAATCTTCTTGTTGGCTGCGGTCGCGATAAGTGGCGGTGCGCTTATCGGGCAGTCCCAACGTGCGGCAAGGTCGCACTCCAACACCCCGACGAATCCTCAAAACGAGGTTAAATACTCATCCGAGGAGTTATCAAAGAGCGACTACCGACACGAACTGCGCAACGAAAGACGCGAAGCCCGCCAGCAACGCCGTGCGCAGCGCATAGCCGAATACACTCACTATATCGACTCGCTGGTAATGTCGCGCAACTTCCAATTCAACCCGCAGACAATGCAGCAGCAACCTGCCGGTTCGATGCAGATTATCACAAATCCCAACTTCGACCTCGCGTTGTGGGACACCACGGTGGATGTCTGCCTGCCATATATCAAGGGTTACACCCCTCCCTACTACTACACGGTGCTGAACTATACGATTCCCAACGTTTCGGACCTTCTTCTCGAACAGACGGCTCACGGCTGGAACGTATCGTTCAACTCATCGCTCTACTCGGCATCGAGCTACACCTTCTCGCTCGAAATCATCTCGGCAAATGGAGGTGGCACGCTGACAATCTCGTCGCCGTGGTACAACTCGGTGCAATATAGCGGAACCTTAACGGCTCTATATTAAAATTAGTGCTTATATGGTTTAGTGTAGTTTTTTACAGTTCCCTCCTTTTTGGGGCCATTGTCCATTAGCCATTGGCTAAATTAAGAATTAAAAACTCCTCCCCTGTTTTAGGGGAGGTGGCTGTAAGCCAGAGGGTCCGTGTTTTAGGATTGTTATAATTCAGTAAGATGCTTATATACATAATTACACTACATCAATCTTTTACCGCAGACGAATGTCGTTGCTCGCGGCGACACGCCGCGTTTGCAAGTCTGACCCTCCCCTAAATCCCCTCCTCGGGAGGGGACTCGGTCGCCTTCGGCTCCGAAAAACGGTACAAAATTACATCGGGGGGTGATTTCGTATATAAATGCCATCCGTAAAATCTCGCAATGAAATATCTGCCAATACTTTTAGGTGCGGTGCTTCTCGTCGCGAAGTCTCCCGCGCAACAGCCCGACTCGACCGTGATGAACGTCACGGTCGGGAACGGTGCAGGCGTACCCACCACCACAATTATCCCCGTTGCCCAGCCCCCGATTCAGGAGGTTGATACGACCTATGTCCGCATCACTCCACCCGACTCAACGGGGCATCGGCATCAAAACAAAAGGCGCAACCATCAGTATCGAGACTCTCTGCGTGGTTGCCATACAAAACAAAGCCCGTCCAATCACAAAAGGTCGGACAGGCTTAATAATTAACTTGTAAATCGGCAACTACTCCTCGCTCGGCATCACAGCCAAGGCGTAGTCCTCTTCGGTTAAGGTGTACATATGTGTTTCGATGTTGGAACCACAATACAAATCATTCCATTCATAATACTTTGAATTGCATAAAGAGCGACCTTCATCCTGTGATGAATACTGTAACACTTTACCATCCTCAAAAGTAATTGTTGCAGAATTTATTATTACTGGCGGATATCGATCATAACTCGTAGTAAAACTTCCTTTACTCGACAATACAAACGTATCTGCACAATCTCTATTTACATCCCAGACAACTGTCACGGTACGACCTGTTTTATTCTCCAAGGTAAAACCATAATACATGTAGTCCACATCAATAGAACAAGAACAAAGAACTATCATCGACAGCATCAGTATCAATATCTTCCTAATAGCCATAGTAATAGAATAATTGGTTAATATTACGTTCTGTTAAATTGTACTCTGCCGCCTCTGTGGGATTATCTTGGGCATACTGCACCAAATCCGCTTTTATACCCGCTATTGACGTATTATTAAAAACGATGTTTTCCACTAACGACGGTGGCATATTGTTGATTCGATCAATTGGATAGGCACTAGGTAGAGGAGGCAGATTGGGATTATACGCATTAGTTCCATCAACCGCCGGCGGTTTATTTAATTTTGCTTGATAATACTCATTTTGATTAAAATTATCTATCAAATCGATAAAAATAGGCGTATAATTGGGTTGAGTGCTTGTTTGCCACGCTTGATAATTATAGCCCATATCAGGGGTCATCCAATAAGTTTCAAATTCATACATATGATTATATACAACTCCTCCAAAATCGTGTACGGAATACCTGTGGGTAAGACTTTATCGCTTGGCACCGCAGTGTATAAGTGCAATGTAGTAGTATCGCCCTCCTCAAACACGGGCTGATTGCAGGCAACCATTATCACGGCTGCGCTGCACAAAATCACAAGCTTTCTCATAATGCACAGACATTTAGGGCTCTCGTTTGCAATATACAAAATTCTTTTGAAAGATACAAAGCCCTAAAATAAATTAAGGCACTACTGCAATACAAAACGTAGGTTTTGGGGTATTTTTTCTATCTTTGTCGGCAGAAATAAACCGACACTATGGAAAAGGAACAGATAGAATATTTCGACACCTTCGAGCAGAATCTTCAAATCGAGCTGCTCAAACTCTGCACCTCGCACAAAATGCTCGACGGCACGCTACTCGCATCCGAGGATATCGATGCTCGCTGGAAAGAGTACGCCCCCTCCTATATGGCGGACTCGGTGAGCCAGATAAACACCTTTCCCGCGGCAGCGATTGCGTGGGCCGGGTATATCGGTATGGCTGTGGCGCAGTGGTGGGACCTCGATTGGGAACGCTACTCCTCGGTGCCCTATGAGAGCCTGCACGGCAAGCGTGGGTTTGACGATATGGATGAACATATCGTACGCGACATCCTCGGCATCACGCTCGACTCGCCCGAGGCAGAGAGTATCGAGAATATTATGCGCAGTTGCGCCCATACGGCGATGAATATTATCCGTCGCGAGGATACCGAGGCACAGACGACCAAGGCATTCTACATCTTTGCCCGCACCACGCGCGTAATGTTCCGCATAGGTGCCGCACTCCGACTGAAACAACTCGGCTATAAATTCGAAAAGCAGATTGTAAGTTAGCAACGCCAAGGTACGACTTTTGCATTAGCTCTGATTGCATTGCGGTTCGCCGCAGCGGGTAGCCGATTCCACAGCAACCTTGCGTAGCGACACGACCGTCAGTGCAGAGTGTTAATTACAAAAAATTAGAGTTATGAAAGAGTCACACACCAAGACCGCCGAGCACAAAAGCGGATGTAAATCGACGATGACGGGCTGCTCCACCGAGAAGAGCAAGGCAAAGAGCAGTACCACAACCGGCAAGAGTACCGTAAAGCCCGAGAACAAGAAGATGGGCAAGTAGTTCTCCGCTAATGAAGTAATGGTGTCGCGACCAATAGGTTGCGACACCATTACTTTATTCTATACATTATACAGTTTGATTTTTTGTTTGATTTTTCTTAACTTTGTATTACAAAACCAAATATTCTAATCAAACAAACTCTATGAAACGTCTATTAACACTCTGTCTGCTTGCAGTTTTGACATCCGGCAGTGCATTTGGTTGGGGACGCGTCGGACACGCCTCCATCGCCCAAATTGCGGAAAACCACCTCTCGAAGAAGGCGGCACGCACAATCTCGGAGTACCTCAACGGAGAATCCATTATTGCCTATGCCTCCTACCCCGACGACTATCGTCAGGAGCATCTCATCGACGTCGGCTTCGAGCCTTCGAACTCGCCGCGCATAACGGTTTGGGGGCACTCGTTTCAGGCAAATGCCGACGGTTCTCTCTTCCACGGAGAACGCAAGGGCGATCTCTATGTCAAAAACTGCGTAGGTCGTCTCGCCACGCTTATCGACAAAGTTAAAAAAGAGCATAAAACGATGACCGACTCGGCACGACTTGTTTCGATTGCCTTTATCGTCCATTTAGTCGGCGACATCCACTGCCCGCGCCACGTGCGCTACGAAGACGAGCCGACATCCGGAGGCTATATGATTACCTTCAACAAACAAGAGATTAAGGCTCACGCCTTGTGGGACACTCCGAGCCTTGTCACTCATCGTCCGTGGGGATTCTCCGATATGGCATACCTTCTCGACCGCTGCAACAAGAAGGAGATTGCAGCCATCAGCGCAGGCAACGTCTATGATTGGGCCGAGGAGAACGCCCGCAACAGCCGCTTTACGCTCGAAGTGAAGGAGGGCGACGTCGTTACCAGCAAATACGTTCGCGACCACCTCAAATATACCGAGGGGCAGATTCGCAATGCCGGCTATCGTTTAGCAGCGGTGCTGAATGATATTTTCAAGTAGCAACAATTTGCAATAGAGGGAATAACGCAAAACAGGCGCTTATTCTTTACGGACCCCTCCGGTCTGCAACCACCTCCCCTAAAACAGGGGAGGAGTTTTTTTTGATTTATTTATAGCTATTTAACAACTCTCCCCTTGTTTTAGGGGGGGGCCGAGGGGGTCAGAAAAAATATAGATTAGTAGAAAATGATTTCTACTAATCTATAAACCATCGCTGTAATTTGCAAATCTACAAGCACTTATCCTTTTACCCAAGCGCCACTTTTTGCATCATTACCTGATTTAGACCTTTCGGGGGCACAGAGCCCCCAAAAGACTATTTATACTGATAAGCCACAGTTCCGTTGAGCTGGCAATCAACCACGTTGTTCACGAACCAGGTCTGACCCAACTCGTTCGGTTCGCTGCTCTCGGTCGTGATAAATACAACCACGTGGCAGTTATCGGCATTCCACGACTCTTCGACTTCCATCTTCAACGGATTAAACTCAAACTGCATCTTCTCGCCAGCCTGGATTTCGCCAAGATAGTAGCCGGTATAGTCGCTATTGGTAACCTTGCTATCAGCAATGCGTACAGCGTTGTTGTGAGTATCGTAATCAGAACCAATGGTACCGCCGTTGTTGCTTTGTGTTGCACTGATTCCATCTTCAAGCAACCACGCACCAATTCGGTAGTTAGCGGTAACTGCCGCCTTAACCTCTGCCTTGATAGCAACCATTCGGGTTACGCTATTGTACGATGCACAAACCGCAATACCTGCCTTTGCATCCTCGCGATCAACAGCATCCTGTACCAAGCTATTTACCAGGCCTTGCGAGCTATACGCAGCGGTTGTCGAATGGAAATCAACACCCAACGTCGGGAAACCACCAACTGCCATTGTATTATGCAGAGCTGCACTCCACAGATACATCGGGTCATCTTCATTATAACAATGCGCCTCGGTCAAGACACACTTCTTCGACAGAGCAGCAGGCATACTGTGGAGTCTATCTGTCATTTGGGGACACCATCCACATCCCGTACCCGTAAATTTGATAAGCATAACCTTGCGCTCGAACGAAGTGCTTCCGGGATTGGGGTCCTCCGGAAGGTCACCGGCAGCGGGCAACTCCTCGACAGCCGTAATGGTTACCTCCTCCGAGAATTGGTCGCCATACATAGCCCAGAAGGTATAAGTTCCGGGAGTAGTGGTCGTAAATTTCATACCGGGCATCGACACCTCGTTATTGTCGGTATCAAAGAATATCACACCATTGGTAACCTTCTTGTTGCCTACACGCGCATCAAAGACCGCTGCGTGCTCGCCATCTGCCAAAATCATCTTCGGCGATACGGAAAGTCTGAACACTCCGTCGCCCTCATCTTCGTTACCCGACGATTCGCAAGCAACGAAAGCAAGTGCTGCGACGAAGAACATTGCCAAAAACTTCAAATTTTTCATCTCTATAATCTTTATTGGTTTATAATTCGTTAGAATGACGAGGTCAGCATCAGATTGACACCCGTGTCTGCCGGCGAGTAGCGGCAGACGCCACCCGAGCAGACATAACCTGCGCGGTTGCGGCCATAGCTCAACTGAACGCGCGTACGGTTGTAGGTATAGCTGAAACCTCCGCTGTAATAGTTAATCTTCGTCTTGTCGATATTATACATATCCTGCACGAAGAAACTCCAACGCGGAGCCAGGCTGAACTCCACGAGTCCTGCTACCCAATCGCCCTCGTAGTCGTACTTACCCTCGTGGCGGTCGGCATAAAGGTATTGCAACTCGACGCGCAACGACATCTTGCGGTTGAACTTGTAGGTCACATCTCCGACAAAGATATTCGCTGCCACCGGCTTGTTTTGGAATCCGGTAATCGACATATTCTTCTCCTGACGCGAGTAGAGCAAGATGGTCTTCAACTTTTTACTCCACTGACGCTCAACGTCGATATTGATATCACGCCACAGCAATCTGCGCGAACCGTCATCGGTCTGCGACGCACGAAGAGTATAGAAGGTCGAGAAATTGACGTGGAAGTTCCAATAGCGGTAGCGATTCTCCTTGCTGCGCAACGAGTAGCATACATCCGCCTGACCACCCATCTCGCCGGTCGCATTGACCTGATAGGGGTTCAGATTGGCAAGCATATAGGTATATTGACGTGTAAGTGCCGGCAGATAGTTTATCGAGTTAGCCATACCGTTGTCGTAGAGCGACGAACGAGTAAGCATATTCTCCAACTGGCGATAGGTTGCCATCACACTGAAACCACCATAACTATAACCCGCCTCGCCAAGAATTGCCGAACCGCCTACTGCCTTCGAAGCATTGGGCGCGAGGTCCTTACTCTTGTGAACATACTCGCCACGGAGCGTCAATCCGTTCCAGCCAAAGTTCAGACGACCCGAGTACATATTGAGATTGGTCTTGTCCATCCCGGCATCTTCGAATATCATCTTGTAGTCCTTTTCGAGATTGAGTTTCTGGAAACGATTGACGTAACTACCCTCCAACGAGAGTACCACATTCTCCTGAATACCGCAGATATCGGCAAGCGAGACCACAAGGTCGGCACCGCGTACCCACGACTTGGCATAGTCGGTGTAAAGGCGCGGACGTCCGTACATACCCTTCAACGACACGTAACGGCCGAAGTTATAGACACCACGCACACCCTCAATCGAGTTGTTGAAGCCGAGCTGGCGGTCCTCAAACGAGCGGTAAATAAGGCCATTACCATATTGGTCGAAGATGTCGCCGACCAAAATCTCGAAATTCTTGTCGGTCCACTGGATATACTTCGACGCGAGATAGAACTTATATCCGTCGGTAAAGTCGTCGTAGCCCTGCAATACGGGGAGGAAGGCATTTGCCTGCAAACCCGCCGAGAAGCGACCATTCGAGTAATCGACTTTCAGGTAGTTATTCGAACCGAATCTATCCTCCGGAGCATCCGAGAGGGCCTTGTCGTTCATATAATATATCGACGACGATTCGAAGCTGCCCGCCACCTGTCCGTTACCGATACGCTTCTGCGCCACTGCGGTAGCGGCCACAGCCATAGCGACGAATATCAGAATTAAACGCTTCATCTCTGCCTACTTTTTCTTCAATTCAAGAATCTTCTCGAAGAGCTCCTCCTCGCTACCCGGAGTATATCCGGAGTGCGAATAGACAATATTTCCATTGCCATCAACCACAAAAGCCTGCGGAGTCAGCGTCACGTTCATCGCACGACGCAAGGTCTGCTTGTCGTCAAACAGACAGACAAACTCCCAACCGCGCGAGATTGCCATATTCTTTGCCGGAGCCTTCAAGCGGGCATCGTCGGTCGAAACGGCAACCACCGTAAAGTCCGCCTCCTTACGCCAATCCTCCAACGCATCGTTGATGGCGTTCAACTCCTGAATACAGGGCTTGCAGGCAATCGACCAATATGAGATAATCATCGGCTTGCCCTTAACGAGCGAACGAACCGAAACTATCTTGCCGTCGATATCCTCAACCTTTACATCGGGTAACTGCTGCGCAAAGAGTGTCGTTGCACCCATAAGCAGGCAGAGCAGAGTCAATATCTTTTTCATTTTTCCTCGTTTTAACCGTTTGGTTTATCAAGCCACAAGGAGGAGCCTCTTTCGGAGGTCTCCTCTTTGTGTTGAAATTCAGTTATTATTTACCCTCACCCGAGAGAAGCGCCTCAACATCGATAGGCTTCGTCACCTTAATTTGGGTAAACTCCGTAGCCGAAGGCTTTACCAGCGCAGCACGAGCATCGAAATTGGTGCGGCTCTTGATGTTCATCTTCACATACTTCGCACCATTTGCCGACTTCACGGGAGCTACACTGCTCTTCATCGCACGGGTAGCAGCCGCATCAACGCCTACACTTGTTGTGACAGTCTCCTCCGACTCGGTCTGCTCGGTCCAACCGCGGGTCAGGACGATATCGCCCTTAATCTTACCCGACATCGGGAGAAATTCATATATCGAGTTGGTGTTGATGATGAAGTTCGGGTAGAACGGCAACGTAAATTCCTCGCCCTCTTCGGTCGTACCGTTGTAGATATAGGGCTTCACGGTAAGAGTATTCTTGTCCTCCGATACCTCAACGGGCAGGTTGGGCCAGGTCGAAGCGTCATTGCTATCGGATGATGGAGCCATCAGCGCCTGATTGCTATCGGGGTCATAGCCGAAGAGATGAACCTCTGCGCCCTTCCAGTTCGATGCAGGCAGGATACGGTTCATATTGACAGGAACGAAGACACTGCCATCCTTGGCGATTTGGAGATGCCACTTCACACCGAAGTCGTAGAAGATGTCCTCAACCGACGACGACGAGTAGGTCGGAGATACGAAGAGATCCCAAGCCGACTGCGTATTGAGGATATCGGGATACGACACCTCCAACTCATCGAAGTCAAGACCAAGACAGAGCAGACGGTTCTGGTTGCGCTCCTTGGTGTTATTGTGATCTACAAAATCCTTGAACTCCTCGTACATCGCATCAACCTGTGCCTTCGTAAAGCCCTTATAGAGGTCATAAACAGCCTGTGTAAGCTCCTCGGGTTGCGGAATCTCGCCGATAACAACCTTTGAGCGAGCCTCTGTCTGGATGCGGACGGTATCCATTATGTAGTTACCATCCTCATCTTTGAGGTAAGAGCCATCGCCCTTCTCCTC
The DNA here is from genome assembly GCA_964536825.1 of uncultured Alistipes sp. Classification (GTDB taxonomy): domain Bacteria; phylum Bacteroidota; class Bacteroidia; order Bacteroidales; family Rikenellaceae; genus Alistipes. The sequence goes on along the minus strand of CAZIAS010000022.1, from coordinate 9,748 downwards.
GTCGAGGATGTAGTTCAACTGTACCTTATGGAGTGTCGTGGTTGCAGTCCATTCGCCCTTCAAATCCTCGAAGAGGTCAGACTCCACGCGCTCGGCAGCGGGAATAACCGACGAACGAGCCTCGGCATAAGCCTCCGAACCCTCTGCATCGGGGTTGCTCGGACGACCCTCATAGTTCCAGCCCTTCACAACCAGACCCGACAAAGCATCCTCACGCGACGCAAAGACAACGTCACAACCCTCCGGAGAATTCATCTTCTTAACCTCTGCATCAGAGAAATAGATACCAAGCGATGTGTTCATTGCAATCAACTCCGAGTAGGTATATTTATACGCCTTGCCGAGGTAGAGGCTGAATTCACGTGCATAGTTGCAAGCAAACGACGCCTTCTCGATGGGGGCAGTATCGGGAGTGGTACACTTCACGTTAAACTTCACGAGGAACGGATCGTCCGATTCGAGAGGAGTAACCTTCATCTCGGGAGCAGGAAGAGTGTAGTTCGGAATCTCGACTGTGGCGGTTGCAAACGACTGACGAGTCGGGTCAATCTCGGTTGTCACACCATTATCCTTGCCACCCATTGCAGTTACCATAATATCGTACGTACCACCCGGTGTAGCACCATCGACAAAGAGTTCGCCGAGCTCAATCGACGCAGGCGATGGGCTATCGATAGTCATCGCAAGAGCGCTTCGTGCCGCATAGTACGAGGTCACAAACCACTGGAATCTGTCCTTCTTTCCTTCGAGACAAGTAAGTAAAGTCTGATTGTAGAGCGAACGAGGCATAATCGAAACACAATAGCCCTGAACACCCTCCTCGGGAGTAAATGTGATAAATCCACCCTTCGGCGACAACTCCGACGAGCCATCGTAACCCCTGGTTCCGATAGCAACCGTTGCATCGAGAAGGTCGGGCTGTTTTGACATCAGACGAAGAGTCTTGTGCCACGAATTTTCGGGCCAATAGTCCTCCTCACTGGGAATCGTTGCGCGAGTTTCGAGGCTCCACGGCGTAGCTCCGCCACTACCCGCAGCAGCATAGTAATCCGACATAAACTCATCCCAAAGGAAGGGCGAACCATACCAACCGGCTCCCCAACCGCTGTTTTGGTCATCGGTCGTATAAAGAACCTCCTGAATCGAGATATACATAGGCTCTCCCGGAGCGATAAACTCATAGTACTCCGATTCCGAACCGTCATAGGGGCTTGTAAAGATTCGATTTTTATCGGTAATACGCAAGGTCGTATCGCGATGTATCAAGAATGCGGGGTAAGCATTGTCACTCTGCTGAATCATCTCCGAGTCGGTTGCATATCTTACCGACGACGGCTTCCAATCTCTCCAAGCAGGATATGAAGTTACCATCCACTTGATTTTGTTGCCACGCTGCTTAACCTCCTCGGGGAACTTGATGTGAATATCGGCGCCATCGTAATTAAGACGTACAACGGTTACCTCTTCGGTGTAGTTGCCGGTCGTAAAATCAACCGAAACAACATCCTTGTAGTAACCACCCTTCTTGGCATTTACCTTCGCTGCGATATGGAGTTTGTAGTTGGTCTCATACTCCAAATCGGGCAGCGTAATCATCGACGAGCCTTCGGAAGACTCAACCTTTGTCACCGCGCCACTCTTGGTTGCATCCTTAAAGATAACCACAGCCATCGGAGTCGGCTCCGAAGCAGCTTTCAGCACATAGGCATACTCCGAGATGCCCGACATCGTCAAAAGCACTTTTGCCGAATTGCTATCAACTTCTCCAACAAGTTGAGCACTCATTGTCGCATTCACAGAGGTTTCGTTCTCTTCCGGTGCATCGGTACAAGCAGGAAGCCCCACTGACACAAGGCCCAACGCCAAGAGCATCAATAATTTAGTTAATAAGTTTTTCATAATCGGTTTTATTTAAAGTTTGTTATTTTTCCTTTAATATACTAAATAGCGGCGCAAGATAATAATTTTTTGGCAAAAAACGGCGGAGGTTATAATTTTTTTTTAACCTTAACAAGCCTCAATGCAGTGATAATTACAAAGTTACGATTTTATGCAAAATTCAAACCCCTTGATTTAATAACAAATTGTAATAAAAGTAGCGATATTTATTACAAAATATCACTACAAAGCCCAAAATGATTAAATATTATAATCAGCGTTCTACTCAAACATCTCTCGCAGAAAGATATCGGTCGCACCCTGATTTTTGGCAGTATATTCACGTGCCGAACGGCTGACCTTACGCAAAAAGACCTCATTGTCACGCAACGGGGCAAACCAACGCGCAAGTTGCTTATAGTCGATAACCGATGTCGCCGCCCCGATGGTCACAAGATCGCGAGCCTCCTTGAATTTGTGATAGTTTGGTCCGAAGGCTATGGGAAGTCCGAAGGTTGCTGCTTCGAGCGTATTGTGAATACCGACGCCGAAACCTCCGCCGATATACGACCACGACGCATAACCATAAACCGAGGAGAGCATTCCCATCGTATCGAGGATAAGCACCTGCTTCGAACCGAACGACGTGAGCGGGGTGCAACGAGTATAGCGCAGCGCACCTCCCTTCGCCTCCGACATTATACGCTCGATACGCACCTCCTCCATCTCGTGCGGCGCAATGATAAATTTCACGGAGGGGTTATCGTTGATTAGTTGCAGCAGAATATCCTCATCGGGTCCCCACGTCGAGCCCGCCACAAAGAGTCGGCTGCCACCACGGAATTTATCGATAAGGTCGATTTTCTTCGCCTGACGAGCAATCTCTGCCACACGGTCGAAACGACTGTCGCCCGCAACAACCACATTCTCGAAGCCAATCTCGGCAAGCAGCGCCTTCGAATCGTCATTCTGAACAAAAATCGTTCGGAACGTACGCAGAGCTTTGCGCCACATCGAGCCGTAGAACTTAAAGAATACCGAATTGCGACGGAATATAGCCGAGATGATATAGGTCTTGACCTGACGCTTGCGCAACTCGGCAAGCATATTGAGCCAAAATTCGTACTTCACGAATATCGCCACCTCCGGACGAACGATATCGAGGAATCGACGTGCATTCTTCCTCGTATCCGCCGGCATATAGAAGATGTAATCCGCTCCCTGATAGTTCTTGCGAATCTCGTATCCCGAAGGAGAAAAGAAGGTTAGCAGAATCTTGTATTCGGGATAGCGTGCGCGAATCTTCTCGATAACGGGGCGTCCCTGCTCGAACTCGCCAAGCGACGCCGTATGAATCCACACTATGCGCTCTCCCTCGCCAATAGCCGAACGCATACGCTCAAAAAGAGCCTTACGTCCATCACTCCAAAGGCGGGCTTTCGGATACCAACGACCCACCAATGAGATGCATCGGGAGTAGAGATTAATGGCTATGTTATACAACCACATCAATGTTTGCGCTGTTCGATTTGGTTTATAAAGTCCGACAAAGGTAGCATAATTTGTCGGAAATGCAAAAATTACCAGCCTCTTTGTATCACATTCTCGATATATCGCACCTCGGAACTCCCATCCGGCAGTATATCAACCGCTATGAGATCGAACTGCGGATCGTGGGGCATACGGCGCAAAGAGATATAGGATGCCGCACCTCGCAACAGAGCCCGGCACTTCTCGGGAGTCATCGCCTGCTCCGGCGAACTCCACCCCATAACCGACCGCGTCTTAACCTCGACAAAATGCAACACACCACCGCGAGATGCGATGATGTCTATCTCGTAACGTCCACTGCGCCAATTGAGTTCGTGAATGATGTAACCACGACCACGGAGCCAAGCGACGGCAAGTCGCTCGCCCTCGCGACCGGTCTCGGCATTTGTCATACCTATTTTTATTATTAACTGCTTGCTACGAACTATTGCAGGAACGAGAGGTCATCCCCCGCCTGCACTTCGAATGGTTGCATCCCCTTCTTGAAGATACGCATCGGGCGCTTACCGATAAGCGAGAGCGTGCCATCCACATAGCGAAGCATACAACCCTCACGCAAACCTACAACATAACGACGCGGATTTGCCTCGATATACTCCTCGATACGCTGCTCGCGAGTCTCGCCGGCGTGACCTTCGGGATTGGCATCAAGGTAGTGGGGGTTAATCTGGAACTTCACGGCTCCGACCGCTTTGAACGACTGCGGCTCGACGATGGGCATATCGTTAGTCGTGCAAATCGTCGGACAGCAGACATTACTACCCGCCGACCAGCCGACATAGGGAGTCCCCGATTTGATTTTGCGCAAGATGGCACTCATCAGCCCCTGCTCCTGCATCTTCTTCGTAAGAGCAAAGGTGTTGCCTCCGCCGACACAGATTGCCTTCGCCTCGCGAATCATACGTGCCGGATTCTTCGAACGATGAACCGAACGCACCTTGACGCCTATCTCGTTGAAACGCGCCTGAACCTTCGCCTCATACGCAGCATACGAAAAGGTCACAGCCGCATAAGGGACAAATACCACCTCATCAACACCCTTCAAAAAAGAGCCTATCTCACCAATCGGGTATTTGAGATACTCCTCTCCCGCATTGGTTGAATTAGAAATAAGTAATAGATTCATAATTTATTGATTTTTAATACATTAAATATCTTTTATCGTATTGTACCGGTAAAATTCTGCGGTTATTATGCCAAAAATAATAAAAAAGTGTTATTTTTGCACAAAATTCGATTGAAAAAATAGGAACAATTATTTATACCAACACAAATAAATGTTTAACTAAAAAAAGAAAATTATGTCAGAAATTCAGGCAAAAGTTGTTGAGATTATCGTAGATAAGCTCGGCGTTAAAGAGGCAGAAGTAACTCCCGAAGCAAGCTTTACCGGTCACCTCGGTGCAGATTCACTCGACACTGTTGAGTTGATTATGGAGTTCGAAAAGGCTTTCGACATTCAGATTCCCGATGAGGCTGCCGAGAAGATTGCAACTGTCGGTGACGTTATCGCTTATCTCGAAGAGCACGCGAAATAATCATTTCGACTTTTAGCAGACTGCGAACAGGTTATGAATCAGCGTCGTGTGGTTGTTACCGGCATCGGTACAATCAACCCTCTCGGAAATAGCGTGGCGGAGTATTTCGCCAACCTCGAAAAAGGAGTAAGCGCCGCAGCTCCGATAACAGCTTTCGATGCTCACAAATTCAAAACCCGATTCGCCTGCGAGATAAAGAATTACGACTGGGCTCAATATTTCGACCGCAAGGAGATTCGCAAATATGACCGCTACGCGCAATATGCAATGATTGCCGTTGCGGAGGCGATGCAGGACTCCGGTCTTGACATCGCAGAGTGCGACGCCGACCGTGCGGGAGTTATTTGGAGCACAGGTGTCGGAGGACTCGGTTCGTTCTTCGACGAAGTGATGGACTATGCCGCGGGGGACGGAACCCCGCGGTTTAGTCCGTTTTTTGTACCTCGAATGATTCCCGACCTCGCAGCGGGATACATCTCCATAAAGTATGGATTCCGAGGTCCAAATTTCTGTGTATCATCGGCTTGTGCATCCTCAAACCACGGTATGATTTCCGCTCTCGACCAGATTCGTTGCGGTCGTGCAGATGTGATGATTGCCGGAGGCTCGGAGGCTATGGTTAATATCCCGAGTGTCGGAGGTTTCAACTCGATGATGGCACTATCCACCCGCAACGACGACCCCGCAACAGCTTCACGCCCCTTCGACAAGAACCGAGACGGTTTTGTTGTCGGCGAGGGTTCGGCGGCTCTCATTCTCGAAGAGTATGAGCACGCCAAGGCACGAGGAGCAAAGATTTACTGCGAATTCGCAGGCGGCGGAATGTCGGCGGATGCCTACCATATGACCGCCCCCCATCCGGAGGGTGCCGGTGCATTGAAATCTATGCGTGACGCTCTCGACGATGCAGGGATTACCCCTGCCGATGTTGATTACATCAACGTCCACGGCACATCGACCCCACTGGGAGATATTGCCGAAATCAAGGCCGTCAAGCAACTCTTCGGAGAGTCTGTGTATGATGTAAATATCTCTTCGACAAAGTCGATGACGGGCCATCTGCTCGGTGCAGCAGCAGCCATCGAGGCATTGGCGTGCATCTTCGCAATAGAGAAGGGAGTCGTTCCTCCGACGATAAATGTCGAGGAGCTCGACCCCGAAATAGATTCCAAACTAAATCTCACGCTCGGCGTGGCACAGCATCGCGAAGTGCGTACCGCAATGAGCAACACGTTCGGTTTTGGCGGACACAACTCGACCGTCATATTCCGAAAGTTATAAGTCTAAACCCATTATCATATGTTTGATTTTTTAATACGCCCATTCAGGCGCAACTTCGGCATTGATAAGGAGTATTATCGTTTTGTCGATGATATGTTCGGATTTATTCCGCACAACATCGAACTGTATAAACTTGCTCTGATTCACAAATCCGCCTCGCAGTCCATTGGCGGTCATCATATCAACAACGAGCGCTTGGAGTTTCTCGGCGATGCCGTAATCGAGAGCGTAACCTCGGACTATCTCTACATAGAGTTTCCCGACCGCAACGAAGGTTTTATGACCCAATTGCGTGCAAAAATCGTATCGCGCCAATCGCTCAACGAGATAGCTCACAGAATAGGACTCGACAAGTATGTAGTCTATAATTCGAGTGGCAACTTCACACAGAAGCATATCCACGGCGACGCCTTCGAGGCGATGATTGGAGCCATCTACCTCGACCAAGGTTACGACTTTGTGAATCGACTGCTTATCAATAAGATATACTACAACCATTTAAGTCTTGACTCGCTAACGGAATCGGAGACCGATTTCAAGAGCAGACTTATCGAATGGTGCCAAAAGAACCGACACAACGTCACATTCCGCACCCGCAGCGATGCCCACGCTCCGCGCACGGCACCGACATTCTACTCGACGGTATTGATTGACGGCATCGAGGTCGGTCACGGAGTCGGCGACTCGAAGAAGGTTGCCGAGCAGAATGCCGCTTGTTCGCTCTCACACGAAATCAGCGACGAAGAGTGCGCCGAGATGCTCGACAAGTTAGATAAAATCTCGCCCGTTCCGGAGGTAAAGCAACAAGAGGCGAAGCTCCCCTCAAAGCCTGCCAAGACAAAGAAGAGTCCAAAGGCCGAGAGTACCGCGACTACGGATAAAACCGAGAGCTCCCAACAGGCAAAGAAGAGCGAGAAGAGCGAAAAGCCGAAGCGGACAAAGAAGAGTCCGAAAGAGGAGAATGCTCCGAAGGCCGAAGATATAATCGAGAATGCTCCCAAAGCCGAAAAGGAGAAAAAGTCAGGAGTGGCAGAAAAGGCAGAAAAGGCAAAGAAGAGCGCAAAGGCTGCAAAGACAGAGCAATCCGACAATGACACCGAAAAGAGCGAGAAGCCAAAGCGTCGTCGTCGCACCTCCAAACCCAAGAAGAGTGCAGAGGTCGGTGCAGATATCGCTCCTTCACAGGAATCGACGGCAGACTCCGCAATTTCGGCATAAATTCAACCCCGAGATGGATTCGATTCGCAACAAACTTATGACACGAGGCGTCGGTTCACTGACCGACGCCGAGTTGTTGTCGCTTGTTGTCGATGACGGCAGCACGCGCAACAACGCCGTGGAGTTGGGCGAACGTATAATCTCCGAGTGCGGGTCGGCTGCAAATCTCGGAAATATGGAGCTCTCACGTCTGCGAATGGTCGAAGGCGTGGGCCTGAAACGCGCAGGACGCATAGCTGCAGCAGCCGAGTTGGGGCGACGCCTCAACGCCTCACAGAGCGAAAACGTAACCTCTATATCGTCAAGCAACGATGCCGTGAAAATTTTCAGGCCGCTATTCGATGGGCTTAAACACGAGGAGTGCTGGGTATTATACCTCACAAATTCCAACCGCATAATCGAGCGACAGCGCGTGAGCCAGGGAGGAGTCCAAGGTACGGTCGTGGATTTCAGGCTCATAACCAAACGCGCGCTCGAACTGCTTGCAACACAAGTTATTATGGCTCACAACCACCCATCGGGCAGTGCCGAGGCGAGCAGTCAGGACCTGACCCTCACAAGGCGCCTGACAGAGGCTTTGTCGCTGTTCGACATCCGCCTGCTCGACCATCTGATTATCACTAAAAATGAAGATTTCAGTTTCCGTAGCAACGGGTTACTGAAATAGTCTGTCAAGACCCTACATCATACCGCCCGAACGGGCATAAAAGGTCGAAAGATTTTCTCGACCCGATTGCCTGTTTTTACGGAAAGCGCCGTGCATAAATTATCCTTCACTAATTGTCAATTATTTCGATTATAATATCATATTTTTCAATTCTTATTTTATAATTTTTGCTATATTTGCGATAGCAAAAGTAGCAAAATTATGATGAACAACCTCCATACCTCGCCGCCGTTGGCAAATGCAACCGTTTTTAACGGGGGGGGGCATTCCGTTGTAAATCACATACTTATATACTCACAGAGAGGAACAACCGCGTGCGTTGCTCCTCTCTTTTTGTTTGTTAATCACTTAATTTCCTAATATTATGAAACGACTTCTAATTCCACTTGGGGCAATACCAATGCTGCTGATGGGTTTTAGTTCGTGCAGTCACGATGATGATCCTATTGTGCCCACAGACGGACAGGAAATCCGTCTGGCAACTCGTGCCACAGCCTATGACGGCAATGATGATAACTTTACCGAAGGACAGATAATGACCATCGGTATTCAACCAAAAGGAGTTGCAGGGTCGCAAGCAAGCTTCTACAAATACACCTATCAAAACGGCGAATGGGTCAGCGATAATCCGATAAAGGTTAGCAATTTTGAAGGACTTGAAAAAATCTATATGTACATAGGTTATACTGATAAGAACTATTGGGAAAAGTCTGTTTATTTGGACTATAGTGATTATTTGACGGATATAGACAATCGGATTTCTGATCAGTCCGATGGTTTGCTCAACTTTGATTGGATGATACCTACCGGGGAAGTAGCTCTTCCTACGGCTGATAATCCCGTTATCAACGCTCATTTCATTCACGGATTGGCAAAAGTTACTGTTGGAAATATCGAATATGGCACTGAATACGAAGAAACCCCGGTAATAACGGATGTACGTTTTAAGGGTTTTGCTTCGTCCGGTTTTGACATTACTAATAATGTCTTTGCCGGCGTTAGTTCTAATGGAATTGCAGATGTTGTACCATTTGAAGACACAACAAATGACACCTATACCGCATTGCTTGCAACCAATAGCGAAATGAACGATAACAACGAAATCATTGTTCCTACCGAATGGACTCTACTGACACTTAAAGTGAACGGTGAGGAAAAGACGGTTAAGTTGGTAGATAATCCTGAGACCACACTTGTGAATGAAGCATTTCTTAAGGCCGGCACCCACTACACCTTCTACCTCAAGGTAGGCAAGAACAAGGTGACTATCACGCAAGTAACAACGAACACCATCGGCAATCCGTTCAGTGGCGGTTGGGATAATGATTCTGAAACAGGCTTAAACTAACAGGAGGAAAAGAAAATGAGAAAGATATTTCAATACATACTGATGGCTGTTGCCGTGGTAGCAACAGCATCGTGCAGCAACGAGTTGGATGAGGCATTGCAGCCCGCCGGTAATGGAACCTTGCAGTTCGTGGTAGGCAACTTTCCAGCCTTTGGTGAGGGTACACAGACCCGTGCCATCGGAACACAAGATGTAGGCAAGACCGCTTGGGAGGAGAACGATGAAATCATCGTCGAACTCTACTCATCAAAGTATGGCACACAGTAC